>JBBRYP010000032.1:0-42702 GCA_038237515.1 Gaiellales bacterium
CTTCCTCGGCTCGCCCTACTCCTTGCCGAGCAGAGCGAACGCGACTCAGCGTCCGCTCGTGAGAGCACGCCGCGCGCTCAACTGGTCCGGGCAGCGCCGCCACAAGGACGCACCACCAGGTTGTTGAACGATCCGGGCTAGAGGTGCTGAGCAAAGAGCAATCCGAGGCGCATCTCACGGATGGCGGCGTCGGTCGGCTCGTGTTTATCGCCGAGCGCGGGCCGGTGGCGCTACCCGTGAACTTCCGTTTCGTCGACGGCGATATCGTCTTTCGTACCAGCGACACCGGCTCACTTCTCGCCGCAGTCGGCGGCACGGTGAGCTTCGAGGTCGATCACATCGACGAGCTTATGAGCCAAGGGTGGAGCGTCTTGATCACGGGACGCGCGCGTCGCGTCGAAGAGCCCTCGGAGCTCGAGCAACTCGCGCAGCTCGGTATCGACCCATGGGCCGGCGGCAGCTCGGAAGCAGTCATCCGCATCGAGACCATCGAGATCTCAGGCCGCAACATCCGCCAGAGAGACTGAACGGGAGCGGGCTATCCCGATGCTGGGTTTACCCGATGGCGTGCGCGCGTGCCTGTTCGATCTGGACGGGGTTCTGACCCAGACCGCCAAGGTTCATGCCGCGGCCTGGAAGGAGATGTTCGACGGCTTCCTGCGCACGCGGGCGGAGAAGGTTGGTGAGACGTTTCGGCCCTTCGATCCGGTATCTGACTACGACGAGTACGTGGATGGGAAGCCGCGCTACGACGGCGTCCGCTCATTCTTGACGGCGCGCGGTATCGACCTTCCGCAGGGCGAGGAGAGTGATCCATCCGCCGCCGAGACGGTGCATGGCCTCGGGAACCACAAGAACGAGATCGTTCTGCGCATGATCCACGATCAGGGGGTCGAGGCTATGACGGCTCGGTGCGCTACGTACGCGCCGCGCGCGACGCCGGTCTGAAGAGGGCGGTCGTCTCGTCGAGCGCCAACTGCAGGGAGGTCCTGGTCGCGGCGGGGATCGAGGATCTGTTCCAGCAACGGATCGACGGCCTTGTGGCAGAACGCGACCACCTGCAGGGAAAGCCGGCCCCCGACACGTTCATCGCCGGCGCCCGAGCCCTCGGCGTCGGGCCGAGTGAGGCGGCGGTGTTCGAGGACGCCCTCGCCGGCGTCGCGGCCGGGCAGGCCGGCGGCTTCGCCTGCGTCATTGGGGTCGACCGGGTCGGGCAAGCCGATGAGCTGCGCGCGCACGGCGCCGACATCGTCGTCTCCGACCTGGCGGAGCTGCTCGACTCGTGATCGACCATCCGGCCTTCACCGTCGAGCCGTGGGCGCTGCGGGAGAACGAGTTGCATCTCGACGTGCTCGCCCAGGCCGGGTCGGTGTTCGCGCTTGCCAACGGGCACATCGGGCTGCGCGGGAACCTCGACGAGGGGGAGCCGAACGGTCTTCCAGGCAGCTACCTGAACGGCTTCTACGAGGCGCGACCGCTGCCCTACGCCGAGGCGGGTTACGGCTACCCGGAGGCCGGCCAGACGGTGGTCAACGTCACCAACGGCAAGATCATCCGGCTGCTGGTCGACGACGAGCCCTTCGACGTCCGCTTCGGCGAGTGCCGCAGCCACGAGCGGACGCTTGACTTTCGCGCCGGGGTGTTGCGCCGGCAGGTCGAGTGGCACTCGCCGGCGGGCCGGGCGGTGCTGGTCTCCTCGGTTCGGTTGGTGTCGTTCGTGCAACGGGCGGTCGCGGCGATGCTCTATGAGGTCGAGCCGCTCGACGACTCGACGCGGCTCGTCGTGCAGTCGGAGCTCGTCGCGAACGAGCCGATGCCCGACCCGGCCGACGATCCGCGCACAGGAACGAATGCCGTGTCGCCGCTTCGTTCGGAGCAGGCCTCCGGGCGCGACACGAAGGTCGTGCTCGTGCACTCGACCGAGGCGAGCGGACTGCGGCTGGCCGCGGGCATGGATCACATCGTCGAAGGGCCCGACGGCACCGAGACGCACCCGGCCGAGTACGGCGACGACTTGGGGCGCGTGACGGTCACCGCCGACGTCGCGCCCGGCGAGCGGCTCCGGGTGGTGAAGTTCCTCGCCTACGGCTGGTCGAGCCAGCGCTCGACGGCGGCACTACGCGACCAGGTTGCCGCGGCGCTCGCCGAGGCGCGCCAGACCGGTTGGGAGGGGCTGCTCGCCGGTCAGTGCGCCTATCTGGACGACTTCTGGGACCGCGCCGACGTCGAGCTGGAAGGCGATGCCGAGTTGCAGCAGGCGGTGCGTTTCGCGCTCTTTCACGCGTTGCAGGCAGGAGCCCGTGGTGAGCGGCGGGCGATTGCCGCCAAAGGCCTGACGGGTCCCGGCTACAACGGCCATGCCTTCTGGGATACGGAGACGTTCGTGCTGCCGCTCCTCACCTACACGATCCCCGACGCTGCCCGCGACGCCCTCCGCTGGCGGCACGCGACGCTCGACTTGGCGTGCGAGCGCGCGAAGCAGCTCGGCCTTGCGGGGGCGGCGTTTCCCTGGCGGACGATCGCCGGCCAGGAATGCTCGAGCTACTGGCCGGCGGGCACCGCCGCATTCCACGTCAACGCGGACGTCGCCGACGCAGTCGGCCGCTACCAGGCGGCGACCGGCGACGAGACGTTCGAGCGGGAGGCGGGGCTCGAGCTGCTGGTCGAGACGGGGCGGCTGTGGCGCTCACTCGGCCATCACGACGCCGAGGGACGGTTTCGGATCGACGGCGTCACCGGCCCCGACGAGTACAGCGCCGTCGCCGACAACAACGTCTACACCAATCTGATGGCGCAGCGGAACCTGCTGCTCGCGGCCGACGCCGTTGAGCGGCACGAGGAACGGGCCGCCGAGCTCGGCGTCGGCCTCGAGGAGGCGGCGGGCTGGCGGGACGCTGCGGCGGCGATCTTCGTCCCTTACGACGAGGCGCTCGAAGTTCATCCTCAGGCCGAGGCGTTCACTCAGCATCAGCCCTGGGACTTCGCGAGCACCACTGCCGAGCAGTACCCGCTGCTGCTGCACTTCCCGTACTTCGATCTCTATCGCAAGCAGGTCGTCAAGCAGGCCGACCTGGTGCTGGCGCTCCACCTGCGCGGCGACGTCTTCAGCGCCGAGGAGAAGGCCCGCGATTTCGCCTACTACGAGGCCATGACCGTCCGAGATTCCTCGCTCTCGGCGTGCACCCAGGCGGTGATCGCGGCGGAGGTCGGCCATCTCGAGCTGGCTTACGAGTACTTCGGCGAAGCCGCCCTGATCGACCTCGACAACCTGGAGCACAACACCCGCGACGGCCTGCACATCGCGTCCCTGGCCGGCGCCTGGATCGTGGCGGTCGCCGGTTTCGGCGGGATGCGCGACCACGGCGGCAGGCTCGCGTTCGCCCCCCGGCTACCGGAGCGGCTCAACCGCCTCGCCTTCGGCCTCTGCTTCCGCGGCCGGCGGCTAAAGGTCGAGGTCGACCAGCAACAAGCGCGCTATTCATTGCGCCAGGGGGAGCCGCTCGAGATCGCACACCACGGCGAGACGTTCGACGTGACCGGAGCCGAGCCGGTCATGCGCGCGATTCCTCCAGCGCAGACGCGCGACCTACCCAAGCAGCCGCCTGGACGGGCACCTGCGCGGCGGCGTCCGGCGGGATGAAGGAAAGCCGCTCAGCCGTAAGACTTGTGGTTCTCCCGACGCTAGAGCGAACGATGGCGACCGAGTCCGCACTGAGGCGGCCGTGAAGCGGTGGGATCTCCGCTCGCTGGCGCCGTCGTCGAAGAAGCAGACGGCGCGCGAACCGGGAGCCGATGCGCCGCGCGTGCCGAGATCCGGCGCGCAGATGCCTCGCGTCCTGTTCACATCGCCGGAGTGCCGTGCGGTCGTGATCGATCTCCGTGGCGGAGAGGAGCTTGGCGACCACCACGTTCGCGAGCGTGCCGTGGTGGAGGTGGTCTCAGGGCGCGTCTCGATCGAGTCCTCGGGTGAGACGGTGGACTGCGAAGGCGGGACGCTTCTGACCTTTGATCCGGGGGAGCACCACACCGTCCGGGCGCTCGACGATGCACGGCTGCTGCTACTCCTAGCCCCTTGGCCTGCCGCGAAGCACAACACCGAGGCAGAGAAAGGCCATGACCAGCATCTGCCGGTCAACGCCGTGACCGAACCGATCGCGCCGGCCGGCACGACCTCCGAAAACGCATAGTCGGCGAGCCCAACCACCCGGCACGATGACGGTCTGGACGATCGGGCACGGGACCCGTTCCGCGGAAGAGCTCGTGTCCGTTATCTGCGAGGCCGGTGTTCGCACGCTGGTTGATGTGCGCCGCTTTCCCGGCTCGCGTCACAATCCTCAGTTCAACCAACCGGCGCTCAGAGCAGCGCTCGAGGAAGGCGGGATCGCCTACCGCCACGCCGTCGAACTGGGCGGCCGCCTCGCCGGCGAGCCGGGCGAGGATCGCTTCGGCTGCCTTCGCGTCGCCGCCTTCCGAAGCTATGCCGCCCGCATGGGCACCCAAGCGTGGCAGTCGGCGCTCGCCGGAACGCTTGCGGAGCCGGCTCCCTGCTTCATGTGCTCGGAGACCCTTTGGTGGCGCTGCCACCGGCGCCTGATCGCAGAGCTCCTCCATGCGCGCGGCGAGCGGGTCGTGCATCTCCTCGGGCCCGGCAAGCAGCAAGAGCACAAGCCCTTGCTCGAAGCCGAGACACGGGAGGGCCGGCTCTATCTCTGCGGCGCCCTCGTCGCTTAAGCCGTGACGGACGCGCGGGCCTATTCGAGGTCGCCGCGCGCGGCGAGGCGGTCGAGCAGCAAGTGGAAGTAGATGAGCCCTGCGTAGGGACGCCAGCCCGCAACCGCGCATTGTACCCCAGCGTAGTCGAGCGGCTCCGCGAGCCCGAGCCAGCGCGCGAGGTTCTTGCGCGCGCCCACGTCGTCACCGGGAAAGACGTGCAGCCGGCCGAGTCCTCGCAGCAGGGTGTACTCGGCGCTCCAGCGCCCGATCCCGGGGATCTGCGTCAGCGTCTCGACTACCTGCCCGTCCTCGCGCGCCGCGAGTGACTCCAGGTCAAGCCGCCCCTCGAGGGCCGCGTCCGCGATCGCGACGATCGTGGTCGCTTTCCGGAAACTGAAACCAAGCGCGCGAACGGCGCCCGGTTGCACGTGCGCCAGTTCCGCCGGTTCCGGGAACGCGTGGGCGTGATTCTCCGCGGCCGACGAGCCGGCGCCGTAGCTGCGTGAGAGCCGATTCAAGAGGGTCAGACCGGCTTCGAGCGAGAGCTGCTGCATCGCGACTGCGTTCACCAGGCACTCGAAGACGCTGGCGAAGCGAGGTGGGCGCAAACCGCGGAAGCGCGCGACGAGCGGTGCGAGCACCGGATCTGTGGCGGCGAGGCTGTAGAACGGGTCGATGTCGAGCCCGAGCGACAGCATCCTCGCGAGAGCAACGCGCGCCTCAGCCCGCACGTTCCTTTGATTCCCGGCGCTGTTCAACGTCACCTGAAGCTCGGGCGCATCGGCTGCAGCTTGCTGGGTTACCGCGACGTCGACAGGCAGATCGTCGAGCAACAAGACACGGCGGTAGGTCGAACCGTCCCAGGCATCGACCTCGTTCAGCGCTCGCCGACGCAGCGCCCAAACGGTCAAGTCGAGTCTGAACGGCGCGCGCGGATCCAGAACCAGAGAGAAGGAGGACGATGCCTGCGGCTGCGGACTAGAGATCGTCACGTCGGACCGCGTGTGCGACCGCTGTGCCGGGGACCGGACTCGCTGTCGGTGCCCGGCTCGGCCGCGGCTTGAGCGCGCGTTTGGGTCGCGGCTTCGGGGTCGGCTCGGGTGGCGCTTCGTGTGCGACGACGGTCTGCTCGGGCTCGCCGTGCAGGAGCCGCTCGAACTGCTCCTTGTCGATCGTTTCGTGCTCGATCAGGATCGCGGCGATCTCGTGCAGGGCTGCCTGGTGGTCGAGCAGCACCTGCGCGGCACGCTGATGCGCATCGTCGATCAGGCGGAAGATCTCCTCGTCGATCTCCTGCGCCATCTCCTCGGAGTAGGAGGGTTCCGTTCCGAGTTCGCGGCCGAGGAAGGGCTGGCGCGGGTCGCTGCCGAAGACGCGGGGGCCGAGCTTCTCGCTCATCCCGAAGCGCGTGATCATCTGTCGTGACATCGCGGTCGCGCGCTCGAGGTCGTTGGCCGCGCCGGTGGTGATCTCGGAAAAGACGAGCTCTTCTGCGGCTCGGCCGCCGAGGATCATCGCGAGCTGGTCCATCAGGGCCGAGCGGGAGGTGAGGAAGCGGTCTTCGGTGGGGAGCGAGACGGTCAGGCCGAGCGCCTGCCCGCGGCTGACAATCGAGATCTTGTGGACGGGGTCGGTGTGCTCGAGGAAGTGGCCGACCAGGGCGTGGCCCATCTCGTGGTAGGCGGTGATCTTGCGCTCCAGCTCCGAGAAGACACGTGTCTTCTTCTCCGGGCCGGCGATCACGCGCATGACGCCTTCCTCGAGCTCGGCCTGGCCGATCGTCGTCCTGCCGCGGCGGGCGGCGAGGAGCGCGGCTTCGTTGATCAGGTTGGCGAGCTCGGCGCCGGTGAAGCCGGGCGTGCCGGCGGCGAGCGTGTCGAGGTCGATCGCGGGCGCCAGCGGTTTGCCTTTGACGTGTACTGCGAGGATGTCGCGGCGGCCGCGACGGTCGGGCCGGTCGACGACGATCTGTCGGTCGAAGCGGCCGGGGCGCAGCAGGGCCGGGTCGAGGACGTCGGGCCGGTTGGTGGCGCCGATCAGGATGATGTTCTGGTTGGCGGTGAAGCCGTCCATCTCGACGAGCAGCTGGTTCAGCGTCTGTTCGCGCTCGTCGTTGCCGCCGCCGATGCCGGCGCCGCGGTGGCGGCCGACCGCGTCGAGCTCGTCGACGAAGATGATGCAGGGAGCGGACTCTTTGGCCTCCTTGAACAGGTCGCGGACGCGGCTGGCGCCGACGCCGACGAACATCTCGACGAAGTCGGAGCCGGAGATCGAGAAGAAGGGCACGCCGGCTTCGCCAGCGACCGCGCGTGCGAGCAGCGTCTTGCCGGTGCCGGGCGGGCCGTAGAGCAGCACACCCTTGGGGATGCGCGCGCCGAGCGCCTGGAAGCGCCGCGGGTCGGCGAGGAATTCCTTGATCTCCTGCAGTTCCTCGACCGCCTCGTCGACGCCGGCGACGTCCTTGAAGCCGATCTTCGGCAGGTCCGGCGCGAGCCGGGTCGCCCTGTGCTTGCCGAAGCTCATGATCTGGCCGAGGCCGCCGGCGCCGCCGCGCATCCGCCGCATCACGAAGATCCAGATCGCCGCGATCAGGAGGATCGGGAGCAGCGAGACGAGGATCGCGGTGATCGCCGAGCCGTGGCTGGGCGCGTTTGCCGCGAAGTCGACCTTCTGGCGCTCGAGCAGCGTCTGCAGGGCGAGCGCCGACTGGTCGCTCGGGTAGTTCGCCTGCAGAACGTTGCCGCCGGCGAGCGTCGCCGACACCTGCAGAGAGCCGGGGTCGAAGACGACCCGACTGACGGAGCGGGGCTTCGTCTGCACGCGCGCGATCAGCTGTGAGAGATCGGCGCTCTTCGTCGTATGGGCGGGAGAATGCTTGTGCAGTCCGAGGAAGTTGAAGCCGAACCAGACGACGGCGAGGACGAGGAACGCCGCGCGCAAGATGTGCGGGGAAGGTCGACGCATCTAGGCGGCCGCGGTCCTCTCGATCACGCCGGAGAGGAGTGCGACGAGCGCGACCGGGTCGAACGGCTTCGTGACAAAGCCTGCGACACCGAGCGCGAAGGCGCGCATCCGCTCGGCGACTCCGGTCTCCCCGCTCAGGAAGACGACCGGTACGGCACGCGTCGCTTCGTCACGACGGAGTGCCTCGGCGAGAGCGAACCCGTCGAGCCCCGGCATTCGCAGATCGGACAGGACCAGGTCGGGCGGGTGCAGCGTCGCTTGCTCGAGGCCCTGCAGGCCGTCTGCGGCCTCTGTGACCTCGAACGCCGCCGCCCGCAAGTTGAGCGAGCAGATCAGCCGGATCGAGGCGTCGTCGTCGACGAGCAGCACGCGGCGACGACGGAGATACCGCTCGACCTCGCTGTGCTCCAACCCGCAGCGGCCGGCGGTCGTACTGATCGTGGCCACCTTCTGTCCTCCTCAGCGCGAAGCTCCCTCGCCGACCGTGACGTCCGGGTCGACGACTGCCCCGACCTGCTCTGCTGAGGGTGGGCCTTTCGCGGGGCCAAGTCTTGTGGCACCCGCCGCAACGACGCCGATCAGTAAGGCCTCGTAAGACACGAGTGTAGCGCGCGCCGCGAGATGCACCGTCATACGGTACAATTGACGTTGGCGGGTCGTAACGAGTGGCCTGCATGGAATGTCCACCGGTCGAAGAAACCAGCCGGCGACGTCCGCCCTCAGCAGAGCAGGTCGGAGAGAGTTCTCGATCGGCCACAACCACCCGCCCGCGACCGAAGCATCAGCTGAAGGAGATCCTCTTGACCACGACCGGACGCGTCCGCAGCTCGATCGGCAGCGCGGGTACCGCCATGCTCTTCGCGGTCACCGGAGCGGTGCTGCTCGGGGCCGCGGTGCTTGTCGCGTTCCTTCTCCGTCCGCCGCTGCTTGGCTGGGTCGGCTTCGCCGTCGTCTGCGTGATCGTCATCGGACTGGCGACGTTTGCTGCAGTCGCCTTTCCGCGCCTGCGGGTCGGCCCGCAACAGCCGGCCGCGGCGTCCGATGCGGACGCGCGGCTGCTGGTCGTCGCCGACGAGCACTGCGGCTCGCCGGGGCTCTGGCAGTCGATCGAGTCGCGGCTCGCCGCCGCAGTGGCGGTTCACCTTGTTGTACCCGTGCGCGTTTCGCACCTGCACTCCTTGACCAACGACGAGGCGAGCGAATCGCGCGACGCCGAAGACCGCGTCGGCCTCGCCGTCGGGCTGCTCCGCCAGCACGGCGTCTCGGTCACCGGAGGAGTCGGCAGCGACGACCCGCTGGAATCGATGACCGACGCGCTCGGGTCGTTCCCCGCAACCCACGTGCTCTTGGCGACCTCGACCGGGCAGGACTCGTACTGGCTGGAGCAGGATCTGCTCGCAAAGGCTCAGGCGCTCACGTCGCTCGAGGTCAACCACGTCGTCGTTCCCCCGACGACGGCCTCTGAATCAGCCGAGTCGCGAAAGGCGACTCCTGCCAGCGCGATCAACGGCTCAGCGAAGGAGAGGTAATGCTCACCCACCGGAACATCGCCGAGTGGCGCGGCACGGATCTCGTCGACCGCGACGGAGACAAGATTGGAAAGCTGGAAGACGTCTACGTCGACGTGGAGACCGACGAGCCGGTCTTCGGTACGGTCAAGGAAGGGCTGATCGGCCGACATCTGACGTTCGTTCCGCTCGGCGGGATCACGATCGGCCCCGACAACCTGCAGGTGCCGGTCTCGAGCGAGCAGGTCAAAGCCGCACCAGAGATCGCGCTCGACGGCGACGAGCTCTCGCAGCGAGACGAGTCGGACCTCTACCACCACTACCAGCTCAACTACACCACCGGCGACCGAGAGCGGGCGGAGGCTCGCGCGAAGATGAGCCGGGGCCGAGCAAGGCCGCAGGCCAGCGAACCGCTGTCGCCGGAGGCGGAGCCGCTGCGTCGCGCTCGTGTGAGCGCCTGGGAGTGGGAAGGCGGCGGCCTTGGCCCGCGCCCCCTGCCGCTCGCCCCGAGCGCCGAGGTTTTGTTCGACGGCGTGACGCTTCTCACCTCGCCCGGAGCGGTGATGACGCCCCGCTCGACGACAGAGGCGCTCGTTGGCTGGGCGGTCGAATGGATCGGCTCGCGGTCGGTACGCGTCGCCGATGTCGGCACCGGCTCAGGTGCCGTGGCGGTCGCCGTCGCGCTTCGGGCGCCGGGCGCTCGGATCTGGGCGACCGACGACAGCGAAGCGGCGGTCGCGCTCGCGCGCACGAACGTCGCGCGACACGGGTTGGAGGAGCGGGTCGAGGTGCTGCTCGGCGATCTGCTCGCGCCGGTGCCGGGCCGGCTCGACCTCGTGCTCGCGAACCTGCCCTACCACGCTGCGGCGCGCTCGCGAGGCCCGGCCGCAAGTGCCTGCCGTGAGCAGCCCGAACACGCGATCTACGCGCCCGGCGACGGGCTCCAGTACAACCGCGACCTGATCGACGCCTGCCGCACGCGGCTGCGGGAACACGGCGCTCTCGCCATCCAGCTGTACGGGTGCCTGCTGAGCGCGGGGCGGGGAGAGCTCGACCAGCTGCTGCGGGAGATCGAGGCCAGGGCGGCGGAGGGCTGGGAAGCGCGCGTGGCTGCAGACGCAAATGGAGGGGGAAGCCGATGCTGCGCGTGGCACCCGTCGCTCGCCTGAACCTCCACGCCGAGGTGCGTGCCGGTGAGGTCCTCGACCGGCCGTCGGTCGGGGTTCCCGTCGCTGCGTTCGGTGGCCGTCGCGAACGGCGACGAGGAGTGGCATGACCGAGAACGGGAGATCGAAGGCCGCCCCCGCGGTGGTCGTTGGTGTCGACGGTTCTGCCGGGTCGGACGAGGCTCTTCGCTGGGCGCTTGACGAAGCGCGCCTGCGCAAGGCCCCGCTGCGGGTTCTCCACGCGTGGATCTACCTCCACGCGCTCGTCCCGGCACTCGTGGGCTATCCGTACACGCGCGACACGATCGAGCCCGCCGTCGCCGATGCAACCGCCGATGCACAGCAGGCGGCGGAGGCGATCCTCGAGCAGGCGCTGCTCGAGCTTGGCGCTGTGAACGACGTCGCGGTCGAGCGTGTGATCGTGCAGGGCTCGCCTGCGCAGGCGCTGATCGACGCTATCTCCGAGCTGGACCTGCTGGTGGTCGGCTCGCGCGGCCACGGCGGCTTCGCCGGCCTCCTCTTGGGTTCTGTCAGCCAGCAGTGCGCGCAGCACGCGCGCTGCCCGGTAGTCATCGTCCGCGCCCCAGCGGCGGCGAAGGAGCAGTAGTGGACATTCGCCTAAAGCGCGCATACGACCCGGCCTCGCCGTCGGACGGCTATCGCGTGTTGATCGATCGGCTGTGGCCGCGTGGCGTCTCGAAGCAGCAGGCAAATGTCGACGAGTGGCAGAAGGAACTGGCGCCCAGCACCGAGCTGCGGGAGTGGTTCGGGCATGAGCCCGATCGCTTCGCGGAGTTCCGCCGCCGCTATGTAGGCGAGCTTCGCGGTCAGCGGCCGCGGCTGGCGGAGCTGAGGCGGCGAGCGAGAGAGGGGACGCTCACGCTCGTCTATGCCGCCCATGACAGCGAGCACAACGACGCGGTCGTGCTCGCCGAGGTGCTGCGGCGCGGATTGAGATCGGCGACGCGGCGATGACCACGACGAAAGCGCGAGTCTTGAGGAAGTGCCGGGTCTCCGGGTTGTCCGGAGACCTGTACCCCGCAGCTGCGGGAAGGAGCAACGACCATGAGTGAACATGCAAATCAGAACGGAAAGTCGAAGAACATTCCGACGGTGGTTGTCGGTGTCGACGGCTCCGCCGGAGCGAGGGAAGCGCTGCGCTGGGCGCTCGCGGAGGCACGCCTACGCAAGTCGCCGCTGCGGGCCGTTCACGCCTGGATGTTCGGCTATATCGGCGGCAACGTCGAGGGCTACCCCTACTGGGGCGGCTCACTCGGTTCGTACACGTCGCTCGGAGTCGACCTCAAGGATCTGCACCGGGCGGCAGAAGATCTGCTCGAGCGGGCGCTCGCCGAAGTCGAAGCCGACGGTGTCGAGATCGAACGCCAGGTCGTCCAGGGGCGTGCCGCGGAAGTCCTCGTCAACGCCGCCACGCCGGGGGATCTGCTGGTCGTCGGCTCACGCGGCCACGGCGGCTTTGCCGAACTTCTGCTTGGCTCTGTCAGCCAGCAATGCGTCCATCACGCCACCTGCCCGGTCGTCGTCGTGCACCCGCCGAAGCCAACGGCCACCGACACCGTGTCCGTCGTCGCGGCACGGGCCGCGAGCCCGGCGAGGTCGTGACCGCGTTCGGGGAAGACGAGCGAGTGCGAATGCCGGGCGGCGGTCCCCGCGGGGAGGGATCACGCCGTGCTAACCCTCCTCGGATCCGGGGCCGCATCATGATCCGGCTCGAACGACCTCAAGCCAGCTCGTCGCAACGGACGCTTATTGTCGTGGCGGTCTGTGGCGGCGATCAACTATCGCTATGAACTGCGGCGTGGCGACGACGTGGTCGCCACCGGTCATCTGAGCCGCGAGCAGCCGCTCGAGGTTGGCGGCCGGTTGGAGATCGGCGGCCAGCTGGGAATCGTGCGCGCGATTGAGCCTCTGCTGGGCGAGCAAGAGCTGCGCCTTGTCGTGCAGCTCGTGCGTGATCGGAGCTAGCCCGCAGCGGCCGAAGACCCCCTCTCAGCAGGGAGGGGGTCGAACTCTCGCCGGCTAACAGCAACGCGGTGAGCGGTTTACAGGGCTTTTCTTCAAGTCATTCGTCGACGAGACCTGGCGACTCGTGCCCGGAAGGCGTCGGCAGACGTCGCGGTACGTCGGGCTTACCGAGGACGTACCCGCGGTGTATCCGTATGTTGCATGGGCAGGCGACGAGAAATGCCTCTGAGCAGGCATTTAGTCGAAGCCTTCTGACGGACTCGAACCGTCGACCCCCTCCTTACCATGGAGGTTTCGGCGTGCTAACACCGGAGCGAGACGGCTTGGCTTACCGCGCCTTTTCTTGCAATCTCGCTAGTTCGCCCGCCTTCTGCACTGTTCCCCGAATGCCCCTGAGTCTCCCCGCGCTGTCTCGAACCTGTCCCCACGACCTGTCCCCAAGATCTGCTCGCTCTTGAGGCAGGATCTGGAGCGCACCAGCTCCGACCTGTGAGAAGAGAGACGGTTGTGGTCTCGTATTGAGCTCTAGTGGGGGATGTTCACGGCGCGTGCGGCGATGAGAAGGACGGTGATTGCGGCGAGGGTTGACTCGGCGGTCCTTAGTGTTTTCGCCGGCCGCGTCACCGGCATCGCGTCGGTTCGGCTAAACGCGATCCGTTCGTCAGCGACACGTAGAAGTAGTTCCAGAGGCGCCGTCATCCCCTCAATTTGGTTGGCGCACAATCTCGGCGCACACTCGCACGCGGTGATCGACGTCGGCTTGACTCTTTCCTTATTACTTATGCGCACCAGCGAGGCGTCGCTGTCGTGATCTCGCACACTGTCTGCCAGAGACGTGACTCTCCCCCGGCTGGGAGGCCGGGCGGGGGGTCGAACACATCCCCGCGCAACGCGCGCTTCCCCGCGCTTTCGGGCCGACGTCGAAGCTACAACGAGGGCCGGGCCGACAATGGCCATCCCGAAGAGATGCCAGTATTCCAGGAATCTGTCAGCGCATCGTGACGCGAAATGATGTGAGTCGACCCGCGCTTGCTACGGACGTGCCAGCGTCCGTGGTGTTGGCCATGTGGAAGACTGGGTGCTGTGCGGCTCTGGCATCTACCTTCCCTTGCGCCGTCGACCAGAAAGCGGAGCGAGCGTGAGCCGGGAGCCGATGCTCCGCGCGTTCCGAGGACTGGGCGGCAGATGCCGCGCGTGCTTTTCTCGGCGCCGGAATGCCGAGTGGTCGTCATCGACTTGCAGAGCGGCGACGAGCTTGGCGACCACCACGTGCGCGAGCGGGCCGTGGTCGAGGTGATCTCCGGCTCGGTGGCGATCGAACTGACCGGCAAGGTCGTGGAGTGCAGCGAAGGTACTGTCATCACCTTCGATCCCGGCGAGCGTCACGCGGTTCTAGCGCATAGCGACGCGCGGCTACTGCTCGTGCTGGCGCCGTGGCCGAAGACGGAGAACTACAGCGAGGGTGAGCCCGCGCATGCAGAGCACGTCCCTGCCAACGCGACCATCGGGCCGGATCAGTCGTTTGAGGCAACCCGCGACTGATCGTCGCGCAGATGGCCCCGCGACGAGTCCACGCCCGAGGATCTGCCCGCCGCTCCGGAGATCCTCGAGAGTGACCGGACGCAAATGACAACGGTGGCTTATTCCCAACAAGTGGCGCTTGGATTCGCCGGGACGATGTGATCAGGTGTCCCTCCGTGTTACGTCAGTGGGTCGAGCGGGCTGGTCGCAGTCGACGCGCTCGCTATGAAGTGTCTTCGAGTTCCCGTGATTTGGATCACCGCGATTCAGTTCGATCGCTCGGGGCACGACAAGCACGAAAATATCTGTTTCCTCCAATGGCGCGACGCCGACTCGCAACATCAGGGCCGACATACTGTGGCTGAGCTGGTTGACTTGATTCGGACAGACACCCTCGTGTATGTCAGCGACAGTGCCTTCGCGCGGACGGCACTCGTCCGAGTGGTCGACGCGAAACCTCCCTACGTCCGCGCATGGGCACACGGCAACTGGGGAAACGACCTTCTCGCATTGCCGCGCCTCAACGACTAAGTGTACGACAGCTTCCTGCGCCGGCCTGCGCCACATACGTGGGCACGTGGCGACCTCAGGTACTCGAAGTAGCGCGTGAAGCGCGGAGGCAACCTCGCTGCGCTCGTTTACCTTGCCCCGAGGTCTCGGTGATCAGTGCGCCGCGTGCACCAACGATCCGGCGTAGCCCTTCGGGTCTTAGAGCAAGACACGCCGCCGCCGCCGAGTAAATAGTGCAGTCCCTTGCAGAGCGACTCGGTGGGAACCTTCGTGTCGTTCGTTGAGGCTAAGAGTGCGGCGCACCCGGCTTGAACACCATCAGCGCGAGAATCGCGAAAAGCAACAGGACTGAGATGTAGTTCAGAGCGCGGGCGGCGCGATCGTCGAGTAGCGCCCGCAGTTCGGGGCTAGCGTGCACGGTGTTCGTTTGCCTGATGGCCAGTTGCCGCGCACGCTTCGGCCGCTGGCCGCCGATGGCGCCAACGACGACGGTCGCGAGGAGGAGTCCGAGCGCGGCCTTGATCCAGCCGGCGCCATAGCCAAAACCACCGAGGTGAACGAGCCAGAGGCCGAAACCGAGCACGAGCAGCGTTCCGAGCGCGACCAGGAGAACGCCGATCCGGGTTAGGCCGAGCAGGAGTGCGATTTCGGACGGCGTCTCTCTCCGGCGTGCCGCCTCGAACGCGATGCCCGCGACGACCGTGCCGCCGACGAGTAGAAAGGCGCCGAGGAGATGGAAGAGCAGGGCGACCTCTTCCACTTCCTAGCTCCCGTGTTTGGGTCGCTCATGCCGGGCAGCGAGTGCGCCGACGCGATACAGCACCGCTCCGGCAAACCCGTGATGCACTCGGTCGCCGTGGGCGGCGGTGAGCAAGCCGGCATCGACGGCCAGACACACCACCGAGGCGCTTGGGAGGTCACCGTTCGGTCTCGGGTTCAAAACCATCCGCGCCGCTTGAAGAGCGCGACGAGCACGACGACGGCGAGAAGCTCGCTACCGATGCCGAGGCCGAGAAAGACGGGGAAGCTGCCGATGTGCCCGACCATCCAGTCGAAATTCTGGCCGAAGAAACCTGTGATGAACGTGAGGGGCAGGAAAATGGTGGCGATGATGGTCAGCTGCTTCATCACCGCGTTGAGCCGGTTGGAGACGGTTGAGAGGTAGACGTCCATCGCGCCGGTCAATAGATCCCGGTAGCTGTCGATCAGGTCGCTGATGCGGATCAGGTGGTCGTAGACGTCTCGAAAGTAGCGCTCGTCTTCCTCGGCGAGTCCCGGCAGCTCGGCGACACCACCTCCCATCAGGCTTGCGAACGCGTCACGCTGAGGTGCCGCGGTCTTGCGCATCGTGACGAGCAGCCGCTTCATTTGGAAGATCTCTTGGAGCTGGCTGTCGTCGGCCTTCATGAAGATCCCATCCTCGAGCTCGTCGATCCGTTCGTCGAACGCGGCGAGGCTCGGGAAGAAGCTGTCGACGAGCCCGTCGATCACGCGGTAAAGCAGCAATGACGGCTGCTCGATCGCCTTTTCGCGCTGTTGGTAGCGCTTTCGAATCTCGCTGAACGACGGACAAGCTTCACGATGGACGGTGACGAGGAAGTGTTCCGAGTAGAAGCAGTGCACTTCGACTAGCTGGCGATCGTCGGGCTGCGCACCGTAGACGACGATGAACACGAAGTCGTCGTACACGTCGACCTTCGCTCGCTGGTCGAACTGCTCGGAATCCTCGACGGCAAGCGGATGGAACCTGAAGACCTCGCGCAGAATGCTGAAGTCTTCTTGGGTCGGGCGGCTGAGGTCGAGCCAGAAGAAGCTGCCGCTTTCAAGGAGGCCTTCGACCGTTTCGCGGTTGAAGGGCATCTCGGCGGCGTCTCGGTCGTGGACGACCTGACAAGTCGACCTGTTGCTCAATTCTTCTGTTGCACCGGCTGCACGCAAAGCCGGCGTCAGTGTCCCGTGCCGCCGCGAACGGCCGATCTCTACTGTCCGGTTCACGTTCGTCGCTCGTGCCCCACGGCGCGAAGCTGGTGCTCGGGCATCGGAACCCATGGGGTGCTGGTTTGGCACATCGGACAGCGCGTGGGTGTCGTGATGCACGCGATGCGGTAGTTGCAGCGCGAGCAGCGCCGCTCTCGCATCGAGGGGGGCGATCCCTCATCTGCCGAAGACGTGTCATCGAGCGTGATGAGGGCTCGTGCGCACGCCTTGATCCATGCGAGCGGCTCCTCCAGATCGCGTTTGTCGAACAGGGGCAGCCCGACTGCGGCGGCATGGACGCGATGCTCCTCGGCATCGGCGCTTTGCAGCGCGATCTTCATCGCGGGCCGAAGACTGCGCAGGGTCAGCGCAGCCTCGATCCCTCCGAGCCTTGGCATACAGACATCGAGCAAAGCGATCTGTGGGTACTGCTGAATGCCGAACTGGACTGCCTCGGCGCCATCGACTGCCTGAAGTACCTCAGCGCCGGCGACCGAGTTGCGCAGCTGCAGGGAAAGTAGCGCGTGGGGTGCATTAACGCGGTCATGCTGCGGCTTCATATTCGTGGATGAGTCCGCCGAGCAGATCGCGCCGGCGGACCGAAGCGGCTGAGCCGACGAGACCGCTTCGCGTCGGCGGGCCGTGGCTCGGGTCTGGCGCCCGCAGGTCGAGTGCTCGGTGCGGCCTCTGCTCGTTGTAGTGCCGCACATAGACGCGGAGGACCCGCTCGAGTTGGCGGCGGTTGAAGATCAGGAGCCGGTCGAGGCACTCTCGTCGTGCGCTGCCGACCCAGCGCTCCATGTGGGCGTTCGCGTTCGGCGCCTGGACCGGTGTTCGGATCACTCGGATCCCTTCACTGTCGAGGAGGGCGTCGAACGCCCGGCTGAACTTAGTGTCGCGGTCGTGGATCAGGAACCGAGGCCGCCGGTCGCGTTCATCAAGGCTCATGAGCAGGTTCCGCGCCTGCTGGAGCATCCACGCACCGTCGGGGTTGGTCGTGCAGGCAACGTACTCGATCCGACGGCTGCCGATGCGGATGAAGACGAGCACGTACAGCCGGCGCAGCAGCACCGTGTCAACGGTCAGGAAGTCGCAAGCGAGCGTCGTCGCAGCGTGTGCGCGCAGGAACGAGCGCCAATCGAGCCGGTCGCGCTCAGGTGCCGGCGGGACACCGGCCGCCTTCAGAACGTTTCGCACCAGCGTCGCCGACACGTCGATCCCGAGCTTGCGCAGCTCCCCGACGATCCGGACGTAGCCCCAGTTCGTGTTCTCGCGCGCAAGCCGCAGAATCAACTCACGCGTCGCGTCGTCGATCGGAGGTCGACCCGGACGCCGCGGGTACGTCCAGTGCGCGGCGACAAATCGCCTGTGCCAGCGCAACAGCGTCTCCGGCCCCACGATGAAGGCATGCCAGCAGCGGCGCGGCAGCACGCGGCTGAGCGCTGCGAGCAGCAGCCCATCGCCCGGCGTGAACCGCGGGCTCGTCGCCTGCCGCCGCAGAATCGTCAGCTCGTGCCGCAATACGAGAATTTCGAGTTCTTTCGATCGCTCCCGGCGCGCAAGCAGCACCACCAACTCGAACAGACGGCACGCAACGACATACAGAAGCGACACGGACAAGGGCAACCTCCCAGAGCACGGGAACACCACGCTAACCACGAACTCCCCGCCCACGCCTCCCGCACCTCTCCCGCCGCGCGGCCGAGTTTATGCACCCCACGGGCTACGCCCCCTCCGAGCCTGTCCGGGCCAAGTCAGCTAACCGTCAACGCGGGAGCAGGGAGCGGTCCAGAAGTGGTTGGCGTTACATCGAGGCGGTAACCGCCCGTTGACAGTCGTCCAGAGATCGGTTATTACACCTGCTGCAGCACGACACGAGAAGGGAGCGCCGAGGTAGGTTGCTGTACCGATGGGACGGAGTCGTGTCCCTAACGGTGCGGTGGTTTGGTTCGGTTCTGCGGTCTCCCGGATTCGCGCGCGTTAGCCCAGCGAGCGAGAGGAATGGTCCGCAGCCATGTCTGGGCCTCAGTCTCACAAGATCTCCGGCCGGGTCGTCGATGCGCTGAAAACGAGCGGCGTCGAGGGGTTCACCGTCGAAGCATGGAGTCTGTCCGAGCGCGGCACTGAGCGTGTCGCCGTGACGATCAGCGAGGTCGAGGGTCTGTTCGACATCGACCTCCCCGAGCAGCTCGCCGGCGACGAAGGCGCGGAACTCTTCTTCCGTGTCTTCGACGTTGAGGAGCGGCTCGTCGCCAGCACGGCAGGGCTCGCGCACTGGTACCCGGGCCGGGAAGGCCGGGTAGAGATTCCGGTCACCCCGGGGGAGGCCGGCGATGGCCGGTCGCGCGGCTCGGACCGGGCGCGCGTCGTGCGTGGCGTCGTCCGCGACGCCGACGGGGCGCCGCTGGCGCGCCTCCTCGTGCGCGCATTTAACCGAACGCTCCGCTCCGAGCACTTGCTGGGCGAGTCGCAGACGAGCGAAAGCGGCGCCTATGAGATCGCATACCGCTTCGAGGGCGCGGCCGGCAAGGGCCCGAACCTGGTCGTCAAGGCAGGCGAGGCGCGCAGGCCGGTTGCGGTTTCCCCGGTCGTCTTCGACGCGGGCAAGGCCGAGGTCGTCGATCTCTCGGTCGGCGCCGACAAGGGTGGCGCCCAGGGCCTTTCCGAGTTCGAGCGGCTGACGGCTCGGCTCGCCCCGGCGCTCGGCGACGCTCAGCTCGCCGACCTGGACGACGAGGAGCTGCGCTTCCTCGCCCAGGACGCAGGCGTCGGTCTCGGTTCCGTGCGCCTGCTTGCGAGCACGGACCATCTCGCCGCCGACGCGGACATCTCCGTCGCGGCCTGCTACGCGCTGCTGCGCGAAGGCCTCCCGGCCGAGCTGCCGGCGCTGCTCGCACAGACGCCGCAAGCGTGGAAGCGGGCGCTCGACGCAGCAGTCGCCGCGAACGTGGTCCCGCGTGGACAGCGCGACCAGGTCGACGCGGTCTGCGAGCGCCTGCAGTCGCTCGCCCTGGCACGCGCTCGAGGGCGACGCGACCGCGGCCGGCCTACACCCGGTGCTCGCGACCGCGCTCCCGGACGAGGAGAGCGAGCAGCGCTTCCTCGCGCTCTACGCCGCCTCCGACGGGTCGACCCAGGCGTTCTGGCGCAAGCTGCGCAAGGACGGGCAGCTCGGCCCGCACGTCGACGGGATCCAGTTCGCGCTCCAGGTGGGCGCGCTGACGCAGAGCCATGCGCCGCTTGTCGAGAAGCTCGCCGCCCTGCGCGCGAAGGGGAAGATCGAGTCCGTGCGCGACCTCGCGCGCTTCGACGAGCAGGACTGGCTGCGCATGCTGCAGGCGAAAAACGGCGCTGGTCCGATCGGCGCGCCCGACGCCGTCCCGGGGAAGACCGACGAGGAACGCGTCGCGAACTACGCCGCTGCGCTCGCGCACCTCGTCGAAGACGCCTTCCCGACGGGTGCGATCGCCGCGCGCGTCGCCGCCGACAAGGCCGTTCCGGAGCGCGGCGACCTGGCGCGCTTCTTCGAGGGCAACCCCGGCTTCGAGCTCGGCCGCACGCCCGTCGACGGCTACCTCGCCCAGCACCCTGCCGCGACGAAAGGGCTCGAAGACGCGCCCGCCGCGGTGACGCGGCTCAAGAGCCTTGAGCGCCTGAGCAAGCTGACGCCGCGCTACGAACAGATGCGGCCACTGCTGCACGCCGGCCTCGACTCGGCGCTCGCGATCTCGCGCCTGGGCGGCAACCGCTTCGCCGAGCTGTACGGCGAGCAGATGGGGTCGCCGCTCGCGGCGCGGCGGGTCTACGACGCGGCCAGCGAGGTCGCCTCAACGGCGCTCATGCTCGTCTCGAAGTACGCGGGTGTCTTCAACCAGCCGAACCCGAACGTGACACCGTTCCAGGAGGTCCAGGCGCCCGGCGTCCCCAACTGGGAGTCCCTCTTCGGCTCGATCGAGCTCTGCGACTGCGACCAGTGCCGCTCGGTGCTCAGTCCCGCGGCCTACTTCACGGACATCCTGCACTTCCTCGCGGAGCGGCCCGCGGTAGCCGCGGGCAAGTCCGCGAAGGATGTGCTTTTCGAGCGCCGCCCCGACCTGGGCGAGATCGAGCTCACCTGCGACAACACGAACACGCCGCTCCCGTATGTCGATCTCGTCGACGAGGTGCTCGAGAACGCGATCGCCGACCCGTCGTTCACCGTCGCCTCCGGGCTCGTCGCCGACCTGGACGCGGAGAGCGTCTCGCAGGCGCTGCAGACGGCCTTCGATGGCAGGGGCTTCCCGCTCAGCCGGCGCGCGTTCGTGATGGTGCTGCAGGCGGGGCAGCGCTGGCACGTCGTCGACACGGGGATCCGCTACGTCGTCGTGAAGAGCGGCGGCTCGCTCGCGGTGACGCCGGCGCCGCAGACCTCCGCCTCGGCGGACGAGCTGGGCGCCAACCCGGAGCACACGAACGCGGCCGCCTACGACGTGCTGCGCCAGGCGATCTTCCCGTGGACGCTCCCGTTCGACCTCTGGATCGCGACCGCACGTGCCTACCTGGAGCACCTCGGCGTCGCGCGCGCCGACCTCATGGAGACCTTCCAGACCAAGGTCGCGCCAGCACCGAGCGCGCTCGAGATCGCCACCGAGCAGCTGGCTCTGTCGACGCTCGAGCGGACGATCGTCGACGGCACCCACGCCGACTGGAACGCCGCGCCCTGGCACTTCTGGGGCTACAGCGCGGCCGGCACCTGGGTCAACGACCTGAAGAAGGTACGGACACTGCTCGACAAGGCGGGACTCTCCTATGCCGATCTGCTCGAGTTGCTGAAGCTGAAGGAGATCAACCCGGCCGGGACGCTCACGATCACCTCCTCCGATCCGAACGACCCGCTCACCTGCGACACCGAAAAGCTCCAGATCGCTGCGCTGACGCAGGCTGACCTCGGCCGGATCGTCCGCTTCGTCCGGCTCTGGCGCGCGCTCGGCTGGGAGGCGCGCGACCTCGACAAGGCGATCACCGCGCTTCGGCCAGCCTCGCTCGACGACGACTTCCTGCAGACGCTTGCCCACGTCGACGAGTTGCGGCGGAAGCTCAAGCTGCCGGTCACGCGCGCGCTCGGCTTCTACGCGCCGCTCGACACGGCGATCTACCCGGACATCGAGCTGCCGCTGCCGAAGTCGCTCTACGAGCAGCTCTTCCAGAACCCGGCCGTCATCAAGCTGCCGCAGGGCGCACCCGACCCCTTCGCGCTCAACCCGGCGCACACGGAGCTCGCAACGGTCAGCGACCTCGTCATCGCGCCCGCCGACAGCCAGGCGGTGAAGGATGCGAAGAAGGTCTTGCGCGCGGCGCTCTCGGCTGCGCTCGGCCTCTCCGGCGCCGACCTGGTCCTCCTCGTGGACGGCCCGCAGGCGATCGTGACCGCGGACCGCAAGCTGAGCCTCGAGAACGCCTCCCGGCTCGCCCGCTTCGCCGCCCTCAGCCGCGCGCTCAAGCTGAAGACCCAGGATCTCCTGACCGTCCAGGCGCTGACCGGCATCGACTCGTTCGGCGACGACACCCAGCCGACGACGCCCGCGCAGACGAAGGCGACGCTCGACCTCGTCGAGAAGGTCGCGACCATCCGCTCGTCCGGCTTCTCGATCGAGCTGCTCGACTACCTGCTGCGCAACGAGGTCGCCCCGACCTCGACGATCGCTCCGAGCGAGCAGGCGATCGGCTCGCTGCTCGCGGCGCTGCGCACCGGCCTGCAGAAGATCGAGGCGGACACGACGTCCCAGCCGGATCCCGTCGGCCAGCAGCTCGGCAACCAGCTCGGGACGCTCGGCTGGGATCCGGGGCTCGTGCGCGAGGTGACGGATACCCTCGGCGGCGCCGCACTCTACAGCGCGCCGCTCGCCGCGCTCCCCGGCGGCGTCGTCTTCCCAACGACAATCGCGATCGCCTACGACGCGACGGCGCACACGCTCCAGCTCACCGTGCCGCTGACGCTCGCGCAGCGTGCGATGCTGCTCGGGCTCTCGGCGAACGCCGCCTACCAGGCCGCGGTGCAGGCGCTCTTCCAGGCGCCGCGCGACTTCGTCGTCCAGCAGATGAAGACGTTCGTCGACCCGACCTACACGGCGCCGCTCGCCGCGCTGCCGGCCGGGCTGCGCTTCCCGTCCGACCTCTCCGATCGCATCGCCTACGACAGCGACGCCGCGCAGCTGACGTTCGTCGGCACGATGAGCGCCCCCGCGCAGGGGGAGCTCCTCGGCCTCTCCGTGGACGCCGCCTACCAGGCGGCCGTGAACGCGCTCTTCAACGCGCCAGCCGCGTACGTGCCACCGGCCGGCAACGCGTTCCTCGCCGCCGCAGACGCCGCGTCGCTCTTCGACGCCGACCGCACCGCGCAGTCGCGCTACGAGGAGGTGCTCGCGAAGCTCGACGCCTACCTTCGCCAGAGCGAGAGCGAGGCGCTCGTGAAGCAGACGCTCTCCAGCGCGCTGAAGCTCGACGTCGCGCTCGTCGACCAGCTTGTCACGCAGTGGGCCGACGTTACGCCGCAGCCGGCGCACCGGGCGATCCAGGAGTTCCTCGACGCGGGCTTCGTGGAGTCGAGCGACAAGCCGACGGCAGCAAGCTACCCGGCGCTGTTCACGGCCTACCGGCGCCTCGACAAGGTCGCGCGCATCCTCATCCTCCTCGACGCGACGAGCGACGAGCTCGCCTGGCTGCTCGCCCATGCCGGCGCGATCGGCTGGCTCGACTTCGCGACGCTGCCGGTCGCGGGCGGCGACCCGCCCGCCGCGTTCGCCGCATGGGAGCGGCTCGTCACGCTCTTCGCCTGGCGCGAGGACCTCCCGGAGACGACACCGGGCGCGCTCGACCAGCTCGGCGAGGCGCTCCTCTTCGACCCCGCGACGGGCGTGCCGAACACGGAGAAGCAGGCGCTCGTCGAGGGCTGGGCTGCGCTCACGAGCTGGCCGGTCGAGGAGCTCGAGACGCTGCTGGGCCAGCGCGGCGACGCGACGAAGACGGGCCTGCTCGGCTTCCGCTTCCCGCTCAACCACGGCGACCCAAACGACTACGCCGACGAGCGCACGTTCCTGCGTCTGCGCGACGGGTTCGCGATGATGAAGCGCACGGGCGCGTCCGCCCAGCAAGCCGTCGCCTGGGCGAAGCCCGACCTGAGCGCCGACGACGCGCGCAACGTCACGCAGGCCGCGAAGTCGAAGTACGAGACGAGCGACTGGCTGCAGGTCGCGAAGCCGCTGCGCGACGTGCTGCGCTCGAAGCAGCGCTCTGCGCTCGTCGACTACCTGGTCGCCCATCCCGACCCGGGCAAGGCGCAGACCTGGACGGACGCCGACGGGCTCTACGAGTACTACCTCATCGACGTCCAGATGACCCCGTGCATGCTGACCTCGCGGATCAAGCAGGGGATCAGCTCCACCCAGCTCTTCACGCAGCGCTGCCTGATGAACCTCGAGTCCGAGGTACAGGCGAACGTCGCCGTCGACGACAAGTGGGACCAGTGGGACTGGATGTCCAGCTACAGCGTTTGGGCCGGAGCCCGTGAAATCTTCTTGTGGCCGGAGAACTGGCTCGAGCCCGAACTGCGCGACACGGATGAGAAGTCGCCGTTCTTCGTCGAGTTCGAGAACGCGCTGCTGCAGAACGAGGTCACGGCCGACACCGCCGAGGAAGCGCTCCGCACCTATCTCGCGCGGCTCGACCAGGTCTCCCAGCTCGAGGTCGTCGGCGTCTACCACGAGGTCGAGCAGAACTCGCGCGGCCAGGCGCTCGTCGACAACGTCCACGTCGTCGCGCGTACGCGCGCCACGCCCGCGAGCTACTTCTACCGCCGGCGCGAGAACGGCGTCCGCTGGACGCCGTGGGAGTCGATCGACGTCGACATCCAGGCGCCCTACGTGCTGCTAGTCGTCTGGAACCGGCGCCTGCGCCTCTTCTGGCCGCTCTTCAGCGAGAAGCAGGCCAAGCAGACGCTGACGGTGCCGGGCGCCGGCGGGAGCGTCCCAGAGCCGCCGCACCACTGGGAGATCCAGCTCGCCTGGAGCGAGTACGCGCACGGAAAGTGGCAGCACAAGAAAATCGCGACGCCGAAGGAGAGCACGAGCGAGCTTTTCGACCAGACGCAGATCTACCTGCGCCCGTTCTTCGAGGACGTCGACCTGCACGTAGGCCTCTACCTCGTCGTAATGATGAACGGGAACGTCGCCGAGACGTGGAACCTATGCGACTTCGTCTTCTCGGGCTCGCACCCAGGGAAGGTCGACCTGCGCAGCGGCTGGGGCGGCTTCCTCGACACGGTGCCCGCGGGTACCGGGCCCTCGAACATGGCCTGCGTCGAGACGATCCCGGCCGGGCAGCCCTGGAGCCCGCCCGGCGGCGGGAACGAGCTCGACCTGCTGGTGGGAACCGGGACGCCCACAGAGGTGAAGACGCTCGGCCAGACGCCGGTCGGCGTGTTCAGCGTGAAGGCGCAGACGTTCCCGCAGCCGACGACGAGCGAGCCGCTCTTCTACGCCGACAAGCTGCGCAGCTACTTCGTCACGCCCGCTCGGGTCAGCTGGTGGACAGGCTGGGGCTCGGATGGGTTCGACCCCGGGCTCGTCGACAACATCCCCTGGTCGGACTACTACCAGGAGGGCCCGTTCACCCCCGACCCGCTCGGGCCTGTCGAGGCAAGCGCAGACGGTGGCGACCCGCTGCCCTACGAGCTTTCGGCTCCCATCCTCGTCGCCTCGAGCGGCGAGGCGGTCGCAGACCCCGCGCGCCTGGTCGGCTTCGCGGGCGCCGGCATCGAGGCGGAGACCGGCGACGTCCTCAGCGCCGTCACCGGCGTCGCGACGACGCAGCTCCTCGAGGCGCGCGTCACGAACGGGAACGGGCGCGGCGGCTTCGCGAACCTCGCCGGCGCAGCACGGCCGATGGCGATGGGCACGGGAGCCGGCGCCACGCTGCTGAGCGAGCCGCTGCAGATCCTGAGCGCGCAAGGCGCGGGCGGGCATGCGCTCGCCTACGCGAAGTCGGCGGGGCGCGCGTACGCCGTCACCGGAATCGGCGGCGCGCGCGGGATCGGCGGCTACTGGCAGAGGGGGACAGGCTTCCTCTTCCAGCCCTTCTACCACCCGTTCGTGAACGCCTTCGTGCGCGAGCTCAACCTGAACCGCGTCGACGGGCTGCTCCAGCGTCCCGTCCAGATCACTCCCTACCTCTACGCCGGCACGGGGCAGACGACCGCGTTCGACTTCCAGTCCGCCTACGCCCCCACGGTCTCCGTCGCGAAGCCGTATCCGACGGAGGCGCTCGACTGGAGCTACGGCGGCGCGTACTCCGTCTACAACTGGGAGCTCTTCTTCCACGCCCCGCTCCTGATTGCCGAGCGCCTGCGCGACAACCAGCGCTTCAACGACGCGCAGAAGTGGTTCCACTACATCTTCGACCCGACCGACACGTCGTCGGACCCGGCGCCGCGGAAGTTCTGGCGCACAGGCCTCTTCTACGACACGACCCAGTCGACCTACGACGCGCAGCAGATCCAACAGCTGCTCGACCTGCTCGCCGCCGGCTCGAGCGACCCCGACCTCGCGGCGCAAGTCGCCGCGTGGCGCGACGACCCGTTCGACCCGCACGCCATCGCGGCGATCCGCACGACCGCCTACCAGAAGTCGGTCGTCAAGAAGTACGTCGAGCTGCTGATCGCCTGGGGGGACCAGCTCTTCCGCCAGGACACGATTGAGACGATCAACCAGGCGACCCAGCTCTACGTGCTTGCGTGGCAGATCCTCGGCCGTAAGCCCGAGCAGATCCCGCCGCGCGCGCTGCCGCCCGCGTACACCTACAACGCGCTCGAGCCGAAGCTCGACGACTTCTCCGACGCGCTCGTGGAAGCCGAGGCGCTCGTCCCGCCCGGCAACGGCGGCCTACCGCAGCAGGGGCCGCCGGTCGGGCTCACGCTCTACTTCGGCGTCCCGCAGAACGCCGAGCTGCTCGGCCTCTGGGGGACGATCGCTGATCGCCTCACGAAGATTAGGACGTGCCGCAACATCGAGGGCGTCGTCCAGCAGCTCCCGCTCTTCGAGCCGCCCGTCGACCCGAGCATGCTCGTACGCGCCGCCGCGGCCGGCGTCGACCTCTCGAGCGCGCTCGCCGACGTCAACGCCGCGCTGCCGCCGTATCGATTCGACACGCTCGCCCAGAAGGCCGCCGAGCTGTGCAGCGAGACGAAGGCGCTCGGCGCCGCGCTCCTGAGCGCGCTCGAGCGGCGCGACGCCGAGGCGCTCGCGCTGCTGCGCTCGTCGAACGAGATCTCCGTCCTCAAGGCGGTGCACGATGTGAGGCAGCACCAGCTGGATGAGGCGCAGCAGACCTACGACACGATCGTCGCCCGCCAGGCCGTGATCGACACGCGCGTCCAGTACTACACCGGGCTGATCGGGGGCGGCCGCTCCGACCCGGAGAACCAGCAGCTCTCCGACCTCAACACGAGCAAGGGCTTCGAGATCGGTGCCGCAGTCGGCCAGGCCACCGCAGGCGTCGTGCACCTCCTGCCAGACGGCAAGGTCGGCTCGCCGTTCTCCATGGGCTTCACCTTCGGCGGCACTAACGTCGGGACCTCGATCAACACTTTCGCCAGTGCCGCCGCGTCGACTGCGTCGGCCTTCTCGACCGACGCGCAGAAGTGCGCCGCGAACGCGACCTACGACCGTCGGGCCGCCGAGTGGCAGGTCCAGCTCGACCTCGCAAATGCCGAAGCGACGGAGGCCGCGAAGCAACTGATCGTGGCGCAGACTCGCTTCGATATCGCCTCGAAGGAGCTCGACAACCAGGATCTCCAGATCGGAAACGCGCAGGCCGTCGACGACCTCATGCGCAGCAAGTACACGAACCAGCAGCTCTACGACTGGATGGTCGGCCAGATCTCGGCGGTCTACTTCCAGAGCTACCAGCTCGCCTACGACGTCGCGAAGCGGGCTGAGCGCTCGTTCCGGCACGAGCTCGGGCTACGCGAATCGAGCTACATCCTCTTCGGCTACTGGGACAGCCTCAAGAAGGGCCTGCTCGCCGCCGAGCGGCTGCAGTACGACCTTAAGCGCATGGAGGCCGCTTACCTCGACCAGGACCGCCGGGAGTTCGAGCTGACGAAGACGATCCCGCTCTCCCAACTCGACCCGCACGCCCTGATCGAACTGCGCCAGAACGGCCAGTGCTTCGTGACGCTTCCGGAGTGGCTCTTCGACCTCGACTACCCGGGCCATTACATGCGCCGCCTGAAAACCGTGAGCCTAACCGTCCCGTGCGTTGCCGGCCCCTATACCGGCCTCCACTGCACGCTCAGCTACCTCGGCGGCACGGTGCGCATGGACGCCTCGACCGACGGGGGCTACGTCCGCACCGGCTCCGACGATCCGCGCTTCGCGGACAGCAAAGGCCCGGTGCAGCAGGTCGCGACGAGTCACGGCCAGGGCGACAGCGGCCTCTTCGAGCTCAACTTACGCGACCCCCGCTACCTGCCCTGCGAAGGTCAGGGCCTCGTCGAGAGCCAGTGGCGGATCGAGCTCGACCCAACCGCGAATCGCTTCGACCTCGACACGATCAGCGACGTCCTCGTGCATGTCGGGTTCACCGCCCGTCAGGGCGGCGACGCCCTGAAGACGGGCGCGCAAGGGGCACTGCCGCAGGAGGGCGCGATGGTTTTCAGCGCCCGTCGCGACTTCGCCGATGCCTGGCAGCGCTTCCTCAATCCGGCCGCGGACGCGCAGACCCAAACGCTCGCGCTCGACCTCTCCGGCAGGCGCTTCCCCTACCAGCCCGGCGCCGGCGCGCTCGCTATCGCCAAGATCGACCTCTACCTCAAGCTGGCAAGCGTTCCAAACGCCGCGCCCAACCTGCCGGTCTCGCTCTACGCGAACGGCACCGGGACCCCGCCCGAGCTGCTCGGCGGGACGCCGCTTGCGAGCTCGCCGCTCCTCGGCGGCATGTACTACGCGAGCGCTGACCTCTCCGGTGGGCCGCAGGCGACCGGCGACTGGCTCGTAAGCGTCGCGGGTGCCGACATCCCGAACTTCCTCGCGAACAAGGTCAAGGTCGCGAACGTCACCTACAAGCACCTCAAACCGGAGGAGCTCGAGGACCTCTACGTCGTCTGTACCTTCCAGCCCGCCTAACGCCGATGCTGGACGAGCTCCAACCGGACCGCCGCCCGCAGGTGCAAGGCGAGCAGCCGCCCGAGGTGCGGGCGGGAACGCCCGCGACCGGTCTCACCGGCAGCCTGTTTCGGACGGACGTCGCCCGTCCGTCAGCGCTCGCGACGCCGGCGGCGCTGCCCAAGGGCGGCGGTGCGATTCGCGGCATCGACGAGAAGCTCGGCGTCCAGCAGGCGACCGGCGCGGCCGGGCTGACCGTCTCGCTCGGGCTCTCGCCCGGCCGCGGCGGCTTCGGCCCGGGGCTCACACTCGGCTACGACTCCGGCGCGGGGAACGGCTCGTGCGGCGTCGGCTGGACGTGCAGCCCCGGGTCGATCCGGCGCGGCACCGACAGGGGCGTCCCGCGCTACCGCGACGAGTCCGACACGGACGTCTTCCAGCTGAGCGGCTTCGAGGACCTGGTGCCGGCGCTCGTCGACGACGGCGCCGGTGGCTTGACGCGCGACCTGCTCGAGGTCGCTGAGGGCGGCGCGACCTACCTCGTTGAGCGCTACCGGCCGCGCATCGAAGGCGCGTTCGCGCGCATCGAGCGCTGGCGCGAACGCGCGACCGGCGAGACGCACTGGCGCACGCACTCGCGCACGAACTCGACCAGCCTCTTCGGGCGGACGGCGGGGGCGCGCGTCGCCGATCATGCGGATGCGACGCGCGTCTTCGAGTGGCTGCTCGAGGAGGAGCGCGACGACCGCGGAAACGTCGTCGCGTACGAGTACAAGGCCGAGGACGCGGCAGGCGTCGACGCGGGCGCGGCGCAGGAGCGCAATCGCGCCGGCAACCCCTACGCTCAGCGCTACCTCAAGCGCATCCAGTACGGGAACGAGGTCGCGGGCGTCGCGGGCAACTGGCTCTTCGAGGCGGTGCTCGACTACGGCGAGCATGACGCCGCCGCGCCGACACCCGCGGAGGTCAACCCGTGGCCGCTGCGCCAGGAGCCGTTCTCGAGCTACCGGCCGGGCTTCGAGCTCCGCACCCAGCGGCTCTGCCGGCGCATCCTCATGTTCCACCGCTTCGCCGAGCTCGGCGCGGGCGCGACGCTCGTGCGAGCGACCGAGCTCGGCTACGACGAGCGGCCGACGCTGACCCGCCTGACGAGCGTGACGCAGCGCGGGTACATCCGCGGCGCGGGCGGCTACAGCTCGAAGGCGCTGCCGCCGCTTGAGCTTGAGTACGAGGACGTTGCCCTCGACGAGAGCCTCAAGACGCTCGACCCGGCCTCGCTTGAGAACCTGCCCGCAGGCCTCGACGGCTCGAGCTACCGCTTCCTCGACCTCGACGGGGAAGGCCTCGCCGGGTTCTTCAGCGAGGAGGGCGGCGGCTGGTTCTACAAGCGCAACCTCGGCGGCGGGACGTTCGGGCCGGCCGAGACCGTGCCGTCGCTCCCCTCGACGGCCGCGACGACCGAGCAGGCGCGGCCGGGCGCGCTGCGCCCGCAGCTCTTCGACGTAAACGGCGACGGGCAGCTCGAGCTCGTCTCGCTCGCCGATCCGGCCGGCTTCTTCGCCCGCGAGGCTGACGCAAGCTTTGCGCCCTTCGCCGCCTTCGCCTCGCTGCCCAAGCTCGACTTCGCCGACCCGCAGCTGCGCCTACTCGACCTGGACGGGGACGGCCTCGTCGACCTCCTCCTCTCGCAGGACGACGCCTTCCTCGTCCACGAGGGGCTCGGCGGGGAGGGGTTCGCGGAGGCGCAGGTCGCGCCGAAGGAGCGCGACGAGGAGCGCGGGCCGGCGCTCCTCTTCGCGGATCCGACCGAGTCGATCTTCGCGGCCGACATGAGCGGCGACGGCCTGCCCGACCTCGTCCGCGTACGCTGCGCCGAGGTCGCCTACTGGCCCTGCCTCGGCCACGGCCGCTTCGGCGCGAAGGTGACCATGGGCGCGGCGCCGCTCCTCGACCACCCGGAGGCATTCGACCCGCGCCGCCTGCGGCTCGCCGACATCGACGGCACCGGGCCGTCCGACCTGGTCTACGTGCGCGCCGACGGGACCACGCTGATCGTGCTCAACCAGGCGGGCAACACATGGGCCCCTGCGCAGACCGTGAGCGCGCTGCCTCGCACCGACGACGTCGCCGCGCTCGACGTCGTCGACCTCTTCGGCCAGGGGACAGCCTGCCTCGTCTGGTCGTCGCCGCTCCCCGGGGAGCAGGGCACGCAGCTCCGCTACGTCGACCTCATGGGCGGCCGCAAGCCGCACCTCCTGCGCCGTATGCGCAACAACCTGGGGCGCGAGACGACGCTCACCTACGCGCCGTCGACAACCTTCTACCTCGCCGACAAGGCGGCCGGGACGCCGTGGGTTTCGCGCCTCCCCTTCCCTGTCCATGTCGTCGAGCGCGTTGAGACGGTCGACCACGTCACCGGCGCGCGCACGGTCTCGAGCTATCAGTACCGGCATGGCTTCTTCGACCCGGTGGAGCGGGAGTGGCGCGGCTTCGGCTGCACGATCAAGACCGACACTGAGCAGTTCGAGGACTACGCGCTGAGCGGGGCGAGCAACGTCGTCGAGCGCGACCTCTACCAGCCGCCGGTCGTCACGAAGAGCTGGTTCCACACCGGCGCCCTGCCCGACCAGCCTGGGTCGCCGGACCTCTACGCCCACGAGTTCTACTCGAACGCGACGCTCCCCGAAACGGAGCTCTCGCCGGCAGGGATCGACGCCGCCTGCGACACGCAGGAGTGGCGCGAGGCGCTGCGCGCGCTCAAGGGCGCTTCGATCCGCCACGAAATCTACGCCCAGGACGGCACGCCGCTCGCGGGCGAGCCCTACGGCGTCTCGGCGCAGAGCTACAACGTGCGCCGCCTCCAACCGCGTGGCCCGAACCGGCACGCCGTCTTTCTCGTCGTCGGCGCGGAGTCGCTGGGCTACGGCTACGAGCGCGAGCCGAGCGACCCGCGGGTGCTCCACAGCTTCCTGCTCGACTCGAACGAGCTCGGCCAGCCCACGCGCACCGCGAGCGTCGTCTACGGCCGCGCCAAGGTTGACGCCACCCTGCCGGCGCCGGTGCGCGCCGCGCAGGCGGAGATCCACGTCAGCCTCACCGAGACCGACTACACGATCGACGTCGACACTCCCGGCGCGCTGCAGCTCCGCCTGCCATGCGAGCAGCGCTCCTACGAGCTCCTGGGGGCGAAGCCGAGCGGCTCCGTATTCACGAAGACTGAGCTAGAGGCGAAGATCGCCGCTGCAGCAGCGCTCGAGCTCGAGCAGGCTCCGAGCGGCGGCCTCGACAAACGCCTCGTCGGACGTGCGCGCACCTTCTTCCTGAAAAACGACCTAAGCGGCCCGCTCGCGATTGGACAGCTCCAGTCGCTCGCGCTCGTGTCGCACACCCACGCGCTCGCCCTCACCGACAGCCTCGCCGCAGACGTCTACGGCGGTCTCGTTGACGCGGCGCTCCTGACGCAAGCGGGCTACGTCAACTCGGTCGGCGACCCGGGCTGGTGGACCCCTTCCGGGACACTCCTCTATCCGGCCAACCCGGCCCAGCACTTCTATCAGCCGACGGGCTCGAAGGACGCGTTCGGCAACGAAGCGCACATCGTCCTCGACGGCTACGACCTGCTGCTCACGAGCGCGACCGATGCCGTCTTGAACACGACGACCGCGACGCTCGACTACCGCGTGCTCGCGCCGGTGCAACTCGAGGACGCGAACCAAAACCGCGCCGCCGTCGCGCTCGACGAGCTCGGTCACGTCAGCGCGTTCGCCGAGATGGGCAAAGCGGGCGCAGGGGAGGGCGACACACTCGGCGACCCAACGGTCCGCTACGCCGTCGAACTCGACCGCTTCCAGACGCAAGGGAAACCGGTGCGCTCGCATTCCTTCGCCCGCGAGCAGCATGGAGCTGGCAACCCGCGCTGGCAGGAGAGCTACAGCTACTGCGACGGGAGCGGCGCAGTCGTGCTGACGAAGGTGCAGGCGGAGCCGGGGATCGCGAAGCACGTTGCGGCGGACGGCACAGTTACAGAGGTGGACACGTCGCCAGCACTGCGCTGGATCGGCAACGGCCGCGTCGTCCGCAACAACAAGCTCGCGCCAGTCAAGCAATACGAGCCGTACTTCAGCGACTCGCCTGAGTACGACAACGCGCCCGCCCTCGTCGAGCTCGGCGTCACGCCGATCCTCACCTACGATCCGCTCGGCCGCCTGCAGCGCACCGACTACCCGGATGGCACGCTCGCCCACATCGAGTACGGCGCCTGGCGCCAACGCGTATTCGACCGCAACGACGCCGTCCTCGACAGCAACTGGTACGCGCAGCACGGAAGCCCCAACCCCGCCGGGCCGGAGCCGTCAGACCCGATAGTCCGAGCCGCCTGGCTCACCGCGAAGCACGCGAACACACCCGCCGTGATTCACCTCGACTCGCGCGGCCAGACCGCGTACGGCGTGCAGGACAACGGCATCGCGGGGACCTTCGGCGCCCGCACCGCCGTCGACCTCGGCGGCAGCCGCGTCCGTACCTACGACCAGCGCGACCGGCTTGTACTTGAGACGCGCTCCACCTACGCGGGCGCTGTCGTCTACGAGCGCAGCATGGAGCGCGGGGAGCGCCCTGTCCTCGCGGACATCATGGGAGGCCTCTGCCGCGCCTGGGACGGGACGCGCGTCTTCCGTGAAAGCTACGACGCCGGCCGTCGGCCGGTCAGCTCCTATCTCAAAGACGGCGCCGCGGCCGAGATCGTCCTCCACCACCAGCTCTACGGCGAAGTGCACCCAAACGCCGTCGCCCTGAACCTGCGCGGTCGCGCGCACAAGGTGCTCGACCCGGCTGGGCTCGTCACCTTCGAGCGCTTCGACTTCCAGGACGATCTCGTCTTGGTTGCGCGCCGGTTCGCGCGCGAGTACAAGCAAGCCGTCGACTGGAGCGCAGCCGAAGCGGCGGCGACGCCGGCCGCGCTCGACGCGACTGTTGCTGGACTCGTCGAGGCCGAGGTGTTCACTTCGTCGTTCGCTTACGACGCGCTGCACCGCCCGATCTCGATCGTCTCCCCCGATGCGAGCGAGCTGGTGCCGCGCTTCAACGAGCGCAACCGGCTCGCCTCACTCCAGGTCGCGATCCGCGGCGGCGCCCCGACAACCTTCGTGAACGCGCAGAGCTGGGACGCGAAGGGCCAGGTGCTCTCGACGAGTTGGGGCAACACAAGCGAATCCACTTTCACCTACGACTTGCAGACGTTCCGGCTGCTCCGCCAGCTCACGACGCGAAACGGCGACGGCGCCGTCCTCCAGGACCTTGCATACACCCAGGATCCGGTCGGGAACCTGACCCGCGTCGCCGATGCCGCCCAGCAGACGCTCTTCTACGCCAACGCCGTGGTCGCTCCGACCTGGCTGTATCAGGTCGACGCGCTCTACCAGCTCGTGCGCGCAAGCGGACGTGAATCTGCGAGTGGGCAACCGACCGAGACCGACCTGCCCCGCGGCCCCCTCCCCGGCGATGCGAGCGCCGTTCGCACCTACACAGAACAGTTCGACTACGACGAGCTCGGCAACCTAAAACGACTCCGCCACACCGCGGCCGGCGGCAGCTGGACACGCTTCTACGCCTACGACCCCGCGACGAACCGCCTCACGTCGACGAGCCTCCCCGGCGATCCCGCCGGCGGCCCGTACAGCGCTACCTACAGCCACGACGCTCACGGAAACATGACCCACATGCCGCACCTAGCGACGCTCGCCTGGAACGCAACAGACCAGCTGAAGCAGGTCGACCTCGGCGGCGGCGGAACCGTCTACTACGTCTACGGCGAGGGCGGCCAGCGGATCCGCAAGGTCATCGAGCGCCTCGGTCCCCTCGTCGAGGAGCACATCTACCTCGGCTCCGTGGAGATCACCCGCAGCCGCACCGGCGCGGGCCTCGTCCTCGAGCGCGAGACATTGCACGTCACCGACAGCGGTCGGCGCCTCGCGCAGGTCGACACGAAGACAATCGACACCAACGACCCGACCGACCTGAACGTCCCGCTCGTGCGCTACCAGCTCGGCAACAACGTCGGCTCCGCCACTCTCGAACTCGACGCGACCGGGGCGGTCGTCACCTACGAGGAATACCACCCCTTCGGCTCGAGCTCTTACCGCGCGGGCCGGTCCGCCGCCGAGACGAGCCTCAAGCGCTACCGCTACCTCGGCAAGGAACATGACGACGACACGAGCCTCTATGCCTGCGGCGCCCGCTGGTACGCCGCCTGGCTCGGCCGGTGGACGAGCAGCGACCCCGGCGGGTTCGTCGACGGGCCCAATCTCTACCGCTACGCGCACAACAACCCGGTAACGCTCTCGGATCCGAACGGCCGCGACCCCAAGGACAAGAAGCACAAGGTGTACCACCACGGTCCGAAGGGACTCGCCGATCCGTCCAAGCGTGCCGAGGCTGAGAAGTACGCGCGGAGCAAGGGCTACACGATCATCGGGTGGAACCAGGAAGAACACTTGTGGAACCTTGAGAGCATCCCGCCGCAGGAGCCGCGGAAGCCCACCGAGCCGAAGCAACCGGGGCCGGACGCGCCCGGCCCCGCCCCCCCCGCGGATGTCGTGAAGCCGTCGGCGGCCCCCCCCGACGACGCCACCTCCGCGCAGACGGCGGGACAAGGCGTCGTGACGACCTACAACGCCGCTCAGCGGGGCGGCTACGAGAACACGATCAAGGAGACATCCGCGGACGCCGTCAAGAAGATCGTGGCGCTCAAGAACTCGCAGCAGCCCGGCGATGCCGCTAAGGCATGGGAGAACAGCAAGGCGGCGTCCGACGCTCGGATCGACGCCCGAGCCCTCGCCCGAGAGAAAATGACGCCATCGGCGAGGTCGCTCTCCGAAGCAGTCGACAACAGCCAACACTTCGACGACTACGCCAAAAAGTACGCGACCCCGCCCGAGACGCGGCCCTCGGTCGGCAAAGGCAACCCACCGCGCCCCCCCGACCCGCAGACCGCGGACGCCTACACCCTCGCCGAGGACATCGCCGAAGCGTCCGGCCGGAGCCGCGGCGGGATCGGCGGATTCTTCCTCCGTTCGGGGAAATGGGCCGGCCCTATCGGAATCGCCGTCGGACTCTTCCTCGGCGGGAAGGCAATCTGGGACGCGCCCCCCGGGGAACGCGGCCGAGTTGCCGCGCGTGAAGGTGCCGCGTTTGCCGGCGGCCTGGTGGGAGTCGAGCTCGGTGCCACAGCTGGTGTCGCGATCGCCGCCGGCATCTCCTCGTTCCTAATCGCGCTGGGAGTGGCGTCGGGACCGATCGGCTGGCTCGCGATTGGGCTCGGGATCCTCGGCGGCATGATCGGGGCCTGGCTCTTCGGGAAGCTCTTCGCGGGCTTCGGTACGAGCATCTACGACTGAAGCGTCCCGGGTTTCGCGCCGGCTGGTTTAGTTGGTTTTCGTTGTGATCTCTTGGTCTGATTCGGTCTTCGCGGCCGTGTCGGGCCGGTAGTTCGCGGCGGTCTCGTTCGGGGTGTTGCCGCCGAGTGAGCGGTGCAGTCGCCGCTGGTTGTACCAGCCGATGTAGGTGAGCAGCGCGAGTTCCAGGTCGAGCCGGGTCCGCCAGACGCGTTTCTTCGTCAGCTCGGTCTTGATCGTGGCGATCACGCTCTCGGCCATCGCGTTGTCCAACGCCGTCCCGGTGCGGCCGCGGCTCGGGACGATGCCGGCGTCCGCGAGACGCTGGGTGTAACCCCAAGCGGTGTACTGGGCGAATTCAACTGGTCGTCGCGACACCTCGTGATGGAGGTGGTCGATGACAGGTCTTCGGAAGCGTCAGTTGGCGGTCTGTGCGATGCGTGGTCAGATCTGGTCGCCGGGGCGGCCGTCGACCGCGCGGCGCGAAGACCGTGTGCGGTTCTGGGAGGCGATCGCGCGTGGGGCCTCGAGCGAGGATGCCGCGGTTGCGACTGGGGTATCGCGGGCGGTTGGTTCGAGGTGGTTCCGACAGGCTGGCGGGATGCCGCCAATTTCGTTGGCCCCGTTGTCGGGGCGTTATCTGTCGTTTCCTGAGCGGGAGGAGATCGCGATTCTTCACGCGCAAGACCAAGGAGTACGTGAGATCGCCCGCCGGGTGGGTCGTTCGCCGTCCACGGTCTCGCGGGAGCTCCGACCTAACGCGTCGACTCGCAGTAACGCCTTGGCGTACCGGGCGACGACCGCGCAGTGGCACGCGGAGCGGCGCGCCAGCCGCCCGAAGGTCGCGAAGCTCGCCGCCAACGACGCGCTGCGTGAGTACGTCCAGGACCGGCTCGCCGGCGTCATCGCCAGACCGGACGGCGGGCTCGTGCCGGGCCCTGACGCGCGTTGGATTGGCCGCCGCCACGGCCGCCGACAAGACCGGCGGTGGGCGAGAGCATGGAGTCCGGAGCAGATCGCGAACCGGCTCCGGATCGACTTCCCCGATGATGACTCGATGCGGGTCTCGCACGAGGCGATCTACCAGGCGCTCTACGTGCAGGGACGAGGAGCCCTCAAAGGCGAGCTCGTCGCGTGCCTGCGAACCGGGCGGGCGCTCCGCGTCCCCCAGGCACGCACACGAGGGCGCGGCAAGAAGTTCGTCACCGCCGAGGTCATGATCAGTGAGCGTCCCGCGGAAGCCGACAACCGCGCGGTGCCCGGCCACTGGGAAGGCGACCTGATCCTGGGGCTCGAGAGCTCGGCGATCGGGACGCTCGTCGAGCGAACCAGCCGGTTCACGATGCTGCTCCACCTGCCCGCATGGAAGCCCACGGCAACCAGCCGAGGGCCAAGAACGGGCCGGCGCTCGCCGGGCACGGCGCCGAGGCAGTCCGCGACGCGATCGTCGCCTCGATCACGACGCTACCCGAGCAGCTCCGCCGATCTCTGACCTGGGACCAGGGCGCCGAGATGGCCCAGCACGCCCAACTCCGCGTCGACGCCGACATCGACGTCTACTTCTGCGACCCGCACAGCCCCTGGCAGCGCGGCACCAACGAGAACACCAACGGGCTCCTCCGCCAATACTTCCCCCGAGGCACCAACCTCAGCAGACACTCACGCGAAGACCTCGCCGCTGTCGCCGCCGCCCTAAACAGCCGCCCACGCAAGACTCTCGGCTGGCAGACCCCCGCTGAATTCCTCGATCAACACCTACGATCTCTCGAACAAACAACCGTTGCGACGACCCCTTGAACTCGGGTACTACACCCGGCTCGCTGAGATGGAAAGGGAGGCCGCACGCGATCACAAGACGACTGAACGCATCGGCTGAGGCGCGACCGTCATCGCGAGCCCGAAGGAGCGGCTCACTGAACGAATAACCGTCTTCGCTCGGAGAACGCGTGCCCTCCGCCGCCCCGCTTGATAACCACTCCGGATGCTCTTCGCCCTCGTCAAGCAGCTCAGGCGGCGCCATCGCCAGCCCCCGCTCGGCACAACGCTATTGAAGAAGTGGTCAGGGCCAAAGACAGCCGGCAGCCGCCATGCCGCGGCTTTTGGCTCCGTGTGCTATACAACTCCACAAGAGATTAGGTTACTCCTACCGAGGAAGGGCCCTTGACGCTCCTCTACCCGATTCCCGACGACCTGGCTGACCTGATCGCGCGCCGTTTCCGCGTGATCGGCGAGCCAATGCGGATTCGGCTGCTCGACCGCTTGCGCGCAGGCGAGGCCACGGTCGGCGAGCTTGCGCAGGCGGTGGTCGCCTCTCAACAGAACATCTCCAAGCATCTGGTCGTTCTGGCCGATGCAGGCATCCTCGCCCGGCGGAAGGATGGCAACCGCGTGTATTACAGGGTCGTCGACGAAGGCGTCTTCGCGCTTTGCGAGCTGGTCTGCGGCTCCGTCCAGCAGCAGCTGCGCACCCTGAGCGAACTGGTCGCGGGAGCGAGTAGCTGATGGGCGCCTGGCCGCTGGAACGCGTCCTGTTCGCGCTCGCCGGATCGATGACGCTCCTGAGCGTGCTGCTCGTGGCGCTTGCCAGCCCCTGGTTTCTCGTGCTGACCGCATTCGTCGGCGTCAATCAGTGGCTGTACGTGAGCACCGGCGCCTGCCCCGCATCGGTCATCCTCCAGCGCGCCGGTGTCCCGCGGCGGTGTCCGCGATGAGCGCCGTGGCCGTCGGCCCGCGCCACGCCGACCGCGCGGCCGAGCATCCTCGGGCGGTCGGCCCGATCGGACGGCTCGGCGGCTGGACGGCCGAGCATGTTCGCGCTGTTGCGTTCGCCTGGGTCGTCGTCGCCGTCGCGCTGGGCGTTTTTGCGCCGAAGGTTGAGAGCGCACTCTCGGGCGCCGGCTGGCAGGCGAACGGCTCCGAGTCCGTGCAGGCTCGTAAGCTGATCCAGGCGAACTTCGCAGGCCTCTCCAGCTCAGCCCTGATCGTCGTCGTCCACTCCCAGAATCAGACGATCGCCGCCCCTGCCTTCCGGCAGACAATCACACGGGTCGAGGGGATCCTCCGCTCGAACGCGCAGGTCGCCTCGGTGCTGCCGCCGCGCGCCGGCGCGTCCATCTCGGCAGACGGCAGGACGGCCGTGGTGATGGCGGGCGCAAAGGGCGATCCGACGGCGATGGTCGCCGCCGCCGACAAGCTGAAGGCGAAGCTGAAGGCGAAGCTGAAGGCGGCCGGCGGCTCTGGGGTGAGCGTGTCACTCACGGGTGCCTCCGGAATGTGGAGCGACTTCAACACAGCAAACCGCAAGGCGATGATGAAGTCGGAGCTCCTTTCCTGGCCGGTCACGCTGGCGATCCTGGTACTCGCCTTCGGATCGCTCGCCGCCGCCGGCCTACCGCTGCTGCTGACGATTCTCGGGCTCATCTCCTCCGCCGGCCTGCTCGCACTGCTGACGCACGGCTTCGAGATCTCAATCTGGGCAATGAACTTCGCACTCATGTTCGCGCTCGCCCTCGGGGTCGACTACGCCCTCTTCATCGTGCACCGCTTCCGCGGGGCCTACTTCGGCTCGAAGCTCAGCGCCCGCGACGCGGTCGCCGTGACGATGGACACAGCAGGCAAGGCCGTCCTCTTCTCCGGAGCAACTGTGCTGATCTCGCTGTCGGCGGTCATGCTCGTGCCCAGCCCCGCCTTCCGCTCGATGGCGCTCGGGATCATGATCAGCGTCCTCTTCGTTCTCGCCGCCAGCCTCACGCTGTTGCCGGCTGTGCTGGCCAAGCTCGGTCCCAGGGTCGACGCCATGCCGGTGCGCTGGGTGCATTCCGCGGAGCATCGCTCCGAGCGGTTTGCCCGCTGGGGCGAGCGGCTCTGGCGCCACCCGCACGTGTATGGGCCCGCCGCGACACTAATCCTGATCCTGCTTGCACTGCCGATCTTCGGGCTGAAGACCGGGATGCCGTCGATCAAGGTCGTCCCCGCCCACGACAGCTCCCGGGTCGGCTACGCCCAGGTGCAGAGTGCGTTCGGCGTCGGCGCTCCCGGCGCACTTCAGATCGTCACGCCACAACGCGAGGCAGCGGCGGTCATCGCCGCCGCTCGGCGTGACCCCGGCACCGCCGGCGTCTCGCCCGCGCAGCCGGGCGGGCAGGGCCTGGCGCTGATCCGGGCGGTACCGACCACTGATCCCTCGAACCCGGCGACCGGGCACACGATCGACCGGCTCCGGAACGCGCTGCCCGCGCAGGCCCTGCTCGGCGGCGCCGCGGCCGAGAACCACGACCTCGAGCGGGCGCTCGTCGCGAAGACACCACTCGTGATCGGCGTCGTGCTCGTGCTCGGCTTCCTGCTCCTGCTCGTCGCCCTCCAGGCACCCCTGATCGCAGCGCTCGGTGTCCTCACCAGCCTGCTCGCAACCGGCGCCGCCTTCGGGACTGCACGCCTGATCTTCCAGAACGGCCACGGGGCCGGCCTGCTCGGCTTCCAGCCACAGGGCTTCCTCGATGCCTGGGGGCCGGTGTTCTTCTTCGCGATGATCTTCGCGATCTCGATGGACTACACCGTGTTCCTGCTCTCGTCCGCCAAGGAGCACTTCGACCGGAACGGTGACCCACACGAAGCCGCGGTCAACGGTCTCGCACACTCGGGACGCGTCATCTTCGCCGCCGCCGCCGTAATGGTCGCCGTTTTCTTCACCTTCGCACTCTCCGGTCCGCTGCCGCCGAAGGAGATGGGGGTCATCCTCGGCATCGCCGTCCTTCTCGACGCGATGCTCGTCCGACTCGTCCTGATCCCAACCCTCCTCCGCGTCTTCGGCCGCCGAGCGTGGGCGCTCCCGCGCTGGCTCGACCGGATCCTCCCCAACGTGCGCTTCGGACACTCCTGATGCTCACGTTGTGGCAAGCCGAGTGGTGTCCTGCCTCGAGGCTCGTCCGGCAACGCCTGACCGAACTCGGGATCGCATACCTGACGCGGCAGGTTCCCGTCGAGCGCGAGCAGCGAGCCGATCTTCTCACCGCGACCGGTAACGACAGCGTTCCCGCCCTCGTCGACGGCGCGGCCGTCCTGGTCGGCGCTGAGGCGATTCTCGACCACCTGAATTCCCGCTTCCCCGAGCCGCCGGAAGCACATGCCCACCACGAGAAGGCGGCGAAGGTGCAACGCAAACATCTGGAGGAAACGTGCCCACAGCTACGCACTACACACTGACTGCCACCACTGCACTCCCGTTCGCCGACGCAGTCGCCCGCGTGCGCGACGAGTTGAAGGCAGAGGGCTTCGGCGTCCTATGCGAAATCGACGTGCAAGCGACGTTCAGGGAGAAGCTCGGCGTCGAACGCGAGCCCTACCTGATCCTCGGCGCCTGCAACCCGCCCCTCGCCCACCATGCGCTCGAGACCGACCCCGAACTCGGCGTTCTCCTCCCTTGCAACGTCGTCGTCTACCAACAGGACGGCAAGACGCAGATCGCGGCGGTCGACGCAGAACGAATGCTTTCGATCGTGGGCAACGACGCCCTCGCGGAGACTGCGGCCGAAATCCGCCGCCGGCTCACCGGCGTCGTCGAGCGCGCTTCAGCAGGCTGACATCGGCGCCGTTCGGCTGACCAAGACGCCCAAGCGGAGTATCAGGGCTCACCCGGATGTGAGCGCCCCCGCCCGCGGGCCAAGATCAACGCAAGCAACCAAGCCAAGGAGATAGCCATGATGGATTGGAACAACGGAGGCTGGTTCTGGATGAGCTTCATGATGGTGCTAGGGCTCGTTCTGCTCGGTGCCGTCGTCTACGTTGGCGTCAGGCTCGCGCAGCGGGACAGCGCCAGAAGGAGTTAGCGAGGAGCCGCACAGAGCTCGCCGGATTTAGGCCGCCTTCACATGCGGTCCGTACCCTGCCGTCGTCCACCAAGGAGGTACCAAGTGAGAATCCCCGCAAGTCTTCTGGCCGCCGCCTTAGCCGCGGTCCCGCTTCTTGCCGTCGCCCCGGTTTCTGCGCTCGGCGCGGCGGACACCTCGAACGTCGCCGGCTGTAAAGGCGAGTCCGGCGCGCAGTCGGCCGCGACCGCGAGCTACCGGTTCGTGCTGCGGGTCGGCATGCACGAGAAGATGTACACGCCGGCGCAGGTCAAGAAGACGCACCCGAAAACCGGCGAGGTGATGCTCAGCGGCACGATGTCCGCGATGGGCCAGATGGCGATGGGGACGTCGATGCGCCACCTCGAGGTCCAGATTTGCTCCCGCTCTGACCGCGCGGTGATCGCGAACGCGCATCCCACGATTTTCCTCGTCGACAGCGCTTCGAAGACTGGAGCGGCGATCAAGGTCGCGGTCGCAGTCATGGAGGGGATTGGCAAGGGACTGGCCGATCTCCACTACGGCAACAACGTCCAGATGGCCGCCGGGCGGAGCTACACCGTCAAGGTGAGCCTCAAAGGCGAAACGATAACGTTCCACGTACACCTCGCAATGCACCCCTGACAGCGGGGCCGACCAGCAGAAGAAACTCGGAACGCATCCGCCGACCCTCGGGCCGGCGGGTGTCAGCAGCTATCGGCATCCAGTGGTCGGCGAACCGCCTCGCGAGGGTGCACCGAGGGTGCACGAGAACGCGAAACGCGGCGATTCGCGGCTACCAGCGACGGGCGCAAACCGGTATGGCTAGACGGAAACCGGCATAAAGAGACCCCCTCCCGACTTCAATGGTAAGGAGGGGGTCGACGGTTCGAGTCCGTCAGAGGGCTTCACGGAAATGCCCGCAAAAGCAGCAAGTAATTTGTCTAGTCCGTAAACGCGTGTCACGCGCGGGCACTCGCGGGCATTAGCCGACGTTCCCTCACCCC
>JBBRYP010000033.1:0-42464 GCA_038237515.1 Gaiellales bacterium
GTGCCGACGGCTTCGCCCCCACGAAGCCGGTCCCTTCCTACTTGAAAGTCATAAACATGGCTTCTTCTGCGGGCGCTGCACGACCCCTCCACCCACCCCCGCAATCAGCAGCCGACCTCTTTCTGAAAGCAGCTCTTAGTCTCGTCCGAGGAGACGATCCAAGGCCTCGGGAGGGTTCGAAAGAAGTCTCAGGAGGGGCAAAACCGTGGGGGGACCCGGTTCCCCCACGAGCCTTCTCCTTGGGGTCTCAGTGGACCCCTCGTGTCCGCTCGGCGAGTCCGAGCAGGACTCGGTCTCGATCGAGGGTGGAACGCCGAGGCTTCCGCAGAGGCCGGTGGGCTTCGGGCCTTCGAAGATGGACAGCCCCTGCGAGTCCGTCCTACAACGCAGGCCGGCGATGGAGCCCAGCGCCGAGCAGAGAAGCCTCGACCGACCTAGACGCCGATGTCCTCGTTCCACAGCTGTGGGTGCGCGGCGATGAACTCCTTCATCATCTGCCTGCACTCGTCGGAGTCCATGTGGACGAGCTCGACCCCGCGCGAGACGAGGTGCTCTTCGGGCCCGCGGAAGGTCGTGTTTTCGCCGATCACAACACGCGGGATCCCGTACAGGAGGATCGCACCGCTGCACATGTCGCATGGCGAGAGCGTCGTGACCATCGTCGCGCGGCCGTAGACCTCGGCAGTCAGCCGGCCCGCGTTCTCGAGCGCGTCCGTCTCACCGTGCCGGATCGCGCTCCCCATCTGAACCCTGCGGTTGTGCCCGACCGCCAGAACCCGGCCGTCGACGACGAGGGCGGCGCCAATCGGGATGCCGCCTTCCTCGCGGCCGATCCGGGCTTGCTCGATCGCAGCCTCGAGAGACTCCTGGTCGGTCATCACGCCTCCTTTACGCCCGCCGATACGCTTTCAGGTACGCGCCCGGATACGCGACGTTCCGCCCGGAGACGGCCAGCGCGAGAATGACCACCACGTAGGGCAGCGCGAGCAGGAGCTCGAACGGGACGCCGCTCCACGACGGCAGAAGCCGCAGGCGCAGCTGCAGGGCGTACACCGCCGCGAACAGCAGCGCCCCGAGCACGCCGCGTCCGATGCGCCAGCGGCCGAAGATGACGAGCGCGATACAGACCCAGCCGCGTCCGGCGATGATGTCGAGTGTGAAGCTGCCGAGGGCGGCAAGCGTGAAGAACGCGCCGCCGATGCCCATCAACGCGCCGCCGATGAGAAGCGCGATGTAACGCGTGTGGGCGACGCTGACGCCCGCCGCATCGGCCGCTTCCGGGTTCTCGCCGACGGCGCGAATGTTCAGGCCAAGGGTCGTTCGCATCAGCACCCACCAGGCGACCGGGACGAGCACGAGGAAGGCGACGTAGGTCAGCACGTACTGGGAGAGCACGTCCACGCCGAAGACGTTCACCGTCGCGAACGGCTTGATCGACGTCTGCTCCTGGCTTCCCTGGAACTGGAGCCGGTTGACGAAGTCGGCCGCGCCGATCAGGAACAGCGTCGTGCCGAGGCCGGCGACGTGCTGATTTGTCCCGAACGTCACCGTCAAGAGCCCCATCAGCGCGCCGGCGCCGATCCCGCAGCCGATCGCGGCGAGGAGCCCAACTATCAGTGACCCCGAGGTTTGCGCCGCGAGGAAGCCGAAAAACGCGCCCGCGTACATCGTCCCTTCGATCCCGAGGTTGAGGATCCCGGCGCGCTCGCAGTACGTCTCGCCGACGGTGCCGTAGACGAGCGGGGTGGCATTGCGCAGCGTGGCGGCCGCGACGTCCGAGACGAAGGTCACACGGCCCCCTTCGCCTCGGTGCCGCGCCGGATCGCGATGCGGTTGCGGCGGAGCACTAGGAGTGAGATGACCACGAGCAGCAGCGCGCCCTTGACGATGTCCGCGAGCTGCGAGGGGACGCCGAGCTCGAGCCCGGCCGAGTCGGCGCCGACCACGAGGTCACCGAGGAAGAGCGCAGCGAGAATGACGCCCGGCATGGTTAACGCTCCGAGCGTGGCGACCACAATGCCGGTGTAGCCGAGGCCCGACGAGATCCCGTCGGTGAGTTGGAAGTTGATCCCGGCAACCAAGCTGACCCCGGCGAGCCCCGCCATCGCGCCGCTCGTCAGCGCGGCGCCGAGGATGATTCGCTCGACGCCGATGCCCGCGAACCTGGCGGCATCTGGGCTCAGCCCGGTGGCGCGCAACCGGAGCCCGATCGGCGTGCGCCCGAGCACGAACCAGGCGGCCGCGATCAGCACGAGCGCGAGCACGAGCCCGAGGTTCACCCGCGAGTCGGGGATGATGTGGGGGAAGTGCGCGTTCGCGGCGATCTCCCGCGACTCCGGAAATTGCGTCACGGGGTTCCGCCACGGGCCGTTCAGAAGACCCGTCACGATCAGCAGGGCGACCGGGTTGAGCAGCAGTGTGGTCACGACCTCGTCGATGCCGAGGATGATCCGCATCAACGCCGGACCAAGCGCCCAAACGGCGCCCCCGAGCGCACCCAGCCCGATCATCACGGCGATCGCCAGCACCTGTGGCATCCCGCCGACGACGGTTCCGGCCCAGGCGGCGGCGATCGCCCCCACGAGCAGCTGGCCCTCGGCGCCGATGTTCCAGTAGCCCGCCCGGAACGCGATCGCGACCGCGGCGCCGGTAAAGAGAAGCGGCGTCGCGGCGACGAGCACCTCGAGCCCGTCGTACCGGGAGGTCAGCGGGCCGACGATGAAGGTGCGGTAAGCCTGGATCGGGCTGGCGCCGGCCGCGACCACGAACCCGAGCGTCAGGATGAACGTCACGACGACCGCAGCCGGCCCCACGGCCAGCCCGAGCCACCTGGCAGGCGCGGCGCGAGGTTCGAGCCGGAGGCTGATCACGCGACGGGCTCCAGGTGGAAGAGACCGGCCATCAGCAGGCCGAGCCGCGCCGGGTCGGCGTCGGCGGCTGCGAGTGCACCGACGATCTGCCCCTCGTAGAGGACGATCAGGCGGTCGGCGAGCGCGAGCAGCTCATCGAGGTCCTCGCTCACAAGGAGGACACCGGCTCCGCGCGCCCGCTGCGCGAGCAGCTCGCCTCGCACGTATTCAGTTGCCCCGACGTCGAGGCCGCGTGTCGGCTGCGAGACGACGATCGCCTTCGGGTCGCGCGAGAGCACACGAGCGAGCACCAGCTTCTGCAGGTTCCCGCCGGAGAGTGTCACGGCGGCATCGTCAGGCCGGGCTTTGATCGTGAAACGCTGGATCAGCTCCTCTGCGTGCCTCACGAGGGCGCGCCTATCTAGCTGCGGGCCGCTGCCGAACTCGGAGAGGTGTTCGAGTGCGAGGTTCTCGGCAACGCTGAGCTCGCCGACCACGGCGGCATGCCGGTCTTCGGGGATACGCCCGATTCCGGCCGCCACGACCTCGGCCGGCTTGGAACCGGTGATGTCCGTCCCGTCGAGCTCGATGCGACCGGCGGATGGGCTCCGCATCCCGCAGAGGAGGTCGACGAGCTCGGTCTGGCCGTTGCCCGACACACCGGCGACCCCGAGGATCTCGCCGCGGCCGACCTCGAAGGACACGTGTCGTAGCGCGGGGAGCCCTTGGCGGCTCGTCGCCGAGAGGGCCTCAACCCGCAGGATCGGTGCGCCCGCGCTCGCCGCACTCGGTCGCTGGACGCCGAGCGTCGGTCGGCCGACCATCAACAAGGCGAGCTCCCTGTCGTCGACGTCGGAGGTCGTACGGGTACCGACGACCGCGCCCCGCCTGAGCACCGTTACCCGCGTGCTGATCTCGCGAACCTCGTGCAGCTTGTGACTGATGAAGATCACGGCGATCCCTTCGGCGCAAAGCCGGCGGAGCGCGGCGAAGAGCGACGCGACCTCCTGCGGCACCAGCACGGCAGTCGGCTCGTCGAGGATCAGCACGCGGCACTTGCGGTAGAGAGCCTTGAGGATCTCCACGCGCTGCTGCTCCCCGACGGAGAGCCCGCCGACCCGGGCGAGTGGGTCGGCGCGGATGCCGAACCGCTCGGCCGCATCCGCCACCTTGGCGGCAGCGACGTCGAGCCTGACGCGCATGCCGTCGGTCGCCCCCAGGATCACGTTTTCGGCGACCGTCATCGGCTTCACGAGCGCGAAGTGCTGCGTGACCATGCCGATCCCGGCTGCGATCGCGTCCTTCGGCGAATGGATCGCGACCGGCCGGCCGTCGATCAGGACAGCTCCCGCATCGGGCCTTGTCAGCCCGTACAGGATCCGCATCAGAGTCGTCTTGCCGGCTCCATTCTCGCCGAGCAGGGCGTGCACCTCGCCTCGGGCGACGGTGAGCTCGATGCGATCGTTGGCGACGAGGGAGCCGTAGCGCTTCGTTACGTCGCGGAGCTCGACGGCGGGGGTGTCATTCATGCCCGCCGCCGAGCCAGCGGCTCTCGATCACGAGTTGTGTACCCGGTCTGCGCCTACTTCTTGCCCTTGATGATGATCGATCCCGGCGGCTGCGTCTCGTTGATGTCCACCCGCAGCGCCCCCGACCGGATCTTGCGCTGCAGCGCAAGCACCTTGGCGATCACCTTGGACCGGGGGCCGCCTTTGGCGCCCCTATTGATCGGCGCGAGGCTCGCGCCGCCCTTGCCCATCATCGAGAAGTCCTTCAGGTCCTGGGCGGTGTAGGTCCCCGCCCGCACCTGCTTGATGACGTACTCGACCGTCGGAGTCATGTTCCAGACCGCGCTCGAGACGACGTTCTTCGGGCCGAGCTTGGACTGGTCGGACATGTTGCCGAACGCGTAAACGTTCTTCTGCACGGCGGCTTCGATAACCCCGGCCCGCTCGGCGTAGATGGCGTCGACCCCAGAGGCGATCTGCGCGAGGGACGCTTCCTTGGCGGTCGCAGGGTCGAAGAAGCTGTTGATGAACGTCACCTTGACGACGACCTTCTTGTTGACCGACTGCGCGCCGGCCGCGAATGCGTTGACGAGCCGGTTCACCTCGGGGATCGGCAGCGCGGCCACGGCGCCGATCTTGTTCGACTTGGTCAGCGAGCCAGCGAGCACCCCGAGCAGGTACGCAGGCTCGTGGATCCAGTTGTCGAAGACGGAGAGGTTCCGGCCGGCCGGGCCGCCGCCCGAACCGAACACGAAGGCGATCTTCGGGAACTCCTTCGCGACTCGATACACGGCCGACTCGTTGCCGAATGCATCACCGAAGATGATGTCCGGCTTGTTCTTCGCTGCGACCTGGCGCAGGACGCGCTCCATGTTGCCCGAGTAGCCGATGTCGTCCGTGAACGAGTAGTCGATCTCGCCCGCCTTCTTCGCCTTGGTGAGAGCGCTGTGGATGACTCCGTCCCATGGCTCTTCGATCGGCGTGGCGAAGGCGCCGAAGACCTTCAGCTTCTTTGCCGCGGGCGCGGCGGACGCGCTGCCGCCGGCGAGGATCGTGGCGGTCAGGGCGAGAGCGATGAGGAGAACCGCCACAAGCGTCAACCGTGCGCCACGACGCGTGGCCGTGGTCCTGGCGAAAAGGGGCATGGAGAGAACCTCGCTTCGTGAGAATGGCCGGGAGCGGTTTGCAACACTCCGGTATCGGTAGGCCAATGTCAAGAATCCCTGGCAGAGGCCGTACTGCACCCGGTGGAAGCGCGGCGAGTCTCCCGAGGCACCTGCAGTAAGCGCCCCCCTCCACCGATGCTCGGAGGAGCGCCTCGAAGCGGCGATGGCCAGTGGCGGCCGCCGCGCGGCTACTCGTTCTGCCCCGCCCGAGCGGCTCGACATCATCAATCAATCAGAGGCGCTCGCCGGTCTAGGCGCCCCGTCCGCGCCTGGGTCGTGATCTGCTTCGGGTCCGGGATACTCCGCGACCTCCGGCGACATGAGGATGCCCGAACCGGTTCGATCGATGCGCTCGAGGCCGCATGACGCGAGCCGAGATCGAGCTCGTCGATCCGGATCTTGCACGGGCCGGAGACTTCATCCGACAAGCGCACCGATTCTTGGCCGACGCCGAGCGCGACACCACCAGCCTGGGAGCAGGCGTCTTAAGGGTTCGAAGGCGGTCTGAGGAGATGGGTTCGAACCGAGGTATGGCCGTGGCCTACGGTGCTGCTGCCGCCCGAGACCGACATTACGGTCGAACCGCGACCACCCGCACCGCGCGCGACCGCTGGTCGGCCACATAGGCGGTCGACCCATCCGGCGTGACCGCCACCCCGTCCGCCGACCCGGTCCACGTGGCAGGCGAGCCGACAACCTTGTGCGTCTCGGTGTCGACGACCCACACTGGACGCCGTAACGCCTTACCCGGCCGCTGGGTCACGCAGACATGGCGCCCGTCGCGCGTGACTGCCACGTCGGTCGAGTTGCCGCCGAAGACATCGACGACCGCGACGAGTCGAAAGGTGGCGACCTCGAACACCTCGATCAAGTCGCTGCCCTCGCTGACGACATAGGCCTGGAGCCCGTCCGGCGTGAAGGCCATTCGTCCATTGGTGATCAGCCCCCCGAGAGGGAAGGTGGAATCGTGGGTCGCCGTGTCGATCACCTGCGGGCTCCCGTCGTTGTCGAGCACGTAGGCGAACTCCCCGCTCGGCGTGATCGTCATCGTGGAGGGAAACGGATTCCCGGGGATGGTGGTGAGGACGGTGTTGGTGGCCGTGTCGATGACGCTCACCTTGCCCTGACCCTCGGGCATCGCCAGCTCCTGCTCGGTGGCCACGTAGACGTGGCGGCCGTTCGGCGTTATCGCCACCCCGTTCGGGCCGCCGCCTCGGCCGCTCACGACGATGGTGGCGACGACGGTGCTGGTGTCAGTGTCGATCACGCTCACCACGCCTTGGCCGTGGGCGGAGTCCCAGTTGGGGACGTAGGCGCGTCGACCATCGGGTGCGATCACGACGCCGCTCGGGCGCGAGCCCACGGCGATAGTGGCGGTGACCGTGTTGGTCTGGGTGTCGATCACGGCGACGCCACCAGGATCAGGACCGTCTGCGCTGAGGTCCTCCAGGGTTACGAACACGCGGATCCCGGCCGGCGTCCTCGCCACCCACCTCGGCTCCAGACCGACCGGAATCGTGGCCAGGACATCAGTGGACGACGGCATCGCCACTCCCTTGACTGGTGAGGGCTGGGAGAGTCGCTGCCATGTTGTCATTCCCGCGCCGTGCGTGCCCCCCGGCCCCGTTAGGACGCTCCGCCTCGCCTCCGGCAGAACTGCCCGCCCTACAGGCGCGCGAGCAGCTCCGCCTTCTTCGCCTGGAACTCCTCCTCGGAAAGGACGCCGGCGTTGCGCAACTCCGCCAGTCGCCTGATCTGGTCGATCGGATCGAGCGCGGCGGGAGCGACGACGGGTCGTCCGGGTGCGGCCGCGGCGGGCGCCGTGGCCGGGTACCACTGCCCCGCCGGTGCGTCGACCAGGTTCTGGAGCGAGTACCGGGTATTGGCGACGAGCCTCTCCGCCTGCTGGCGGAGCTTGCGGTCGGCCGACCGGGCACTCTCGTCGAGCCTCGTCGCCGCCTCGAGCACCTGCTGGAGCGCATCGCGGTCACGCCGGAAGAACGCGTCGGCGCGCGCGGCCTCGAGCGACCGGGCCGCGGCTGCAGGGTCGCCACGGTCGAGGGCGGCGCGACCCTCGGCGAGAGCGGGCGATCCGGACGGAGTCGACACAGAGCGGGCGGCGGGAATCGAACCCGCGTGACTAGCTTGGAAGGCTAGGGCTCTACCATTGAGCTACGCCCGCGAGAATCGGTGAGTAGCGTAGCGACGGTGCATCCGTTCTCGTGGTCGTACAACCCGGACGCGCTCCTGCTCGTGCCGGCGATGCTCGGGGCATACGGGGTCGCGAGTCGATGGTTCCCGGTCGACCGCGCACGGGCTGCGTGCTTTGCCGCCGGGTCCTTCCTCCTCCTCGCCGTCTTCGTCTCGCCCCTCGACACCCTCGCCCGCCACTATCTCCTTTCGGCGCACCTGCTCCAGAACGTCGTCGTCGCCGAGTGGGCGCCGGCGCTCCTGGTCGTCGGTCTGCCAACGGCACTTGCGGTCGAGGCCGGGCGGCTGCCGGCGGTGCGGGGTCTCACGCATCCGCTGGTCGCCCTCCCGCTCTGGCTCTGCACCTATTTCGCGTGGCACCTGCCATGGGCCTACGACACTGCGCTTCGCCACCCGAACACGCTGCTTCACGCCGAGCACGCATGCTACTTCGTCGCCGGCGCGGCGCTGTGGTGGCCCGTCGTCCACGGCCGGCGCTCGGGCGGCGTGAAGGCCTCCTACCTGTTCGCCGCGTTCGTCCTGGCAAGCCCGCTGGGCCTGCTGCTCGCGCTCCTCCCCTCCGCCGTCTACGGCTTTTACGAGAGCGCGCCACGCATCTGGGGCCTCTCTCCCCTCGCCGACCAGCAGATCGCCGGCGTGACGATGGCCGCCGAGCAGGCCATCGTGTTCTTCGGCGTGTTCGCGTACTACTTCATGCGATTCGTCAGCGAGGACGAGGCGCGCGAGGTCTTCCGCTCCTCCCGGGCCTGAACGAGCCATGCCCAGGGTCTGTCCCCGGCCATGGCTGTAGGGGGCCTAGAGGATGACCTGCTCCGGACGGAGGGACCCGCCGTCGAAGCGCTGGAGGCGGAACGGCTCGAGGTCGAAGGAGGTCTCGCCGTCCAGGATCAGCTCGGCCAGCGCTCGCCCCACCGCCGGCGACTGCATGAAGCCGTGGCCCGAGAAGCCGCAGGCGGCGAAGAGGCCGGGGCCGATCTCGCCGACGATCGGGTGGGCGTCGGGCGTCATGTCGTAGAGGCCGGCCCACGCCCGCTCGATTTGCGCGCCGCCGGCGGCGGGGCAGCGGTGTGCGAGACGCGCGAGGCGGTCGGGGACGACGGCCTCGTCGGGGACCTCCTCCCAGCCCCAGCGCGGCGCCCGGTCGGCCATCGCGAGCACGAGGCGCTGCGCGGCGTGCGCGCGCCGGAAATGGAAGCCGCTCTCGTGCTCGATCACCATCGGCAGGCGCTCTCCGAGCCCTTCGACGACAGACGTCTCGAGGAGCTGGCGCCGGAGCGGGCGCACCGGGACGTCGACGCCGAAGGCCGCCGCGACCCGAGCCGACCACGGACCGCAGGCAATCACGCGGACGTCCGCCTCGACCTCCTCGAGCCGCGTCCGCTCGCGCAGCTCGACCCCGAGCTCGACGGCGCGCCGAACCAGCTCCCGCGCCACCGCCGGAGGATCGGCCAGGCCGTCCTGCGGGCACACGACCGCTCCGCACACGTCGTCGCTGCGCACCCCCGGCGGCAGCTCCGCCGCCTCCACCGGCACGCCGAGCGAGCGCTGGAGCTCCGCCCGCCGCGCGAGCTCCCCGGCACCTTCCGCCGTCGTCGCGAGGAAGAGATAGCCGACCTGCAGGAAGTACGGCGGGCCGAGCTCCTCGAAGAAGCGGATGCTGTCCCGCGCGAGCCGTACCTCGGGCGCGGTCGAGAACTGCTGGCGGACCCCGCCCATCGCCTTCGCGGTCGCCCCGCCCGCTACCCGGTCCCGCTCCACGAGCACGACGTCGCGGGCGCCGGCGAGCGCGAGGTGGTAGGCGACGCTCGCACCGGCGGCACCCGCGCCGCCGACGGCGATCCTCACGGCACGAACTGCGCCACGATGCGCTCGAGCTCGCGTCGCTCGTCGGCGCTGAGCCCGCGCAGCGGGCGCCGGACGTCCTCCCGCACGGGTACGCCGCGAAGCGCCAGGACCGCCTTCAGCGCCGCATGGCGGGGCAGCTTCTCGACCGCGGCGCGCAGCTGCGCAAGCCGTGCCGCCCCTTCCGCGGAGGGTGCCCGCACGACCTCCGTCACCAGCTCGGGGAACGCGGTCGCAAGGGCCGAGACGGCGCCGACCGCCCCCGCTTCGAGTCCCTGGTGGATCAGCGCCTCCGGGCCGACGAAGACGTCGAGACCCTCGATCAGGTAGGGCCGGAAGCTCTCCCAGGGCGAGTCGGAGACCTTCAGGCCCGCCAGGTTCGGCGCGCGCTCGCGAAGCCGCTCGATCACCGGCGGCGGGACCGGGTAGCCGCTCGTCCGTGCGAACTCGTAGAGGAAGAACGGCGTCGGCGCGCAGGCGGCGGCGGCCGCCTCGAGGTGAGCGAGCAGCGCGGCGTCGTCCAAAGGAAAGTAGGGCGGCGCGATCACGGCCACGCCGGCTGCACCCGCCCCCGCGGCATGGCGGCAAAGCTCGACCGTCTGCGTGGTCGTCTGCGCGCCGCAGTGCACGGCGACGGCGAGCCGGTCGCCCGCTGCCTCCAGGAAACGCTCCGCCACCTGCCGGCGCTCCGGAACGGACAGGAGGATCCCCTCCCCGGTCGTCCCGAGCGCGAGGATGCCGTCGACGCCCCCCTCGACGAGAAAGTCGGCGAGGGGCGCGAACGCCTCGTCGTCGACCGCCTGGCCACCCGCGCGGAGGGGCGTGGCGGCAGCGGCGAGAGCGCCTTTCAGCAGCTGAACGACCCCCTGGTCTCGGTGGCGGCCGGCCCGCTGCGCATCGGTGGAGTATCGCGGGTCGAGGGGCCGCCGGGCAGCGGAGCCCGAGTAGGACTCACCGGACGCTCAGGCGCAGCACGCGCGGGCGGCTGGGCGTGCCGCCGACCGAGAGCAGGAGCCGCGCCTTCCCCGCCGGCCGCGGCAGGAACGCCCGGAACTCCCGGTGCCCGGCAAACCGGTAGACGGGCGCGACCGCCACGATCCGGCCGCCCGTCGCGACCGCCACCGCCCGGGCGGGACCGGTGAGGGTTCCGCCGATCTGGAGCGGCCCGGCCGCCCGGTCGAGCGTCACCTTCCCGCCGGCGCGCAGCGGGGGCGCGACGTGCCGGCCGAGCAGCCCGCGGAAGGGCCCGACGCCGTAGAGGCTGGACGAGGAGAGCCCCGACCCGAAGAGTGCGATCTGGCGGCGGAGATCCCGGTAGCGCCTCGCCTCGAGGGCGTACAACGGAGCGCTGACGCGCCCGCCGGAGTTCTTGAAGACCTGTACGAGCCCGCTCTCCGCCCGCCTCGCGAAGACCGAGCGCCCGTCGAGGTGCCAGGGCACGCGCAGGCCGATGCGCTGCGCAATCGTAGGGAGGATGTCGATCGTCTGCACGTGCCGATCTTCGATCCGGCCGGCCCGCTCGTTCGGCAGCTTGACGAAGAGCGGCACGAACGCAATGTCCTGGAGGTTCTGCGGCCAGACGGGGCGGCGCTTGTGCCCGGCGCGGAAGCTGATCCCGTGGTCGGCCGTCACGATCACGAGCGAGTGGTCGTAGAGGCCGCTCGCCCGCAGCCGCCCGAGCAGCTCCCCCACGAGGCGGTCGACGTAGGCGGCCTGGAGCAGGTGGCGCTGGAAGCTCTGGACGACGATGGCGCGGTCGCGCGTCCACACCTCGTCAGGCCCCCACGGCGCGACCGGGTAGGCGACGCGGTAGTGCCCGCCGGAGGGCAGGTACTGCCACGGGCTGTGCGGGAGCAGGACGTGGATCGCGTAGAGCGTCGGGGTCGGCGAGGGTGTCAACGAGTCGAGGAAGCGCCTGAAGCGGGTCGGCTCGTCGGCGTCTCCGTGCAGAAAGCCGTGCCAGCTCTCCGAGACCGATGGCAGGCCGTGCGAGAGCCCGCTCGGCAGGAGGAGGTGCAGGTAGACGACGCTCGCGTCCGAGACGATCGAGCTCATCGTCTTCGCGAACGAGGCGCCCGACCCGCAGGCGCTCGCCGGGCAGAGGTGCGTCTCGTGCTCGGCCGCGCGGATCGCGTAGCTGCCGAGCAGGAGCGTGAACACGTTCTGGGGGTAGTCGTGGAGGAGCGGCAGCAGCTTCGGCTTCGGGTAGCGGCCGGTGAGGATCGCGGGCACCGCGTACGTCGTCCCCTCGTGAACCGTCGTCGCGTTCCGGAACCAGGTCGAGTGACTCGCGAGGTCGGCGAAGTGCGGGAACCGGACGGCGTCGATCCGGTACCGGGCGTTCATCAGCGACTGGGTCGGGAACTCGTCGAGGACGACGAGGACGAGGGGGACCGGCCGGCGCGGTTCGGCCACGGCGGCGCGGGCGGCGCTCTCCTGCGGCAGGATCAGCTCCGAGGCCCGCGACCCGAGAGCGAACAGGGCGAGGAACACGATCGGCCCGGCCACGAGCACGGTCAGGATCGAGCGGAAGGCCTGGACGCGGCGGTGGAGGACGGCCGACGCCGCTCCCACTACGGCTGCGAGACCGACGAGGAGCGGCCAGGGAGCCGAGAAGCGGCGGAGCACCTCGAGCGCGAGGACGCCCACGAGGAGTGCGACGAGCACGAGGTGGAGCGCCCGGCGGACGCCGGCGCCGGCGCGGCCGGCTAGGAGCTCGAGAGCGACGAGCGCCGCGGGCGGGAGGATGACGAGGCCGAAGGCGAAGGCGAGAACCTCACCCGCCGAGGCGTCGCGAACCGCGAAGAACTCGGGGTTCTTGCCGAGGAGGTCGAAGAGGGGCTGCGCGAGCGCGAGTCCGCTGAGCGCCACGAGCTGCGCGGCGTCGCCGACGAGCTCGCGGCCGGTGGCCGGGATCACGTCCTCGGCGTCGCGGCGTAGAGCACGCGCGTCCCCGAGGCGAGCTCTTCCGAACGCGCGATCTCGAACCGGTCGCCGAGCGCCCGCTCGAAGCTCGCCCGCGAGTAGTCCTCGTGGAGCCCCTCGCGCTTCCCGGCGAGGAGGCGCCGAGCCATGGGATCCTCGGGGGCGACGAACTCGACCACGAGCTCCGTCTGGAGGTCCCGGAGCCAGTCCACGAGCTCCCGCAGCGGCACGTTCCGCCCGATCGCGAGATGGTGGACGAGCGCGAGGGCGAGCGTCAGGTCCGGGCGGCCGCGATCCCACAGCGCGCGTCGCTCTTGGCCCCGCCAGCCGAGGCCCGGCGAGGGATCGGCAAGGTCGACGACGAGCGGCAGAATGCGGTCGGAGCGCTCGTCGCGGAGAGTGCGGTACAGGTTCTCCACAACCCCGTGCTCGCCGTCGATCGCGACGGCGTAACGGGCGTGGTCGGCGGCGATCCGCGTGTACCGGCCGTCGTTGGCGCCGAGGTCCCAGAGGAGCCGGCGTGGCCGTTGCCTGGCCACCTTCAGGACGAACTCGGCCTTCCGCGCCGCGTCGGCCTCCGTGTACGTCGTCGTCGGCCCGTACTCGAGCCAGGTCGACCGCGGCGGCTCCCACTCGAGGCGGCGCACGAGCTTCGCGAGGCGGCGAACGTTCGCCTGGATCAACTGCTTGCCGAAGCCGGCCTCCTTCAGCTCCAAGCGCACGTCGCGGCGCCGGTCGCCGTAGCGTGACTCCAGGCGGCTGTGGAGCGCGACGTGCGTGAAGACGCCGCGCCGGAGCCTCGCCTTCCCGGCGAGTAACGCACGGGCCTCCTCCGGGGGGATCCCGTCGATGCTCCCACGCAACCGCGCGTGGAAGGGCACCCCGGCGTATGCCTGGAGGAGCAGCGGGTAGAGGAAGAGCGTGCAGAACTGCCGGTAGCCCGCCCAAGGCTCCCCGGGACGCAGAGGCTCGAAGGAGCCGACGTCGACGAAGACGGGCCACGCCCCGCGCCACTGGACGTTGTACGGCGTCGCGTCCTTCAGCGTCAGGTCCTCTTCGAGCGCGGAGGCGAGGAGGTCGAGGTGGAGGAGCGCCGCGTCGCGGAGCATCCCGAACGACCACTCGTAGGGGTACGAGACGAAATGGATCCTCTCGTGGCGCAGCGCGGCCACGTAGCCCGCGCGAGCCGGTAGCTGCGGGTCGAGCTCGGTGGGGACGATGCGACCTGCCGCGAGCTCGCGCGGGAAGAGGGCGCTCGATGCGAGTCGCCGCCAGTCCTCCAGCGCGTCGGGCGTCAAGGCCCGCAGGATCTCTCCCTCGAGGCCGTAGTAGACGCGGCTGGCCGGGTCGCGGAACGAACCCGGGTCGAACGCGCCCGGCGACCGTGCCGACTCGCTACACGCCGTCGTCGGTCTTCCGGAAGCGGACGAGCCTCTTCAACCGCCGCCAGTAGAGCTTCGTCGTCACGGCGACGGCGGCGAAGCCCCCAGCGAGCATCTGGAGGATCATGCTGCCCGAGCCGGGGTCGAGGTAGCCGAGTGGTGAGCTCACGGTGACGGAACGGTAACCGGTCGGCTCAGCGGCCGCCGGCTGAGAAGTGCTGGTAGTCCCTCGTGCCGGTCCAGGCGCCGCCCCACCCCCAGCCGATCGTCTGGAAGGCGCGCACGAGGACGCCGCCCTCGTAGGCCATCCCGGCTCGGTGGTTCGATCGGTCGAGGTAGGAGACGCTCGCGGAGTGCGAGGTCTGGCCATTGCTGACGTAGGGGTTCTCGATCGGGTTGACGTCGATCGCGCGCCCGTAGGCGTGCTCCGACCAGCGCGTCGAGCCGGTGGCGGCACGGCAGTTGAAGGCGGAGGTGTTGTCGGCCTCGATCGAGCGGAAGTCGCTGCCGCCGTAGCCGTCGACGAGCCGCATCTGCCGGATCGGGAAGCGTGCGGAGTAGAGCCGCGCGAATACCGTACGGAGCGCGCCGGCAGCGTCCGCGTTGACGACGACCTGTCCGGTGTGGACGTGCCCGTCGAAGCCCCAGTGCGACACGCTCAGCAGCCGGAGGCCCGACAGCGAAACGGGGCAGCCCGGGTGCCAGGAGACTCCCGTCATCCTCGCCCTCTGCGCAGCCCCGAGCGACGCGATCCGGCCGTGGAAGCCGTAGGAGGCGGCTCCGGCGCCGCCCGGGAGCGCTACGAGAACGAAGCTGAGGAGGGCGACCCGACCTATCATCCGCGATCGTTGCCGCCCCTGAACCTTAAGCGCCTGTCCGGGAAGTGCCACGGTGGATGACAGGCGGCATGTGTCTCGAGGCAAGGACGCAGGGAGCATCGATATGCAGGCATATCTGCGCGACCGAGGACGCCGAATCGAGGCGCGTGACGCCTGTCAGGCGCCCGGTTCACCTTTTGGACAAATTCTTAACTGGGCTCGTCGCCTCACGAGCCCACCTGCGCGAGGGGCGCAGTGAGCGTCTGGGATCACGTGCTCGGCGTCAGCGCCCGATCGCCGAAGAACATGGTGCACCCCGAGCGGGAGCTCCCGGAAGGTCAGCCGCCACCGCGTGTGTCGAGCCGCTCGGCCACGGCTGCCGCCTCCTCGATCTTCTCGACGAGGTCGTAGGTGTCGTGCCGCGCGAGGACGACCTCGCAGCTCGGTGCGACATGGCCCGGGATGACGGCGAAGTGCGTCGGGTCGGTGCGCAGCTCTTCGTAATCCTGCTCCGAGATCAGAATGCGTTCGATGCAATCGGTGCTGCCACACTCGCAGACGATCTCGAAGTCGCCGGTGATCTGCCCGAAGGCCTCGTTGACGCCCTCGATGCGCTCGTTGATGGCCCGGAAGAGAGCCTCGTTCTTTGCGATTCGAAGTCGTCTCTCATCCATGCCGCGACAGTAGCACTCGCGGAACCTCGGCATCTCCTCCGGGTCGAGAGGGCCCCACCGATCATCCGGCCCAAGCGCGAGAGAACGGGTCGGAGTACCGGGGTTTCACCGCGGGCTGTTCCGGGAGAACCGAGAGTGTGGCGGGAGAGCCCGAGGCCTTCAGTGTCCTGACACTGCTCCTTGCGGTGTGCGAGCACGCCATGAGCTGTCTCGACGAGCTTGATCCGCCCTGCGAGCGGAAGCTGACCGAGGAAGTCGCGAGCCTGCGAGGGACGATCGAGACGTTCATCAGCCCTGGTTCGCCTTCAGCCGCCCGCTTCGGCTTGCCTGCTTAAGGGCCTGTCCAAGAAGTGAACCAGGGCGCCTGACAGGGGTCACGCGCCTCGATGCGGCGTCCTCGGTCGCGCAGATATGCCTGCATATCGACGCTCCCTGCGTCCTTGGCTCGAGACACGTGCCGCCTGTCATCCGCCGTGGCCACTTTCCGGACAGGCCCTTAAGGCCGAGCCGTCCTGCTCTTCGGCCGGCGCCCGTGACAGCGAGGCTCCGGGATCGGCGTCCGGTCAAAACGCAAAGCCGCCGCGGCGCCTTCGCGCACGCGGCGGCTCCTCGCGAATGAAGCCCTAGCCTCCCGAAACAACCTCTCGTGCGCTGTCCTGAAGGGAGCTCGCCAGCTCCTGCCCGCGCTCCTGACCCTCCTGCTGAACGGTCTCCCCCGCCCGCCGAGCGGCCTCCTGTGCGACCTCCTTGCCGTGCTGCAGCGCCTCGCTTCCGACTTCGCGAGCCTGATCCTTGACCTGGTCCGCGATCGCCCCGAGCTTCTCGTCCTCGACTCTCGTCGAGGGAACGAGCATCCCGGCGAGAAAGCCGACCGCGGCGGCGCCGATCGTGAGCCCGAGCGGGTTCTGCTGCGCCACGCTAGCGGCATGCCTCATCTGCTCGCGGCTCGGCAGTGCCTCTCCCACGGTCGAGGTGACGGCCGATCCGGCGCCCGCGACGCCCGAGGCGACAGCCGAGCCTGCACTCCCCACCGCAGAGACGGCCGTGCCGCCAGCGGATCCGACGCCGGAGGCGGCCGCACCGACGTCGGGCATCGCTCCGGTGACGCGCGACACCACGCCCTGCGCCCGTCCTACCACCGATTCCTTCTTCTCCACGATCGCCTCCTTCGCTCGAGTCTTGACGTCGGCCCGATAGCCGATGGCGTCGACCGTCTCGGTCATCCGCACGCGCGTGTCCTCTATCTCGCGGCGGATCTCTTCGGGTGTTTGGCCCATTCCACGTCCTCCTTCAGGGTCTCGATCGTTTGCTCCGGGACGGGAGGCCACGCTTCCTGCAGGCGCTCGCGCCGGCCGAAGAGCGCGCGTGAGTCCTCCCTGATCAGCTCCAGGCCGCGGGTTGGCAGCAACGAGCCTGCGCGCCGGAGAAGGTCTCGTCCACGCAGCGCCAGCAGTGCCGCGCCGGCCAGGTACAGCACGAGCACGAGCAGGAGCGCCAGCCAGCTCGGCATGACCGCGTCGAGCACCCGCGCCAGCAAGGCTGCCAGCATTCCCAGCGCGATGATTGCAAGGACGCCCGCGACTGCGAGGAAACCGATCCCCGCACCCGCCTGGCCGCCCTTCTGCCCCAGCTCCTCCCTCACCACCCTGGCGTCGCGCGCGAATCCCGCCTTCGCCGCCTCGGTGCGTTCCTCGAGATCGGTACGAACAATCTCGATCTTCTCGAGCATCTCGGCCTTCGCGAGCTCGACCTCCTGACGCACGAGCGTCGAGGTCTCCTCGGCGAGGTTGCCGACGAGCTCCCAGGCACTTCGAAAACAATTGTGTTGAGATCTACATAGGCGTATCGGTGAGCTGCGCTCGGACGTTCGATTTGTCGATGCGGGTCTTGCTGATAGGGCTTGCCGTCGCGGCCGTCGTCTACGTCTCGACGGGCGGTCGCGTCGTCTTCCTGCCGCTGCTCTTCGCGCCGCTCGCGCTGTTCTCGTTCGGCCGTCGGCGTCGTCGACGCAGCCGCCATTGGCTCTGACTACAGAGGAGGTCTCATGATCGGCTTCATCATCGGTCTCGTCGTCAGCGGTCTCATCGTCGGGGCGCTCGGCCGGCTCCTTCATCGAGGGCGAGATCCCATGGGGATCGGGATGACGATCGCGGTAGGGATCGTCTCGATGCTCGCAGTCGGGATCCTGCTACGAGGGACGCTCGGCTCCGTGCTCAGCTTCGTCCTCGCCGTGGCCGTCGCAGTCGGCATCGTCGCGCTCTGGGGCCGCCACACCGGCCGCGGACGTCGCGGGCTCGCGCGCCGCTTCTAGATTGGTTCCAGCGTCACGGAGCGCTGTCTCATCCGACAGCGCTCCGTGCTAGCTGAAGCAGGACGTACTCGGGGGCGACGATTCGCGGGGTGCGCTGGCGGCGAGTTGGCCGCCGCGAAGTGGGAGGAACCCGGCCGGGCTCGCTCAGGGGCGACGCGTGCGGCGGCGGAACATGATGCTCGTCGCGATCCCGACCACCCAACCGAGCAGCGTTGCGACGAGGGGTAGGAAAACGAGCGAGATGCGGCTGTGGCCGAAGATCCAGCCCACCCGGACACGCCCGGTGTTCTGCACGACCAGGATCACGAGCAGGACGAGAGCGACGGCGAGTACGGTCGACCACGTGTACAGCCAGGTTCGGTGCGTATGGCGCAGCGCCCTCGCCCCCCTCGATTCCGTCGCTACGGGCCGCTCCCGGGGCTCAGGGGTTCCGGTTTCGCTCATCCAGCGAGGGCCTACCCCCGGCTCTCGCCCTGAAACCGGTGGTGAGGCTGCGCCGGCTCGGCTGCGTTGCACTGCGCGTTCGTCGAGGCAGGTGAGGTCTCCTCAGCGCTCAGTTGCCCTGGGCGGTTTCTGCGGTGTAGACCGTTCATAGTTGCCTCCCCAGCCAAGCGAGGAGCGACGATGACCTACCAGGTAGAGATCGACGAGGCCGTAACAAGCCACCGCAAGTGGGCAAACGACTTGCTCGAGACGCAGGCGACGCCGCTCGGCGATACCGCGACGCTCGCCCTACACATGCAGGCGGGATTCGACGGGATCAGAGACGCCCTCCTTGTCATCTCCCGTCAGATCGACGAAGTTGCGGGCAAGACGGCGGTGTGAGGCGGTACTCGTTCTTGAGGCCGCCGAAGTCCCGCTGGACAAAGGCTTCGCGGTAGTGGATCGTCCTCGAGAGGTCCCAGCGTTCTCCGCTCGACCGATCGGGTGAGACCCTGCCACGAACGCGAGGCAATCACCCTGGTGGACGCGTTGTAGAGGCGAAGGCGGCGAACGCGGTGATCCCGCCTTCGCCGCCTCGAGGATCGATGCTGGTGGCTAGGGTCGCGTCGGCCGCTGCCCCGAGCTCTCTTGTGCTTCACGTTCGGCGCTTTCGCCTTTCTCGTGTGCCGCCGCTTCGTTCGGAGTGAACGTTCCGTCCCGCGGCCCACCGTGTGCCTGACCTGAGTCTTCGGCCGCCTCCCGAGCCGCCGTCTCCTTTGCTTCGTGGGCTGCGTCTTCGTTCGAGCGGTGGGCCGTTGTCGTGGTGTTGGTCGAACCGGTGGTCGCAACGGAGGTTGTGGTGCGGGTTGCGGCGTTACCCGTCGAGGAGTTGACGAGCACGCTGACGAGTCCGCCGGCGATCGCCGCTCCGGCGATTGCGGCGGCCAGGATCCATGTCTTGGATCGTCTCATCGATTTGGTACCCCCTTCTGTCGTCTGGTGAGGCTCCGGCTCCAGGGGCGGCCACATCTTGCAGTTCCGTCGGTGCCGGCTTTTCTCGCTCTTTGGCACTTGAGCATCTCTTCCTTCGGGTGTCCGCAGAGCTGGCTGGGCGCACGCTGTGAGTTCCGCGACTGGCTATCGCGAAGCACGGACAGATCTCGACTGTCTCAGGACCGAGATCACCAATCGAGAGAACGAGGGAAGCAGCGATCCCGGTCGTCCAGCGGCTTTTCGGAAGTCGGGGCGGCCGGATTCGAACCGGCGATCTCCTGCTCCCAAAGCAGGCGCGCTACCAGGCTGCGCCACGCCCCGCGGTTCCTCAGTCTAGGCGCTACCTTCGGGCGACGCCCGCCGCGCGGGCCACCGGACGCCACCAACCAGCGCTTCTCGCGCCGGGGGTTCCGGAGATCGGGGTGAACCCGAGGGAGGTTGTAGGCTCCTGTAGCTCCGTCGTGCTTCGAAACGTCCTTTTCCCCATCGCCCTGTACGTGGTTCTGGTCGCTTGCTGGTTTGCAGGCCCGGCGGTTGGCGCGCCCTTGACGAAGCCCGAGATCTCGCTGCTGAGGGCGATGAACCGAGCTCGGGCCTCCGCCGGGCTACCGCCGCTGCACCTCAGTGCGCCGCTGCAGCGCGTCGCCCGCGGGCACACCGTCGACATGGCCCGCCACCAGTACTTCGGCCACGGCCGGTTCGGCATCCGGCTGTTCGGCTCGGGGGTACGGGCTCGAGTCGTGGGCGAGAACCTCGCCTGGTTGAGCGGTAGGCGTACCTCCGCTGCTGCCGTCGTCCGGATGTGGCTCTCGAGCCCCGCACATCGGGCGAACCTCCTGCGACCGGGATTTCGCCTCGTAGGAGTCGCGGCTGTCCGAGGCCGGCTCCGCGGCGTCGGCCGCGTGAGCATGATCACCGCCGACTTCGCCGGCCGCTAGCTGACGACGACCCTACCTCTCGAGGAACGCGCGCAGGCTGTCGAGCCGCTCGCGCCGGGCGACCCCACCTTCGCGGCCTCCCTGTTTGAGGAGGTTCCGGACGAGGAGCGCGAGCTCGAGCGGGTTGAACGGCTTCGTCACGTAGTCGACGCCTCCGAGGTCGAAGCCCCGCGAGCGGTCGCGGTGCTCGGCCTTGGCCGTCAGGAACACGATCGGAATCGAGCTCGTCCGCGGGTCCTCGAGGAGTTGTTCGGCGACCTGCCAGCCGTCGAGGCCCGGCATCATCACGTCGAGGAGGATCACGTCCGGCTCCTCTGCCCGGGCGCTGGCGAGGCCGGCCGGACCGTTACTCGCCTCGAGCACCTCCATGTTCTCAGCCTCGAGGTTGACCCGGCAGAGGAGCCGGATGGGGTCCTCGTCGTCGATGACCAGCACTTTCGCCACGGACATGGTGGAAGGACGCTCTATACCCCGTCCTTTCGGTTCTCAGTCGCGGCGGGGTCGTCTCGCTGCGCCGAGCGCAGGGCGACCGAGAAGCGGGACCCCGAGCCCTCGGCGGAGCTGACGGTCAGCTGCCCGCCCATCGCCCTGACGAGGCCCTCGGCGATGAAGAGTCCGAGCCCGGCGCCCCCCGGCGCCGCCCGCAACGACGCCTCGCCGCGGTAGAACTTCCTGAAGATCCGGGCCTGCTCCGCGAATGGGATCCCGACGCCCTCGTCAGTGACGAGGAGCTCGACGGCAGCGTCGGTGCGCCGACCCTCCACGGTCACCGTGCCTCCGTCGGGCGAGTAGCGGACGGCGTTGTCGACGAGCTGGGCAAGCACCTGACGGAGCTTGTCGCGGTCCGCCTCCGCGTCGAGAGGCTCGGTCGGGAGCTCGACGACGAAGCGATGGCCGTTCGAGCCGCCGTCCACGCCCGCCAGCACCTCGGCAACGACCGCACGGACATCGGTTGAGGCAACCTGCACCGCCAGGTCGCCGGAGTCGAGCCGTGCGACGTTCAGGAGAGCGTCCACGATCCGAGTCAAGCGCTCCGACTCCGAGGCGATGTAGCCGAGGAAGGTTCGTCGCTCTTCGTCGCCGAATGCGATGTCGTTCCGCAGGAGCGTCTCCGCGAAGCCGTAGATCGAGGTCAGCGGCGTGCGCAGCTCGTGCGAGACCGTGGCGACGAAGTCGGATTTCAGTTGCTCGACGGCGCGGTCGGCCGAGATGTCGCGGAAGGCGAGGATCCGGCCGGAGACGGTCCCGACGGGGTCGCGCATCACGGCCTCCGTGACCGAGAGCCAGACCTCCTCGCTGCCGCGCGTGATCGAGACGAGGCGGTCTCCCGACGCGGAGGTGCCGTCGCTCTCGAGGCGCCGGTGCAGCACCTGCAGCGGCGTCCGCCCGACCGCCTCGCTCGCCAGAACACCGGTGACGCGCTCCGCGGACGTGTTCCAGAGCACGACCTTTCCGTCGCGATCGAGCGCGACGATCCCGTCCGCGACGTTCGCCAGGATCGCCACGCTTCGCTCCTTCTCCTCCGCGACCCGCTGGTAGAGGTCGGCGTTCTCGAGCGCCGCCCCCGCGCTCGCGGCCAGGCCGACGAGGACGTCGACCTCCTCGGGGCGCCACGCACGAGGTGCCCGGCCGTAGACGGCGAGGACGGCGGGGCCCTCAGGAAAGGCGACGGGGACTCCCAGGTACGACCGGAAGCCCGAGTCGAGAATCGGGTCTGCGTGGCGCACCTCGGCCTGCGCGACATCGGTGTGCGCAACCGGTGCCTTCGCCGCAAGGACGTCGGCGGCCGGCGCGGCGGTCTCGATCAGGCGCGTCCCGGGCGCAGCCGTCGCGATTCCGCCCGACGTCGCCGCGAAGACGAGCGCGCCGTCGCCGGCGACGACGATCGAGGCTGCGTCCGCGCCGAGCAGCGCGGGAGCCCGCTCAACGACCTCCTCGAGAACCGTCGCGGGATCGAGCTCGGTCGCGACGGCGCTCCCGATCCTCGCCAGCTCCTGCGACAGAGCGCGCGACTTGCGCTCGGTCTCGAACAACTCGCTGCGCTCGAGCGCGCCGCGTGCCGCCCGCGCGAGGTGGCCCGCGACGTCGAGATCGTCGTCGGAAAAGGCGCGGCCCGGTCGGAAGTAGACGAGCACGAGCCCGTTTTGCTCGGTGCGAGGAGCCTTGACCGGAACCGCGAGCACCGACCGGCAACCCTCGCCCAGGATCGAGGCGCGGGTCTCGGCGTCGAACCGTGGATCGTCCTCGATCTCGGAGGCCGCGAGCACGTGTCCCGCCCGAGTGGCTGCCCCCAGCGCATCCGAGGGCGTCGGCGGCCGCTCCTGTAGCACTGCCCGCAGCCCGGACGGGAGCTGGAAGGAACCTGCGAGCTCCAATCGTTCCCCGACCGGGCCGAGGACGGCGGCGAACTGGCCGCCGAGAGCGACCGCCGCGGCTTCCGCGACCGCGTCGAGCGTCTCCGACAGCGAGAGCGGCTCGCCGAGCACCGATGCGATCTGGTAGAAGCCGCGCTCGACCCGCGCCTGCCTCTCGCTCTGCTCGAAGCTCTCGGCGTTGCGCAGCGCGAGCGATGCGAGGCTCGCAAATCCGTCCAGCAGACTCAGGTCCGCCTCTCCGAACTGCCGTGCCGGGTCGCACACCCCGACGCCGAGGACCCCGCGCGTGCGCCCGGACCAGGTCATCGGTGCCGACAGCACCGCCGCGAAGTCGGAGAAGGCGGCGTGCGGCACGGGCGCACGGACGTGGGCGTAGTCGTTCGAGAGCACGGGCTTCCCCTCACGTATGGCCTCGCCCGCGAGCCCCCGCTCGAGCGGAAACTCGAAGCCCACGAGATCGGGCGAGAGGCCGTGGACGGCGGCGCAGCGGAGCACGCCGCGCCCCTCGTCGAGGAGGAAGCAGTCGGCGCCGTCGGCCTTCAGGAGCTGCGCGACCTCGTCGACGAGCCGTTGCAGCACCAGGTCGAGATGGAGCTCGCCGGTGACGACGCGTGCGGCATCGAAGAGCGCCTCCTGCTGCTCGACCCGCTCCTGGTTCTCGGTGAGGAGACGCGCGATGTGGATGGCGAGCCCGAGCTCGAGCGCGACCGCCTCCGCAAGGGCGACGTCGGCATCCGACCAGCGCGCCGGCTCGGGCCGGTGGAGGCCGAAGACTCCGACCGTGTGGTCGAAGACGGTCACGGGCGTCGCGAGGACCGCCCGGGTGCGCATCGCAAGGAGCGTCTGTCGGTTGCCGGCAGCCGCTTCGTCGAGATCCTCGGCTCGCTCGACGTCGGGGAAGGCGACCGTCCGGCCCCTGCGGGCGGCGAGGTTCGCACCGGGGAGCTGCGTCGCGTCCGGGATGGGGTCGAAGCCTTCGGCGCGCCATTCGGCCGCGAGCTGACCCTCGTCGCGCTCGCCGACCAGCCGCACGAAGCAGCGCGAGAGCGACAGGGCGCGGCCCGTCTCCTGCACCGCGATGCGAAGGATCGTGTCGACGTCGAGCTCCGAGCGCACGCGCCGCGCGATCGTCGCCAGCAGGCGCTCCCGCTCGAGGGCCTCCGCCAGGTCGGCGGCCGACCGGCTGCGCGCCAGAGCGAGAGCCGCCTCGCCCCCGAGGGCCTCCATCAGCGCCAGCTCCTCGTCGTCGAAGAGCCTCGGGGCCTGCGTCGTCGCGACGACGAGAACGGCGATCACGCGCGCATCCGCCACGAGCGGCACGAACGCGGCGCTCCTAGCACCGACGGCCTCGACGAGCCGGCGGCTGACGATCGGCGAGCTCTCCACGTCGTAGACCGGGAACGACGCTGCTTCGAACGCCGCGCTCGCGATGCCCGACGGCTCCTTCGTGAGGTCGAGACGCAGCTCGCGCCACCACGAGAGATCACGGCCCGCGCCTCGCGCCGCGATTCCGGTCGCCTGGGCCCCGTCGTCGCCGACCAGTGCGACGCCGGCGAAGTCGAGCTCGAAGACGGAGACGACCTCCTCCAGGAGAATCTCCGCGATCGCCTCGGGACCGCCCGTGCGGCCGAGCGCCGTCGAGATCCGGCGCATCGCCTCGACCTCGCGGTCACGAAGGTGGAGCGCCTTCGTCGCGGCAGGGTCGCGCTGCGCCAAGTCGAGCACGAGCCGCTCCCGCGGGCGCACGAGGACGAGCAGCGCAGGCGCGAGAGCGATGAGCGTCGCGACGAGTGAAGGCCAGAGATGCCCGGCCAGCGGCTTGCCGTGCGCGATGACGAAGGCGCCGAGAATCGCTGCGCAAGCCGCGACGCACGGGAACGTCAGGAGCGGCGCGAGCGCGCGCAGCGGCGGCCGCTCCGGGGCGCTCCAGACAGGCAAGGCGAGGATCGCGGCCGAGGCGAGATACGCGACCGCGAGCACGAGCAGCGGGACCGCGTTGAGGAAGAGCGACTGGGTCGCGGAGGTCACCGAGCGGCTCTCACTGGGCTGCTTGATGATAGGGAGCCCGACCGGCGGCGTCGAGAGCGCCAGACAGCGGCCTCCGCGGCGATTGTCCGTCGCAAAGATGGGCCGTCCGGCCTATTGGCAGCCGCGCCTCCGAGCGTTAGCGTGTACCCACTGGGCGATGCAAAGCCGCCACGTGGCCGGAAGGCCGCCGGCGGTTGAGCAACTGGGGAAGGCCCGCCGCGAACGACCCCCCAGCGGCGGGCCTCTTCCTCCCGAATCGTTAACAGGTTGTCTCGTCTGCCGTTCAGGCGGCCTGGCTAGCATGGGCCGAAGTGGTGAAGCGCGTGCTTCTCGCCTCGCCCCGCGGATACTGCGCCGGGGTCGAGCGAGCCGTCGAGACCGTGGAGCGCGCTCTGGAGCTCAGCGGCCCACCCGTGTACGTCCGCAAGCAGATCGTCCACAACGCCCACGTGGTGCGCGACCTCGAGAGGCGCGGCGCAGTCTTCGTCGAGAGCGAGGAGGACGCACCGCCGGGCGCCACCCTAGTCCTCTCGGCCCACGGCGTCGCCCCCTCCGTCCACGAGGCCGCCGCCCGCCGTGGGCTGCGGACGATCGACGCCACCTGCCCGCTCGTCACGAAAGTGCACGTCGAGGCCAAGCGCTACGCAGCCGAGGGTTATACCGTCGTCCTCATCGGCCACAGGGGCCACGAGGAGGTGGTCGGGACGATGGGCGAGGCCCCGGAAGCGACCGTCGTCGTGGGGACGGTGGCAGAGGCCGAGGCGCTCGAGCTACCTCGTGCCGCGCGCGTTGCCTACGTCACGCAGACGACCCTCTCGGTGGACGACACCGCCGAGGTGATCGAGGTGCTCCGCAGGCGGTTCCCGCAGATCGAGGGGCCGAAGCGGGACGACATCTGTTACGCCACCTCGAACCGCCAGCAGGCCGTCAAGGACCTGCTCTGCGAGATCGAGGTGCTGCTCGTGGTCGGCTCCGGCAACAGCTCTAACTCGAACCGCCTCGTCGAGGTGGCCCGCGCGGCCGGGGTCGAGGCGCACCTGATCGACGACGAGACTGCGATCGACGAGCGCTGGCTCGAAGGCGTCGAGACGGTGGGCCTCACGTCCGGGGCCTCGGCTCCGGAGCGGCTCGTCAGCCGAGTGTGCGACTGGTTCCGGCGCCGCGGCGTCGCCGAGATCCACGGCTTCCGCACGGTCGTCGAGGATGTCTTCTTCCGCCTGCCGGCCGAGCTCCGTCGCCCTCAGGGCTCGGCGGCGTAGCTCAGCGCCGCGCCGACGGCGCTACGACTCGACCCGCTCGAGCCGCAGCTCCGGCCCGGGCTCGACCGCCAGGGCGAGCGTCTCCCGCGCGACCCGCTCGGAGAAGGCCAGCAGGCGCTCGTCCGGGATCCAGAGGCGGATGCGGTCGGTGACCTCGAGGCCGGATTCCTTCCGGAGTACGTTGACGGCGCGGATCAGGTCGTAGAGATCCGCCTCGAGGCGCAGCTCGTCGTCGAGGGAGGTGTCGAGAGCGACCGTCAGGCCGTCGTCGGAGGCCACCGCCCAGCCCTCCAGCGCGACGCGCTCGACCAGTACCTCCTCCGGTTCCAGCACATGGCCGTCGACCCGGAAGCGGCCACCCGAGAGCTCTTCGAAGCGCCCTTCGGCGAGAGCCGCGCGAAGCTCGCGCAGGCCGGCGCCAAGCCTCGGGCCGAGGAGCGGGAGGTTCGGCCGCACCCGTAGCTCCGATGACTGGACCTCACCGAACTCGACCTCCTTCACGCGCAGCTCGTCCGCGATCTCGGCGCCGTGGCCGGTCGCGGGGCCTGCTCCGGCGACGACCAGCCGCCGGAGCGGCTGGCGCAGCTTCAGGCCCGACAGCGACCGCGCCTGACGCCCGAGCTCGACGACGCGCCGCACCTCCGCCACCTCCTCGAGGAGCTCGTGGTCCGGCTCGCCCGCAGCGGGCCAGCCGGCGAGGAAGACCGAGGCCGGCCCCGCTCCGACGAGGTTGCGCCACAGGTGCTCCGCGAGGAACGGCACCACCGGCGCGATCACGCGCAGGGACTGGACGATCGCGTACCAGAGCACCCGCAGCGCGGCCTCGTCTCCCTCCCAGAAACGGCGGCGAGAGCGGCGGATGTACCAGTTCGAGAGGTCGTCGACGAATGCCTCGAAGGAGCGGATGACGTCGACGGTGAGCGTCGCCTCGTAGGCTCCCTCCGCCTCGGTCACGAGCTGCTGCGTCCGCGCGACGAGCCAGCGGTCGAGCGGCCGCTCGACGCGGGGCCCGGCCTCGAGATCGTCGAGCCGTGGCGCGAACGCCTCGATGTTCGCGTAGTCCACGAGGAACTTGACCGAGTTCCAGAACGTCAGGAGCCGGCGCTTGATCTCGTGCGCGGGACCGAAGCCGAAGAGCAGGTTCTGGTTCGGCGGCTGGGCGCAGTACTGCCAGCGCATCACGTCGGCGCCCATGCGCGCGAACGCGTCCTGCGCGTCGATCATGTTCCCCCAGGAGCCGTGCATCTCGCGGCCCTTCTCGTCGAGCATCTTCTCGTAGCCCAGCACGCGCCGGAAGGGGGCCTGGCCGGTGAGCGCGACCGACATGAAGAGCTGCGAGTAGAACCAGAGCCGGATCTGCTCGCGCATCTCGGTCACGAAGTCGGCCGGGAACCACTGCTCCCAGTAGCGGTGGTCGGGGAGGTCGGCCTGGGAGAGGCCGGCGGAGGCGCCCGCCGCGTAGCCGCCCTCGATCCATTCGGGGTTCTCCCAGCCGAGCGTCGAGAAGGGGACGATGCCGGCGTCGAGCCAGACGTCTCCCACCTCGGGGACCCGCCGCACCTCCTCGCCGCAGGCCACGCAGGCGATCGGCACCTCGTCCACCCAGGGACGGTGGAGCTCCTCCAGCTGCTCCAGCCCCCGGAGCGCGCGGTCCGCCAGCTCGGCCTTCGAGCCGATCACGTTCAGGTGCCCGCACGAGCACGGATAGAACGGCAGCGGCAGCCCGAAGAAGCGCCTGCGCGAGATGTTCCAGTCGCTCATGTTCCGCAGCCAGTCGTCCATGCGCTTGCCGAAGTACGCGGGCGTCCACTCGACCTTCGCGTTCTCCTCCAGGAGCTTCGGGCGCAGCTCCTCGACCGCGATGAACCAGTCGTCGGAGACCCGCCAGACGAGCGGCGTGTCGCAGCGCCAGCAGTGCGGGTAGCGGTGCCGGTAGCGACCCGCCTCGACGAGGAAGCCGGTCTCGCCGAGCCGGCCCACGATCTGGTCGACCGCGTCGGCTGTCGAGAGGCCGTGGAGCCAGCCGTAGTCGTCGTAGAAGCGACCGCTCTCGTCGATCGGCGTCAGCACGGGCAGGTCGTGGACGCGCGAGAGCTCGAAGTCCTCGGGCCCGCAGCCCGGCGCGATGTGGACGATGCCCGTTCCCTCGTCGAGCGCGACCTCGTCCCAGGGGATGACGCGGTGCTCGACGGCGGCGCCTGGACCGAGATCGTCGAAGGGCCCGCGGTAGCGCAGGCCGACGAGCTCCTTGCCGCTCACCCGACGCGCGAACTTCTCGTCGGCGTACCGGTCCGCTCCCACCCACTCCCCGTTCTCCCGCAGGCCGTACTCCGCTTCGGGGCGCACCGCCGCGGCCACGTTCGCCGGCAGCGTCCACGGCGTCGTCGTCCAGACGACGAGCGACTCTCCCGTGCGGTCGAGCAGCGGGAAACGGACGAAGAGCGACGGGTCCTCGCGATCCTGGAAGACGCCCGCCTGGGTCAGCTCGTGCTGCGAGAGAGAGGTGCCGCAGCGCGGGCACCACTCGGTCGAGCGGTGGCCGACATACAGCCAGCCGCGCTCGTGGACGAGCTTCAGGAAGCGCCAGATGTACTCGATGTTCGTGTCGCTGAAGGTGAAGTAGTCGTTCCCCCAGTCCATCCACTGGCCGAGCCGCTTCGACCCGCGGGTCAGCTCGGCGGAGTAGTGGACGACGACGTCGCGGCATTTGCGCGCGAAGCGGTCGAGCCCGTAGGTCTCGATCTCCCGCTTCGAGTTCAGGCCGAGGTCGCGCTCGACCCCCACCTCGATCCAGAGACCCTGGCAGTCGAACCCGTTCTGGTAGCGCTGGTCGAAGCCCCGCAGTGCCTTGTACCGCTGGAAGACGTCCTTCAGCGTGCGTCCCCAGGCGGTGTGGACCGCGAGCGTCTTGTTGGCGGTCACCGGACCGTCCACGAAGCTCCAGGTGGGGCCGCCGCGGTTCCGCTCGCGCACCTGCTCGAACGTGCTCTCGCGCTCCCAGAGCTCGAGGATCTCGAGCTCGAGCGCGGGGTGGTCGGGGACGCGCGGAAGCGGCCGGAACGGCATCACCCGGGCGATTGTAGAGCGAGCCTTGCGGGAACAGTCCTTGTCGCGTCGTCGTTTTCAGGAGAGAAGATCAACCGAAAGGAAGCCATGCCGACCGAGGTCACCAAAGCCACCTGGGAGCAGGAGGTCGTAACGGCGGACAAGCCCGTCCTCGTCGATTTCTGGGCCGAGTGGTGCGGCCCGTGCCACGCCGTCCTGCCCGTGCTCGAACGGATCGTCGACGAGCGCCAGGGCGAGCTGAAGCTCGTGAAGGTGAACATCGACGAGGAGCAGGAGCTCGCGTCGCGCTTCGGGGTCGCGTCGATCCCCACGATCATCCTCTTCGACGGCGGCCGGCAGTCCGCGACGGCGATCGGCGCGATGCCGAAGGGGATGCTCGAGCGGCAGCTCGGACTCGCGGCCGAGGAGTCGGCCGCGTAACCGCGGCTAAGACCAGGCCGTGTAGCTCAGCCGCAAACGTGCGCAGCCACATCCGTTTTGAGGCGAAGCGCTTTAACAACCGATGACTGAACCGCTGAACGCCGGCTCAGTACTTCGCGACGAACGGAGTCGAGCGCCCTGCCGTTGGCCACGTTTCCCGACACCATCGAGGTCAGACCGGCGAAGGATTTCCGCTTTGCTGAGCCGCGCCCCTTTCACTCACTGGTGGAACCTGGAGTCTCGCTACCCTACCGAGCGACGCGGAGCGGACCGCGGAGCATCGACTTCCCCGCTGCCGCCTCGACCACGTAGGACGCTGGGCTCACAAGGACAGCGTTAGCCAGCGTCCGAGGTAGCTCGGCGCACCCCTGGGTCGGCGGGCGGAACGTCAGCAGTGGCCCGCCACTCGTGCGCCGGCGAAGAGACGCGGTCGTCGGTCGCACGCCTCCCAACGCCACCTTCCAACAGAGCGTCGCTGCAGACAGTGTCAGCCGCGCAGTGCCGGAAAGGGGCGACCCGGAGCGTCCGACGGGAGTCAGGCTTGCGGTGAGTTCCGTGCTGGTGGTCGCACGCGAGAAGACGGCAACTGCGTCGTCCCAGTAGGAGGTCGCGTAGAGGTTGCGGCCGTCGGGGCTGACCGCGGCCGAGGACACACCCTGGATCGCACGGGCCGGTGCGCACCCGTCCGCGCGCACGCCCGCGCAGCCAAACGTGCCCGCGAGTTGCGTGAGGCGTCTGGTCGTCGAGCGGGTGAAGACGGAGATCGTGCCGCTGGCGGCGCCGCTCGCGATCGTGGTCAGGTAAACGCTCCGACTGTCGGGGCTGATCGCAAGGTTGTTCGAGTCGAACGGGAGCGTCGTGTCCGTCTTCAAGCCTCTCGCCTTTACGCAAGCTCCGCCGAGGTCGCTGACGCAGCCTGCGGCGTCGGCGGCTTGCGTGAGCTCGCCGCTGTTCGGGTTGCGCTGAAGGAGCGCAACAGCGTTATCTATCCCTGCCTCCGTTACGACCGGGTAGGCGGAGACGAGGACGCTGTCGCCGCTCGGAGAAACCGTCACCTGCGTCGACTCTCCGAGCGCGTTCGCAGGCGTGCAGGGGATTAGGTCGGAGAGGACCGGGCTAGACAGGCAAGCTGAGGGCTTTCCATCCTGGGAAAGCGCACCCGAGGCCGGGTCACGGGCGAAGACGGCGACTTCCTCGTAGCCGCCGACGTAGACATTTCTACCGTCGGGACTGACGGCCAGGGCGGAAGGCTGCTGGAGAGCCCGCACCTGCACGCAGGCGAGGGGGGTACCCGTCTCTTCGTCCCCGGAGGGCTCCGCCACGCACCCCTGCGCTCCGGCGAGCTGTCGCAGCGCTCCAGTCGAAGGGTCGCGTGCGAACGCGGCGACCGAATCGCTCGAAGTAGAGACGACATACAGGTTGCGCCCTTCCGGACTGAGCGCGATCGCCTCCGGGTCATCCATCGCCGTCGCCACTGCGCAAGAGGGTTGGGTGCCGACACAGCCTGCCATACCCTTCAGCTGCGAAAGCGTGCCCGACCCGGGATCTCGACGGAGCACCGCCACCCCATATTTGGGGGCGAGCGCATAGACATTGCGCCCGTCCGCGCTCATGACCAGCGAGGAAACGTTGAAGAGCGCGTTGCCGGGCACGCAGGGCGCTCCCTCCGCCTCGCCACCGATACACGCCGACGAACCCTGCAACTGACGGATTTTCCCGTCAACACCGTCTCGTTTGAAAGCAGCAATCGCATCCGCTCCGGAAGCTGCGACGTAGACGTTTCGTCCATCCGGGCTGACCACCACCGATTGCGCTGCGGCGAGCGCGACACCCTCAGCGCACTGGCCGCGAAGACTGCTCGGGACAGAATCCGACGGCGGCGGCTGGTAGACGCACCCCGCCTCTCCCGCGAGCTGCGCAAGAGCGCCGACAGGTTTCGCCGAGGCACCGACGCTGCCGGCAGGGGTGATGAGCAACCCTCCAGCGACCGCCGAGACCGCTACCGCTCGGCAACTACGCCCGCCCCTCCCGACCTTCACCCTGCAGTTCATAGCGCATACGGCGGCAAACGACCACCATCGGCCGCGACCGGCCCGGAACCGGCTATCGGCGGTTTAGGCGCCCTCCGCCTGCTTCTTCTCCGGATGCGGAACGGGCGAGACGGCGCGCTCGGTCGGCTCCTTCGAGAGCCCGAGGACGCGCATCCCGTGGACGTAGACGACGGCGCCTCCGAGCCAGCCGCCCAGCGTCAGCACGCCGAAGCCGATCGCCGTCAGGACGAACGAGCTCGAGGTGACGTCGCCGGCCCGGAAGTCGTCGTGGCCGAAGAGGGCGGCCAGGCCGAAGAAGACGGTGGCGGTGAGCATCGCGACCATGTGGAAGGTGGCCGTCTTCCAGAGCTCCGTCCCCCGCTCGATCCCGAGCCAGTCGACGAGGCCGGTGAGGGCGGTTCCGACGGTCGTGATCAGGCCGAGGAGCAGCGCCAGCCACCAGCCCTGCGCCGCAGCGTTGGTGCTGATCCCCGTGACGTCCGCGAGAGCGGCGACCGTCGCGAAGGTGTAGATCCCGATGGTCGCGTCGGTGAGCGGCGGGTGGAGCGGGTGCCCCGGCAGCCCTTTGACGAAATAGGTGAGCTTCACATGCGCCTCCTGAGCAGGTTGGGCGCAGTGGTGTCCGTGCGGTCGGTCGCCGAAACTCGCGGAGGGTCGGCGGCGGCCGGCCGGGGCTGGGAAGCTAGGTCGCGGCCGCCAGGCCCTCGCCCTCGAGGAAGGAGAGGAAGGCTGCGTGCTTCTCGAGGTAGGCGTCGACCTGCGCAAGGCCCTCTGCGACCCAGCGCTCGAGCCAGTCAGGGGCGAGATCGGCGGCAATCCGGTGGGTCTCGTTGTCCATGTCCCGATCATCGGAGGAAGAACGGTGCTCGGCATGAGCCGGACGGCCTAATTTCGGGAGCCGCGCGGCCTACCCTCAACGGTCGACTCGCTAGCCTCCGCCCCGTGAGCTTCCTGCTCGTCAACCCGCGCTCCGGCACCGAGCACCCGACGGCGCAGGAGCTGTGCGAGGAGGCTCGGTCGCGCGGTCTCGACGTGCACGTCCTGCAAGAGTCGGACGACGTGACGGAGGTCGCGCGCCACGCCGACGCCGACGCGCTCGGCGTGGCAGGTGGCGACGGGTCGCTCGCGGCCGTGGCCTCGGTCGCGGTCGAGCGGGACCTCCCGTTCGTGTGCATCCCGTTCGGGACGCGAAATCACTTCGCCCGCGACGCCGGGCTCGACCGCGACGATCCCTTCGGTGCACTCGAGGCGTTTCAGGGGAGCGAGCGGCGCGTGGACGTCGGGCGCGTCTGCGGCCGTGTCTTCCTCAACAACGCCTCGCTCGGGCTCTACGTGCAGCTCGTCCACCGACGGGAGCGGCATCGCCTGCGGGGGCAGGCGCTCGCGAGCGTCAAGGCGCTGCGCATCGCGCTGCGCGAGCGCCACGAGGTGGAGGTCTCGGTGGACGGCGCGCCTGCGGTGGCGCGGATCATCCTCGTCGCGAACAACGGCTACCGGCTCGACCTGTTCTCGCTCGGCGAGCGCGAGCAGCTCGACGGGGGGCGGCTCCACCTCTACATGGCGACGGGCTGGCTTCCCCACGAGTGGGACGAGCGCGAGGGCGAGCGATTCGTCGTCGACTCGGCGGAGCCGGAGCTGACGGTTGCCCTGGACGGGGAGTTGCTCCGGCTCGAGCCGCCGCTCGAGTTCACGATCGACCCGCTCGCGTTACGCCTGCTGCTGCCGCCAGAGCGCTAGTACCTCGACCACGTTCTGGAAAGCCAGCTCGCCCGCCGGCGGCAGCTCGTCCGGCCGGAACCACGCGAGCTCGGCGACGTCGTCGGCCGGGGCCGGCTCCCCGGAGAGAACGCGCGCCGTCCAGTAGAGATTCACGGTGCCCTTGCCGTCCTGGCCGTAGACGTCGGGCCACACGCCGAGCAGCTCGAGCGGCTCGATCTCGAGGCCCGTCTCCTCCCGGAGCTCGCGCCGGACAGCATCGATCGGGTGCTCGTACTCCTCGACGAACCCGCCGGGGAGATCCCAGTAGCCCGCCCACGGATCACCGGCGCGGCGACCGAGCAGCACCCGGCCGGACGCGTCGATGCAAAGGGCGCAGGCCGATACCGACGGGTTCGCGTAGGCCACGAAGCCGCAGGTCGGGCAGTCGACTCGCCCCTGCCCGCGCGTAAGCTCCGACGCGCAGCGCGGGCACAGACGCCAGTCTTCGAGGACACCCACGGGAGGGAACCATGCACGAGCCACCGGAAGCGACGCCGGAGGAGCACGAGGAGGGCCCCGAGCGCCGCCAGGAAGAGGACGACATGCGGGGAGGCCCGCAGCACGAGGACCCAGAGAGCGTGCGGGAGGAGCAGGACAAGGCGTGAGACGACCTGAGTCAACCGTCCACGCCTGCGCGTTCCTCGGGCGTCGCTCGCAGCGCCCGGCCGGAGGGGACAGTACGTCTGGTACGGCCCCGGAGAGCCGGGTGCTGCGAGCGGCGTCAGGCCGTGGCGGAGCCGGGCTTTGCCCGGCGGGAGCCCCCGCCGGCGAGGGGCGCGCATGAGCCCTCGCGAGGTTCCTGCGACCGCGCACGAGCTCGCGCGAGTGGGCTTGTTGGCAGGCCTCCCCGGCGAGACGCTCGCGCGCCTCGCCTCCTGCATGAAGCGGGAGGAGGTCGCGGGCGGCGCGGCTGTCGTGACGGAGGGCGAGAGCGGGGAGCGCTTCTACGTCGTCCTGTCGGGCGTGCTCGCCGTGTCGAGCGCCGCCCTCGGCGCCCGCCGCGTCCTACGTCCGGGCGACTACTTCGGCGAGGTCGCTCCAGCCCTCGGAATCCCGCGGACGGCCTCCGTGAGGGCTCTCACGCCGACGACCGTCGCGAGCTGCGATCTCGCGACCTTCGACGAGTTCGTCCGCCCGCTCTTCGCGGACGACGCTACTCGCCCCGGATAAACGCGGTGGGAAGGTGAGGTGTTACCGGCGGGACAAGTAGCTTGGACATAGGCTGCGCCTTGGATTTCACCGATTCCCGGAAGTGTCTTGCACTCTCCGAGAATCGCAAAAGTCAAGAGCGCAGGCCCAACAAGAAAGCTACTTCCCCCTCTCCACCGTTGCGTCCTTCGTTCGGCGTTTCTCCTGGGGGAAGTGGCTAGGACCGCTTGCGCGGTGCCGCGAGGTACGTCTGGCCCGCCTTCAGCGTCACGGTCTTCTTGCGCGGGAGGTCCTGCACCTGGACGACTCCTTCGAGCACCTTGGTGAAGGTGCCGTCGCAGCGATCCTCCGTCAGCCAATACGTGCCGCGCACGGTGGCGGAGCTGTAGCGGCCCTTCGTGCGGAAGTGGCCCTTGCCCTTGCCCCACAGCCGCCGGACCGGCTTGCGGCTCGCGCCCGTTGCCGAGGGCAGGTGCCCGCCCTTCGTCTTCCTGCAGACCGTGAAGTCCCCGCCGGAGAGGACGAGCGTGACGGTCGCGACCTTGGCCTTCGACTGGGTGATGAAGAACTTGCCGGAGTAGAAGTCCATCGCCTGGGTACCCCCGGAGGTGCCGGCCGAGGTCGTGAGGCGGACGCGTCCGTGAGTCGTGTCGCATTCGCTCCCCGTCGCGAACTGCGCGGGCTTCGTGACGGGCATGAACTTGCTCGCGCCCTTCGGCCGGCAGGAGACGGTGCCGCTCACGACCTGCGCGTTGAAGGTCTTGGCGACGGTCGGCGCGGGCGGCCCGCCGGTCGTCACGCCCGCCTGCGCGGTGACGGAGACGATCGCGAGGAAGACGAGGTCGTCGCCGGACGGGTTCGCCGTCCGGATCGTGAGCGAGGCGTCGCCGGCACGCAGGAGGGGCTTGATGTCATAGAGCTCGTCGTCGTTCACGCGAGGCGATCCCCCGTCCATGGGAGCCTGGGCCGGGTTCGTCGGCCGGTCGGGGCTGTCGCCGACCCCGCCGACGGTGATCAGCGCGCCGTTGGCGCCGGCGCCGTCGTCGTAGTTCCCCGCGCAGCTCGTCAGTCGCGCCCCGTTGACGTCGACGATCGACGACTGGTTTGCCTGAGTGCCGCAGGCGTGACCGGACTCTCCCTGGAAGGAGTGACCGCTGCCGAGCGCGAGGCTCGCCGTGAATCCCGTCGCGGACGGGTTGAGCGGGGCCGCGAAGGCGAAGGTCGTCTGATCGCCCGCCGTCGTCGCCGCGCCGTCGAGGACGGCGATCGTCGTCGTCGGCAGGTTCGGGTTCGAGTAGACGACGACGAGACCGAGGCCGTCGAGGGTCGCCGGGTCGTTGCCGACGATGAAGGACGTGATCCCGCCGCCCGCGCGCACCTTCGCGGCGACCTGCGAGGTGACCTCGGCACGGGCCGAGCTCAGGAAGTTGCCGTTGCCCGCGGAGGCGAGGACCGAGAGCGTGACGTTCTGGCCGTCGAAGTTGATGACGAGATCGCCCCCGGGCGGAGGGCCACCGCCGTTCACGGCGTACGCGCCGTAGAGGTAGGCGTGCTCGACCTTCGAGCCGGCCGGGACCTCCGCCTGGAGCGCCCCTCCCGCGACGGCCTCGCCAAGGCCGTCGGACGAGAATCCCCCCTTCCCGGAGAAGGTGGCTGCGGCATTGGGCGTCGGCTTCAGGAGAACGAGGCCCGCCTGCGCGCCGGACGCGGCGACACCGGCGCCGAGAAGGAGCACGAGCAGGACGAGCAGTCGCCGCATGGGCGAACAGTAGGGCTTCGCCCCGCGCACCGCTAGGGGCCTTGCCCAGGATCTGCAGGAGGTCGCGGCGCGGCGAGGCGCGTCTCGCGCGCCGGGGACGCGAGCGGAGCCGCGGGCGGCGGCGGCGGCGCGCCCGCGAGGGCGGCCTCGACGGCGCCGACGAGCTCCGCACACGACCCGTAGCGCTCGCCCGGCTCCTTCGCGAGCGCCCTCGCGAGCACGCCGTCGAGCGCCACGGGGAGGCCTGGCCGCTTCGCCGTGACGGCGGGCGGCGGCTCCGTGAGCTGCGCGTACATCGTCTGCACCTCGATCTCGCGCAGGAACGGCGGCTGCCCGGTGAGGCACTCGAAGAGGAGACACCCGAGCGAGTACTCGTCGGTTCGACCGTCCACGGGATGCCCCTGGATCTGCTCGGGGGAGCAGTAGTCGATCGTCCCGACGAACGACCCCTGCCGCGTCAGGCCGAGCTGCGATCGGGTGCTCTTCGCGATCCCGAAGTCCGTGAGGAAGACACGGTCTCCGCGGTCGACGAGGACGTTCGCCGGCTTGACGTCCCGATGCACGAATCCGGCGGCATGGGCGGCGTCGAGCGCGCCCGCCACCTGCGCAAGGATCGCCACCGCGCGCGGCGGCTCGAACGGGCCGCTGCGCCTGATGACGGCTCCGAGGTCTCCCGCCTCCACGTAGTCCATCGCGATGTAGAGGAGGCCGTCCTCCTCACTCGCGTCGTAGATCGAGATGATGCTCGGGTGCCGCTGCGAGAAGGCTGCGGCTAGGCGCGCCTCCGAGAAGAACCGCTCCCGGAAGGCCTGGTCGTCCGCGAGCTCCTCGTCCAGCACCTTCACCGCCGCGTCGGTGGCGAGCACCTCGTGTCGCGCGCGGTAGATCCTGCCCGCGCCGCCGCGCCCGACCGGCTCCTCGAGCCGGTAGTGGCCGAGCGTCCTGCCGACGAGCGGATCGCTCACGCGCGCCCCTCGCCGGCGGCGGCTCCCGCCTGGCGAAGCCCGGCTCCGCCGCCGCCTGACGCCGCGAGGAACGCTCGGTCGTGGACGGTTGATCTAGGGGCCTGTCCAAAAAGTGGACCCGGGCGCCTGACAGGCGTCACGCGCCTCGATGCGGCGTCCTCGGCCGCGCAGATATGCCTGCGTATCGACGCTCCCTGCGTCCTTGCCTCAAGACGCGTGCCGCCTGTCATCCACCGTGGCCACTTTCCGGACAGGCCCCTAGGGCGTCTCACGCTCGCGAGGCCTCGGGCTCGACCAGGTCGCCGACGCGTACCGCTCCAGGCTCGACGACCTCGCCCCAGACGCCGAACGGCAGCGGCTCGCTCGACTCGACGTCGTCGCGGTAGCGCTTGAGGGCGGCGAGCGTGTCGAGGTCGGGGACGCCGGTCTCTGGATTCTGCGTCGTCACCGCGCAGCGGCCTACGTTGCCGAGCGGCCGGACGACCGCCTCGCCGATCCGCACGCGGCGATCGAGCCAGCCGTCCTCCTCGTGCGCCTCCAGGCCGTCGAGGCCGAAGAGCATCCGGAAGCGGCGTCCGTCCGTTTCGCCGGCGACGCCCGCGGCGGAGGCCAGAGCGCCCAAGGAGGCGGTCGAGACGAGGGAGACTCCGGCGCGGTCGCCACGATCGACCGCACCTCCCGGGTCGTCTGCCTGGACGAGCCGGAGCGTCCGCCCCGCCCGGGCCGACAGCGCCGGCGCCCACGGGCCCTCGACGAACCTGCCGCCGGCGGGGCGCCCGTAGAACGAGGTCGTGACGGAATCGCCGAGCGCCACCTCGGCCGCTATCTCATCGCCTTCCGGGAAGCGGAGCGTCAGGACGCCATGCTCCTCGTCCCACGCGGGGAGGACCTGGACGAGCATTCCGAAGCGCTTTCCGTTGACCAGGCGACCGCCCTCGTCGATCAGGTGGAAGCGGCGGTTGTCGCGGACGCCGAAGGTCTCGAGGACGACCTCGTGGCGCTGCACGAGGGCGAGCCCCTTCACGGGCGCGATCGAGATCCAGCTGACGGTGGCCCTCATGGGCCGACCTCGTCCAGCACCGCGTCCGACAGCGCCGGCCAGGCCGCGAGCGCCCAGCTGTCGAACTCCCGGTCGGTCAGGCAGGCGCATGCGAGGTCGCGATCGGGATCCATCCACAGGAAGGTACCGCTGCCGCCGAAGTGGCCGTACGTCCGCGGCGAGTTCCGCGTCCCCGTCCAGTGCGGCGACTTCGCGTCCTTGAGCTCGAAGCCGAGGCCCCAGTCGTTCGGGCTCCAGCGCCCGAAGCCCGGCAGCACACCCGAGAGGCCGGGAAACTGCACCGAGGTGGCCTCGCAAAGCGTCTCGCGCGCGACGAGGGTCGGCTCGAGCAGCTCGCGGGCGAGGCGCAGCAGGTCGTCGAGCGTCCCGTAGACATCGGCGGCGGGCGATCCTCGGAGTTCCGCCCCCGCCCCGAGCGGCTCGAGGACCGCCGCCCCGAGGTACTCGCCGAAGGGCATCTCCGAGGCGGTGGCGACCGCAGAGGCGATCTGCTCGAAGCCGGTGTTCGAGTAGATGCGCCGCGTTCCGGGCTGGGCGATCGGGCTCGCCCCCTCGAAGGGCAACCCCGAGGCATGCGCGAGGAGGTGCCGGACGGTCGAGCCCGGGGGCCCGGCCGCCGCGTCCAGGTCGACGATCCCTTCCTCGGCCGCCACGAGCGCAGTGAGGGCCGTGACGAGCTTCGTCACCGAGGCCCACCGGAACCGGCGTTCGCGCGGCCCGTGCACCGCGAGAATCTCGCCTCCGCGAACGACGCCCGCGCAGGCCAGACTCGCGCCCCAGCCGTCGATCTGCAGGAGCGCGCGCACGCGGCGTATCGTGCCTGGTCGTGGAGCGACGCCTGGTGCCAGCGGTCTCGGCCTTCGCGGAAGCGTTCGGCTACTCGCGGGCCGTCCGCGTGGGCAGTCACGTGCACGTGGCGGGAACGGCTCCGGTGATGCCGGACGACGCCGACCCGCCGGCCGACGCATACGGCCAGGCGCGGCGCTGCCTCGAGATCCTCGTCGAGGCACTCGCGGCGCTCGGCTCGGTCCCGGCCGACGTCGTGCGGACGCGCCTCTACCTGACGAACGCGGAGGACGCCGGGGAGGTGGGGCGCGCGCACGGCGAGGTGTTCGGGCGCATCCGCCCCGTCACGACCGGCGTGGTCGTCGCGGCGCTTCTCGATCCGCGGTGGCGGGTCGAGATCGAGGCGGAGGCGGTGATTACGCGGTGACCGACGGGAATACTCCCCCGGTGGATCAGATCTTTCCGCCGTCGCTCAGCGGCAAGGGCAGCCAGTTCGCCCCGGGTGGCAGCGTGCTCGACCACAAGTTCGGCGCGAGCGACCCGTACACGCTCGGCGTGGAGGAGGAGTACATGCTCCTCGACGGCGAGACCTTCGACCTCGTGCAGCACATCGACACCGTCCTCGCGGCGATCGCCGGCCACGAGCTTGAGACCCGGATCAACCCGGAGCTGATGCAGTCAGTGCTCGAGATCGCGACGCCGGTCTGCCGGACGCCCACGGACGTCGACGGCGAGCTGCGGAAACTGCGGAGCTACGTCGCCTCGATCGCGCGCGAGAAGTCGCTCCGGGTGGGCTCGTCCGGTACGCACCCGTTCAGCCTCTTCGAGCGCCAGCGGATCACTGCCCGCGACCGCTACCGCAACCTCGTCGACCAGATGCAGTACCTCGCGCGGCGGGAGCTCATCTTCGGACTCCACGTTCACGTCGCGGTGGACGACCCGGAGAAGGCGATCCAGGTCGTGAACGGTCTGCTCGTCCACCTCCCCCAGCTCTTGGCCCTCTCGGCCAGCTCGCCGTTCTGGCGAGGCGAGGCGACGGGCCTCGCGTCCAGCCGGCAAATGGTCTTCGCGGCCTTCCCGCGCTCCGGCCCGCCGCCGCGGTTCCGGGACTACGCCGATTACGCGGAGGTGGTCGGGCAGCTCGAGAAGACGGGTTGCATCGCGGACTACACCCACATCTGGTGGGACATCCGGCTTCACCCCCGCCTTGGAACCGTCGAGATTCGGATCTGCGACGCGGTGACGCGGGTCGAGGACGCCGTCGCGCTCACCGCCTACTGCCAGGCGCTCGTCAAGTACTACTGCGAGCGCTTCGACGAGGGGGAGGAGATCCCCTCGTTCCACCGGATCCTGACGAGCGAGAACAAGTGGCTCGCTGCCCGCTACGGCCTCGAGGCCCCCGTGATGGATCTGGCGACCGGCCGTCGCAACCGGGTGCCGGTCGCGCAGCTCATCCGTCGAACGCTGCGCGACATCGAGCCGCACGCCCGAGAGCTCGGCGCCGAGCGCGAGCTGGAGGGGATCCGCGACATCCTCGCCCACGGGAACGGCTCCGATCGCCAGCTGCGGGTCTTCAACGCGAACCGGGACATCGTCGAGGTCGTTCGCGAGATCGCCGCGGCCACCGAGGCCGCAGCCGTTCCGACCGCGGCGTAGATCCTCCGGCTACCGCGTCGCCGGCGCGCGATAGGCCGATACGCGATAGGTCCGCGTGTCGACGATCGCGAGCCTCCCCACCCGCGGCTGGCTCAGCACGAGCCGGCTGCCGTCGGCGCTCAGGCTCACACGGACGCTCCAGAGGCCGTTCTGCATGTTCTTCCAGGGGAGGTCGATGCAGACCGCCTTCGCGTTGCGCGCGTCGAGGGCGTGGACGAAGCCCGCGCCGTCCTGCTTCGCGTAGAGGGTGTACACCCACGCGCCGCCCCGCGCGGTCGCACGTGCGACCGGCGAGCCGCTCATCGAGCTCTCGACCTCGCGCCGATCGGCGATCACCCGCGGAAGCAAGCGGCCCGCGGCGAGGTCGTAGGCGCGCACCCGGTAGCTGGCGTAGCTCGGGCCCTCGAGCGACTCGATCAGGTAGACCGTCCGCCCGTCCGGAGAGAGCGCGTCGTAGGCGAACGTGCCGCGAAGCGCGATCGACCGCCGGAGCTTCATCGTCCTCGTGTCGATCAGGGAGAAGCGGGTGAGAGTGCGCGGCCCCAGGGCCGTCGAGGCGACGACGAGCGTGCCCCCGTCGCGCGTCAGGCCGTCGACCGTCCCGTCGAAGGCGGCGACCGGGATGCCGTAGAGCCCGCGCAGCCAGCCGAAGCGAGCGACGGTTCCCCCACGCACGCGGACGGCGGCGACGAGCGTGCTCGTGCCGCGGATGAAGGTGACGTAGCGAACCTTCCCGTCCGGGGAGGTCGGGCCCGTCGAGCCCACGGCGACCCCGGGGGTCGCGCCACCGTCGACGGCGGCCCCGACCGTCGCCACCATGGAGCAACACGCCACTACACCTGCCACGGTCAGCGCCTTCCGGAACGACATGCCGCCTCCTTTCGCTTCCCCCCGCGGATGGAGGGTTCGTCTGTCTATCCGTTTCGGCCGCGGAAACCTCACAGGACACCGGCAGAGCCGCAACCGAACGCAACGGCTTCTTGCGGTCAGGCGGGGACCAGCTTCGCTACCACCTCGTGGTCGTAGGTGCGCACGTACAGGCGGCTGCCCTTGCGCACGATGAAGTCGGGAGCGGTCGGCACCATGAGGCGCGCGAGGGGTGCCCCTGTCCGGCGGCTCAGGAGGTAGAGGTAGTCGGGTTCCTCGGAGAATCCGTAGCCGGTCACGATCACGCCGCCGTCGAGCTCGAAGCTCCCCGCGTTCGCGACGAGGGCGGGGCTGCGCCAGCGCACCTTGCGCGTCGCGAGGTCGATGGCCGTCAGATACGCGTTGTGTCCCCCCGACGATCGCGCGAAGGTCGAGTGCGCCGTCTCAACGTAGAGGACGCCGCCGGCCTCGGCGGCCCAGACGAGCTGCTGGTAGACGAGCGCGCCCTCGCGCGCGTTTGCATATGCCCTGAAGTCGAGCGCGTACCGGACACGGCCGTCGGGACGGATCGCGAGCAGCACGCTCCCGCCGGAGAAGTCCCGCCCGTAGACCAGGAGGAGGGTGTCGCGCTGCCGGATCGCGCGCACGAGCTGCAGCCCGCGGTACTCGGTGGGGGCGATCTTCGGCAGCGGCGCGAGCGGCAGCCCCCCGGTGCTCGAACCGGGAACCCGGAGCTCCCGGAGGTCGAGCCCGTTCCGACGCACGAAGCCTGCCTCGTTCAGGATCGGAGCGGGCCGCGACGAAACGAGCGCGAGACCGACTCGGCCGCGCAAGAGCGCGTGGACCGAGGGCGGGAAGGTCGGCCTGGCCAGGCGAACGGGCACGTCGGAGGCGAGCGCCGAAGTGGCGCAGGCGGCGAGGAGGACGAGGAACGTGAGCCGCTTCACGGCGAAACCTTATCCCCGGGGCTCACGTGCCCCTGGACCCCTCTTCCCGGGGGCTCTCGCCCCCCGAGACCCCCCGGCCGCCTACACCCTTCGAAGAGTTATCGCTGCGGCTTCGCCTCCGCTCCAAGGGGGGAACGGAGTTCCCCCATTCGCCCCCTCCGGGCCATGCACTCGCTCACCGGCTCGTGCATACCAACGGGCTCTCCATCAACGGTGGGGGCGGGCGCGTCCGGGCGCAACGAGTCCGACCGGGGCGCGGCGAGGGGCGGGGGATGCGA
>JBBRYP010000034.1:0-41707 GCA_038237515.1 Gaiellales bacterium
AGACGCCGCGCTGCTTTGCCTTACCGCCGGCGGTGCCGGCGGCGACGAGCGCCGATAGGCAGACCGCGATGATCGCGGCCACGTACACACGATGCTTGGTCATGCAGAGACTCCCTTCGCGTTGCTGTCGTAGATACCGAGACTCGTCTCAGGATCGAAGAAATGGAGCGCGCGCGTGTCGACGGCGATCTCGACCTCCTCCCCCTGACGTACCCGCGAGCGCGCCCCGAAACGGGCGACCATCGAGGTCTCCGCGGCGGCGCCGGTCTCGACCTCGCGCACCGCCCGCTCGTCGCCGAGGTCCTGCGCCAGCTCCCGGACGTCCTCCGTCAGCGCCGGTCGCGCCTCGATCGTGAAGTGCACCATGAGCTCCGAGCCGAGCGCCTCGCGGAGCTCGACCTTGCCTTTCAGGCGACGCTCAGGAGAAGCGTCGCCGGCGAGCTCCGGGTCATCGAGGTCCTCCGGGCGGATGCCCAGCACGATCGTCTGGCCCGCGTAGCCCGCGAGCGCCGGCCTGGCGGTGAGCACCTCCTCGTCGAGGACGATTCGCTGGCTGCCGAGCGCGGCGGCGAGGCCGCCGTTCGAACGCTGCAGCGTCGCCTCGACCATGTTCATGGCGGGGCTGCCGATGAAGCCGCCCACGAAAAGGTTCAGGGGACGATCGTAGAGCTCCTGCGGCGACGCGACCTGCTGAAGCTCGCCCTTGCGCATGACTGCCACACGGTCGCCCATCGTCATCGCCTCGACCTGATCGTGGGTGACGTAGATCGTGGTCACGCCGAGGTCGTTCTGGAGTCGCGCGATCTCGGCCCGCATCTGCACGCGCAGCTTCGCGTCGAGGTTCGAGAGCGGCTCGTCCATCAGGAAGGCCTGCGGCTGACGGACGATAGCGCGGCCCATGGCCACGCGCTGCCGCTGGCCGCCGGAGAGCGCCCGCGGCTTGCGCTTGAGGAAGGGCTCGAGGCCAAGGACGCGCGCCGCCTCTTGCACGCGCCGGTCTACCTCGCCCTTCTTGACCTTCTTCAGCCTCAGGCCGAAGGCGATGTTCTCGTAGACCGAGAGGTGCGGGTAGAGCGCGTAGCTCTGGAAGACCATCGCGATGTCGCGGTCTCGCGAAGGGACGTGGTTGACGACGCGCTCGCCGATTCGGAGGACGCCCTCGGAGATCTCCTCCAGGCCCGCCACCATCCGCAGGGCTGTCGTCTTCCCGCAGCCGGAAGGGCCGACGAGCACCATGAACTCGCAGTCCTCGACCACGAGGTCGATCGCGTCCACCGCCCGCGTGCCGTCGGCGTAGATCTTGCTGACCCCCTCGAACGCGACACCGGCCATGGAGCGTGTTTACCCTAAACCTCCGGTGCTAGTCCACCCGGGCCTACCGCGCGAGCACCGCAACGCCCACCGGAGGCGTCCCGAGGGCGACGGGCAGCGGCACCGGATCGTCGCGCTCGCTCAGCGTCCCGTCCGCATCGACGTCGAGGACGTGGAGCGCGTTCCCCTGGCCGGGATGCACGCCGGCGGTGGCGCGGGGGTCGACGACGAAGAGGTGCCGCCCCGCCGGGTCGAGCCTCAACCCCCAGGGGTTGCCCGAACCCTTCAGCTTCAAGGTCTGGAGCTGGCGCGGCCGCTCTGGATCGGTGCCGGCGTCGAAGACCGAGACGGTGTTGTTGCCCGCGTTCGCCGTGTAGAGGCGTCGCCCCGCCCGATCGAGCGTCGTCCAGCACGGCAGCTTCGCGCCGTTGATCGAGACGGCGGACCGGAACGTGAGCCGACCCTCGTCGTCGTAGGCGTAGACGAGGAGTTTCGCGAGGAATGCGAGCTCGGCGTAGAGCAGATGCTTCCGCGGGTGGGCCGCGATGCCGAGCGCCCACCTGGAGCCCCGGTACCCGGTGGGAAAGAGCGACTTCTCGGGGGCGAGCGGCGAGTCGACGGCCTGGGCGAGGGCGCCGCCGGCCGCGACCCGGAAGATGCGGAACGGGCCCGTCTCCTCGGTGCCGACCACGAGCTTCGATCCCGGCGGGACGTACGCCTGCGTGGGCGAGGACCGGGGCGGAACCTCGACAGCGAACCCGGTCGGCTCGAGACGCCCGTCGCGGTGGATGAGGAACGTTGTATATCGGGCCGGCTTCGAGGTCAGGTCCCGCACGGCGTCGTGCGCCTTGTTGGCGACGACGAGGGTGCTGCCGGCGATCCCGAGGCTCGAGGGCGCATAGCCGCCCGAGGGATACGGAGAGCCGCGCGCCGGTTCGAGGCTGCCGTCCGAGCGGACGCGAAAGGAGGCCACGCTGTCGGAGCCCTGGTTGACCGCGAAGAGCAGGCGGCGCCGATCGTCGAGGACGATCTGCCCGTCCGCGTCGAGCGACCCCGACTCGGTCAGGTCGGCGTTGCCGCGACCTCCGGTCGGGTACTCGCCGATGCGAAGCGGCCGCAGGCTGCCGGCGCGGTAGTGCAGGGCGAGGACGCCGTTCGCGTGCGGGTCGTTCGAGAGGACGTAGACCGTGCCGTCGAAGGCCTCGCCTCCTGCCCCGCCGCCGTTCGCGCGCCCGAAGAGCAGGAAGCCGACGACCGCCCCCAGGCCCAGCGCGCCGAGCACAGACAGCGCGAGCACCGCCGGCGAGATGCCCCGGTCGGGCAGGACGTAGCCCGGAAGGGAACGGCCCGGCACCGCGCGATCGTATGCGGCTGCCCCGCCACGGGAGGCGTCAGCGAGTGCGGCGGAAGCCGACGGGCTCCGGTGCCGGGTCGAGCGGGCTCGCCTCGAGTCCTTCCTCCGCCTCCGGCTCGTTGAAGCCGATCGGTGCCACGTCGTTCGGCGCATCGGGGTGATGGAGCGACGCGAGCAGCTGGATCTGCCCCCGGCCGACCCCCAGCTCGAACTGCCCGCCCCCGTAGAGATCGATCCCGTTCGCGGCGCAGTGGTCGTAGAAGTCGAGCAGGCGCTCGACCGACCCGAACCGCGACGGCTTGACGTTCAGGGTGCGCGGCGCGAAAGGCAGGGCCTGGACGTCGGCGACGGAGTGGATCGGCGCGTCCCACACGATGCGCTCGCGATGGGGAGCAAGCGCTGCCTCCGTCTCCGGCGTCAGTCCCGGATCCTCGAGCCAGGCGTCGGGAAAGGCCTCCGCGACGCGGCTGTACAGCTCCGCGTCGGGCGGCTCTCCGAACTCGCCGCGGAAGACGCCCTTGAAGTCGACGACGTCCGTGCGGCCGAGCCCCGCGAGCTCGGCGATCAGCGCCGGAGTCCACCAGGACGCCGCGTCGAGCTTGAAGCGCAGGTCGGGATAGAGCTCGAGCAGGCGCAGGATGGGCTGTGCAGATCCCTGGCTCCCGAGCCCCTTCGAGACGACGTAGCGCACCGGCCGCGGCTCGAGCTCCAGCGCCCGCGCGACGGGGAGGCCGGCCTGGCGGAGGGCGAGGTCGAGCGCCGCGCTCTCGTAGCCCCAGCGGCGGTGGTCGATCTCGTGCCCCGGAGCTGCGAGGTCGAGCCTCCCGAGGAGTCGTGAGAAGCTCTCGAGGGAGCGCTCCCCCGCGAGAGGCAGCACCGGGCCGCGGCGAAGCTGCGCCAGCTGCGACTCGCCGTCGTAGGTGACGTCCTCCCCGAGCCCCTCGTGGCCCCCGCCGCGGAGGCGCACGACCGTCGTGCGTCGCACGAAGCCGGGCCGCGGCTCGCTCGAGAGACCGTCGAGCGCATACCCGTCCACGCGAACCTGCAGCTCCCGGACTCGCTCCCAGCTCGTCACCATGCGAGGCTACACCGCCACCGGGGGAGGGCCGACCGGGGAAGCGACCTTTAGCCCGGGCGAGCACGCAGGGAGTCGACGAGCTCCTCGCGCGAGCGGATCCGAAGCTTTCGGTAGGTGTTTCTCAGGTGGTACTCGATCGTCTTCGGGCTCAGGAAAAGCGCTGCCGCCGCCTCGCGCGTCGTCTTCCCTTCCGCGAGCAGGCGGGCGATCTGCAGTTCCTGCGGCGTGAGCTCGTCGAGCGTGCTCGGGTCGCGCCGACGCGCCGTCTCCCCCGTCGCCGCGAGCTCGACCCTCGTCTGCTCCGCCCACGGCCGCGCGCCCAGGTTCTCGAAGGTCGCCAGCGCCGCGCGGAGCTCCTCCCGCGCACGGACGCGCCTCCGCGCGCGGCGCAGTGTGGCCCCGAAGGCCAACCGCGTGCGAGCGGTCTCGAATGCGTCGGGTGTGCGCTCGTGGAGGCGGAGAGCCTGCTCGAACCACGCCTCCGGCGACCCGTCGGTCGCGAGAAGGCCCCGGCAGCGAGCCGCCCGCGCCAGCGCCCAGGGCTGGCCCTTCGCCGCGGCGTGCGCCGAGAAGCCGGCCGCCGCTGCGGCAGCCTCCTCGGGTCTCCCGAGCCGCAGGTACGCCTCGACGAGCTCCGGCGCCGGCGAGAGATCGACGTCGGCGACGCGGCGCGAGCGAAGCGCCTCCGCCTGGTCGTCGTAGTGCATGAGGGCAGCGGCGGGACGGCCGAGGGCGAGCTCCAGGTCTCCGAGCGCCTGGATCGCCCAGATCCAGTACAGACCGACGCCGAGCTCCTCGCACAGCGAAGTGGCCTCGGCAGCGTGCTCGCGGCAGGCGGACTCGCGTCCCTGCCGTGCCTCGAGCCAGGCAAGCCCCGCCAGCGCGGCGGCCAGCTCCGTGCGCTGGCCGGTCTCACGGGCCAGGCGGATCGCCTCGTCGTAGCTCGCCTCGGCCGCCGACCACTGATCGGTCGTCGCCTGATCGCGCGCGAAGTGGTGAAGGAGGGCCGGCAGAACCCCGACCGCCGCCTCCCGGCGGGCTCGCTCGAACGCACGCGCGATCAGTCCGCGCCCTGCCTCTGCCTCTCGCAGCCACATGGGCCCGAGCGACGCCCAGCCGAGGAGCCGCGGGTCGTCCCGGAGCTCCTCCGAGCGCTCGAGGATCTCGACGGCGCGGCGGGCCGCGGCCGCGCCGGCCTCCCCCTGCCCGTCCGCGACGAGGGCCATGGCGTGGGCCATGCTCGCGAAGAAGGCCGCGCGGCTCGACTCTTGCCCGCTGGCCAGCTCGACCGCCCTGGTCGCGGCGCTGAGCATCGTTGACGTGTCGGCGGCGTAGAAGCAGCCGTGAACCGCCTCGGCGAGCATGACGACTGCCGACTCGGGATCCGTCCCGGCGATCTCCTCCGCCGCCGAGATCAGCAGCGGATACCCATCGCCGACCGGGCCGCGGCGCATCGCCACGCTCCCGCGCAGGTGGTCGATGCGAGCCGTCGAGACGGAGTCCACCGCGTGGAGCCGCGCGTCGTCGAGGAGCGAGATCGTGCGCCCGGCATCCCCGCCGAGCCAGGCGGCGTCGGCGGCCGCGAAGAGGAGCCGGCCACGGGTCCCGTCCGTCGTCGCGTGGCGGGCGGCGCGTTCGAAGGCGCCTGCGGCAACCGGGTAGGCGCTTCGCTCACGAGCCCGTTCACCAGCGTGCGCGAGCTCCGCGCAGGCCTGCTCGTCCGGCCCGAGGGCCGCGGTCGCCAGATGCCACGCTCGCCGGTCGACATCGCGGTCCGGGAGAGCGGCGGCCAGGGCTGAGTGCGCCGCGCGGCGCTCCCGTGCCTGCGCGCCCGCATAGACCGCCGAACGCGCCAGCGGGTGGCGGAACTCGAGCTGCCCCTGGTCGAGCGCGACGAGGCCGGCCTCCTCCGCCGCCGTCAGATTCCGGATCTCCAGCCCGAGCACGCGTGCGGCCCGGGCGAGGACGGTGAGATCTCCGGTGTCGCTCGCGGCCGCTAGCACGAGCAGGCGGCGCGCCGGCTCGGGCAGCCGGTCGAACCGGCTCGCGAAGGCCGACGCGATGCGGGTGGAGATCGGAACCGGAACGCCGCTCGGCAGGGAGGCGAGCCGGAGGGCCGCCGGTGCGAGCTCGAGCAGGGCCAGCGGGTTGCCGCCCGTGGCACGGTGGAGGCGCTCGACGGCGTCGGGCGGGACCTCCGCCAGCCCGAGGAGCTCGGCTGCGTCGCCGCGATCGAGGCCGGGGATGTGGAGGACACGCAGATCTGCGCCGTCCAGGAGGGAACGCTCGTCCTCCCGCGCGGCGAGCACGAGCGCGATCGGGTCGGCGAGGAGCCGGCGCGCCGCGAAGAGGAGAGCATCCGCACTCGAGCCGTCGAGCAGATGCGCATCGTCCACGAGCAGGGCGAGCGGCGCCTGCTCGGCAGCGGCCGAGAGCAGGCTCAGCGTCGCCGCACCCGTCGCGAAGCGATCGCGGGCGCTCGACGGACCGAGCGCGAGCGCGCCCGCGAGCGCCGCCGCCTGCGGCGGGGGGATCCGCTCCAGCGCGGCGAGCACCGGCCGCAGCAGCTCTGCCAGTCCGGCGAAAGGGACCTCCGCCTCCGACTCGATGCCGCGAGCGCGGAGAACGCGCATACCCCCGGCCTCGCGCGCCGCGTAGTCGAGCAGGACGGTCTTGCCGATCCCCGGCTCGCCGACGAGGGCGAGCACGCCGCTACGGCCCTCGCGCGCCTCGGCGAGGAGGCGGTCGAGCGCGAGCCGCTCCTCTGCGCGTCCCAGCAGCATGCGGAGATTCTCTCTGCGGGCCGACCTGATGCGAGCGGCTCGAGGACCACGGAAGACTAGGTGGGTGCACCGAGGCGAGCGAGGCCCACCTCCTCCTACCGTGGTCGAAACCGATCGAGAGGAGAGGCAGATGGCAACGATCGAGCAGCCGGTCGCGCTGAACGAGGACAAGCTGATGCAGTTCGTCTTCCGCGCCGTCGACGAGGTGGGCGCGACGCTCAACGCAGCGCTCGTCGTCATGGGCGACAAGCTCGGGCTCTACCAGGCCCTCGCGGGCGCCGGCGGACTCACGCCGGTGGAGCTCGCGCGGCGCACGGGCGTGAGCGAGCGCTACGTCCGCGAGTGGCTGAACGCGCAGGCCGCGGGCGGCTATGTCGAGTACGACCCTGCCGACGGCAGCTACACCCTTCCGCCGGAGCAGACCGTCGCGCTGACCGACGACCAGAGCCCCGCGTACCTGCCGGGGTTCTTCCAGATCGCACTCGGAGTTGTGATGGACTCGCCGCGGATCGTCGAGTCCGCGCGGAGCGGCGAAGGCGTCGGCTGGCACGAGCACAACCACGACGTCTTCGAGGGCTGCGAGCGCTTCTTCAGGCCCGGCTACAACGCGAACCTGGTTCCCTCCTGGCTGCCGGCGCTCGAGGGGGTCGTGGCGAAGCTCGAGGCCGGCGCGAGGGTCGCCGACATTGGCTGCGGGCACGGGTCGTCGACGATCCTGATGGCGAAGGCGTTCCCGCGCTCGACCTTCGTCGGCTCCGACTACCACGAAGGCTCGATCGAGACGGCGCGCAGCCGCGCGGAGGAGGCCGGCGTGGCCGGGCGGGTCCGTTTCGAGACCGCCGCGGCGTCGTCGTACCCCGGCGAGGGCTACGACCTCGTCACGATGTTCGACTGCCTGCACGACATGGGCGATCCTGTCGGGGCCGCCCGGCAGGTCCGGAAGACGCTCGCGCCGGATGGAACCTGGATGATCGTCGAGCCGAAGGCCGGCGACCGCGTCGAGGACAACCTCAACCCGGTCGGCCGGGCGTACTACGGCTTCTCCACCCTCCTCTGCACCCCGGCCTCGCTCTCGCAGGACGTGGGGCTCGCCCTCGGGGCGCAGGCCGGCGAGGCGAGGATCGGCGACGTGGTCGCCGCGGGCGGGTTCACCCGCTTCCGCCGCGCCGCCGAGACCCCCTTCAACCTCGTTTTCGAAGCAAGGCCTTGAGCACTACGATCGGCCACGTGGGCCGGAGCGACACAGGGAGCCCGGCGCTCCTTCCCGGCAGGAAGGGGTTCGTCGAGCGCGGCGGCGTCCGCGTGCACTGGGAGGCCTACGGCGAGGGCGGCCCCGCGATCCTGCTCCTGCCCACGTGGTCGATCGTTCACTCGCGGCACTGGAAGAGCCAGATCCCCTACCTTGCACGTCGTTTCCGCGTCCTCACCTTCGACGGACGGGGGAACGGCCTCTCCGATCGGCCAGACGAGCCGGCGGCGTACGATCTGGCGGAGTTCGCACACGACGCGGTGGCCGTCCTCGCGGCCGCCGGAATCCGTTCGGCCACGCTCGCCGGAACGTCGATGGGAGCCGTGCTCGCGCTCCAGCTGGCCGCGCGCCACCCCGACCTCGTCGACGCCGCCTTCCTGATTAGCCCCTCCGTGCCGGCGCTGACGCCGCCGCCGCCGGACAGGCCGTCGTTCTCGTTCGAGGATCCTCTCGACATCGACGAGGGGTGGGCGAAGTACAACCGCCACTACTGGCAGCGTGACTACCGCGGGTTCCTCGAGTTCTTCTTCGCGCAGATCTTCTGCGAACCGCACTCGACCAAGCAGATCGAGGACTCGGTCTCCTTCGGCCTCGACACATCCCCGGAGACGCTCATCTCCACCCAGCTCGGCCGCTGGGGCGTCGCCGATCGCGAGGCCGCAGAGTCGCTCTGCCGCAGCGTCCGCTGTCCGGTCGTCGTCATCCACGGCTCGGAAGACCGGCTGTCCGGGTTCGACCGGGGCGCGAGGGTCGCCGAGCTTACGGGCGGCGACCTCGTGCGGCTCGAGGGCTCGGGCCATTCCCCGGCCGCCCGCGACCCCGTGCACGTCAACCTCCTCCTCCGCGATCTCGTGGAGCGCGTCGCGGAACGACCACCGCGGACGCGCACCTGGGCCCGGAGCCTCGCCCGCACGAAGCGCGCGCTCTTCGTGTCTTCGCCGATCGGACTCGGCCACGCCTGGCGGGACGTCGCGATCGCGGACGAGCTGCGCCGGCAGATGCCCGGGCTCGAGGTGCACTGGCTCGCGCAGGATCCCGTCACGACCGTGCTGCGCGCGCGGGGCGAGACGATCCATCCGGCGAGCGCGGAGCTCGCGAGCGAGGCGTTGCACATCGACCGGGAGGCGGGCGAGCACGACCTGCACGCGTTCCAGGCGATCCGCCGGATGGACGAGATCCTCTGCGCGAACTTCATGCTCTTCCACGACGTCGTCGAGGAGGAGCAGTACGACCTCTGGATCGGCGACGAGGCGTGGGAGGTGGACTACTTCCTGCACGAGAACCCGGAGCGCAAGACGGCTCCGTACGCGTGGCTGACCGACTTCGTAGGCTTCCTGCCGCTACCGGCGGGCGGCGAGCGCGAGGCGTTCCTGACCGCCGACTACAACGCCGAGATGATCGAGCACGTCGAGCGTCACCCGACGGTGCGCGATCGCGCCATCTTCGTCGGCGAGCCCGAGGACATAGTGCCCGGGACGTTCGGCCCCGGGCTCCCTGGGATCCGCGAGTGGACGGAGCAGCACTATCGCTTCGCCGGCTACGTCCCGGGCTTCGATCCCGGATCGCTTCCCGATCGAGCCGCGCTCCGGCGCGAGCTCGGCTACGGGGACGAGCCGCTCTGCCTCGTCTCGGTCGGCGGCTCGGGCGTTGGTGCGCCACTCCTGCGCCGGGTGATCGAGGCGCTGCCGCTCGTGCGAGCGCGGGTGCCCGGGCTGCGCACGGTCGCGGTCTCCGGCCCGCGGATCGATCCGGACAGCTGCCACGCGCGGAGGGGCTCGAGGTACGCGGCTACGTGCACGAGCTGTACCGGCACCTCGCCGCCTGCGACGTCGCGATCGTCCAGGGCGGGCTCACGACGACGATGGAGCTCGTCGCCGCGAGACGACCCTTCGTCTCGCTTCCGCTCTCGAGCCACTTCGAGCAGCGCCTGCACGTCCGCCACCGGCTCGACCGCTACGAGGCCCACCGCTGGCTCGACTACGAAGCCGCCGACCCCGAGGCGCTTGCGAACGCAGTCGCGGACGCGGTCGCGAGCGAACCGTCCTACCTGCCGGTCGACGCGGGAGCGGCGGCGAGGGCAGCCGCGCTGATCGCGGAGCTCTTGCCGCGGTAGACCGCGGGGTCGCCTCCCACGGCGCCAAGTAACACAGTGTTACTTGGACGCGAGGCTCAGTGGCAGGCCGTCGACCCGGAGTCGCCGGTCGCCTGGCCCGCCTCGGGCAGGAACTCCCAGTCGTAGCGGCCGGGGTGGAGCGTCAGCCGCACCACGCCGTACTCGTCGGTGACGCGAACTTGGCTGTTGGCGACGGGTAGCCCGAAGTACTCGTGGCTATAGCCACCGGTGCCGGCGACGATCTCGCGGATGCCCCGGGCATCGTCGCGGGCGCCGAGGGGCGTCTGCGGCGCGAAGCGCTCGTACGCGTGGTGGTGCCCGCTCAGGATCAGGTCCGCACCGTAGTCGGAGAGGGCCTGCCAGAAGGGGAGCACGGTGTCGTCGACGACCCGGCCGGAACCCGACGAGAAGCGAGCGTGATGCCAGTAGGCGAGCGTGCACTGCGCCGGGTGCGCTGCTAGGTCGGCGCGAAGCCAGCTCTCCTCGGGAGAGCCGGTCCCACAGCCGCCGATGTAGGTGCAGTTCGAGTTGAGGACGACGACGTGCCAGCTGCCGAGGTCGTAGCTGTAGTACCCCTTCGCCGCATCCCCGGCGGCGGTGCCGAAGTAGGTGAAGTAGCCTGCAGCGCCCGGCGTCATGTACTCGTGGTTCCCGACCGACGGTCGCGTCCTCGCCTTGAATGCGCCCCAGCTCGGTGCGTAGCAGTCGGTGAAGAGGCTCGTGCGGCCGTCCTCGTGGACGTTGTCGCCGATCGTCGCGACCGTCGCGGCAGGGTTCGCGCGGACGATCGCGGCGGTCGCCTCGTCGCCGGTCGTGTCGCAGCCCGCCACGTCCCCCGCGGCGAGGAGCTGCGGGTCGGACGATGGCAGGAGCTGCGTCCAGGCCAGGGCGACCGTGCCGGTCGCGCCGCCGTAGCCGTCGACTGCGAATTGATAGGTCGTACCGGCCACGGCCGTGAAGGTCGCTCGGCTCTGGAGCGTGTAGTACGAGATGTCGTCGTTGGAGGCCACGGCTGTCAGGCTCCCCACCGCGGAGCCGGTGTAGACGCCGAGCATCGAGTCGAAGGAGGTGCCGGTCGTGTCGACGGCGACGGCGCCGCTCGCGGGAGCCGTCCACCGATACCAGACCGAATGGCCTCCGGCGCTGCCCGCGTGATTCGGCTCGCCCGTCTCCTTCGACGCGCCCTCGTTCGTGCCGGTGGCCGTTCCCGTCAAGCCGGAGATCGCCTGGGCGCAGGAGAAGGCGTCGTTCGTGGGACACGTCGGTGGCGGCGGCGGGGGCAGCAACCACGTGAGGGTGACGCTCCCCGCCGCGCCCGCCGAGCCGTCGACCACGATCCGGTAGGTCGTTCCGCCGGTGGCCGCGAAGCTAAGGCGGCTCTGGGCCTGAGCCGTCGAAATGTCGTCGTTCGAGGCGATCTGGGCGAGGCCCGCCACGCTCGCCCCCGTGTAGACCGCCAGCAGCGTGTTGAACGAGCTCCCGATGGTGTCGAGCGTCGCCGTCCCATCGTTCGGGGCCGTCCACGAGAACCAGACCGACCGACCGCCCGCGTTCCCGGCGTGGTTCGGCTCCCCGGGCTCCTTGGTCGCGCCGACAGTCGAGCCGCCTACCGTGCCGGCGGCGGCGCCGATCGCCTGCGCGGCCGCGAAAGCATCGTTCGCGGGCGCGGAGGGCGGTGGCGGAGGAGGCGGCGGAGGGGGTGCGCTCGCGCCCGACCAGCTGAGCTTCACGGAGCCGCTGTCGCCACGCCAACCGTCGACTGCGATCCGGTAGGTCGTCCCGGCGGTCGCGGTGAAGGTGACGCGGCTCTGCCAGACGGTGCTCGAGATGTCGTCGTTCGAGGCTACGACGTTGAGGGCGCTGACGGCCGATCCGGTGTAGACACCGAGCTCCGTATCGAAGGAGCTGCCGACTGTGTCGACCGTTGCGGTGCCGGTCGAAGGCGCCGTCCAGCGGTACCACACCGAGTGCGCAACCGCGTTGCCCGCGTGGTTCGGCTCGCCCGACTGCTTCGTCGCCTGAACGGTGGTGCCGGTGACGCTGCCCGCAGCGCCGGAAAGCACCTGGGCGGACGAGAAGTTGTCGTTGGCCGGCGCGCGGCTCGTCTGCGACCACGCCGGTGCGGCGAGGAGGAGCGCGAGCAGCGCGGCGCCGAGCACAGCGGAGCCACCCGCGCCTGCGCGCCGGAGAGTGCTGCCGCGCCGCCACGCGCGGCGAACCGCAGAAGACCCGCCCACGCACGGACGATAGGGTGGGGGAACCGACGCTGAATCCCTCAGGCGAGGGTTTCGCGGGATCGGCCGGTTGCCGAGTCGAGCTCCCGTCGGTGCGACGACGTGCCTCCGGCCGGCCTGCAGAGGTAAATCTCGTGTGCCGGACGCGCGATCGCTTCGAGGCCGCTGGACCGGAGCAATCCCTCGACGCACGCGTGGTTCGGCGCCCACCAGTTCGTCGGGTCTCCCGCGAGCGAGCGCTCGACGAACGCCATCTTCGGCCAGCCGGGCTCGGTGAGCCGCTTTCGCTCGTCGATGCCGAGGTCCTCCGGCGGCTCGATCGCCTCCTCACCGGGCATGGTCAACGTCTGGAGCACGAGCAGGCGCTTGACCTTCTCGGCGACGAGATCGAGCGCGAGCAGCGGGTAGCGAAGGTGGTAGAGGACGCCCATGAAGAGGACGAGGTCGAATCGATCCTGGAGGCGCGCGAGCTCGTAGACCTGCACGCGCCGGAACTCGATGCGCTCCTCGAGGTCGAAGAGACCCGCCGCCCAGCGGGCCTGGCGCAGGTAGTGCTCGTCGGCATCGATCCCGACGACCTCGGCACCGCGTCGCGCGAGCTCGAACGAGTAGAAGCCGGCGTTGCAGCCGATATCGAGCGCGCGCCAGCCGGCGAGGTCCAGCGGGATGGCCTTGCCGACGTCGCGCCACTTGAAGCCCGGGTAGTCGCCGAGGGGATGGTCCGGTGCGGTCTCGTGGCCCGACGGGAGGCGCAGGTTTTGGAACCACGGCGCGAGCTCGGCGATCCGGCGCGCGGTACCGTCCTCGTCGAGCCGGGAGCCCTTCCACGTGGACTGGAGCGTCACGCCGCTCGTGCCCCCGCGAGCGCGTGAACGCGCCGCTCGAGCTCCTCCGCGCGGTGGTCGGACGTGTGCTCGGCGAGCACCCGGCGCCGCGCGCGCTCGCCGATCAGCGCCCGCTCCTCCGCGTCGGTCTCCCGCAGGATGCCCAGGACGTCCGCGGCGCTCGCGGCGAGGAGGATCTCGCGGCCCGGCGTGAAGAACGTCTCGATCCCCGGCCAGCGGTCGGAGATCACGGGCACGCCGCAGGCCGCCGCCTCGAACAGGCGGACGCTCGGGGAGAAGCCGGCCCGCACCATGTCCGCGCGCGTCACGTTCAGCGTGGACCGCTGCGCAGCGTAGAACGCACGGTGGCTTGCCGGAGGAAGATGCTCCATGCGCTCCACGTTCTCCGGCCACTCGAGCTCCTGCGGGTACTGCGGGCCGGCGACCGCGAAGCGCTCGAGCGGGAGCCGGCGCGCCGGCTCGACGAGCAGCCGCTCGAGCGCCGGCTGGCGATCCGCGCCATACGTGCCGAGGTACCCGAGCGCGTAGCGCTGCTCCGCCGGCTCCGGGAAGTAGCGCTCCGGGTCGACGAGGCAGTGGAAGGCGACGGCTTGACGAGCCCCCAGGCGCTGCTCGAGCCGGCGCAGCAGAGGGCCGCCCGTGAAGGAGAGGTAGAGGTCGAAGCGCGAGACGAGCGGCGGCGACAGGTACTCGCAGGCGCCCCGCTCGAGCGCCGCGACCGTAACGGGCGTGTCGATGTCGTAGAACGCCGTCGCGCCGCTGGCCTCCGAGAGAGCCCAGGCGGCCACGTCGATGCCGTCGAGAACATAGGAGCCAACCACCACGAGGTCGGCCTCGCGGACATCCGCCTCGAAGCGCTCCCGCAGCTCCTCGAGGCTGCCGTACAGCTCGGTACGGCACCCAGGAGGCGCGGGCTCGTCGCGGCTGGACGCATACCAGGGCACGTCCCGCTCGAGGAAGAGCACGTCGTGACCTCGACGCTGAAGCGCCCGGACGAGGGCGCGGTAGTTCGTCGCGTGGCCATTCCCCCACGACGAGGTGATCGAGAGGCCGAGGAGGACGATCCTCACACGCGCACCGCGAGCAGGGCCTCGACGAGCGCAGCCCGCCGGTCGTAGGTGTGCTCGGCGAGGACGCGGCGGCGGGCGGCCGCACCGACCCGTCGGGCCGTGTCCGGGGACAGACCCCGGACGAGGCTCGCGACGGCATCGCCTGATTCGGCCACGAGCACCTCCCGACCCGGCTCGAGGAACGCGTCGATCCCCTCCCAGGCGTCGCTGATCAGGCAGGCGCCGGCACCCGCGGCCTCGAAGACCCGGGTTGCCGGGGACCAGCCATTGGCGGCCATGCTCTCGCGGCTGACGTTGAGGACCGCGAGCGGCGTGCAGTTCAGCGCGTTGTGGTCGGCTGTCGGAACGTGTCCGAGGTAGCGGACGTTCCGCGGCAGCGACCGGTCGCCCCAGCCGGCCCCGCCGAGCAGGAAGGAGCGATCCGGGAGAAGCTCGGCCGCCTGCAGGAAGAACTCCCCCACGCGCGCTTCCCGATCGGGCAAGCGGTTGCCGAGAAACGCGAGGTCGCAGAGGAAACGGGAGTCCGGCGGCACCGGATGGTGCGTCTCCGGGTCGAGCGCGTTGTAGACGGGTACGCACTCGCGTGCGCCGACCGCCCGGTAGCGCTCGACGACGGGATCGCCGCCGCCGTAGGTCAGCACGAGGTCGTAGCGCGAGGCGAGGCTGCGCAGCGGGTCGCCCGGGTCCGCCTCCAGCCTGCCGAGGGTGGCCGGCGCGTCGACGTCCCAGAAGATGGCGGTGCCGGCGTCGAGGTCGAGCACCGCCTCCTCCAGGAGCTCGTCAAAGACGCCCACCCCGCTCGACTTGACTGCCACGTCCGCACCTCGTGCATCCTCGAGCGCCGAGAACGCCCCCGCCGCGGTCGCCGGGTAGACGACGACGCGCGCCCACTCCGGATTGCCGATGTCCCGGTGAAGCTGACGGTCGTAGGCGTCGGGCTCGTAGAAGGTGATCTCGTGACTGCGGGCGGCGAGCGCGCGCACGAGGCCGCGGTAGTAGGTCGCGGCGCCGTTCCAGTACGCGGAGACGATGGACGATCCGAACCACGCGATCTTCACAGGGCGGCCTCGAGCTCCGGGACGGCCATCCCGAGGCCGCGGCAGATCGCGAGCAGCTCGTCCACCCGATGCGCGCAGGTGTGCCGCGCGAGGATCGTGCGCCGCCCGTGGTCGGCGAGGGAGCGTGCGAGCGATTCGTCCGCGAGCACCTCGCGCAGGTGCCCGCGCATCTCGGCGCCGTCACGAGCGACGAGGAAGTCGCGGCCGGGCGTGAAGAGACCTTCCGCGTCTTCCCACGGCGCGCAGACGAGGGGGATGCCGCAGGCAAGGGCCTCGAAGGGGCGTATGGTCGGGATCCCCGGCAGCGCCCGCGCGTAGGGCCGCCGCGGAACATGGACGGTGACGCGATGGCGCGCAAAGAGCGCCGGCGCCTGGAAGTTCGGGGTCCAGCCGCCGTAGCGGAGGCCGGCCCGCTCGATCGCCCGAAGCGCGCGCGCCGGGTAACGGACGCCGTAGAGGGAGCCCGACAGGCGCAGCTCACGCGCTGGCTCGAGCAGGAACTTGCGCAGCTCGGCACTCCGCTCGCCGTCGCCCCAGTTCCCAATCCAGACGAGATCGTGCTCGCGCTCCTCGTCGGGCAGCGGGTGGAAGAGCTCGACGTCCGCCGCCTCATGCCAGGTCCAGGCTCGCCCGGCCCAGCCGCTGTCGAGGTAGAGGTCTCGGATCACGGCCCCGTAGGCGAGGACGCCGTCGTAGGCGCCGAGGTCGTAGCGCTCCATCTCCTCCGGAGCCGTCGCGGCCCGGTGGTGGGTGTCGTGGAAGAGCAAAGCGAAGTTGGCGTCGCGCCGCGCGCGACCCACCTCGGCTACGAGCCAGGGGCGGTTCCACTCGTGCACGAGCACGAGATCCGCCCCGTCGACCGCGGCCGGGACGTCGAGCGCGTCGAGGTCGTAGAGCGTCGAGCGGAGCGTCGGAAAGGCGCGCCGGAAGCCGCCGAGCGCCTCGTCGCCCACTTCGCTGAGGAGCTGCTGGCGGCTCCACCCCTCGCGCGGCTCGAAGATCTCGACCTGGTGGCCGCGCGCGAGGAGCTGGCGCACCATACCGCGCAGGAAGTGCGCGTTGCCGTGGTTCCAGTCGGAGGAGAGCGAGTGGTAGAAGCCGACGATTCGCATCAAGCGACCGCCTCCCGCGCCTGCGCATAGAGGCTGCGGTAGAGGGAGTCGTAGGCGGCGCTCATCCGGTCAGGCGTGAACTTCCTTGCGCGCGCACGCGCGCGACAAGCCATCTCCGCCCGCAAATCGGCGTCGACGATCAATCGCGTGACCGCGCCCGCGAGTGCGTCGTCGTCCTCCGGATCGACGAAGGTGGCGGCGGTGCCCCATACCTCGTGCAGGCTCGCGACGTCGCCGAGGACGAGGGCGCAGCCCGCCGAGGCCGCCTCCAGCGCAGCGAGGCCGAACGGCTCGTAGCGCGCGGGCTCGACGAAGATGGACGCGCGGCCGAAGAGCTCCGCGATGGCTGCCGCCGGCCGCTCGCCGCGCGCGAACTCGACCGGCCACGGCACGCGCGCGGCGACACGCTCGAGAGCCGCGGCGTTCTTGGCCTCGTCCCACAAGCGCCCCGCCGCCACGACGAGCGGCTCCTTGGGAAGCGGCGCGATCGGCCGGCGTCCGTTCGGGATCACCAGCCGGCGATCGGTGAAGTCGTAGTGGCGCCCCAGTGCCTCGAGCATCGCGGCGGTCGGCGCGACGACGGCGTCCGCGGCCGCCAGCCCAGCGCCGACGACCTGGCGGTACCGGTTCCACTCGGGCCCTGCGGCAGACCGGCGCACCGCCTCGTGCCAGGAGAGAACGTCCGAGTGGGCAGTGACGAGCACCGGGGTTCCCCACGGAAGCGCTGCATGCGCGTAGCCGTTGAGGTGGACGAGGTCCGGGCGTACCTCCTCCCGGAGCTCGAGCAGCCACTCCCCGGCCCGCTCCAGGTCCTCCCAGGGTTCCGGCATCCACTCGAGAGCGAAGCCCTTCGCCCGAACGTCGAGCCCCTCCGCCTCGGTGCGCTGCCCGGCCGAGGGCGCACCCCCCATCACGGCGATCGTCACCAGGTGCGGCAGCGCTCGCGCGAGCTCGAGCGCGTACGTCCAGACGCCGCCGGCGGTGTCGGCGGTCATGAGGACCCTCACGCACCCCTGCCGTAGATCCGATCGATCGTTCGGGCCACCTCGACCGCCCGCTCGACCTCCGGGTCGTAGCGCCCGCCGGCGGCGAGCCGCCGCGCCCAGTCCACCGCCGCCCGCCCTCCCCACCGGTCAGGCGGCTCCACCAGCGTCTCGACGACGCTCCCGTGGTAGCGCTCGGCGACGAAGTCGTAGAAGGAGCCGCCGATGTTGCGGACCGACACGCCCCCGCCGGTGCCGTAGAAATGCGCCTCGATCACGGCGTCCCGGCCCGCGTGCAGGTTCCAGGAGCAGGCCACTCGCACGTGGTCGAGCTGGGCGACGGCATACCGCTCCACGGGCGAGCCGGTCAGCAGGCTCTCGACGCGAGCGAAGCTCTCGAGCTCGAGCGTCCAGAGCGCGAGGTCGACGAGATGCGTCCCGAGGTCGATGACGCATCCGCCACCCGCGAGCTCGGGCTCGTAGAACCAAGGCTTGTCGGGCCCGTAGGCATTGTGGAAGGCGAGGTCGGCGGCGAAGATCTCGCCGAGCTCGCCGCTTCGGACCACCTCCCTCGCGGCGGCAAACGCCCGAGTGTGGCGGTACGACAGGTCGACGGCGAGCAGCCGGTCCGCCTCCTGCGCCGCCTCCACCACCCGCCGCGCCTCGACAGCAGTGCGCGCGAGCGGCTTCTGACAGAAGACGGCGAGGCCGCGCTCGAGGCAGGCGACCGCCTGCTCGGCGTGAAGCGCGCTCGGCGTTGCGATCACGACCCCCTCCAGCGGTTGCTCGAGCAGCTCCTCGAGGGAGTCCAGGCCGTCGGCGAGAGCCGGATCGGCGACTGCGGAGACCTCGGCGACGCCGGACGCCACCACGGCCTCCAGCCGCTGCGCTCCGATCCAGCCGAGGCCGAGGAAGCCCAGCCGCGGCTTCGTCGCTACGGCGCTACCCATGCCTTCACGAATCCAGGTGGCCGGCTGTGCGCGGCCTCGAAGGCCGCCCGAACCGATGCGAGCGAAAAGCGGTGCGTGACGAGGGCCTCGAGGTCGAGATCGCCCGTCGCCGCCAGCGCCGCGGCCGACCGCATGCCCTCGACGTAGACAAGCGGGTCGCGCTCGTGCGCGTTGACGACGTCGATGCCGCGCCAGTTCCAGCTCTGCAGGTCGACCGTGCGGGGGCCGTCCTGGTGGAAGCCGGCGATCACGAGCCGGCCTCCCTCCGCGACGAGCCCTGACGCCGTGTCCAAGGCGCTCTGGGTCCCGGCCGCCTCGATCACCCGCGCACAGCGCTCCGCGAGCGCCTCCACCTCCGTCCCGCGGCGGACGCGAACGACCTCGGCCCCCGCCCTCGCGCAGAGGAGGGCAACAGCGGAACCGAGAAAGCCAACGCCAACGACGGCCACGGTGTCCCCAGCGCGCACCGCGGAGCGCCGGAAGACGTTGACCGCGCAGGCGAGCGCCTCCCCCGGGAACGGCAGCCCGTCGAGCGCGGCCGGAAGGGGCACCACCGACTCCCGCGGAACGACGGCCCATTCCGCAAAACCCCGTTCGGTGAGAACCGCGACGCGTCCACCGCGTTCGAGCTCCCCCCAGGCCTCGTGCCCCGGAGACCCGGCAGGGAGTGGATATCGAAACCAGGGCCGGCCCTGCCAGACCGGAAGGCTCGAGCCGCAGACGCCGCAGCCCTCGAGCCGCACGAGCACCTCTCCCTCGGCCGGCTGCGGCAGCGGCACGCGCTCCAGGCGCACGACACCCGGCGCTGCGACCACCGCGCCTCGCATGGTCGCCGCCCTTGCTTTCGTGAGAGCGGGAACGGCTATCCGGCCCCCACCTTCAGACGGCGCTCCGCCCTCGCGTCCTTCCCTTCGCCGAGCCAGCGGTAGAGCAGCTCGACGCCCTCCTGCGCACCGATCGTCGGTTGCCAGCCGCTGGCGGCGGCGAAGGTGCTCGTGTCGGAGACGTAGTAGCGCTGATCGCCCGGCCGCTCGGCTTCGAGGCGAAGCTCCGGGCGCTCGCCGTGGAGCGCCTCGATCAGGTCGACGACCCCGAGCAGGCTGATCGCGTTGTTCGGGCCGCCGCCGATGTTGAAGGCCCGCCCGCCGAGCTCCCGGATCCCGTCGAGCGCCAGCAGCATCGCCTCTACGAGGTCGTCGACGTAGAGGATGTCGCGAACCTGAGCGCCGTCGCCGTAGAGCGTGATCGCCCGCCGGGCGAGGGCGCGGAGCAGGAAGTGCGCAACCCACCCCTGATCCTCGGTGCCGTGCTGGTGGCGCCCGTAGATGCAGCTCATCCGGAAGACCACCGCGTCGAGGCCGAAGCTCTTCGCGTAGTCGAGGACGTACTGGTCGGCGGCACCCTTCGAGCACCCGTACGGCGTGCAGAACGAGAGGGGCAGCGACTCGTCGAGGCCTCGGACCCGCACGCGGTCGTCCACCGGCTCCCAGCGATCTTCGCGCCGGCGCAGAGCCAGCTCCGGAAGGCTGCCGTAGACCTTGTTCGTCGAGGTGAAGAGGAGCGGCGGCGGTTCGTCCAGTCGGCGCAGCTCCTCCAGCAGCCGGAAGGTGCCCTCGAGGTTGACGGTGAAGTCGTCGGCGGGATTCTCAAGGCTCGTCGTCACGGCGGCCTGCGCGGCGAGGTGGAACACGCTGCGCGCGCCCTCGAGCGCTCGCTGCAGCGCGAAGCGATCCCGGATGTCCGCCAGCTCGACCCGCAGGCGCGAGCCGTGACGCGCCCGGAGCCACCGCAGGTTCCGCTCCACTCCGGGGCACGAGAGGTTGTCGAAGACGCAGACGGAGAGGCCGTCCGAGAGAAGCCGCTCCGCGAGGTTCGTGCCGACGAACCCGGCGCCGCCGGTGACGAGCGCGTGCCGCTCGGACAGGCGCGGCCGCCGGCCGAGTGAGGCGAGCGCATCGACGGCGCCCGCGCCCTCGTTCCCCCAGATGCGCGCCAGGAGCTTGGGCGTTCCGTCCACTCGGCGCAGGCCGAAGTGGTACTCGCGCTCGTCCTCGTGGAACCGATCGATCGCGGACCTCGTCCCGTCCAGATCCTCCGCCGCATACCAGTACGCTCGCCTGACCGGCGCCTCGAGGAGGTCGGCGAAGGCCTCCAGTTGACCGGCGTAGTTGTGGCGCCACGTCGAGAATCCCGCCTCGGTGATCCACACCTCGGCGGTGGAGACGTGGCGGTCGAGGACCTCGCGCACGCGCTCGACGTTCGGGCCCCAGCCGTCCCAGGAAGCCTCCCACGTGCCGGGGAAGCCGTGGATGCCGACGACGTCGAAGAGCTCGAGCAGGCCCCGCTCCCCCATCAGGTCGAGCCAGCCCGGGTCGACGGGGCTCATGCCTCCGAGAACGGTTCGCTTCCCGCACTCGCGCGCCCAGTCGGCCGCCGCCCCCACCATCTCGCAGAAGACGATCCACGAGGGATCGAGGGTGTAGTCCCACTCCGCTCTGGAGTTCGGCTCGTTCCAGAGCTCGAGCTCGTCGAAGCAGCCGCCGTAGCGGTGGATCAGGCGGTCGACGAAGTCGGCATAGTCGCGCGGGCGGCGCGGCGGAGCAGAGGTCCGGTGCTCGACGGCGAGCGAGGGAGGCGTGTAGGTGACGCAGGGCAGCACCTGCAGCTCCCGCGAGATCCGTGGCAGCAGCCAGTCGTACCACTCCGGAACGCCCTCGCGATGCCACTCGGCCCATGAGATGCCCGTCCGCAGGTGGACGACTCCGAGCGTCTGGAGGCCGGCGAGAACGCGCTCGACCCGCTCGTGCTCTCCCGGCTCGAACCACTCGAGGACTCCGATCACGGGCGCCACCCGCGCCGGGCTCGACCCGTTCCGTTCGGTCAACGCGAAAGGCCTCTCGCGCCGAGCTCCGCCGAGGCTGACTCGAACCCGTCGGAGGCGACCTGCCCTTCGAGCCACTCGGCGAGCTCCGCCATCCCCTCCTCCAGGCTCGTCCGGGGCTCGTACCCGAGAAGCTCCTGCGCGCTCGAGATGTCGGCGAAGCAGTGCCGGATGTCGCCGACGCGCAGCTTCCCCGTCACCTCCGGCTCGATCTCGCTGCCGAGGACGATCGCCAGCTTCTGCCCGATCCCGGAGATCGAGACGCTCTGCCCGCTGCCGACGTTGACGGCACGGCCGTCGGCCCCGGGCCGCTCGAGCGCGAGGCGCACGGCACGCACGACGTCCGAGACGTTCACGAAGTCGCGGCGCTGGCGACCGTCCTCGAACACCTGCGGCCGCCGCCCGTTCAGGAGGCGCGACGCGAAGATCGCGAGGACGCCGGTATACGGGTTCGAGAGTGCCTGCCGCGGGCCGTACGCGTTGAAGAAGCGCAGCGCCACCGTCGGCACGTCGTAGACCGAGCCGAAGAGCAGGCACATCCGCTCCTGGTCGTACTTCGTGAGCGCGTAGATCGAGGCAAGCACAGGCTGCTTCTCCTCGGAGGTCGCCACCGGCAGCAGGCGCTCGCCCTGGGCACCCCGAGGCTCCCACTCGCCGCGCTCCAGCTGTGCGCGCGTCCGCTCCACCGCCGTGCACGGGCTCCGGTCGGTCGTGACGTAGCTCCCCTCGCCGTAGATGCTCATGCTGGAGGCGACCACGAGCTTCTCGACGGGGCGGTCGAGGAGCGCCTCGAGCAGGACGGCGGTGCCCACGGTGTTCGCAGCCGCGTACTCGGCGATGGCGTACATGCTCTGACCGACGCCGACGCGCGCCGCGAGGTGGACGACCGCGTCGACGCCCTCGAGCGCGCGCCGCACGGCCGCCTCGTCCCGCACGTCGCCGACGAGGAGCTCGACGTCGTCGTCGAGGTAGTCGGGCCGGCACGCGCCGCCGTGCACCTGGTCGACGAGGCTGTCGAGGGCACGAACGTGATAGCCGGCGGCGAGCAGCTCGTCCGCGAGATGGGAGCCGATGAAGCCGGCGCCGCCGGTGATGAGAACGCTTTTCGCCACTCGAGCTTTCCGCCTTTCCGTCGACCGTTGCTGCAGGTGCGGCAATGGTTTCCGCGTGGCCGCCGGTAAAACGTCAGCCGTTGTCAGGCGTGGATCTATGACTACCCGCCGCCCATGCGGAGCAGCGAGCGGAGAGCCTATCGTTGCTCGGCCGCGAGGCCTAGCCCGAGCGCCACGAGAACGGCCCCGGTGATCGCGTCGAGCACGCGGCGCACGGTCGAGCGGAGCAGCATGTCCCCGGCCCTCGCGACGGCGGCTCCGCACGCGATCAGCCAGACGAGCGTCAGCGCGCAGAAGACGAGGCCGAGCAGAAGCAGCGGTGCAAACGCTCCTCGACCACCCTGTGCGAACTGAGGCAGGAGGCTCGTGAAGAACACCGCCATTTTCGGGTTGCCGAGGTTGCTGAGGAGGCCCTGCTTGAAGGCGGCGGCGGGACTCAGTCGCGGCGTGGCGGGGGCGGCGGCGCGTTCGCGCCGCGCGGCGCGGCGCCGGAGCGCCGCCCAGAGCGAGCGGGCTCCCAGGAGCACGAGGTAGGCGGCGCCGGCGATCCGGATGACGGCCAGGGCGGATCCGGACGCCGCGAGCAGGGCCGCGACCCCGGCGCTCGCCGCCAGCGTCCAGACTGCCTGGCCGGTCGCGACACCCAGCGCCGTCGCGGCGCCCCCGCGGCGCCCGCCGAGCAGCGCGTTCCTGATCGTGAGCGCCGTGTCGGGGCCTGGCGTCACGATCACGAGCGCGGCAAGGCCGAGGAAGGCGCCGAAGTGGCTCACGGGCCGGCGAGCGAGCTGGGGCCGATCTCGGCGACGGAGGCGCACCCGGCGAGGCCCATCGTGAGCTCGAAGTCGGCCGCCAGGTTCCGCAGGACTTCGCGGACGCCCGCCTCGCCCGCCACTGCGAGCCCGTAGGCGAAGGGCCTTCCGACGAGCACCGCGGAGGCGCCGAGCGCGAGCGCCTTGAAGGCGTCGGCGCCGCCGCGGACGCCGCTGTCGAGGAGGATCGGGATCCGACCGCCGATCGCCGCCGCGATCGGGGGCAGCGCGTCGATCGAGGCGATCGCGCCGTCGACCTGGCGCCCGCCATGGTTCGAGACGACGATCCCGTCGGCGCCGTGCTCGAGCGCGAGCCGGGCGTCGTCCGGATGGAGGATGCCCTTCAGGAGGATCGGCAGCCGCGTCAGGCCCCGGAGGTACGGGAGGTCGTCCCACGTGAGCGAGGGCCGCGAGTAGATCTCGAGAAAGCGGCGGACGGCGGCTCGCGGGAGGCGCGAGCGCAGGTTGGCGGCCGCCGAGCCGGGATAGGCGCGGGCGAGCTGGACGAGCGCGCGGACGGCGGCCGGAGTGACGCCGCCTGGGGCGGCCGTGCCGTCTCCGGCCTGGTCGAGCGCCGCCGTGAAGACCGGGTCGCTCGTGTACTGCGCGAGGCCCTTGCCGAGCAGGAACGGGAGGTACCCGTAGTCGAGGTCGCGGATGCGCCAGCCGAGCATCGTCGTGTCGAGGGTGACGACGATCGCCGAGCAGCCGCAGGCCTCGGCGCGCCCGACGAAGCTCGCGACGAGCTCGTCGGAGGTGCTCCAGTAGAGCTGGAACCAGCGCTCGGAGTCTCCCATCGCCGCCGCGCAGCGCTCCATCGGGACCGATGCCTGGTTGGAGAAGATCATCGGCACGCGCTCCGCCGCCGCGGCACGCGCCGCCGCGAGGTCGGCGTCGGCATGGGCCAGCTCGAGCACGCCGATCGGAGCGAGCAGGAACGGGCTCGGATGCCGGCGGCCGAAGAGCTCGACGCTCGTGTCTCTAGCCGACACGTCGCGCAGCATGCGCGGCACGATCCGCTGACGCTCGAAGGCCGCCCGGTTCTCGACCAGAGTGCTCTCGAGGCCCGCGCCCCCCGCCAGGTAGGCGAAGCCCCGGCGGCTCATGGCGCGTCGGGCCCGCCGTTCGAGCCGGGCGAGATCGAGAGGAACCACCGGCCTGCGGCCGCGCACGCCGCGAAGGTAGACGTCGATCTGCCGCAGCCGGGCCGGCCCGGGATCGAGGCGAGGCGCCTCGCTCACCTAGAGGCTGCCTCGCGACGCGTGCCGCCTCTCATCGACCATGGCCACCTCGAGCAGGCCCTAACGGTAGCGGTAGATGATTCTGCCGCGGCTCAAATCGTAGGGCGAGAGCTCGAGCTTCACCCGGTCGCCAGGAAAGATCTTGATGCGGTAGCGGCGCATCTTGCCCGCCGTGTAGCCGAGGGTCTCGTGGCCGTTGTCGAGGGCGACCTTGAACATGCCGCTGCGAAACGCCTCGACGACCTCGCCCTCGAACTCCAGCTTCTGCTCCTTTTCCTTCTCCATCTCACCTCCTCTCGTCCGGTTGAGCGCGCATCCCGCGCCAACAAGCGGCGCGGGATGCGCGAGCCTCTGCGCCTCCTAGGAGGCGATCAGCGCGACGTTACTCGCCTCGGGGCCCTTCGCGCCCTCGCGGGGCTCGAACTCGACCCGTGCGCCTTCGGCGAGCGACTTGAAGCCGCTCCCCGAGATCTGCGAGTGATGCACGAAGAGATCCTTCGCGCCCTCGTCGGGCGTGATGAAGCCGTACCCCTTCGCGTCACTGAACCACTTGACGGTTCCGGTTGCCATCTAAAACACCTCCTTCCCCACTTGACGAACGGGTAAGGCAGGTGCGGAAAGCACACCGATACTCGCTCTTGGTTACCCCGAAGATAGCAGCCTCCGAGCCCGATTGCGTCCGCGTGGGCGCCTCCGTCAGCGCAGGATGCCGGTGTGGCCGAGCGAGTAGCGGCCCGGTTGCGGCCACACGCAGAGCCCGTGCGGCCCCCGGCCGACGCGGATGCGGGCGAGCAGCCTTCCGTTGCTCGTCGAGAGCGCATACACGACGCCGTCGTAGCGGCCCGAGACCCAGAGCACGCGCCCGTCGGCCGAGACACCGCCCATGTCGGGGCTCCCACCGCCCGGAATGTGCCACGTGGCCAGGACCCTTCGCTTCCTGAAGCTGATCACCGATACGGAACCCGCCTCGCGGTTCGTCGCATAGAGGAGCTTCGAGTCGCGGCTCGGATACAGGCCGTGGACGCCTTTGCCGGTGTGGAGGAAGCCGACGACCCGGAGGCGGGCTCCGTCGATCTCCCACAGCCCGTTCGCCCGCATGTCGGCGACGTAGAAGATCTTGCCGTCTGGCGCGAGCTTCACGTCCTGAGGCATCCCCCGCAACCCATCCGGCAGGCGCAGCGTGCCCGCGAGCCTTCGCCGCTTCAGGTCCACCTTCACGAGCTGCCCCGAGAACTCGCAGCTTGCGAGCAGGTAGGAGCCGTCGGCCGAGAAATCCATGTGATCGACCCCGACGCAGGAAAGGGGGACGGAGCGGCGCAGACGGAAGGTGTGCGGATCCCGAAAGTCGAGGCGGTTCAGCCGCTCCGCGACCACGATCGCGAAACGGCCGTCGGGGGTGAAGTAGAGGTTGTAGGGATCCTCGACGGGGATCGGCTTGCCAGGGCGTCCCGTCGTCGGGTCGACCGGGGTCAGCTCGTTGCCGGTGTCGTCGAGGACGTAGAGCGTCCGCAGGTCCCACGCCGGTGTGACGTGTTGCGGCTCGCCGCCGACGGGGAACCGGCCGACGACGCGGCGGGTGCGTGGGTCGATGACGTCGACCGAGTTGTCGAGGCTGTTCGGGACGTAGATCCGGGGGAGGGCGAAGCGTGCCGCCGGTGCGAGCATGTTCGCGCCGTCGGCTGCATAGACGCCGCGTCCGCGCGGCGGGCGCGCAGCAGCCACCCGCTGCACCGCGGCCCTCCCGCTCCTGCGCCCGCCGGCGCGCGAGAGCTCGAGCAGGCTTGCCTGCGTGCCCGTGGGGCCTCGCCCGCCCGCCACGACGATCGTTCCGCGCGCGGTCGGGGCCGCCGAGGCGTCAGAGAGCGGGGCCGGCAGGCGCCCGGCTGGACGTACGCGGCCCGACGGCAGGACCGCGAGGATCCGACGATTCGGGGAAGCAGTCGAGACGCCGCGGCCGCCAATCACGTAGACGACGCCTCGGAGCGCAGCGGCCGCCGCGTGCGTGGTGGGAGCGGGCAGCGCGCCGAGCGGGCGCACGCGCCGCGCGCCGGGCCTGAAGGTGAAGACGGCGGAGCTCGCCGAGCCGTCCGGTAGCGAGCCGCCCGCGATCACGAGCCGGCCGCCAGCCGCAGCGACCGCCGCGTAGCGGAGCGGCGACGGGAGGCGGGCGACGACGCGCGCGCGCTTTCCGGGCTGCCAGGCAACGATCGTGTCGAGCCAGCGTGTGCCGGTGAAGCCGCCGACGACGTACGCCGTGCCGCCGATCGCAGCCGCCGCCTGATCGGAGCTGGGAGAGGGCAGGCGGCCGACGACGGAGACCGCGTGGCCGCCTGCCTCGACGCGCACGATCTCGTCGAGCTGGCGCAGGCCGTTGCCCCCGCCGAACAGGTAAGCCGCTCCGCCAAGCGAAGCGGCCGCGGCGTCGTGGAGGGGGCCTGGAAGGCGGCCGACGAGGCGGGTGCGGCGGGGCGAGACGGCAGTGATCGACGCGGTGGAAAGGTCGCTCGCGCTGAGGCCGCCGAGGAGGAGCACAACGGATCCCTGGGCGGTCGCTGCTGCGTCCTGCAGGGCAGCCGGGAGCCGGCCCGCCGGGCGAGCGTGCAGCGCCGATGCACGCGGGAGCGCCCGCCGTCTCGTGGCGAGACGGGGTGCGCGCCGGACGAGGGCGGCCCGCACCGCTGCCGGATGGGCAGGCCCGCGAGTGGCGAGCCAGCCGCCGAGCCCGGCGACGACGGCGAGGGCGAGGGCGATCGCCGCGACGGCGTAGATCCCAAAGGACGGGCGCTGCTCCGGCTGGCGGGTCGGCGGGTTCGGCATGAGCTCGAGCCTACGAGACTCCCCGCGGGTCGCGGCCGGAGACCCGAGAGCCAGCTGTCTCGCCTTCCAGTCTGCGCGCTCCCGGCTGACAGCCGCCTGAACGAGGCGTCCGGCTCACGCGGCGGGAAGGCGCACGACGAAGCGACCGCCGAGGACGCCCGCCACCGCCTCGACCTCTCCCTCGGCGCTTCGCGCCAGGCGGCGCGCGAGCGACAGGCCGAGACCTGCCCCTGCACCGTTCGGGCTGCCGCGGGCTCCCGGCTCGAAGATCCGCTCGACCTCCTCGGCCGCGACCCCGGGCCCGTCGTCGTCGATCGCGTAGACGATGCCCGCCCGGGCGCGCTTGATCGAGATCCGGACGCGAGTCCGGCCGTAGCGGCACGCGTTCTCGAGGATGGGATGGAGGATCCGTTCCGCAAGGTCGCCGTCGACGCCGAGCCGGAGGGGACGCTCGGGAGGCTCTACTCCCACCTCGAGACCGCGCTCGGATGCAAGAGGAATGCAGGCCTCAACCGCCTCCGACGCGACTCCGAACGCGTCGGATGTCCCGCGCAGGCCGCCGGACTCGTGCCTCGCCGCCGCGACGAGCGCGTCGACGGTCCGCGCGAGCTGCTCCGCGCTCCGGTGGACGACCTCGAGCGCGGCGCGGTAGTCGCTGGGTTCGCGCTCGCGGCGGAGGGCGAGCTCGCTCTCGGCGATCACCCGTGCGAGCGGCGTGCGCAGCTCGTGGGAGAGCTCGGCGGAGAAGCGCTGCTCCCGGCGGAGGCTCGCAGCCAGGCGGTCGAGCATCCCGTCGAGGGTCGCACCGAGCTCGGTCAGCTCGTCGCCCGGCTCCCCGAGGTCGAAGCGCTGGTCGAGGTCGCGTTCGCTCCACGCGGAGGCCTGCCTCGTCATCCGCAGCACCGGCCTCAGGGACGACGAGAGCAGCCAGGAAGCGACGAGCGCGACGAGCAGAAGGACGAGGCCGCCTAGAACGAGGGAGCCGAGAAGCGCGGTCCGCCGGGTCTGCTCATACGGTGCGAGCGAGGCCGCTGTGACGACCGTGCCGAGGCGTCGCCCCGTTACAACCACGGCCGCGGCGTAGAGACGCGTGTGCGGCGATCGGACGTCGAGGAAGCGCGACGAGGCCCCCGCGAGGCGCCTGGCGGCCGCGAAGAGGGTACCCCCGCCTTGAGCCGCTTCCAGCACCCGCCCGCGCGAGAAGACCCAGACCCGGCTGTCGACTGCCGCATCGTCAGGTGCCTCTCCCACGACGAGCTTCCCGTCCACGACACGCAGGAGGGCAACCTCGCTCGCAGCCCGTGCGCGGAGCAGGTTGTCGACGTCGCCGCGGAGGTTGTGCGCGAGCAGGACGTTGAAGCCGACGACGAGCGCCGCGAGCGCCGCCGCGACTGCCGCGACGACGACGAGCAGCAGCCTCCGGCGGATCCCCACCTCAGCCGATGCGGTAGCCGACGCCGTGCACGGTCGCTATGCCGGAGGGGGCGTCCGGAAGCGACCGGAGCTTCCGGCGCAGGCGCGCGACGTACGCGTCGAGCGTGTTCTCACGGACGATCGCGCCGTGGGGCCAGCCCGCCCGGACGAGCTCGACCCGGCGCACGGCCTCGCCCGGGCGCGCGAGCAGGCGCGCGAGCAGCCGGAACTCGGTCGGGGTCAGGAGGGTCTCGCGCTCGCGGTAGCGCAGCGAATGGCGGGCGGGATCGAGCGTGAGATCGCTGCCCCCGGCGTCGCGAGGGGTCGCCGTGCGGCGCAGCAGCGCCTGGAGCCTGGCGACGAGCTCGGCGAGCGCAAACGGCTTGACGAGGTAGTCGTCTCCGCCGGCGCCGAAACCGGCAAGCCGATCGACGAGGGCATCGCGAGCGGTGAGGAAGAGCACGGGCGCGTCGACCCCGCGGGCGCGCAGGGCCTGGCAGACGTCCCGTCCGTCTGCATCCGGGAGCCCGATGTCGACCACGAGCGCGTCCGGAGGATCGGTGTCGACCCGCTCGAGCAACTCCCGGCCGCTCGCAACAGTCTCGGTGCGGAAGCCCTCCTCGTCGAGGCCTCGACGCAGGATCGATCGGAGCTCCGCGTCGTCCTCGACGACCAGGACGTATGGGGCTGTCACTCTTCTCGCAGTATGGCGCCGAGGGGCAGGCGCCCGATCGCGAACGACGCTCCCGCCGTCGCGGCGATCGCTCCGAGCGCCGCCGCCCCCGCCAGCCCGCCGAGGAATCCCCAGGGCGCGGCGAGGTGGTCTGGAGGGGGATCGAAGACGTGCTGGAGCATCGCCACGAGCATCTCGGCAAGCAGCCAGCCGAGGACCGCGGCGAGCGCGAGCGCGGCCGCGAGCACCAGAGCGACCTCGCTCCACACGAACACCGCGATCCGGCGCAGAGGTGCCCCGAGGGAGGCCATCGTCGCGAGCTCCTGCCGGCGTTCGGCGACCGATACCGCGACGAACAGGCCCATTGCCGCGACGGCGAGGACAAGGGCGAACGCCTCCTCGATCCTGCTGATCCCACCGAGGTTCACGGCGGTGATCGAGCTGACGGTCTGCGCCGTCTGCCGCCGTATGTCCTTGACGAGCGTGCCGTCCCGGCGGGTGGCCACTGCGACCCGTCGCGCGGCCGCGACCGGGTCACCCTTCGTCCGCACGAGCAGGACGTTGGGGCCCTGCCCGTGTGTCACGCGTTCCAGGTAACCGAGGTTCGCGACCATGAACGAGTCTCGCGGCGCGGAGGGAAACTCCTGGACGATGCCGACGACGTGGAAGTCGGCGATGCGGAAGCGGGCCGTGGAGTGATCGAGGACGCGTAGCTTGAGGAGGTCGCCGACCCGCAGCGAGTAGTCGGCGATCGTCTCCTTCGAGACGAGGATCCCGTCCGCTCGGCCGCGCAGGCCTCGGAGGGCGCCGGCCGCAGTCGAGCCGACGAAATAGGAGTCGCGGAGTGCGGTCGCACGGGTCAGGCGAGCGGCGTCGATCCCGTAGGTGTCCTGGAGGTCGGGGCCGACGTAGGCATAGGCGTGGTCGAGCCCGCTCACCGCCGAGACGCCGGCCACCTTCGCGACGCGCTCCTCGAGCCGATGCTTCGCCACGACGCCGGCGGGGGCGTCCACGACGACGTCCGCGCCGAGCGTGAGCTGCGCGTCGACACGCGCCTGCTGGTCGTAGGTCGCGGCGAAGACGCTCAGGTTGACTCCGAAGGCGAGCAGGAGGCCCACGACCAGCAGGCCGCGGTTGATCGCCGCCCCGCGCCGCCCGAGGCTCGCCAGCACGAAGGCACTCTTCGAAGCGCCGCGGCGGGCGCTTGCCCGGCCTGCGAGCCAGCCGAGGAAGCTCCCCCGGGCCCGCACGAGCAGCAGCGCCGCCCCGAGCCAGAGAAGCGCCGGTGCGAGGAACATGTAGACCGAGAGGGACAACGTCGGGTTCGAGTCGGGATTGACGACGGCCGAGAAGCCGGTGCGCGCGGTCAGCCAATAGACGAGGCCGGAGACGGCGAGGGCCAGGAGGTCGAGGTACAGCCTCTGCCAGAGCGGCCGGCTCTCCCGGCGGGCGCTGCGACGGGCCTCGCCGATGCTGACCCGGTAGACGGAGAGGCTCGCGGCGATGCGCGCGGCGGCTGCGCCGGCGCAGCCGAGCGCGACGCAGACGGCGAGGGCCGCCAGGACGCGCGCGGCGCCGATGCCTCCTCCCGAGCCGACGAGTGCCACCGCGCCCAGGGCGGCGGCCGTTCCGACCACGCCCGCGACGAGACCGACCACGAGGCTCTCCGTCCCCGCGAGAAGGAGCAGGTCGCGGCGCGAGGCTCCCCGTGCCCGCAGCAGGGCGAGGTCCCGCCGATCGCGCTCCACCGTTCCGAGCGCAGCGAGGTAGGCGAGACCGAGCGCCACGAGCGCGCCCGGCACCGCAAGCATGATGTAGAGCGTCTCGGCGTAGAGGGCATCGCCCTGCGCGCTGGTGAGGCTGTCGGAGAGGTTGTCGACGAACTGCACCTGTCCGGGCAGGGAGCGCTCTGCCGCGTTGCGCACCTGCGTCGCCCGTTTCGAGGCGTGAGCCGGGCTGCCGGAGAGGACGCTCGGGTCGACCTGGGCCTGGACCTGCCACTGGATGCCGGCCAGCGTGCCCGGAGCGGCGGCCGTTCCCGCCGGCCGATCGATCGGCCGCAGCGCGGGTGCGACCTCTCGAGCGAATGTCTCGAGCGGCAGGATCCCGATGTCGGCCGGAGGCTGCGCAGGCGCCGGCCCGAGCAGCGGGTCGAGCGGCTGGAAGAGGACGTCCGGTGCCGTCACGAGCGCGACCCCGCTGACGCGGAAGCGTCGCGGGGCCACGCCGACGCGCGGCCGCAGCAGCACCGTGTCGCCGGGTTGCGCCTGCAGCGTCGCTGCGAGCTGCTGGTCGAAGACGACCTCGCCCGGCCGAACCGAGCCGCGCAGGAGGCGGAACGTCCGGATATGAGCCAGGTACCCGGTCGGCACGGCGAGGATCGCCCCGGCGCCCGAGCGGATCGTTCCCGCAGCCGTCTGATGCTCGACACCGGCGAAGGGCGCGGTCGCGACTGCGGCCGCCTGGAGCACGCCCGGCTGGCGACCGACGCCGGCGGCGACCCGGATCGCGGCCGCGTGGGAGCCGACCGGTCCCTGCCAGTCGACCGCCACGCTCCGCACGGCGCTCGCCGTCATCGTCCGCAGGGAGTGGCCGACGAACAGGATCATGGCGCCGAGGAGGCCGACGGCAGCCGCGAGGGTGAGCATGCGGACCGCCGCCCGCCCCGGCGAGCGGAGCAGGCCGACGACCGCCAGCCGCACCAGCGCGCTCATGGGCGCCCCTCGCCGGCGGCGCTGGTCGACACCGGGCGTCTCACGCCGCCACGCGACCGTCGTGGAGGGCGACCGTGCGCTCGAGCCGCGCCGCCACGTCGGAGTCGTGCGTCGCGACGACGAGGGCGAAGCGGAACTCCCGCTGGAGGGCGTCCACGAGATCCAGCACCCGGGCTCCGGTATCGGAGTCGAGATGACCGGTCGGCTCGTCGCAGAGGAGCAGCTTCGGAGCCTGCGCGAGCGCACGGGCGAGCGCGACACGCTGCGACTCGCCACCCGAGAGCTCGGACGGCAGGTGATCGACCTTCGACTCCAGGCCGACGAGCGTTAGCAGCGAGAGCGGCTCGAGCCCCGCACTCCCGTTGGCGCCGGCGAGCGCGGCCGCGAAGGCCACGTTCTCGAAGGCAGTGAAGTGCGGGAGCAGATTCGCTCCCTGGAACACGTACCCGATGCCGCCTGCGCGGACGGCGCCGCGCGCGACGGCGTCGAGCGACGACAGCGACCTCCCCTCCCACTCGACGCTCCCGTCGGTCGGCTCGACGAGCCCGCCGAGGACGTGAAGCAGCGTCGTCTTCCCCGAGCCCGACCGGCCGACGAGCGCGAGCCGGTCCAAAGGCGCGACGGTCAGGTCGACGCCGTCCAGCGCCCGCACGGCCGTCGCGCCCCCGCCGTGCACGACGGAGACTCCGCTACACGAGGCGAGCGCACCCGCGGTCCTGCTCATCGCAGTCTCCCGTCCCGCAGCTCGAGCACGCGGTCGGCGGCGGCGGCGACGCGCGGCGAGTGGGTGACGAGGACGACGGTCGTCCCGAACTCGTCGCGCAGCCGTGCGAGAGCGTCGAGAACAGCGGCCTCGTTGCGCTCGTCGAGCTCGGCCGTCGGCTCGTCCGCGAAGAGCAGCCGCGCCTCGCGCGCTGCGGCAGCCGCGATCGCGGCGCGCTGCTGCTCACCGCCCGAGAGGGTCGCGGCGAGCTGTCCTTCGCGCGGCTCGAGCCCGAACGTGGCGAGTGCCCGCTCGACTCGCGAACGCTCGGCCCGGCGCCCGGCCAGCCTCAACGACAACGCGACGTTCTCCCGCGCGGAGAGCGTCGGCCAGAGATTGGAGCTCTGGAAGACGATCGCCACCTCGCGCGCCCGATACCGGGCGAGCTCTCGCTCGTCGAGCCGGGTCAGCGAGCGGCCGAGCGCACGCACCTCACCCGCCGAGGCGACATCGAGGCCGGCCGCCAGCTGGAGCACCGTGCTCTTCCCGGAGCCGGACGGGCCGAAGAGGGCGACGATCTCGCCCTTCTCGATCCGCAGGTCGAGCCCGCGCAGGGCGACGGTTTCCGTCGGGCCGGAACGGTAGATCTTGAAGACATCGTGGAACTCGAGCGACCCGAAAGCGACGACCTCTCGTTGCTCGGGTTCGCGGTAGAGGCTTCCTACCTCCACCTGAAGCTCTCGATCATCAACCGGTAGGCGTCGACGTTGTCGACTCCCTCCGGCGTGCCGAGATCGACAATCGCCTCCTTGCCGGAGCGTGCGAGGTAGTAGCGGTCGACGACGAGCTTCACGCGCTTGCCCGTGACGGAGTTCGGCGCGCTCTCGCTCGAGTACACGATCTTGACGGCCGGGGCGCCCGCCAGGGTGATCGCCGCCGGAGCGCGTTGCACGCTGACGCCGCGCAGCGAGCCGACCTCCCGCGAGACGCGCTGCAGCGAGGGCAGAGCACCGCCGCGGAGAAGTATCCGGACGATGTTGTTCTTGTCGCGGAAGGTGACCGTGCCGCCCGACGCCCGCTGGGCCCAGCCCTCGGGATAGCGCAGCGAGTAGCGAGGGCCGCGGAAGGTGAGGAAGACCTGGTTGTCGGGGATGTCCCCCGCCCCGGCCGAGGTCGCCTCTCCCTGCAGCGCCGGAGCACCGGGAGAGGTGGACGACACCGTGCTCGTGGTGGTAGACGGAGAGCCGCCGGCCTTCGCCGTCACGTTCGAGCTCCGCGTCGAGCCGCAGCCGGGCACGAGGCCGAGTGCCGGGAGCATCAACAGGAGCGCGAGACCTCTCATCGCTCCGATGGTGCCGAGCAGGGGCTGAACGCGGCCTGAACGCAGCACAGCTGCTACATTCATGTACATGAAAGACACCGTTGGAGTCGCGGAGCTGCGCCAGAACCTCAGCCGTTACCTGCGCCGAGTCGAGCGAGGCGAGCGGCTGCTCGTGACCGACCGGAACCGGCCCGTTGCCGAACTCGGCCCTCCGCCCTCCGCCGGCTCCGGGCTCGACCGCCTGATCGCCGAGGGACGCATCATGCGCCCGCTGCGGCGAGGCCTTCCCGAGCCGCTCCGGCTCGACGGGGATCCGGAGGCGCTCAGCCGGGCACTCGACGAGATACGCGGCGAGCGCTGAGCCACCTCTTCTACGCCGACTCCTCCGCCCTCGTCAAGCTCCTGCGAGACGAATCGGAGAGCACGGCGCTGCGGGCGTTTCTCGCCGGCGCCGACCTCGTCTCTTGCGAGCTCGTGCTCATTGAGGTTCCTCGCGCGATCCGGCGTGCCGCCGCCCGCGCGCCGCGGCTGCTGGAGCAGCTGATTCCGCGCGCCGGGCAACTCATCGACGCGCTCGGGCTACTCCCGCTCGACCGAGCTCTGCTCCTTGCCGCCGGGGCGCTCGACGAGCCGGGCCTGCGTGCACTCGATGCGATCCACGTTGCCGCGGCCGTCGATCTCTCCCCGATCGACGCCTTCGTCACCTACGACGAGCGGCAGGCAGCGGCGGCACGGCTTGCCGGGCTCCGTACCATGGCGCCCGGCAGCTGATCCAACCGATCCGGCGGACGCGCATGAAGAGCATGCGCGCCCGCCGCTCACCCCTGCCTCTAGCCCGCGGCCAGGGGCTCGCCGGTCTCGACCAGCGTCTTCAGGCCGCTCAGCACCCTCATCCACCCCTCGCCCGAGACGTGCTCGGCCGTCCTCGGCGCGCCTTGGAGCCGATCGTGGACCACGGTCAGCTTGCAGACGCCCCCCTCGGTGCGCTCGAGCTCCCACGTCACCCGGCTCGGCTCCTCCTCCGCCAACTCCGGGTCGTACAGGGACACCCACGAGTGCACCAGCCGGCGGGGCGGGTCGAACTCGAGGACCGTGTCGTCCCCCCACACCGAGCCGTCGGGGCCGTGGGCGCGGCGGGTCTCCGGCGTCGTCTCGATCGAGGCGCCTCTGGAGCCCGGCGAGCTAACGGTCACATGTCAAGAGAAGACCTGCGCCACCGAACAGACGCCCTCACTCCTTGCGACCATCCCCTCCACGTCGGGCGTGTGCCCGGTAACGAAGGCCCCTCCGCCCGGGCAAGCGCTCGGCGAAGGGCTGTACGGTGGCGCGGGTGCCCGCAACTGCTCCTCGTCGAGGACGACGGCGCGATCGCGGAGCCGCCGCTCGCAGCAGGGGATCTTCACGCGTTCGGCGCTCGTGACGACTCGGATCCATCCGTGATGCCGAAGACCGTCCGTGGCATCGGCTTCCGCCTCGAAGCTGCGTGACGATGCGCAGGCGCCTGCTCGTCTCGACCGTGCTCGTGGGGCCCGCCACCGGCCGCTCAGCCGGACGGAGATCGTCGAGCTCCTCCGGCCGAAGCAGCGTGCGATCATCCGCACCGGCGGGCGCGTCGTGACTGTCGGCGCCGCGATCCGCGGCGACACGATCCGCGCCTCCTCGAGCGCTGTGCGCGCGACGCAGGTCATCGTGGTTGCATCGGCGGAAGAGGCCACGAGCCGTGTCTTCGCCGTCTGGCTCGTGGTGGGCCTCCTCGCCGCAGGCGGGCTCGGCGTCGCCGTCGCGTTGGCTCTCGTCCAGGGGCGGCGTCTCGTCCGTCCGCTCGAAGATCTCACCTCGGCGGCAAAGCGCCTCGGGACGGGAGTCAGTCAGAGCGGCTCGAGTGGACGACCCGCGGCCTGCCTCGCACGCGGGCAGTCCGAGCAAGCCCGGCAGGTCGACGTCACTGCGATCGTGCGGGAGCACAGCCGGGGCTGGCGGCGCCTCTTCGCGAGTCGCCGCAGCGTCCTGCGGGTGGAGGTGGAGCCCGACCTCCACGCGTGCGTGAGCGCGGCAGCGGTCGGCCAGGCGCTCGACGTCCTGCTCGAGAACGCCCTCGAGCACGGGGAAGGGCAGGCCCTGATCCAGGCCCAGGCCCGTGACGACGCAGTTCTGGTGGAGGTCTCGGACGCAGGCGCCGGCGTCCCCGCGGGTCTCGAGGAGCGGGTGTTCGAGCGGCACGTCTCGCTCCACGGCGGCACCGGCCTCGGCCTCGCTGTCGCGAGGGCTCTGATCGAGCGCGAAGGCGGCAGGCTGCGCCTCGCGAGCGCGCGGCCCGCCGTCTTCGAGCTCTGGCTGCCCTGCACAGCGTCGGACGGCGATGGTGAGCCGTCCGCGTAGCCGCCCGCCGGGCGAGTCCGGGCCGTTTCCTCGGCGCGGCCCGGCCGCCGATCGCACGTAGGCGCTGCCGACCCATCTCCGCGTCCCTCGAGGACCGGCGTCTGCAGGCGGTAGCGCGACTGGGTTCCCCTGGCGCGTTCTACGTGGGCGGGGGCGTCGCCGGCGCGCTCGGCTTCGGCTACCTCACCGACCGCTGAGGCCGGCGGCGCTTGTCCATGCTCACGCCAGCCCTGTACCTCGCCTCGGCCCTAGACGAGGCGGTGCTGGGTCGCCCACCGCGTCAGCTCGTGACGCGTCGAGAGCTGGAGTTTCCGCAGGACGCTGGAGACGTGGCTCTCGATCGTCTTCACGGAGAGGGTCAGCCTGGCGGCGATCTCCTTGTACATGTACCCGCGCGCGATCAGCTGGAGCACCTCTCGCTCGCGCGGCGTCAGCTCGTCGAGCTCGGCATCGCCCCCGACGCGGTCTCCCGCACGGAAGGCGTCGAGGACGAATCCCGCGAGACGCGGCGAGAATACGGCGTCGCCCTCTGCGACCCGCTCGATCGCCGCGGCGAGCTCGTCGCCCGAGATCGTCTTCGTGACGTAGCCACGGGCGCCGGCACGAATGACCGCCATGACGTCCTCGGCAGCATCCGAGACGGAGAGTGCGAGAAAGCGGACCGCCGGGCGCTCCGGCGCCACGGCGTGGATGATCGCGTCACCGCCTCCGTCGGGTAGGTGGACGTCGAGCAGGACGACGTCCGGGTCGAGCTCCTTGATCAGCGGCACAGCCTCGGCCACGCTGGCCGCCTCGCCGACGACGTCGACCGCGTCCCCGAGCTCGGCCCTCACGCCCGAGCGGAAGAGGTGGTGATCGTCGACGAGCACGACGCGGCGCCTCACGGCTCGCTCCTCGGAAGCCTGAGCTCGATCTCCGTTCCCTTCCCGGGCGCGCTCGTGACGACGGCCGCGCCGCCGGCGCGTTCCATCCGGTCGACGATCGAGCCGCTGATCCCCCGGCGGCCGGGGGAGACTTCGGCGGGATCGAAGCCGGCGCCGCGGTCGCGGACGAAGACGGTCACCCGCTCGGCGCTCGCCTCGGCGTAGACGTCGACCTCCTCGACGCCCGAGTGAAGGGCGCTGTTCCGCATCGCCTCGCCGGCCGCGAGCACGAGCGCCTCGATGCGCTCGTCGGAGGGGCAGTCGCCGGAGCTCGCCAGCTCCACGCGCACCCCGTGAAGCTCCTCCACCTCGGCTGCCGCCGCCGAGAGCAGGGCGAGGAGCGACGTCCCGGTCGTCGTTCGGTCGCCGTAGAGCCAGCTGCGGAGCTCGCGCTCCTGGCGCCGCGCGAACGCCGCAACCTTCCGCGGCTCCCCCGCGTGGCGCTGGATCAGGGCGAGCGTCTGCAACACCGAGTCGTGGACCCGGGCGGCCACCTCGGCCCGCTCCTCGACACGGATGCGAGCGGCGCGCTCGACGTCGCGATCGAGCGCGAGCCGCCAGAGCCAGGGACCGCCGATCAGCAGCAGCGAACCGGCGACGGCGCCGGGCGCGAGCAGCGATGCGTGGGCGCCGCCGCGCGAGAGGACGAGCACCGACCCCGCGCCGGCGAGGACGACGCCGGCGACGGACATCGGCGCAACTCTCGACACCCGGCCGCCGTGGCGCCAGATCAGGACGAGCCCACCGGCGACGAGCGCGATCCCGGCGACTACGCGGTCGCCGAAACCGAGTGCGTGCAGGATCAGCGAGATCCCGATCAGGCCGAGTGCGGCGACCACCCACGGGCTGAGGCCCCGGCCGGAGGCCCAGAGGGCGAGGTAGAGAAGGACACCCGCGCCTCCGGCGAGCGCCAGCAGCGCGAAGACGAGCCGGACGAGGGTGGCGTCGACGCCGAGGGTCTGCGCGATGCCTGCGCAGACCCCGGCGAGGACGCCGTCCTCGCCGCTACGCGTGAAGCGCGGGAAGGGCATCGGCGGTCATCGTAGGGAGCGCGTCACGCGCACGTTGCCGAGCCCCACACGAGCATTCAGCACGAGCACCCGCGCGCCGCTGTCGCCGACGCGCACGCGCGCGTTGCGCCCGTCAACCTCCCGGCCGAAGACGTGGACGGCGCCGACCTGCGCGCTCGCCCGGACCTGCAGCGCGACGTCTGAGGGAACGGTCACGCTCAGATCCCCGATTCCCACCCTGGCGTCGAGCGCGGTCTCGCCCACCGGCGGCCGAACGTCGCGCAGGTCGAGGCGGAGCTCGCCGATCCCGAGCCGGTAGTGGCGGTGGACGTCCGCCGCACCCGCCGGCTGGTAGATGCGGTCGCCGACCCCGTTGCGGACGTCGACGTGGAACGCGGTGGCGACCGCCGCCGCGAACCCGAGCACGAGGACGGCGGCCACAGCCGCGACGATCGACAGCGGCCGCCGGAGGCTGCGCCGCTCCCGACCGGCGACGGCGGTGTCGACCGCTTCCCGGTTACGGCGGTGCTGCGTCCAGAGGATCACGCCACCCGCGAGCAGCACGAGCACCCACGCGGCGTCGCCGCGCGGCCACAGCGTGGCCCGCGAGAGCAGCACCACCCCGGCTGTCGCGACGAGGGCGAGGCCCACGAGCGGCCAGGGGCGTTCACGCCGCCGGCGGAGGACCTCGGCCGCGATCGAGTCGGCCCTGCCTTCCTCGGGAATGACGAGCGCGGCGGCCGCGTAGATGAGTATCCCGGCCCCACCGAGCAGCGTCAGGACGACGAACCCGACGCGGTAGAGGACGGGGCTCAGGTTGAAGTAGCGCGCGAGACCCTCGCAGACCCCGGCAACCATGCGGTCGGACCGGCTCCGCTCGAGCCGCCTGACCCTTGACTTTTCGGTGATGTTTTCGCTCATTCCGGCAGACTCGCGGCGCGGCGCCGACGCGTCCATCCGGAATGACCCTGAACCGACCCTGAACCGGCGACGGAACCGAGCCCGGCAGCAGCAGCGCCTTCTGTTCGGGGAAGCCCTCGCGCGTGCCGCTCTCCGTCGCAGCGTCCGGTGGGTGGTTGGCCCGGCTGGAAGCTACGCGCTGCTCGGCGCGAGTCGCGCGAGACGGTCGCCGACCGCCTCGAGGATCTTGCGTTGCGTCCGAGGCGATTCGTCCAGAAGGGTCCAGAAGTCGCGGCTCGTGACGACCAGGGCTCGCACGGGCGACGCCGTCTTGACGGCGGCCGTGCGCGGCACGTTCGAGACGAGCGCGATCTCGCCGAAGAAGTCCCCGGCGCCGAGCGTCGCGAGGCGCCGGCCGCCCCGTCTGACCTCGACCGTTCCCTCCATCAGGACGAAGAACTCCCGGCCGTACTCCCCCTCGCGCACGATCTCCCGGCCCTCGGGGATCTCGACCTGGTCGGCAATCGCCGCGATCGCGTTCAGCTCGCGCTTCGAACAGCGTTCGAACAGCGGCACGCGCGAGATGAGCTCGACCTTGACGTCGCGTCGCAGCGGCACGATCGCAGTCTACGACCTGCGATTCCGCCAGAATCCCTCGATGGCCGGGCATCACATCTTCGTCGCCCTCCTTCGCGGCATCAACGTCGGCGGCAAGAACAAGGTGTCGATGCCGGAGCTGCGATCGCTTCTAGAGTCCATGGGGCTCGAGAACGTCGCCAGCTACGTCCAGAGCGGCAACGTCGTCTTCCGAAGCGCCGCCGGCGATGCACGGCGGCTGGCAGCTCAGATCGAGCAGCGAGTCGGGGACGAGTTCGGCGTCCGACCGAAAGTCCTGATGCGGACACCGGCCGAGCTCGACGCGATCGTCGGGCGCAACCCCTACCTGAGCCGCGCATCCGATCTCTCGAAGCTGCACGTGGTGTTCCTCGGCGGCAAGACGTCGGCCGGCAAGGCAGCCGAGCTCGACCCGAAACGATCGCCGCCGGACGAGTTCAGCCTCGACGGCCGCGAGATCTACCTCCATCTGCCGAACGGAGCAGCGCGCACGAAGCTGACGATCGACTACTTCGAGCGCCGGCTGGGCACCGACGCGACGGCCCGCAACTGGAAGACACTGGTCGCGCTCCAGTCGCTGGCGAGGCGGAGCGTCTCGTGAGCCTCGCCACGCCATCGCGGTAAGGCCGTTCGGGGCGGGGCGCGGTGGAAATGGAACCGGAGGCCGCCCTCTACGCGCTCACGAACTGCGCCGTCTACACCGCCGAGCGGTTCGTCACGGGGCACGCGCTGCTGATCGAGGGCGCTGCTATCCGAGCGCTCCTGCCCGCCCGCGATCTCCCGCGCGGGACGAGGCTCGTCGACCTCGGCGGCCGATCGGTCGCCCCCGGATTCGTCGACCTCCAGGTGAACGGCGGCGGTGACGTGCTCTTCAACGACGACCCCACGCCGGCGACGATCGCGCGACTGCTCGAGAGCCACCGCCGGTTCGGGACGGTGGCGATGCTCCCGACGCTCGTCACCTGCGAGCCCTCACGGCTGGTCGCCGCGGTGGCGGCGGTCGAGCAGAGCATCGCCGAGGGTCTGCCGGGCGTGCTCGGCATCCATCTCGAGGGGCCCTTCATCAGCTCGGCGAAGGCGGGCGCCCACGACCGGAGGTTCATCCGCGCACTGACCTCCGGCGACGTCGAGCTTCTGAGCTCGCCGCGCCGGGGGAAGATGCTGCTGACGCTCGCGCCGGAGGAGGTCGCCGCGGAGCACGTGGCAGAGCTCGTCCGCCACGGTGTCCTCGTCTCGGCCGGGCACTCCGCGGCCACCCATGGCGAGACACGCCGCGCGATCTCCGCCGGCCTGTCGGGCGCCACCCACCTCTTCAACGCGATGAGCGGCCTCGAGAGCCGCGAGCCCGGAGTCGTGGGGGCCGCGCTCCAGTCGGACGAGGTGTGGTGCGGGATCATCGCAGACGGGCACCACGTGCACGATGCGACGCTCGAGCTCGCCTGGAGGGCGAAGAAGCGCGGGCGCCTGCTGCTCGTGACCGACGCGATGCCTCCCGTCGGCGGGAGCCTCACCGAGTTCAGGCTCGGCGAACACGAGGTCCGGCTGGCGGAGGGTCGCTGCACCACCGCGGACGGGAGGTTGGCCGGATCGGCTCTCGACGCCGCAAGCGCCGTCAGGAACTGCGTCCGGCGGGTCGGCATCCCGCTGGACGAGGCGCTCCGGATGGCGGCTACGTACCCTGCGGAGTTTCTCGGGCTGGGCGACCGCCTGGGCTACGTGAGGCCCGGATACGAGGCGAGCCTCGCGATCTTCGACGACGAGGTCCGGGTCTCGGGCGTAATCGTGCGCGGACAGCTCGAGCGGTGGGCGTAACCGCGAAAGCGGTCGGACGCTCCAGCGATCCGATGACCGCGCGCAGCGAGCGCGCACGCCTGGCCGTTAGGTGATCGATCGGCCTTTTCGATCGATCACCTAGTGCGGCGTCTCCCAACGTTTCGCTCGAAACTGAGGGTTCGCCGACGCCGCACTATTCCGACCGCTCTGCGGCCGGCGGCCGCGAAGCGGCCGAGTAGTGCGGCCTCCACCTGCCCTTCGTTTCCGGTCGAAGGTTATGAGA
>JBBRYP010000035.1:0-41104 GCA_038237515.1 Gaiellales bacterium
CGATCGAGGCGCAGGAGTTCGAGAAGGCCGCGTCGCTGCGCGACAAGGAGCGCAAGCTGACCCAGAAGAAGCGCGAGCTCGAGGAGAACTGGCGCACCGAGGAGGCCGCCGAGCAGGGAGAGGTCGGGGAGGACGAGATCGCCGACATCGTCTCCATGTGGACGGGGATCCCGGTCTTCAAGCTCACGGAGGCGGAGACCCAGCGGCTGATCCGGATGGAGGACGAGCTCCACAAGCGCGTGATCGGGCAGAACGAGGCGATCGTCGCCGTCGCGAAGTCGATCCGCCGCGCGCGCGCCGGCATCAAGGACCCGAAGCGCCCCTCCGGCTCGTTCATCTTCCTCGGGCCCTCCGGCGTCGGGAAGACCGAGCTCGCGCGCACGCTCGCCGAGTTCCTGTTCGGCGACGAGGACGCGCTGATCCAGGTCGACATGTCCGAGTACATGGAGAAGCACTCCGTCTCGCGCCTCGTCGGCTCGCCGCCCGGCTACATCGGCTACGACGAGGGCGGCCAGCTCACGGAGGCTGTCCGGCGCAAGCCCTACTCGGTCGTGCTCCTCGACGAGATCGAGAAGGCACACCCGGACGTCTTCAACATCCTGCTCCAGATCCTGGAGGACGGGAAGCTGACCGACGCCCAGGGGCGCCGCATCGACTTCAAGAACGTGATCGTGATCATGACCTCGAACATCGGCGCGAGCGCGATCTCGAAGAACCAGTCGCTCGGCTTCTCGATCGGCGACGAGAGCGGCCTGTCCTACGACGACATGAAGGACCGCGTCATGGGCGAGCTCAAGAAGGTCTTCCGGCCCGAGCTCCTGAACCGGATCGACGAGGTGATCGTCTTCCACAAGCTGGCCAAGGACGAGATCAAGCAGATCGTCGAGCTCGTCCTCAACCGGCTGCGCCGCCAGATGGGCGAGCACGAGGTGGCGATCGAGCTCACGGACGAGGCCAAGGACCTGCTCGTCGACAAGGGCTACGACCCGGCCATGGGCGCGCGGCCGCTGCGGCGCGCAATCCAGCGCTTCATCGAGGACCCCCTCGCGGACTTCGTCCTCGGCTCCGAGCTGACCCCAGGCTCGACGATCCTCGTCGGTCGCAAGGGGGAGGAGGGCGACGAGGTCGACATCTCGATCATCGCCGCCGCGCCGGAGCCCGAGAAGGTGACCGTCCCGCCCGACGAGCCGGACGATTCGGAGGAACCAACGGAGGAGTGACCTCGGCGTCCGGCGACACGGTTATGTTAGGTGGCGTGGTCGCCGACGTGTTCGCCGAGATCGACGCGACACTCCTTCTGCTCGCTGAGGCTCGCGAGCGTGCCGAGCGCGCAGCGGGCGCCGTCGAGGCGGCCGGGGGCGGCAGCCATGTCCGGGAAGCGCTCGTCCGCGTCGACCGGGAGCTGCTCGCGTTGCACCGCCGGCTGATGGATGAGACCGTCTTCTACGCGCCGGCGGCGGACTCGCAGCTCGCACTCGACGCGGCCTGAGGAGCTACCCAGGCGGACGCCGCTCCGCCTCGCTCGGCTGCGGAAGATCGTCGGCGGCGAAGAGCTCTCCGGCGAGGATCGTCGCCAGAAGATCGTCGAGGGCCGGCCCGAGCGCGACGGTGTGCTCGAGTATCCAGAGGAGCTGGAGGAGCTCCACGGTGAACTCCTGCGGCCAGACCGTGGGGCGGATCTCGTCGAGAGGTGACGAGCGGCGGCCGGCGCCGCTCTTCATCCGGTAGTCGAGCCAGGAACCCACAACGTGGAGTCCTGAGACCTCGAAGCGCGCCACCTCCGGCCCCACCGGCGCGAAGACCCCCTCGCCGACATGGAGCTCCCTCTTGTCCTCGTCATAGTGGTGACGAGCCGGATAGCCGTCCTCCGTCTGGGGAACCGGCTTCTCGTACCGGGCGGAACCCTGCGGGACGCGCCCGGCCCGCTCGCCGGGCGGGATCATTCGCTCGCCGTAGGTGTGGAGCCAGATCAGCCTGCGGCCGAGTTCGACGCCTCGGGCGAAGAGCGCCGGCTCTCGCGTGAACGGAATCCGGGGCCCCGGGATCTCGAGCTCCTGATAGAAGCGGGACGTGTACGACGGTGCTTGGAGGATCGCGTAGACGTAGGCGAAGAGATCTTCGGGTAAGACGGCTCCAATCCGCTCGCCGATGACGTCCAGAACGCCGCTCGCGACATTCGCCTTCGTGGCCGCCGCGTCACGCCACAACCCAACAATGTCTTTGCCTCCGAATGACCCTCTGAAATGGTGTCGGTCCGGGATCAGGTGAGTCACGAACGCCGCCGGCCCTTTGGCGCCTAATAAGCCCGTGAGGAGGCTCGTCAACCAAAGCTGCTTTGCTCCGCTCGTTCGCCATATATCGACGGTCGAAGGAAGTCCCCGAGTCTCCCGTCCGCGAGGCACCACTGCCGGTCTAGGCACCGAAAGCCGTAGCGGAACTGCGCCGGGGGAGGCGTCTCCGGCGGTAATCCACCGACGGGTGGGAGGCGGGAATCGCCGATTACGCCTAGGTAGGAAGTGTTGATCCTCCTGTCTCGCGTCTCGCGAAAGAGTACGCCTCGAGCATCACTTTGCATCAACCCCCGCCAACGTTCCACGAGCGTCGCACCCCTCGGCGCGATCGGCCACGTTCGCTGCCACTCACAACCTGTGTGCTGCCATGGAAATAGGTCGGTGAGCGCTGGCCACGAGAAGAAGTCGCCCTGCCCCTCCGGAAGGAACGGCTGAGTCCAGCCGCCGAAGCACTCGCTCCAGGAGAGGTCGTCGAGCGTCGAGATCCCGTGCAGCGTCCGAAGCTTCTCGGCTCGCGTCCCGTCGACGCGCGCGTAGCGCACCCGCGCCGGCTCGTCCGATCGCGTCTCCGCCAGTCGGTAGCCGATCGCGATCGCGACGGGCGTCTGGATCGCGAAGACGTTCTCGCTCGTGCGCGCGCCGCGGCCCTCGCCGCCGAGGTCGAGGATCCAGAGCTCCTCGAAGAGCTCGCGCATGTGCCTGCGCATCCCGGCGAAGCCCGGGCCGCGCAGGTAGGAGGACGCGGTGATGAAGGTGACGATCCCCCGCCTCCGGCCGCTCTCGAACACCTTCCAGAGCGCGAAGCGCCAGAAGTAGACGTAGAGGTTGTAGAGGTTCTTTGCGTGGACGCCCGGTGCCTCGCGGAGGAAGTCGTCGAGGATCCCGGTCTCTCCGTCGCTCCCGTACCGGACCCAGCCGCCCATGCGCTCGACGTCCTCCTCATCGGGCGCGATCACCTGCCGGAAGTACGGTGGGTTCCCGAGGCAGACGAGTACGTCGGTCTCCGCCTTCACCCTCCGCGCGCGCTCGTTCTCCTCGGCCAGCCGCTTCTCGAAGAGCGGGGCGTGCGCGAGGTGCGGCGCCGACGCGTGGGGCGACTCGAGTGTGTCTGCCAGGTAGATGCGCAGCCCGTCCTCCGGAAGCTGCCCCTCGAAAGCCAGGACTCGCTGCGCGACCCGGAGCTGCGCGACGGCGTAGGGTCCGACGAGGAGCTCGAATCCGTAGAGGTTCTCGGCCATGACGGATGCGAGCTCGGCCCGCGCCGCCGGCCCGAAGGCGCGCTCCGCCGTCTCCGCTCCAGCCTCCAGCGCGGCGAGGAGGTAGGTGCCGGTCCCGACCGCCGGGTCGAGCACGACGACGCCCGGCTCCGCCAGGGCGCTCTCGAGGTCGAATCGCTCGCGCAGGAGCTCCGACACCAGCCGCACCTGTGCCTGGACCACCTCGGCGGGCGTGTAGTAGACGCCGCTCTGCTTCCTCAGCTTCGGGTCGTAGGCAGCGAGGAAGTCCTCGTAGAAGTAGAGCCAGATGTCGTGCCCGCGCGCCCGACGCGCGAGCTCCCCGGGGTCGACCGCCTCGACCACGCGCTCGAGGAGCGACACCGGCACCTCGACCTCCTGCCGCGCGGCCGGCTGTGCGAGAACCCGGAGCACCTGCGCGAGTAGCTCGTGCCGCGCGTCTAGACGGTCGGCTGCGTGATGTCGCAGGTCGACCTCCCCCTCGACTCGCGCAAGCAGAAGCGCGTAGGTGAGCGTCTGCGCGTACGCGTCGGCGAAGCGCGCGTCGTCCGCGTCGGGGAAGAAGTAGCGCCGCCACTCGTCCGCAAGGGTCGCGATTGCCGAGTCGCCCGTCTCGAGTGCCTCTCGGCAGGCGTCGCGAAGGAGACGTGTGAGCGGCGCGAGCATCTGCGCGAGCGCGCGCGGCGTCGTCGGGACGATCGGCTCCCAGGTCAGGAAGTCGCGGAGCAGCAGTTCGAGCGCGACGGCTTGCGCGTCCTCGTACGCGGCGGGTCCGTCGAAGCGCACGTCCCCGGCCGCGCGCACGACCGCGCCGACGCGACTCCCGGTCCGGTAGAGCGCCCACTCGTTCCCGTCCGTGTAGAGGAGGTTCGGGTGATCTGCCAGCCGCTTAAACTGATCTCGGTCGTGGCGGCTTGCGAACGCTTCTGGCCGAGCACCCTTACCGGGCGCCTTCAGCTCGACGTGACCCGTCGGAAGCTTGCCGACGGTGACGCCGATGTCAGGTCGAACCCCCGGCGCCGACAGCGCCTCCGTCCGTGTCTCCACCTCGAGCGCGAGCAGCTCGCCCGCGGTTTTGAGCAGTTGCTGCACTGGCGTCTTGAGCTGATCCTCCTCCTGTGCCGGATTCAGGTCCGCAAGCTCGAAGTTGGCTGTCAGGCTCGCCGCGAGCGCAAGAAGAGGGACGGCGAGCGGAGGCTTCATCTGCGCATCATCGCTGTGGCCGCGCGGAGCGCGTTTGCGATGTCCGGTGCGGGGTAGCCACCGCGGCGGGAGGGTTCCCGACAGAGAGACTCGAAAGGGGAAACCATGGCTGAACTGACGAACCTGGAGTCGAAGCTCGGCGAGGTGCTCGGGCTCGCGATGGCGGCGCAGGGGGCGACCGACAAGGTGAAGGGGCTCGTCCAGGAGGAGGGCGACGACGAGCTTGCGTCCGAGCTCGACCGCATGCATCGCGAGGCGGCTGAGACCGAGGACCGCTGCACCGAGATCGCCGGCTCCTTCGACGGAAAGAAGACGGCGATTCTCGAGAAGGCCCGCGAGGTGAAGCAGGAGGCGACGGAGATGATGTCGACCTACCTCGGCGACGACGCGGATGCCCTCGACGGCTACGAGTTCCTGACCATGGCCGAGGCGGGAGAGGTCGGGCACTGGTCGATCGTCGGCGTGATGGCCGACGGCGCCGGCGTAGAGGATCTGCGGGCGCTCGTCGCGTGGGCGAAGCCGATCCAGCAGCGGCACTTCCAGTCGGCCCTCGACGGGTCACTCAAGCTCGCCCGAGAAGAGGATCCGAACGGCGCGGCTTAGGCCGTCGAAAAGTGGACCGGGCGGCGCCTGGACAGGCATCCTGCGGCGCGCAGGTGTGCCCCGCACACCTGCGCTCCCTGCGTCCTTGCCTCGGTGGCGCCGCCGCGGCCACTGTTCGGTCAGCCCCTCGAACCGACGGTCGGGCGCGACCTGCGACTACCAGTCCGGGTTCTCGAGTACGACGCCGGGCGGCTCTGCGACCGCCGTGGAGAGGCCGCTCCCGTCGGCACTCACGAGCGCGAGGGCCTGTAGGCGCTCGAAGACGATTCGGCGGCCGTCCGGAGGCCACGCTGGGTTGCCGCCGAGCGGGCCCACCGCCAGCCGCCGGGTTGCCTCGGCCCCGACCTGGAAGACGGCGACGTGTCCGGCCCGCGCTCCGAGGAGCAGGGTTGCCGCAATGCGCTTGCCGTCCGGCGACCACGACGGCGCGTCGCAGTGCGGCGGCAACAGCCTCGGAGCAGAGCCGCCGGCGCCGATGCTGTAGACGCCGACGGAGCTCGCGCGGCCGAACAGTCCGCGCACGAACGCGATCCTCCCGCCGCGAGACCAGCTCGGGTTCTCGGAGCTCACGTTGTCCGGATTCCGGGTCAGATCGACGCGGTGGGAGCCGTCGAGGCGGATGGTGTAGAGGTCGAAGGTACGGTCGTTCGGGCTCGCGTCGCGGTAGACGATCCGGCTGCCGTCGGGCGACCAGTCCGGCTGGGCTGCCTTGCCGTCGCGGCTGTGGGTGAGCCTGCGTGCTCCGGTTCCGTCGGCGTGCATGACGTAGACGTCGAAGCCCAAGCCGGGCCGGAAACGCGTGAACGCGATGAGTCTCCGATCGAGTGACCACGCCGGCTGGCTGTCCGAGTATCGCCGCGCGGTGAGCCGCCTCGGGGCCGCCCGCGGCCCGGCGACGACGTAGATCGCGTCGTTGAATCGTGCTCCGCAAGCACGGGGCCCTACGCACGTTCGCCCGGCGTCGTAGAGGATCGAGCCGGCTCCGGCGCCCGCCGTGGCGCCCGCGGAGGTACCCGAGACCACGGCAGCGAGGCCGGCGGGCAACGCGAGGAGGGTTGCCCTCCGCACGCGCGCCACGGTAACACCCACCCGCCCCGCTATCGGCTCACATCCATCTCGAAGGCGTCGCAGTCGCGTCGCGAAGCCGTCTGGCGGCGGGCCTACCATGGTCGGTCCGATGGCCAAGGCCGCCGTTCAGTTCGCGTGCACCGAGTGCGGCTACGCATCGGGCCGCTGGTTCGGGAAGTGCCCGAGCTGCGGCGCGTTCGGCACGCTGCACGAGGAGAAGGCGCCTTCGGCCGGGAAGGCAGCGGCTGCGACCAGGCCGCTCCTCCGGCTCGTCGACGTCGAGGCGCAGGAGAGCTCGCGGCTCTCGACTGGCATTCCGGAGCTCGACCGCGTGCTCGGAGGAGGGCTCGTGCGCGCGTCGCTCGTGCTCGTCGGCGGCGAGCCGGGGGTCGGGAAGTCGACGCTGCTGCTGATGGCGCTGGCTTCGCTCTCTCGCGGGCAGCGGGCGATCCTCGTCACGGGCGAGGAGTCGGCGGCCCAGGTGAAGCTTCGCGCGGCCCGACTCGGCGGCGCCGAGCAGGTCGAGATCCTGGCCGAGACGGAGCTCGAGACGGTGTGCGCGACGCTCGAGCGGGAACGGCCGGCGGTGTGCGTCATCGACTCGGTGCAGACGCTCTACTCGGCGGAGCTCGGCTCGGCGCCGGGATCGGTCGCGCAGGTCCGCGAGGCAGCGGCCCGGCTGCTGCGCGTCGCCAAGGAGTGCGACGTAGCCACCTTCCTCGTCGGGCACGTGACGAAGGACGGCTCGGTTGCGGGACCGCGGGTGCTCGAGCACCTCGTCGACTGCGTGCTGCAGTTCGAGGGCGACCGCTACCGCGCCCACCGGATCCTGCGTGCAGTGAAGAACCGCTTCGGGTCGACGAACGAGCTCGGCGTCTTCGAGATGACCGGCGCGGGCCTCGTCGGCGTCCCCGATCCCTCCGAGCTCTTCGGGCGGACCGAGGGCGGCGAGGTCGGCGCCGCCGTCGCCTGCGTCCTCGAGGGTACGCGGCCGATCCTCCTCGAGATCCAGGCGCTCGTCGCGCCGACCGACCTGGCCATGCCGCGCCGCGTCGGCACCGGTGTCGACCCCAAGCGGCTCGCGATGATCGTCGCGGTGCTCGCTCGCCACGCGGGCGTGCCACTCGGTCAGGCCGATGTTTTCGTGAACGTCGCCGGAGGCGTGCGGATCGACGAGCCGGGTGCCGACCTCGGCGTTGCACTCGCCATCGCCTCGGCGGCGCGCGGCGCACCGGTCGTCCGCGGACTCGCCGTCTTCGGCGAGATCGGCCTGACAGGACGGCTGCGCGCGGCGACCCAGGCGGAGCGCCGGCTCGAGGAATGTGCGAAGTTCGGCGTGGCCAGGGTGCTGGTTCCCGCCGGCACCGCCGCTCGGCGTGGACTTCCCGCCACCGAGGCCGAAACGGTCCGGCGCGCGGTTTCGGCAGGTCTCGAGGCGAGGGATCAGGGCGCAGCAAAGGCGTAGGCCGCTCTGTGCAGGGCTTTTAGCGACCCCGCTCCCGACAGGGCGCGGGATTTCGCCATTTGCGGGGATTTTGTTAAGCTGTAGACGTTCGCCGGCGGCCCCTCGTCCCGCCGGCGGCCTGGCGATTGAACCCATTCAGGAGGGGAGGACTCGGCTTGTACAAGGTCGGCGACAAGGTGGTGTACCCGCACCACGGAGCAGGCACCGTCGTGAAGAAGGAGTCCCGCGAGATCCTCGGGCAGAAGCGGGAGTACCTCACGATCAAGATCCTTCACAACGACATGACCGTGAACGTGCCGAGTGAGAACGCGGAAAAGGTCGGTCTCCGCAAGGTGATCGACGGCGAAATGGTGAAGCTCGTTCTGAAGGCGTTGACCGGTGGGGGCACGGCGATGCCGAAGAACTGGAACCGCCGCTTCAAGCACAACCGCGACAAGATGAAGACCGGCGACATCTTCGAGCTGGCCGAGGTCGTCCGGAACCTGTCGCTCCGAGACCACGAGAAGGGTCTCTCCACGGGCGAGAAGCAGATGTTCGTGAAGGCCAAGAAGATCCTCGCGAGCGAGTTGATGTACGCCAAGGCGATGGACGAGGACGAGGCCGCCGACTGGCTCGACGAGGTGCTCTCGGACGTGAGCGGCAACGGCAGCAAGCGAGCGCTCGTCACCTCGGGCGCCAAGCTCTAGCGCCTCCCGCAGCTCAGTCTCCCGGGGCTCAGCCTCCCCATGATCCGGATCTAGACATTTCCGCCCCGGGCGGAGATGTCTGGGCTCTCCTCGTCGCAGCGGGGCGGGGAGAGCGGCTGGCGGCTGACAGGCCCAAGGCGTTCGTCCGCCTCGGCGGCCGCCCGCTCCTGGCCGAAACCCTGGAGCGGCTCGAGCGGTCGGACTGGATCGACGCGATCGTGGTCGCGGCGCCGCCCGGCTGGGAGGAGCCCTCGATCCTGTTGGCGGAGGAGCTCGGCGCCGGCAAGGTGACGGCCTGCGTGACCGGGGGTGAGACGCGCACGGACTCGGTGCGGATCGCTCTGGCCGAGGTGCCTGAGGCGGCGGCGGTCGTCCTCGTTCACGACGCGGCGCGGCCCCTGCTCCCGGCGGAGCTCGTCGGCCGCCTCCTCACCCCGCTCGGGGAGGGCTGGGACGGCGCCGTCCCGGGGTTGCCGCTCGCCGATACCGTCAAACGCCTGCGTGGCGACACGGTCGTCGAGACGCTCGACCGGACGGAGCTCGCAGCGATTCAGACGCCGCAGGCTTTCGTGGCGTCGACGTTTCGCGCGGCCATGGCGCGCGGTCCGGAGGCGTTCACCGATTGCGCCGCGGCGGTCGAAGCGGCCGGGGGCCGCATCAAGGTCGTCGCGGGCGACCCGCGGCTGGTCAAGGTGACGACCCCCGATGACCTCGCCACCGTCGACCGCTGGCTCCAGGCGGAGCGCGAGCCGGCGCGACCCCCGCGGCTCGACCGTCACCCCAAGTAACACAGTGTTACTTGGGATGGGACGGTGGGACTAACCTCCCCTCGTGCTCGTCGACTACCACATGCACCTTCGGGCGCCCAACGAATCGATCGACCACACGGTCGATGGGATCGAGCGTTTCGTCGAGGTGGCGCGGGCGAGGGGGATCGATGAGATCGGCTTCACCGAGCACGTCTACTACTTCCGGCAGACGCGGGAGATCTGGGAGGTTCCCTACCAGGTCGAGCGCTGCGCCTACGAACTCGACACCTATGTCGAGGCGATCCTCGAGGCGAAGCGGCGCGGCTTGCCGGTGAAGCTCGGCCTCGAGGTGGACTACGTGGGCGAGAAGCAGACGGCCCTGGCGGGAGCCCTCGAGCCCTACCCATGGGACTACCTGCTCGGCTCGGTTCACTGGATCGGCGGGCTCGCCGTAGACCAGGAGCCGGGGATCTGGGGGGAGCATCCGGTCGAGGAGGTTTGGCGCCGCTACTTCCGCGCCCTCGGTGAGCTCGCCGGGAGTGGCGCCGTCGACGTCCTCGCGCACCCCGACCTCGTGAAGATCTTCGGATCGCGGCTCGAAGAAGCCGCGGCCGACCGTCTCTTTCGCGACACCTCCCGGCGCTGCGCCGACGCCGGCGTGGCGCTCGAGGTCTCGACGGCGGGGCTGCGTAAGCCGGTCGGCGAGCTCTACCCGGACCCCGCCTTCCTCCGCCGCGCCCGCGAGGCGGGCGTGCGCATCACTCTCGCCTCGGACGCCCACGTGCCGCAGCTCGTGGGGGAGGACTTCAATCGCGCGCTCGCTCTCGCGCGCGCCTCGGGTTACGAGGAGGTGGCCGTTCTCACGGGAAGAACGGCGAGGAGCGAGCCGCTTGGCTGACTACCGCGTCGGCATCGGAGTGGACGCGCACGCGCTCGAGGCGGGCGTGCCGCTCGTGCTCGGCGGCGTCGAGATCGGCCATCCCCGCGGCCTGGCCGGCCATTCGGACGGCGACGTGATCGCGCACGCTTTGATCGACGCGATCCTCGGCGCAGCCGGCCTCGCCGACATCGGCGACCTCTTCCCCTCCGGTGACGAGCGGCTCCGCGGCGCCTCCTCGCTCGCCCTTCTGGCGGAGGCGTACGAGCAGGTGCGGGCGCGCGGCTTCGAGCTCGTCAACGCGGACGCGGTGCTCGTGGGCGAGGAGCCCCGGCTTGCACCCCATCGGGAGGAGATGCGGCGGCGCCTCGCCGGCGCACTCGGCGTCGCGCCCGACCGGGTGACGGTCCGCGCTACGACGACCGACCACTTGGGCTTCACCGGACGCGGCGAGGGCCTCGGCGCCCACGCTGTCGCGCTGCTGCGAACGTCATGAAGCTCGTCCGATACGCGGACCGCCCCGACCTGCTCGAGATCCGCTACGAGACGCTCTCGCGCCTGACCTTCCCGGAGTTCATGCACCACAACCAGCCGGGAGGACGGTTCTGGGCACGCCTGTACGTCGAGCATCCGGACTTCCAGCTCGCGCTGCTCGACGACGCCGAGCTGGTGGCCGAGCTCCACTCCGTGCCGACGCCATGGGACGGAAGTCCGGACGACCTCGCGTCCGGCTGGGACGAGGCCTTCGTGCGCGCCTTCGAGAGCCCGCGCAGGGTCGACGTCCTTCTCGCTCTCGCTATCTCGGTTCGCCCGGACCAGCAGGGGCGGCGGCTGTCCTCGACGATGCTGGAGGCGATGCGCGACCTCGCGCGGGCCCACGGGCTGCGGGAGCTGATCGCACCGGTGCGACCGACCTGGAAGGACCGCTACCCGCTGATCCCGATCGAGCGCTACCTCGAGTGGCGCCGCGACGACGGCTCCCACTTCGACCCGTGGCTGCGGGTGCACGAGATCGTCGGCGGCGAGATCCTGCGCGCCGCTCCGGAGTCGATGCGGATCGAGGCACCGGCCGCGGACTGGGAGAGGTGGACGAGCGTCGCACTTCCCGAGGACGGCGACTACGTGCTGCCCGGGATGCTCGCGCCACTCGAGATCCGCGGCGGGATCGGCCGGCACGTCGAGCCGAACGTGTGGGTGCGCCACCGCGCATAGCGTCAGCGGCCGCTGACCGCGTTCGGTGGGATCCGGCCCTCTAGCAGAACCGCCCGCAAAGCGCTGACGCAGAGCATCCCCATACCCTCGCGCGCCGCGTGCGTCGCGCTGCCCAGATGAGGGGTGAGGACGACGTTGTCGAGCTCGAGGAGCTCCTCCGCGACATCCGGCTCCCGCTCGAACACGTCCAGGGCCGCACCCGCGAGGCGGCTGCCGCGCAAGGCGGAGATCAGCGCCCGCTCGTCCACAACCGCTCCCCGCGCCGTGTTCACGAGGACGGTCGCGGGCCTGACGAGCTCGAGCGCCCGCTCGTCGATCAGGTGGCGCGTCTCCACGGTGAGTGGGCAATGGAGCGAGACGACGTCGCTCTCGCGGAGGAGCTCGGCCAGGGGCCGCCAGCCCGCGCCGCCCGGCGTTCGAGTCGTGTGGAGGATTCGCATGCCGAGCCCGGCAGCGAGTTTCGCCGTCTCCTTGCCGATGCGGCCGAAGCCGACGCAGCCGAGCGTCTTACCGTCGAGGCTCTCCCCGAGCATGAAGGTCGGGTCCCAGCCCCACTCGCCGCGCGCCCGCAGGAGCCGGTCGCCCTGCGCCACTCGGCGGACAAGCGCGAGCAGGATCGCGATCGCGAACTCCGCCGTCGCGCGGGTGAGAACATCCGGCGTGTTCGTGACGACGATGCCGCGTTCGCGCGCCGCCGCGAGATCGACGTTGTCGTAGCCGACGCCGTAGTTCGCGACCACGCGCAGGTCAGACCCCGACTCGTCGAGGAGCGCCGCGTCCACCCGCAGCGCCGGCGTCGGCAGGAGCCCCTGGATCTCCCGAGGCTCCGGGGCGAGCTCGAACGACCGGCGGAGCTCGGCCAGCACGGGCGCCGGCAGCGAGCTCGTGACGTGGACGCGAGGCTTCGGCGTCATGCGGGGAGCATCGCGCGGTCGGCAGCCACCTCGACGAGACCGTCCGCCGCGAGTGACTCGACCGCCTCTACATCGAGCTCCTTCAACGGCTGCGCTCCGCGCGCCACGAGTCGGAGCGTCTCGGAGCGCCGCTGGCGAAAGGAGCCTTCGAAGCGCGACTGCCGGCGAAGGGGCGCGTACCGCCGGCCCCTCGAGGGGCAGGACGGGCCGAGCGGGCAGACCCCGCAGCGCGGGACCCGCGCGAGGCAGACGGTGGCGCCGAGATCCATCAGCGCCTGCGCCTCGTCCGGCCCGAACTCCTCTCCGGTGCGCTCCCGGACGCGCCGGACGTTCGTATCGACCGGCAAGACCCTGCGGCCGAATGCGAAGCAGCCGACGGCCGCCGCCGTGTAGGGGCCGACGCCCGGCAGCTCGGTGAGGTCGGCGGGCCAGCCCTCCTGCGCCACCACCCTGGCGGCGCGGTGCAGGCTCACGGCCCGACGGTTGTAGCCGAGCCCCTGCCACTCGAGGATCACCTCGCCCGGCGAGGCCGCCGCCAGCGACTGCACGGTCGGCCAGCGCGCGAGCCAGGCGCGGTAGCGCCGGACGACGCGGTCGACCTGCGTCTGCTGGAGCATCACCTCGCTGACGAGGATCGCGTACGGGTCGCGCGTCCGGCGCCACGGGAGGTCGCGCCCGTGGGCCTGGAACCATGCCAGGAGGTCGTCGGCCAGCGCGGCGGGCGCAGTGGAGTGCCGAGGCGGAAGCTCCGTGCGCCTTCGGATCAAGGCGGCAGGACGATCGAGCCGTCGTCCAGGAGCGTCCAGTGCGGGTTGTGCGCGATCTCCCACGAATGGCCGTCGGGGTCGACGAAGACTCCTGAGTATCCACCCCAGAACGTCTCGGCTCCTTCGCGACCGATCCGCGCACCCGCCCGTCGCGTCTCCTCGATGACGGCGTCGACCTCGGCGGCCGAGCTCACGTTGAGCGCGAGGGTGACGCCGCCCCAACCGCCGCCGTCTGAGATTGCGGAATCCTCGGCGAGCCTCTCCCGGCTCCAGAGTGCGACGACCATTCCGCCCGTCTGGAAGAAGACGACGTCGTCGTCCGCCTCGGCGCGCGTCGACCATCCGACGGCCTCGTAGAAGGCGCGAGCGCGCGGCAGGTCGGCGACGCCGAGAGTGACGAGGCTTACGCGCTGATCCACATTGGAAGGGATCGTCTCAGATTACGGCGGGCCGGTGGCGCTCCCCCGCCACCTACGAGAGTCCGAGCCGGACTGCGGAGTTGCGATCCCGCCGCGCTCGAAGGCCGCGGCCATCGGCAGACTCGTCGTGTCGGTGAGGCCGGCGAGCCGCCGCGCACCGGTCGCGGCGAGCAGGCGCGTGACCTAGACGGGTCCTCTACAACTGATCCGCGAACCGCGCCAGCCGCTCGAACTCGACCGTTCGGTTTCGCTGCGACTTGATCCATTCGGTGAGCTGAGGCAGGCTCAAGATCCAGACGCCGTCGTGGCGATAGGGTGCTCTCGCCTCGCGCTCGCCGATGCAGATAAGAGGCGTGACCCAGACACCGAGCGAGCTCGCCACTTTCGCCGCTTGCCGCTTCGCCTTGCGCAGCTGGTCCTCGCGGTAGGAGCGGTACTTCGTCTCAACGAGGTAGACGCCGCTGCGGCCCGAGACCAGGTGGTCGATGTTCCCCTCGCCATTCTGTTCGAGGTCGTGCATCACCACGTAGCCCTCTCGCCGCAGCTCGTCGAGATTCGCTCCGACCGTGCGCTCCGTACGAGCGCCGCGGGTCCAGCGGACGGCGAGAGTGACGCGGGGTTCGACGAACCGCTTGACGATAATCATCAGCGCTAGCACGACGATGGAGAGCGGCGTGCCAACCAGGCCGAAGCCGACATAGACGCCGATAGCACTGAGCATGAGCAGCACGAGAGTTCCGAGTGCGAGCCAAACGACGCGCTCGCGCCCGCATGCTTGCTCCGTCACCCATTCGCCCGGCTGTGTGTCGAGGTCGTACGCCAATAGAGCGGTCATCGGCACCCAGGATCTGCACCTGTATAGGCGGCTTGCTCTCGAGTGAGAGGCATGCAGCCCGCGATCTCCCGAGCGGTTGCTGCCCGTGCCCTTTGGGGCGATAGATTCAGACGCATGCAGCGCGTCCGGTTCGCACCCAGCCCGACGGGGTCGCTCCACGTCGGGAATGCCCTGAGCGCGGTCGCCAATCGGACGCTCGGCGACTGGCTGTTGCTTCGCATCGACGACACAGACGCGACCCGGAACACAGCGGGAGGCGAGGCCGCGATCCTCGCCGACCTGGAATGGCTCGGCCTCTCCTTCGAGGAGGGACCGGTGCGCCAGAGCGAGCGGCAGGATCGCTACCGAGAAGCCGCGGAGCAGCTCGGCGGCGAGCGCTTCGGGCAGATCACGCTCCTGCGGGAGGACGGCACCGCGACCTACCACCTGGCGAGCGTCGTCGACGACGCCGACTTCGGGATCACCCGTGTCGTGCGCGGCAACGACCACCGCGGAAACGAGCCGCTGCACCGCCGCCTGCACGAGGCGCTCGGCACCCGACCGCCGGAGTACGTCCACCACGGGCTCCTGCTCGGCGAGGATGGGAAGAAGCTGTCGAAGCGCACGTTCGGCGCCACGGTGGGCTCGCTAAGGGACGCGGGCATCCCCGCGAGCGCCGTACGCGCCTATCTCGAGGAGCTCGGGGTCCCGAGGCACGACGTGCACCTCGATCTCGCGCGCATCCGTCGGCTCGGCATGGAGGCGATCGCGGCCCTGTCCGACGAGGAGGTGAGCGAGCGGGTGGGGGCTCCAGTCGCGCTCGCTCCTGCGCTCCGCGGCGCGCGGGACTGGAACGAGGCGCGAGCTGTCGCCGCCGCGATCCTCCACCCCGAGCCCGTCTCGCTCCCGACCGCGGCCGCACCCACCCTCCTGCGCTTCCGGGAGCTTCGCCAGGGGGCGAACGGCGGGGTGGACGCGGCGGGCGCCCGCTCTCTCCTCCGTGAGCTGAAGGCTGTCGGCGGCGACCTCCGCACCCTCCGACTCGCGCTCACGGGCCGGGAGCGGGGGCCGGAGCTCTGGACGGTGCTCGCCGCGCTCGACCGCGACGAGACGATCCGGCGGGTGGATGCGGCTCTATAACACTCTCACCCGCCGGATCGACGAGCTGCCTCCACCGCCCGGCCCGATCCGGATGTACGTCTGCGGCCCGACCGTGTACGCGCGCGCGCACGTCGGGAACGCGCGGCCGTTCGTGATCTTCTCGTGGCTGCGGAACTGGCTGCGCGCGCAGGGCTACCAGGTGACGTTCGTCCACAACATCACGGACGTGAACGACAAGATCTACGAGGCGGCGCCGGGCGCGAGCGCCGGGCTGGCGGAGCGTGCAGCGGACTGGTACCTCGAGGACGTCGGCGATCTCGGCCTCGGCCTTCCCGATCACGTTCCGCGGGCGACGGAGACGATGCCGGAGATCGTCGCCATGATCGATCGGTTGGTCGGCGACGGCTTCGCCTACGCCGTCGAGGGCGACGTCTACTTCCGCGTCGCGCGCTACGCGGACTACGGGCGGCTCTCGGGGCAGCGGCCCGACGGGCTGGCCGAGCAGGAGCCGAGCTCGCGCAAGGAGGATCCCCGCGATTTCGCGCTCTGGAAGGCGAACAAGCCGGACGAGGACACCTCCTGGGACTCACCTTGGGGTCGAGGCCGCCCCGGGTGGCACATCGAGTGCTCGGCGATGGCGGAGAAGCTGCTCGGCCCGGTCTTCGAGCTCCACGGGTCCGGCCTCGACATCGTTTTCCCCCACAACGAGAACGAGCTCGCCCAATCGCGCGCGCTCGGTAGCGAGTACGCGCGCATCTGGATGCACAACGGGATGCTCCGCTTCGTCGGCGAGAAGATGTCCAAGTCGCAGGGCAACGTGGCGAGCATCCGCGAGGTGCTCGACACGTGGGGCCGCGAGACGCTGCTGCTCTTCCTGATGACGGGCCACTGGCGCAAGCCGATCGACTTCTCGGAGGAGACGATGGCGCAGGCGCGCTCGCAGGTCGAGACGTTCCGCAACTACTTCGTGGACGGTCTGGCCGAGGACTCGGATTCCGACTCCGACGAGCTTGCGGGCGTCCTGGAGGATGACTTCAACACGCCTGACGCTCTGGCGCTCTTCCATGACTGGCGCGGCCGGGGGCGGACGGGCGCGCTTCGCCGGGGCCTCGAGCTGTTCGGGCTCGGTTCACTGGCCGCAGAAGCGCAGGCGCCACCGGGACTCGCCGAGCTCGCCGAGCGGCGCCTGCAAGCGCGTGAGGAGCGAAGGTTTGGCGAGGCCGATCGGTTCCGCAGCGAGATCGAGGCCGCCGGCTGGGAGGTGCGGGACGTCGCCGATCCGCCGGGCTTCCGCCTCGTCCCCCTGCGGTGATCCGCGAGCAGGTCTACGGCCGCCGGCCGGTTCGGGAGGCGCTGCGCGGGCCCCGCGAGGTGCTCGAGCTCTGGGCGACCGAGCGTGCGCTCGCCGGCGAATCGTGGCTGCGGGAGGAGCCGCGGCTTCGTGTTCAGCTGAAGCTCGAGCGCGCGCTGACCGCCGAGGCGGGGACCGCCGACCATCAGGGCGTCCTGGCTTTTTGCGCCCCGTACCGCTATGCGGACGCCGCCGGGCTCGCCGCTCTGCCCGACTCGCTCCTCGTCTGCCTCGACCGCGTGACGGACCCGCGCAATCTCGGCGCCGTCTGCCGAAGCGCCGAGGGGGCGGGCGCGACCGGGGTCGTCGTGCCGGCGCATGGGTCGGCACGGATCACGCCGGCCGTCTGCCGGGCGTCCGCCGGGGCGGTGGAGCATCTTCCCGTCGCCGTCGTTCCGAACCTGGCGCGCTACCTCGGAGAAGTGAAGGGGCCGAAGTTGTGGGTCTGGGCCGCGGTTGCCGGTCCGGAGGCGACACCGCTGTGGGAGGCTGACCTCGGCGGCAGTGTGGCGCTGGTGCTCGGAGCCGAGGGAGGGGGACTGCGGCCGCTCGTACGCCGCACCTGCGACGCCGCCGTCTTGATCCCGCTCTCCGGCAGGGTCGAGTCGCTGAACGTCAGCGTCGCTGCGGCAGTCCTCCTTTACGAGGCGCGCCGGCAGCGCCAGGCGGCGCTCGATGCCTGAACCGACCCTCTACCTCTTCGACGGCTACAACCTGCTTCACGCCGGGAGCTTCCAGGAGCCCCGAGAGCTCGTCGACGCGCTGGCGAGCTTCGTCGCGCTCCGGGGGGCCCGGGGAGTCGTCGTCTTCGACGGCGGCGGCGAGGACGCGTTGCGGGGACGGCTCGAGGTTCGGTTCGTCGAGCACGCCGACTCGCTGCTCGAGCGCCTCGCCGCGGAGCATCGGAGTCGGGAGCGGGTCTGCCTCGTCTCCTCCGACGCCGCCGTTCGCGAGACGTCCGGCCTGGAGGTCATGAAGCTCAGCTCGCAAACGTTCCTCGGCGACCTCGAGGTACCGAGCCTTCGTGAGGAGCGGCGGGCGCCGCTCGAGGACCGCCTCGATCCCGAGACGCGCGCGCGCCTCGAGCGACTCCGTCGCGGCGGCTCTTCCTAGGCAGACTGGAAAATCCGCAAAGGACTTGTAACGCCCTCAGGTCCTTGCTATGTTCTTGCTCAACCTGAGGGTGAGACTTGAGCGTCCGTGGCCGTCACAGCGCTCGCGAATCACCCGCAAACACCGGGGGATCCCATGTCTGCACAAGCCGTCATAGCAGCTCGCAAGCCGCAAAAGGCTCAACGAGAGCTTGAGGATTTGCAGCTCGTCCTCCGCGCGCGCAACCAAGATCAAGCCGCACTCGACCTGCTGATCCGCCGCTACACGAGCTTCGTGCGGCTGAAGGCGAGCTCCTACTTTCTCGCGGGCGGCGACGGCGACGACCTCGTACAGGAGGGGCTGATCGGCCTCTACAAAGCCGTGCGCGACTTCCGTGCCGACAAGGAGACCTCGTTCCGGAGCTTCGCCGAACTCTGCGTCACCCGCCAGATCATCACGGCGATCAAGTCCGCCACCCGCTTCAAGCACCAGCCCCTGAACGGCTACGTCTCGTTCAGCCACACCCCAGCGGGCCACGACTCCGAGAGCGACTGCACGCTCGGCGACGCCCTCCCAGGCCCCAGCGTCGACGACCCCTCCGTCTGCGTCGTCTCCACGCAAGAGCTGCAGAGCCTCGTCTTCTGCCTCGGCACCGGCCTCTCTCGCCTCGAGTCGGATGCGCTCCGCCTCTACCTCGAGGGCTCCTCGTACGAGGCGATGGCCGTCGAGCTCGAGTGCGACACGAAGACGATCGACAACGCGCTCCAGCGCGTCAAGCGCAAGATTCTCGCGCACCAGCGCTCGCGCGAAGTGCCGCAGTAGGTTCCTCCCGCTACCCTCCGAAGCAAGGCCGGAGTAGCTCAGCTGGCAGAGCACCGCTCTTGTAAAGCGGATGCCGCGGGTTCGAGTCCCGCCTCCGGCTTCCCTTCTCTCCTCTGGCGACCTGCTTGTCAGGCGCGCACGCTCACGATCGGGGGGAACGTTGCAGCAAGGCGTCCACTACCTCCTGGGCCGCCGTGTGCGCCGCCGATTGGCCGGTGACAGCCACGATGAAGTCGTCGCGCGCGAGCGCGTCCAGTCGCGAGTTGACGAGCGCCGTGACAGTCGCCGTCCGCGGCACGTCGCGCAGCAGCGCGATCTCGCCGAAGTGGTCGGCCGCGCGCGCGGTCTCGTGGCGACCGTCGATCTCGATGTCGAACTCTCCGTCGGTGACGATGTAGAAGCGATGCCCGGTCTCGCCGGCGCGGATCACGCACTCGCCCGCAGCGACGGAGACCGGTACCAGCCTCGCTGCGAGCCCCTCCTTGGCGGCGATCGAGAGCGGCCCCGAACATGGGCACCCGGTGGATCAGCTCCAGCTCGCCGGTCGAGGCGACAGCCGCGTCGAGGTCCTTGAGACGACGGTACGCCGCCAGCGTGACGAGCGGCAGGATCGAGCCGATGGCGAGAAAGGCGAGCCGCGGCCCCAGCACACGAACGAGCGCCGGCGCCGCGAGAGAGCCGAGTGCGACGGCGCCCATGGCCAGGCCCCAGAAGAGGCCCAGCGCGCGACCGAGCGCATGGTCGGAGATCGAGCGCTGAAGCAGCGTGAAGCCGGCGACGTCCTCGATGCTGTTGGCGATCCCGACCACCCCGAGCAGCACCAGTGCCACCGCCAGGTAGGGGCGGGGAGCGATTAGCGCGATCGGCACCCCCAGAAGACGAGCGAGAGCGCGAGGGCTCCGGCGAGTCGGGCGCTTCGGAGGGTCGTGGCCCCGAGAGCGCCGGCCAGGCCGCCTACACCGATCGCCCCCGTCATGTACCCGACCGCACCGGCGCCTGCGTGGAGCACGCGGAAGGCTGCGACGACGATCAGCACGTTCAGGCAGCCACGGACGAAGATCTGCGCGATCATCAGGCCACCAACGAGTCGCGCTTGCGGCAGCCGCGCGACGGCCCTCAGGTCGACTCCCAGATTCCGGAGCGTGCCGGTCGCGCCAACCCCGGAGCCTCCCGAAACGCGACCTTCGACCTTCACTCGCATGAGCAGCGTCGCGGCGAGCGCGACAGCTCCGGCTGCAACCGCAAACACCACCCCGACCGCGGCGAAGGAGAGCAGCACTCCCGCGAGGAGCGGCCCGCCGAGCGTCGCCAGGCTCTCGATCGTCGACGTCGCACCGTTCGCTGCGATCAACTCCTCCGGCGTCCGCGCGAGCGACGGGAGCAGTGCCTGCAACGTCGGCCTCACCAGCGTCGAGGACAGCCCTACGAACGCAGCGAATGCAAAGACGAGCGTGCGCTCGCCCGCGAACGCCGCTGCGGCCGAGCCGGCCAGCGCGGTCGCTCCGACAAGCATCACCGCCAGGAGGAAGCGCTCGCGACGGAACCGGTCGCCGAGTGAGGCGGCAAGGGCGCGACGATCGCGGAGGGCAGCAGTCGCACGAGGCCGGCGATGCCCACGGCGGCGGTTCCTCCCCCCTTGTAGGCGTAGACGCCGAGCACCACGAAGTGGGCCCACTCGGCGGCGATCGCCGCGCCCCACGCCAGCTCGACGCGCCGCACGCTCTCGTTTCGCGCAGCAATCGCCAGAGCGGAGAAGGTGCCGCAGATGCGACGCATCTCTGACGATGAATCTAGTGGGCGCGAGAGGCGCTCCTCGGCGCTAGCGGGCTGTGGGACGCGCTTCGAGAGCGCCCCGGCGCCTCAGGCCGTCGGTCCCGCCTCCGGCTCTCCTCCCGTGGCAACGAGCGTTTCGGCCACTCTGCCCGTCACCGCGGTCAAGCTTTCGGCCAACCCTCCGACTCGAAGAGCGGCATCGAAGCCGCGCCCGGCGTCGTCAGTTCCGCAGCCAGGACTGCGGGGCCGATCGCGCCCTTGTAGAGGCTGAGGGCGAACGGCGTGTCCGCGATGCGTGGGCGGAGTGCGCGCAGCGTGAGGCTCCGCGCTTCCCGTAGCCAGTATTCGTCGCCGCCTGCGCGGTAGAGGGCGAGGAGCGCGTACGCGCGACCACTGAGTCCGCAACAGAGGTCGACGCCGCTTTCAACGGGGCCGAGCGCATCGCGCGCCGCGCCGCTCGCCAGCTCCCGATAGCCGTCATCGCGAAGGACCCTCTCGGCCGCCAGCCAGAGGTGGACGAAGCCCGCGCTGCCGTTGCACCAGCTCGGCACGAAGTCGCTCGACCTGGCGGAGCGTCCGTTCAACTGCTGCCGCGGCCAGCGCAGGCTGTCCGCCGAGGGCTGGGCGACACCTGCGAGCTCGTCGAGACGGGTCTCGAGGCCGGCGTGCCCCGCCTGCCCCGTCGCCTCGCTCCAGCGCAGGAGCGCGTAGACGATTCCAGCCCACCCGTGCGCGATCCCGAGGAAGCTCATCGTTCGCTCCTCCGCGACGGGTGCCAACGACCCCAGATGAGCGGTCGATGCCGCCGCCAGGCCGTTGCCGGCTTCCTCCACGAAGGAGACATCGGCCAGAGGCACCGTGCGTCCTAGGTCGATCAGGCTGCTGTACGCGAGGAGCGTCCCTGCGCGACCGAGCGTGAGGTCGGGATTCGCGCTCAGATCCTGCGATGCGAGGACGACGCCCTGGCAGGCCTCGCCGAAGCCGACCACGTCGTTCATGGCCTGGCTGACGCACGCGCGCACCCAGTGAACACCGCTCAGCGTGTGGTACGGCGAGGAACGGCCGACCGTGCGTGGATCGATTTCGAGCTCGCCGCTGTAGAAGGCATCCTCGTCCATCGAGAGAGCAACGGCGCGCTGCGACCACAGGTCCGCGAGCGCGAGCAACTCCGGATCCTCGCGCACCCGCGCCAAGCGCATGAGTGCATAGGCGAGGCCGGCCGCGCCGTAGGTGACCGATGCGGTGGGTGCGGAGAGCGTCGCCGGGGGTTGGAGCCTCGCTTTCGCCAGGAGCGCCTCCGTCAACGTGTCGGCAGCCGACACGATCGCGTCGCGCGGGTGTCCCCGGCGGCGGCGGCGATCGGCGCGCCGAGCGGCACGGAAGGCCGTGGCGAACTCTGCCACCGACCCGAACCGCTCGGTGCGCTCCTTCGCGAGCGCCCGTCCGAGAACCGCTTCCACGCCGGGGCTAGGGGGGACGCCGACATCGAGAAACGCGAGCGGAGTCTCGTCGACGATCTGCCGGCGCATCGCCTGCTTCTCCGGCGAGAAGCGGAGGTAATGAGAACCGGCAAGCACGAGGTACACGAGCGCCGCGACCGAATACTGCTCGCCCAGGGCATGAAGGCGAGGCGGCCGATGACCGTCGAGCCGGGCGCGCGCGAACTCCGGCTCGAGGAAGAACCCGACTCCCCCGCGCTCCCGCGGCCGCAGCTCGTCCGGGAGATCGCGGCTGTCGGCGAGGCCGAAGTCGATCAGCCGGACGCTGCCGTCGGCCAGGACGAGCGCGTTTCGCGGATGCACGTCGCCGTGGAGGATCCCCCGGGAATGGATCGCAGCGTACGCCTCGAGAAGGCGGCTCGCGAGCTCGAACGCCCGCTGCGGCTCGCCGCGCGCAAGGAGCGCGTGGCCGGTCGTCGCGACGTCGCGTCCCTGAAGCCACTGGACGGCGAGGTACGCGCGATCGTCGATGCGCCCGTCTCCCATCACCAGCGGCGTCACCGTGCCGTCCGAGCGCCGGAGGATCGCGGCCTCCCGTGCCAGGGCCCGGCCGAGTCCAGATGCCTCGGGCCGCGCCACCTTGACCGCCACGAGCTCCCCGTCGGCGGCCTCGGCTTGGTACACCTCGCTGTCCTCGAGGACCTGCACGGCCTCGACGATGGTGAAGCCGTCGAAGCGATCCCCGGGTGCGAAGCTGGACTCGACTGCCCTACTCGAGCTCGAGCCGGCGAGGACGAGCAAGCCGTCGTTGACGAGCCGCCGGAGCGCAGGGAATGCGTCGACGAGGGTCTCCTCCGGGTCGCTGCCGTTCAGCCGGCTGAAGGCGATGACTGCGTCGATGATCGGCTTCGCCTCGCTGAACTGGCGGAGCAGCTCGGCGGTGCTCGCATCGATGACGCGGGAGGGGGTCCGCGAGTGCGGGCGCCTGATGGCGTAGTCGTCCTCCTCGCATTCGAGCTCGCGGCGTAGAGCCTCGGGAAGCGAGCGCACAGAGGTCAGGACGACGTCCTCCGGCATGACGAAGGGGTCGACGACGCTGAACGTCACGCACGTCCCTTGCCAGCGGCACGCCAGGAACGCGAGTGCCCGCCTGAGGCCGGTCTCAGCACCCGGCTCTCCGGGGCCGTACCAGGAGCCTGTCTCCTCCGGCCGGGCACTGCGAGCGACGCCCGAGGAACGCGCGAGCGTGGACGGTTGAAAGGAGTCGTCTCACGCCGTCTCGTCCCAGAGGTCTCCGTGCGGCGCCCACGTCGTCGCGTCGACTCCGTCGAGCTCGATGCGCGCCGACGCAAACCGCCAAGGCTCGAGCGGGCCGCCGTCACGCTTCGCAGCGACGAGCGCGAGCGCCAGACGGTTCGTCAGCCACAGCCGCCAGCTCTCGCGCTCCTGCCACCCGAGCCCGTGCTCCGATCGCGGAGGATCTACGCCCCACGACAGGAGCCCGTCGCTATCGGCGAGCTCCGCGGTGAAGGGGACACCGTGGCCGGGACACCCGGCCAGCTCCGCTGCGAGCCGGGCAGCGGCCGCCGAGACGCACTCGAAGTCGGAAAAGTAGAGGATGATCTTGTCGGGCCGCAGGAAGGAGGTTGCGTCGTTGCCGACCTTGAATGCGGCGGCGCCGACCTCCTCGGCGACCCCGACGGCCGCGGAGAACGCCGCGGGCACCGCATCCGGGAGCGGGCTGACGTAGAGCTTGAACCGGTTCGAGCCCGTCCGGCCGGGGAGCGCGCCCCGCGCACTCCAGAGGAACCACCCGTCGTTCGGGGGCTCGAGCGCGATCGCTCGCCACGAGCGCTGCATCATCCGCGGGAGCGCCCCGCCGCCTTCGACTCCCAGGAACCGCTCGACGGAGGCCCGGGAAGGGAAGCGCGCAAGCCAGTGCGGCGACACCGGCAGGCGGCCGTAGAAGTACAGGCGCACCGACACGCGCAGCGGATCCTCGATGTCGAGCCGTTGCGCATGTTGCAGCGCCGCCTGCGAGAGACGCGCTGTCCTCGTCGTCGGCGTCGGGGGCGAGGGCACATCGCAGACGAGCTCGTAGGCGAGGCTGCCGGAGACGAAGTCGCCGGCAGCACTCTCGACCTCGAGCACGCCGTCCAGCACTAGGCGCGCGAGGCTGAGCTCATCAGCGGCGAGATCGCCCGCCCGACGGCGCGGCTCGTGGAGCGACTGAAGGAGGAGCGCCGAGTCGTGGTCGACGACCTTGACCGCGCCGCGCTCGTCGCGCAACGCGCCGTACAGCGTCGGGTCGTCCGTGAGCGTGCCGAACCCGGACCGCTCCTCCCCGGAGAGGCTGGCGAACGGGATCAGCGTGAGCCGCGGGTTGGCCCGGAGCGGCGCGTCGTTCAGCTTGATCCGTGGCCGCGCGCGAGGCGCGGCCACAGACTCCACAGCAGGACTCACTCGCCTTCGCCCTGTCCCCGTTTCTCGAGCTCTTCGCGGCGCTGGCGCAGCTCGTCCAGCGCATCGGTCATCTTCTGCTCCAGCTGCGTCACCTCGTCGAGCGTCTGCGGCTGCATCTGCTCCTTCAGGCGCTGTTCCTCCGCCTCTACCTGCTCGAGCGTCGAGCGTAGCTCCTCCTTGAGCTGGGCGAGATGCTCCGGCTGCAGGCCCGCGCCGAAGCCCTCGACGAAGGTCGGAGTGCATCGAATCGAGAATCCGCACGCGCTCGCAGCCGTGCAGATGGAGCGATTGGTGCACCCGCACGATCGAAAAGTGCAGCCTGAACAGGCGGTGCAGGTGCAGCCGCAGGTCCTGCCCGTGCACGGCGTGCAGAAGCCGCACGAGACGTCGCCGCAGGTCTGGATCGTGCAGTTGCAGTTCGCCGTGAAGGCGCAGCCCATCGTGTTCTCGACGCAGAGCTCGGTGACACCGCCGCAGTTGGTGATGATGTGACAGCCACCACCTCCCCCTTCGCCGACGTTGATCATCAGGTCGCTAACGCGGAAACGCTGCATTGCTCCTCCCTTCGGCGGGCGCGGGTGGCGCGGGATACCCAGAAGCGGGAGTCTGGCGGGAAGCAGCGGCCAGCGTGTCCGAAGAGTAGCCGGGCCGCAGCGTCTGGACTCGGATCGGCGCCAAGGTGCGCTCCTTGCTCCCTCTGTTGCCAGGCGCGAACCTACGCTATTGACCGACGCCGGTCAAGCGACGTTCGACGGCCTGCCGAAGTGCCTGCTCGAGGTCGGCCCAGATCTCGTCGACGGGCTCGAGCCCAACGCTCAGCCGGATCAGGCCGCGCGGCACCCGGTCTCCCTCCCAACGGTGGCGCGTCTCGAGGCTCGATCGGACGCCGCCGAGGCTCGTCGCGTTCGTGATCACCCGCGTCGAGCGCTCGACGAGCGTCGCGTCTCCTCCCACGTCGAAGGAGAGGAGGCCGCCGAGGCCGGGGTAGCGCACCGTCTCGACCGCCGGGTGGGACGCCAGCCGCCGGGCCAGCTCCGTCGCCGTCGCGGCCTGTTGCTCCACGCGCAGCCGGAGTGTCTCCAGGCTGCGCAGGAGGAGCCACGCCGAGTCGGGTGAGGCGACCGCGCCCGTCAGGCCGCGGAAGCGCTTGAGCCGCTCGAAGTCGGTGTCGCCTCGGCAGACGACGACGCCGAGCAGGAGGTCGGAGTGGCCGCCGAGGTACTTGGTCGCGCTGTGGAGGACGAGGTCGGCGCCGAGCTCGAGCGGGCGCAGCAGGATCGGGGTTGCCGCCGTCGAGTCGACGAGAACTCGCGCCTCGTGCGCGACGGCCGCCGCGAGGTCGGGCATGGTGAGAAACGGGTTCGACGGCGCCTCGAGCCAGACGAGGTCGGCTCCCGCCGGTGGCGCTGAGCGCTGGTCGAACTCGACGAAGCGCAGCCCCCAGCGTCGGAGTTCCTCGAAGAGGAGGCCCGTCCCGAAGTACCCACCTTGCGCGAGCGCGATCGTCTGCCCGGGCTCGAGCAGCGCGAGCGCGACCGCCGCCGCGGCCGCAGCGCCCGAGGAGAAGAGTAGTGCGCGACCTCCGTCCAGGTCGCCCAGCGCGTGCTCGGCCGCCAGTCCGGTGGGATGGTCGTAACGCGAGTAGTAGGTCTGCCCCGGCTCTCCGTCGAGGTACGGCCAGACGGTCGATCGATCGAGCGGCGCCCCGGTCGGCACCGTGCGACTCTATCCCGCATGGTCGAGCTTCCGACGCCGCTCGAGGCGGTGCCGCCAGGTCTCGCGCCCGGCGAGGTTTTCCTCAAGAGGGAGGATTTCCACGAGCTCGGCGCGTTCAAGTGGCGCGGCGCCCTGGCGACGCTCGAGCGCTACGCGGCCGCGGGTGCCGCGAGCGTCGTCACCGCGTCGACCGGCAACCACGGCGCGGCGACGGCGTGGGCATCGAAGCGGCTCGGCCTGCGGGCGGTCGTCTATGCACCGAGGGAGGCGAGCCGGTCGAAGACGGCGCTGATCGCAAGCCTCGGCGCCCAGCTGTGTCTCTTCGGGGAGGACCTCGACGAGGCGAAGGAGCTCGGCCGGGCCTGGGCCGAGCAGCAGGGACTGCCGTTCTTCGAGGACGGCGCCGAGCCCGCCCAGCTCGAGGGGTACGGCGCGATCGGGGACGAGATCCTCGACCAGCTCCCGGTCGATCCCGCCGCGATCGTCGTGCCCGTCGGGAACGGCGCGCTCCTGGGCGGCATCGGCCTGCGGGTCAGGGCACGCTCGCCGGGAACGGCGATCGTGGGAGTCGTCGCGGCTGCCGCTCCCGTGATGGCTCGCAGCCTGGAGTCGGGCTCCGCGGTTGCAGGCCTTCCGAGCGCGACCTTCGCCGACGGGCTCGCCGTCCGGGTCGCGATCCCGTTCGCGCTCGAGGTCCTGGAGCCGGTCGTCGATCGGGTTGTCGAGGTCTCGGAGCGCGAGCTAGCGGACGCCGTCGGAGACCTCGCCCGAACCGGCATCCGCGTCGAGGGCGCGGGCGCCGCCGCACTCGCCGGACTCCGCCGCCTCGGCGAGCTCGGCAGGCCCGTCGTGTGCCTCCTCACCGGGCGGAACATCGACGCCGAGTTGCACGCTCGCGCCGTCGAGCGGCCCGAGTCGTTCCCCGGGTGACCGGTTAGTCTCACGCGGCGTGGCCAGCGCCGAGGACTCGACCGCCGCCAAGCTGGAGCAGCTCAGGGAGCTTCGCGAGCGTGCCCTCCACGAGGGAAGCGCGAAGGCGGTCGAGCGCCAGCGGTCGCGCGGCAAGCTGCTCGCGCGCGAGCGCCTCGAGCGCCTCCTCGACACGGGGTCCTTCGTCGAGCTCGACCGCTACGTGCGCCATCGCACGGCCGAGTTCGGGATGCTCGAGCAGCGGCCGTACGGCGACGCCGTCGTCACCGGCCACGGCACGATCTTCGGACGCAAGGTGTTCGTCTTCTCGCAGGACTTCACCGTTTTCGGCGGCAGCCTTTCGGAGGTCTTCGCGGACAAGGTCTGCAAGGTGATGGACCTGGCGGTCAAGTACGGCTGCCCGGTGATCGGGATCAACGACTCGGGCGGAGCCCGGATCCAGGAGGGAGTCGTCTCGCTCGCAGGTTACGCGGAGATCTTCTGGCGCAACGTCCAGGCCTCGGGTGTCGTCCCGCAGATCAGCCTGGTCATGGGCCCCTGCGCCGGCGGCGCCGTCTACTCGCCCGCGATGACCGACTTCGTCTTCATGGTGGAGGGCAGCTCGTACATGTTCATTACCGGCCCCGATGTCGTGAGGACGGTGACGGGTGAGGACGTGAGCTTCGAGGAGCTCGGCGGGGCGGCCACCCACGCGGCGAAATCGGGCGTCACCCACTTCATCTCGGAGGGCGAGGAGGAATGCCTCGAGGACGCCCGCTACCTCTTCTCGTTCCTCCCGCAGAACAACCTCGAGCCGCCGCCGTACGCGGAGCCGGCCGATCCGGGCGACCGTGAGGACGCCGAGCTCGACTCGCTGATCCCGGACAACCCGCAGAAGCCCTACGACATCAAGGGAGTCATCTGCCGGGTCGTCGACGAGGGGCACTTCCTCGAGGTGCACGAGCGCTATGCCGAGAACATCGTCTGCGGCCTGGCGCGCCTCGGCGGCCACGTCGTCGGCGTCGTCGGCAACCAGCCGCGCTCGCTCGCCGGGGTGCTCGACATCGACTCGTCGGTCAAGGCGGCCCGCTTCGTGCGCACCTGCGACGCCTTCAACATCCCGCTCGTCACCTTCGTCGACGTGCCCGGATTCCTGCCGGGCACCGACCAGGAGTGGCGCGGGATCATCCGGCACGGGGCGAAGCTCCTGTACGCCTACTGCGAGGCGACCGTCCCGAAGCTCGCGGTGATTACTCGCAAGGCCTACGGGGGGGCCTACGACGTGATGAGCTCCAAGCACATTCGCGCCGATTTCAACTTCGCCTGGCCGACGGCCGAGGTGGCGGTGATGGGTCCGGAGGGGGCGGTGAACATCGTCTTCCGCGACGAGCTCGCCGAGGCCGGGGATCCCGAGGCTCGCCGCTCCGAGCTCGTCGCCGAGTACAAAGCTCGCTTCGCGAATCCCTACTCGGCGGCCGAGCGCGGCTACGTCGACGACGTGATCGAGCCCAGGCGCACCCGTCCTGTTCTCATCGAGGCTCTGGAGACGGCGCGGACGAAACGGGAGCGCCGGCCGCCCCGCAAGCACGGGAATATCCCTCTCTAGCTAGACCGCGGCGGCCAGCTTGAGCTCGAAGCGCTCGATAGGCTGCTCCTCGACCCCGAGCTCCTCGGCGAGTGCCGTGACGACGACAGGGTCGAACTGCGTGCCGGCGCAACGCCGGACCTCGGCGAGCGCATCTGCAGGGCGCAGTCTGCGACGGTAGACGCGGTCCGAGGTCAGGGCGTCGAAGGCGTCGGCGACGAGGATGATCCGCGCCCCGAGCGGGATCTGCGTCCCGGCGAGTCCGTCGGGGTAGCCGCAGCCGTCCCAGCGCTCGTGGTGGTGGAGCACCCAGCGGGCGACGGGGTCGATGTTGAGGCCCTCCAGCATCCGGAAGCCGAGCTGTGGGTGGCGCTCGAGGACAGCACGCTCGGTCTCGTCGAGAGGGCCCGGCTTGCGCAGGATGTCCTCGGGGATCGCCAGCTTGCCGAGGTCGTGCAGGCCGGCGGCGAGGCGCACGAGGCTGACCTCGTCCTTGTCCAGCTCGAGGCGCTCGGCAAGGCCCGCGGCGAGTATGGCGACGCGCTGCGAATGGTTTCCGGTGTAGGTGTCCCTCGCGTCCACGGCGCGCGCGAGGCTCGCGGCGGCGCGGAAGCGGGACGGTGCATCAGGCTCCTCTGCGAGCGAGCGGAGCTCGTCGAACTCGACGAGCGCCGGCCGGTAGACGCGCACGCGGTTCTTTCCGTGCTCCTTCGCCCAGTAAAGGGCGCTGTCTGCGAGACGGACGAGCTCCTCCCGGTCGGAGGCCTGGTGGGGGAAGCAGGCGACGCCTGCACTCACCGTCACCGGGCCGCGCTCGTCGGTGCGAAGCTCGGTGATCCGGTTGACGATCGAGCGTGCGGCCTCGAGCGCCTCGTCCTCGCCGGAGGCAGGGAAGAGGATTGCGAACTCGTCACCGCCGAGCCGGAACGTCTGGCCGTCCCGGCGCAGCGTCTCGGCCACCTGGACGAGGAGCCGGTCGCCGGCCGGGTGGCCGAAGCGGTCGTTGATGTGCTTGAAGTCGTCGAGGTCGAGCAGGCAGAGGCCTAGTGAGGCATCGGTCGCGGCGGCGTTCTGGAGCTCGTCGCGCAGACGCTCGTCGAAGTGCCGGTGGTTGCCGAGGCCGGTGAGCGGGTCGGTGAGCGCCAGCCGCATCGCCCGCAGCGCCAGGAAGTCGGAGCGCTGATAGAGCGCGATCGCGAGCAGCGGGCCGACGAGGGCGCTGGCCAGCAGCGGCTGGACGCCCCAGAGCACCGCCAGGACAAGCGTCGTCGAGGTCATGATCGTGAACGCGACGCCGGTCACCCGGAGCGTCGCCGAGACGAGCGGGACGAGCGGGCGCCGAGAGGTCAGCGAGATCGCCGAGCTGACGAGGAAGATGTTCGCGATCACCTGCACGGTTCCCCCGAGCGCCACGCGTACGGCCAGCGCGGCAGCACCCTCGCCGGGCACGAGTGCCATGACCGCGCCGGTCGTTGCCGCGGCGAGCGCCAGCGCCGAGGCGTTGAAGGCCACGCGGATCGGCGGGCGGTGCTCGAGCGCCTGGGTGAGGGCCGGAGCCGCGAAGCAGACGAGCACTCCCGGGGCCCAGCCGAAGAGGACGATCGTCCCCAGGCCGAAGACGAAGGCGACGGAGACGCCGCCCGCGTCGATGCCGTCGAGCGGGACCGGGTAGCGCTCGGCGAAGAGTGACGCGGCGAGGAGCGCCGCGACGCCGAGGAGCGTCGCCACATTTGGGGTCGACGCTGCGAACGCCGCGAACGCAGCGGCGACCGTGAATACTCCGGCCGCCGAGACCGGCGCGACGAGTGTGAGGACGCGACGAGGAACTCCAGCCACCGCGATCACCGCCGCTACCAGCCGTAGTGGGCGGTGACGGTGGGCGGATCGGGCGTTCCGTCGCCCTGACTACCGCCGCCGTCCGTTCCCGGGTCGAAGTCGCCTGACGCGATCGCGAGTGCGATCGAGATCAGGACGAGTGCGAGAAACGCGATCAGCCGCCGCAGGCGAGCTCTGGTCATTTCCGAACCTCCGTCCATTCCGTGACCGAACATGAAGCGATTGTGCGCATGCCGGGTCGCCGGCGAATCCCCCACCTGGGGGATCCTTCGAAACGGGCTGTATCCCTGGATCGAGGGAAGATTCCCGCCTTCGCCGGCGGCCGGCGGCCGCACGCGAAGCGATCGGAGTGCCACCGTCGCGCCGGCTCGGTTGAACGCCGTACAAGGAGGAATGGGCGGCCACTCGTCCTTGCCTCGGCCGTGCGGCGTGGGTCCACCGTCGCCACGTTCCGGAGAGCCCTTAGGCTGAGCTCCGTGGAATTCGAGCTTCCGCCCGAGCTGACCGAGAGCGACCGCGAAGCGCTTCTCGCAGGGCTGGAGCAGCTGCTTGCCAGGAGCGACGAGAGCATCCTTCCGCCTGCGAATCGCAGCGCCTGGCTCGCGGCCGCGCTCCGGGAGAACGCAGGCGACTCAGGCGACGGCGCGCCCGCGTAGCAGCCCGGGGGCGACGCGCGCGTAGTCGAGCCCCGACAGCCACGTGAAGACGAGGGCGACGAGGAGTGCCCACCAGGCGTATCGGTGGCTCCAGGCGCCCGCCGCGGCGAAACCGCCGATCGCTGCCGCGACGGCCTGCGACCACGTCTTGAGCTTGCCGAGATCTCGCGCTTGGAGGACGACGCCGCGCTCGAGCGCCGCCAGGCGCAGGCCCGACACGAGGAACTCCCGAGCGACGATCGCCGCGACCATCCAGGCGGGAAAGACGTCGCGCCCGATCAGCACGATCAGCACCGCGAGCACGAGGATCTTGTCCGCGACGGGGTCGAGCAGCGATCCGAGCGGCGACGTCCGTCCCCGGCTACGCGCGATCCGCCCGTCGAACCAATCGGTCGACATCGCGGCCACGAAGAGTGCCGTGGCCCAGTAGTCGTGGTGGCGGAAGCTCCAGGCGTAGAGGGCGACGACGAACGGAACGGAGACGGCCCGCGCGACCGTCAGCTGATCGGGGAGCCCCATCAGCGGGGAGAATAGACCGCTCGTGCCTCCCTTCTCGAAGGTCCTTGTCGCCAATCGAGGCGAGATCGCCGTCCGCGTCTTCCGAACGCTGCGCGAGCTCGGGATCGCCTGCGTCGCCGTGTACTCGGAGGCGGATCGCGATTCGCTCCACACGCGCGCGGCCGACGAGGCCTATCTGATTGGGCCTGGGCCGGCGGCGCAGAGTTACCTCCTCGGCGAGCGCATCGTCGAGACGGCCTGCCGCGCCGGCGCCGGGGCGATCCACCCCGGCTACGGCTTCCTCGCCGAGAACGCCTCCTTCGCGCGCGCCTGCACTACCGCCGGACTCGTCTGGATCGGACCGCCGGCCGAGGCGATCGAGGCGATGGGTTCGAAGACCGCGGCGCGGGAGACGATGCGGGCGGCAGGGGTGCCCATCGTGCCCGGGACGACGGATCAGGTGACCTCCGCGGCGGAGGCGCGCGCACTCGGAGACGAGCTCGGCTGGCCGATCGCGATCAAGGCGGCCGCCGGCGGGGGCGGCAAGGGCCTCAAGGTGGTACGTGATCCCGAGGAGGTCGAACGCGCCTACGAATCCGCTCGCCGCGAGGGACAGGCGTACTTCTCCGACCCGACCGTCTACGTGGAGCGCTACATCGAGGATCCGCGTCACGTCGAGGTGCAGGTGCTGGCGGACTCCCACGGAAACGTGATCCATCTCGGCGAGCGGGACTGCACCATCCAGCGACGCCACCAGAAGCTCGTCGAGGAGACGCCGTCGCCCGCGGTCACACCCGAGCTGCGCGAACGCATCGGCGCGATCGGCGTCGAAGCTGCCCGCGCGGTGGGTTACCGGAGCGCCGGAACGATCGAGGGGCTGCTGGATCGGGAGGGCAACTACTACTTCCTCGAGATGAACACTCGCATCCAGGTCGAGCACACCGTCACCGAGGTGGTGACGGGCCTCGACCTCGTCAGGGAGCAGGTTCTCATCGCGGCCGGGGAGCCTCTATCGCTTCGCCAGGAAGACCTTCGGATCGCCGGCCACGCGATCGAGTGCCGGATCAACGCGGAGGACGTCTCCAACGGCTTCCTGCCCTCGCCGGGGAGGATCACGACCTACCGGGAGCCGGGTGGGCCGGGCATCCGAGTCGATTCCGGGGTGACGGCAGGCTCCGAGATCGGTGCCCTCTACGACCCCATGATCGCGAAGCTGATCGTGCACGGGGGCGACCGCGAGCACGCCCGCCGGCGGATGCTGCGGGCGCTCGACGAGTTCGAGATCGGCGGCGTGACGACGCTGCTGGGATTCCACCGGGCGCTCCTTCGGCACCCCTGCTTCGCCGAGGGCGGGACGTGTCATGGAGTGGTCGAGTCGGAGCTGCTGGCGAAGGAAGCGGAGCAGTTGTCTCATCGGACAACAAATTTAGCGGCAGCTCCGGACGGAGGAGCCGCGGCGGTCGTTGGGCGCGCGACGACGGTGGAGTTCGACGGCCGGCGAGTCGAGGTGAAGGTCGTCGTGCCCGAGCCGCCTCACGCCGCCCTCGCGCGACGGCGCGCTGGGCGACAGGCGTCCCGAGCCGCCCACGGCGCGGCTCGAGACGCCATCGTCAGCCCCATGCAGGGGACGGTTCTGGCGGTTCGGGTCGAGGAGGGGGACGAGGTGCGCGCCGGCGAGGTCGTCTGCATCGTCGAGGCGATGAAGATGGAGAACGAGATCCATGCCCACCGTGACGGGCTCGTCTCCGGCCTCGCGGTCTCGGCCGGCCAGGCGGTCAAGACCGGGGAGGTTCTGTGTTCGCTCGTGCCGGAGGTCGACGACCGTGCGGGATAGACCCTTCTGCGCCGAGATCTCGAGGGAGAGCGCGGAGCCTCTGACGGCGACGGCCAGCCGCGTCGACAACTGGATCCTCGTCGAGTACCGGGGCCTCTGGAGCCGCGACGCGCTCGCCGGAAGCGGCCTCTCCGACCAGGCAAGGGCGGCGCTCCAGGAGCAGGCGGCGCGGCCGAGGACGAAGGTTCTTTTCATCCGGAGGCGCGAGCGGCGTGACAGCCTCGCGGTGTTCCTGGGGCGGACCGCCGAGCAAGGGTCCGCTCTCCGCCGGATCGAGCTCGCGAGCTACGAAGACCTGGCGGACGTCGACTTCGGCGGGTCTGGCGACGCCGTCTCACGCGTCGAGCATCCGCTCCTGCTCGTTTGCACCCACGGCAAGCACGACCGTTGCTGCGCGCGCTACGGCCGCCCGCTCTACGACGCGCTGCGGGAGCAGGTCGACGAGGAGTGGGTGTGGCAGGTGAGCCACATCGGGGGCGATCGCTTCGCCGGAAACGTCGTCATCCTCCCCCACGGCCTCTACTACGGGCGCGTCAGCCCGGAGGATGCCTGGCCGCTCCTGGACGACCACCTCGCCGGCCGCATCCACCTCGAGCGGTTTCGCGGCCGCTCCTGTCACGCCTTCCCGGTGCAGGCGGCCGACGCCGCCATTCGTGAGCACACCGGGCTTCGCGGAATCGACGAGCTCGCCTTCGAGGGCGGCACGCGAAGCCCCGACAGCTGGCTGATGCGCTTCCGGGCTGCGCCGGGCGGCGTGCGGTACGAGGTCGAGGTGCGGGCGCAGGACGGCGACCTGACCTACCTGACGTGCGCTGCGGAGCACCTCAGGCACCCGCGGCGGTTCGTGGCCGCCGCCGCGCCGCGCTAGGCCCGCTGGGCCTCTAACGGTGCGCGCGCCGCAGAAAGCCTTCGCGGATCAGGCGCCGCACGAGAACGAGACGACCCGACTCGTCGAGCGAGCCGGGCAGGCTCGCCGGCGAGAAAGGGCCTTCGGAGCCGACGATCGCGGCAAGCTCCGCCTCGACCTCCGCCGGGAAGTCGATCCGCTTGCCCTCGAAGACGAGGGCCCTGCCGTCGAGGTCTGCGATCACGGTCGACCGCCGCTCGAGCGTCGTGTGCAACGTTATTCCGGGGAGCGACCTGATCTCCTCGAGCTGACCCTCGAGGACCGGCCTGCGGCTTTCGACCAGCCGAGCCCGCTTCCGCGCCGCGACGGCCTGCGGTTTCAGCCGCTCGGCCAGCCGCGCCTCCAGGTCGGGTGCGCCCTCGCCGTGCGCTGCGACCGCGCGCCGCAGCTCCACGTCGTCGGCGAGCGTCTCCACCGCGGCCCGCAGCGCCTCGAGCCAGGTGTAGACGTTGATCCCGATCGTGAGGTGCAGCGAGTCGCTCTCGGAGGTCAGCGCCTCGTGGAGCCACCCTCGCGGGAGGTAGAGGGTGTCGCCCGCGTGCAGCGTCAGGTCGTGTGTCGCGGGCCCGGTCTCACCCAGCGCCGCCGCGTAGCGCTGCGCCTTCAGCGGCAGCTCGAGCACGGGTTCGTAGACGAGCCAGCGCTTGGCGCCCCCGACCTGGAGCACGAGGACGTCGTGGGTGTCGTGATGAACGCCGAATCCCTGTGAGCGGGCCGGGGTGTAGTAGGCATTCGCCTGCGTCGCATGGCCGAGGCATGCCTCGAGCTCGCGGCAGAAGGACGCGAGCGCGTTCCATGTGTGGTGCAGAGCCTGCAGGACGACGGTCGCCCCCTCTGCGAACTCCTGCGCGACGCGCCCCGGGTCGGCCGCCCCCGTCAGCGGGGTCGGCCGCCAGGGGATGTCGGTCGCGTACGAGCTCAGCGGGACCTGCGAACCCGCCTTGACGAGCCGGAAGGAGGGATAGCGCATCCCCCCCGAGCAGACGAGCCGCTCGGCGTCGGCGACGGAGAGGAGGTCGTCGAATCGACCTTCCTCGCGGCGCTGGACGACGAGCGGCTCACGTTCCCAATAGCGGTCGAGGAACTCGTCGACCTCGACCGGATCGAGACAGCGCCGGAGCGCTGCGGTGCTAGGCGTCGTCCGTGTCGGCGTCGGAGTCGGTGCCGTCGGAATCGGAATCCGTCGTGTCGGTGTCCGCGTCGCTCTGGTCGGCGTCGCCGTCGGTGCCGCCCTCTGACTCGCCGGCGCCGGACGTCGTCATGTCGTCGTCCGAAAGGGTGGAGCGATCGTCGGTCATGCGTCCTCCTCGGTTGCGGAGCGCCACTCTACGCCGTTGCTTCCGGCGGGTGCGCTGGTGGAGCCGGGGAACCACGAAGCGGAGCCCTTTCCCGCCGCGGGATCACCGAGGCCGATCCGCGCGAGGTCCCGACGCGTCATGCCCAGGGTCTGTCCCTGGCGGCGGCCGGTACCCGACATGGCCCTCGCCAGGCGGCCGGAGCGGCTTCTCGTAGACTCCGCCGGCCGTGGATCTCTACGAGTACCAGGGGAAGGAGCTGTTCCGCCGCTTCGGCATCCCCGTCTCGGAGGGGCGGCTCGCGACGACGCCGGAGGAGGCTCGCAGGGCGACCGAGGAGCTCGGGGGCGGCGAGGTGGTCGTGAAGGCGCAGGTGCTCACGGGTGGGCGCGGCAAGGCCGGTGGGGTCAAGCTGGCGAGCGGCGCGAAGGACGCGGAGCAGAAGGCGGCGGAGATCCTCGGGCTCGACATCCGCGGCCACGTCGTGCGCAAGGTCTGGATCGAACAGGCCTCGGAGATCGCGAAGGAGTACTACCTCTCGGTCACGTTCGACCGGGGCGCGAAGAAGCCGCTCTTCATGCTGACGACGGAGGGCGGAGTCGAGATCGAGCAGGTCGCGGACGAGAAGCCGGAGGCGCTCGCGCGGCTGCACTTCGATCCGCTCGAGGGATTCCAGCCCTACCAGGCGCGGCGGCTGGTCTATGCGGCGGGCATCTACGACCCCTCCGAGCAGAAGCAGGTGCTGTCGATCGTCGGCCGCCTCTACGAGTGCTTCGTCGCCTGCGACGCGATGCTCTGCGAGATCAATCCCCTGATCGTCACGCCGAGCGGCGAGGTGAAGGCGCTCGACTCGAAGTTCACGGTCGACGACAACGCGCTCTACAAGCACGTCGACATCGCCGAGATGCGCGACCCGTCCGCGGCCGATCCGCAGGAGGCTCTCGCGCGCGAGAAGGGCGTCACTTACGTGAAGCTCGACGGCGAGGTCGGGATCCTCGGCAACGGAGCGGGGCTCGTCATGTCCACGCTCGACGTGATTGCGCTCGCCGGCGGCCGACCCGCCAACTTCTGCGACCTCGGCGGCGGCGGCGACGCCGAGGGCGTCGTCGACGCTCTCGAGGTGATCACGACCGACCGGCAGGTTCGCTCCATCCTCTTCAACATCTTCGGCGGGATCACGCGCTGCGACGAGGTGGCGCGCGGGATCCTCGCGGCCCTCGAGCGGATGACGATCGACCGCCCGATCGTCGTGCGGCTGGACGGTACGAACGCCGAGGAGGGTCGCCGCCTCCTCGCCGAGGCAGCGCCGGCGAACCTCCACGTCGAGCCGACGATGCTCGACGCGGCGCGCCGGGCCGTGGAGCTTTCCCGATGAGGCGGCGCTCCCTGTGGAGTCCGGCATGACGGACGTCTGGAGCGATCGGACGGAGGCGTTCCGCGAAAGCGCCTTGCACCGCGTCGGCCATGACCTCGACCTCCTGGTCGAGTGGTGCGAACCCGCGGCCGGCGTCGAGGCCCTCGACGTCGCGACCGGCGGCGGTCATGTGGCGCGGCGGCTTCGGGAACGGGGGTGCACGGTCGTGACGCTCGATCCGGCTCCGGGAATGCGGCCGGACGTGATCGCCCGCGCGGAGGATCTGCCGTTCCCGAAGTCGACCTTCGACGTCGTCACGTGCCGGATCGCCCCGCACCACTTCGAGGACGTCCGGCGCGCGCTGGCGGAGATGGCACGGGTCGGTTGCGACCGCGTCGTCATCGAGGACCTGCTCTTCGAGGACGAGCGCTTCGAGGAGGCGCACCGGCTCCGCGACCCGACTCACGTCCGCTCGCTCTCGGCGGAGGAGTGGCGGACGCTCTTCGCCCAGTGCGGCCTTCGCGTGGACGCGGAGCACGTCTTCGCGGAGCGGAGGCTGGAGCTCGAGCCGTGGCTCGAACGCGTCGACTGCCGGGGACAGGATGCGGAGCGCGTGCGCACGCTCCTGGCGCGCTGGACGGACGCAGAAAGCCGCGTACTGATGCGCACGATCGTCCTTCGGGGCAGGAAGGGAACCTAGTGCGGCGTCTCCCAACGTTTCGCTCGAAACTGAGGGTTCGCCGACGCCGCACTAGTCCGACCGCTCTGCGGCCGGGGGGCCCGCAGCGGCCGAGTAGTGCGGCCTCCACCTGCCCTTCGTTTCCGGTCGAACGTTATGAGAGGCCGCACTAGATGGCGATCATCGTCGACCGCTCGACACGTCTCCTCGTCCAGGGCCTCACCGGCAGCGAGGGCTCGTTCCACGGTATGCGCAACAAGCGCTACGGGACGAACCTCGTCGCGGGGGTGACCCCCGGCAAGGGCGGCCAGGAGCTCGAGGGCGTGCCGATCTTCCACACGGTCGCCGACGCGGTGCAGAAGACCCGGGCGAATACGGCGATGGTCTTCGTGCCGGCGCGCTTCGCGGCCGACGCGATCTACGAGTCCGTCGACGCCGGCATCTCCACCGTCGTCTGCATCGCCGAGGGGCTGCCCGCCCACGAGATGCTGCGCGTGTACACCTACATTCGCCCCCGCGGGATCACCTTGCTCGGCCCGAACTGCCCTGGTGCGCTCTCGCCCGGGAAGGCGAACGTCGGGATCATCCCGGCCGAGATCTTCCGCGAGGGCCCGATCGGGCTCGTCTCGAGGTCCGGAACCCTGACCTACCAGATCGGGCACGAGCTGGCGCAGGCCGGCCTCGGGAACTCGACCATCGTCGGCATCGGCGGCGACCCGATCGTGGGCTCCTCGTTCATCGACGTGCTCGAGCGCTTCAACGCCGACGACGAGACCGAGCTCGTGGTGATGGTCGGCGAGATCGGCGGCGACGAGGAGGAGAAGGCGGCGCGGTTCATCCAAGAGGAGATGCGAAAGCCGGTGCTCGCCTACATCGCGGGGTTCACGGCACCGCCCGGGAAGACGATGGGGCACGCGGGCGCGATCATCTCCGGCTCGTCGGGAACCGCTTCCGCGAAGAAGGAGGCACTCGAGGCCTGCGGTGTCGAGGTGGGCACGTCGCCGACCGAGGTGGCGCAGATGGTCGCCGAGCGAATGCAGAGCCGGGCGCCTGCGTAGGCTCGCTCTCCTCGTGGTCGGGCTGGGGGGCCTCGCCGCCGTCGCAGGGGTCGCGCCGGCCCCAAGTAACACAGTGTTACTTGGAAAGGTCCCGCGGGAGGTTCGCTTCCCTCGCCGCTTCCCACCGGCTGCTGCGCCCGTCGCGGTCTCGTTCGTCTCGCCTCTCCGGGGCTACGTCGCGACCGCGGGCGGCAGCCTCCTGAGTACTGCCGACGCGGGGGGCGCTTGGAAGCTCGTTCATGCCGGCCTTCGCTTCGACGCGCTCGACTTCGTGTCGGGCCGGATCGGCTTCGGGCTCGCGCACAGCACGCTCTACCGCAGCGACGACGGTGGCCGCTCCTGGCAGTTGCTGCACCGCTTCGCCGCCGGCCGGCCGGCCGGCCCGGGACGCGCCGCCATCTCGTTCGCCGACGCGAGGAACGGCTGGGCGGCGCCGCTCGCGCAGTTCTTCTACCGCACCAGGGACGGTGGCCGCTCGTGGTCGCCGGTGCGCTTCGGCTGCGACTTCTACCTCGCGGGCCTCAGCTTCGTCGACGTCGACCACGGAGTCGTCGTCTGCGGCGGCCAGCCGGCGACGATCATGCAGCAGCGCGAGTACTTCTCGACTGAGGACGCGGGCGAGCATTGGCTGAAGTTCAAGGACGGCGTCTTCACCGGCCACGCGACCTCGATCGACTACGTCTCCGCCAGCGTAGGGTTCCTCAGCGCCGAGCGCTCCGGGATCGAGCGCGTGGGCGACGGGCAGCGGGTTCTGGAGTCCGACGACCTCGACTCCGTCTCGTCGGAGTCGTGGGCCGACGAGCGTCATGGGTTCGCCGCGCTCGTGCGCGCGGGGCTTCTCCGTACGACCGACGGCGGCCGCAGCTGGCGTCGCGTCTATCCCTAGGGCCCGCGCGCGCGGGCAGCGCCGACCGCGTCTCTACACTCGCCCGGTGACGATCTCGTTCGCCCGAGGGGTGCCGACGCCTGCGTGCTTGTCGGTCGAGGAGCTCGCCAACTGCGCGCGGGAGGCGGTCCTGCGGGACGGCCCCACCGTGCTCAATTACGGCCCCGTCGGCGGCTACCAGCCGCTGCGGGAGTGGGTCGCAGAACGTCACGGCGTCGAGCCGGAGCGCGTGCTGCTGACGAACGGCTCCCTCCAGGGGATCTCTTTGCTGGCGCAGGAGCTCCTGCGCGAGGGCAGGCGGCGCGTGATCGTCGAGGCGCCGACCTACGACCGGCCGCTGAAGATCCTCGCCTCCGTCGGGGCCGAGGTGGTCGCGATCCCCCAGGACGACGAGGGGCTGATGCTCGACCCGCTGGAGCGCGAGCTTCGCTCGAACGGCGCCCCGGTGTTCCTGTACACGATCCCGACCTTTCAGAACCCGAGCGGCAGGACGCTCTCGACCGAGCGCCGGCGCCAGCTAGTCGAGTTGGCGGACGAGTACGCCTTCCTCCTGCTCGAGGACGATCCCTACGGCCTCGTCCGCTTCGAGGGAGCTCCGCCCCCGACGCTCTTCGAGCTCGCCGGCGGCGGCGGCGGCGTCCTCTACATGTCGTCGTTCTCGAAGATCGTTTCACCCGGTGTCCGCGTCGCCTACCTGATCATCCCGCCGGAGCTCGTGGCGCGGGTCGAGGCCGCCGCCACGCAGACCTACCTGACGCCATCGCTCCTCTCGCAAGCCACCGTGTTCGAGTTCCTGCGGCGCGGCAACCTCGAGCCGAACCTGGAACGCGTGCGGAGCCTGCTGCGCGAGCGGCGGGACGCGATGCTCGATGCACTCGCCGCCTCGTTTCCCGAGGGCGCGCGCTGGAGCCGGCCCGACGGCGGGTACTTTCTCTGGCTCGACCTTCCGGCTGGGATGGGCGCTTCTGACCTTCTCGCGCGGGCCGGGGAGGCCGGTGTCGCCTTCGTCAAGGGCTCGGACTTCTATGCGGGAGGGGCCGGCGGCGAGAGTGCCGCCCGGCTCGCCTACAGCTTCGCCTCGCCGGCCGAGATCACCGAGGGCGTCGGGCGGCTAGGCCGTCTGCTGGGTTTGGCGGCGCCGCTGACGGTGCCGGTGTAGCTGCGAGAGGGCGACGCCGAGAATCACTCCGACCGCGAGGCTGATCAGGATCAGCCACGCCTGCGAGACGCTTGCTGTCGCGAAGACGAAGTGGACGGCTCGCTGCTTGTTGTTCTCGATCCCGAACGCGATCACGTACGCGAGCGCGAGCACACCCAGGATGAGAATGAGATAGAGCCGGGGCTGGATCGCCGCCTCGACGTCGTCCGGGATGTCCAGGCGGCGAAACGGCAGGCGCACAGGGACAGTCTAAGAGCTGCTTTCAGAATGAGTTCTTGAGTCGTCGGTAGCAGACGATGCAGCAGCCGAGCGCGAGTAGTGCCTCGTGGATGTCGGCGCGGCGGTCGTAGCGGACGAGCAGGCGCTTGAGCTGGTGCAGCCAGGCGAA
>JBBRYP010000036.1:0-41044 GCA_038237515.1 Gaiellales bacterium
CTGCTTCTTTGATCGCGCCCGCCGAGGCGGAATCCGGCTCTGATACTGGCTTTCCGGCCTGCTTCTGGTCTCGAGCGCGCGCGCGACCCGGTGGGCGCCGCGGAGCCGTTGGCGGTTCAAACGTGCTCCGCTTTCTTCCATCGCGTTGTAAACAACACAACAAACTCCGTGCAAACCGGCCGATTTTGCGATTTTGATGTCCGGTCGCTAGCCGAAGACAAAGGCCAAGTACGAACCCCATTGTCTGGCCGCGAGCGACTGTCGCGGTAGAGGCGCCACTGCGCTAGAACGACGCTGATGCCCGAACGGTGGCTACCAAACGACCCGCGCCAGCGCGAGATCCATCGTCTCTTGCTTCTGGTCGGCGGCGAGCCGGCGGCGTTCTTCCTCGACGCCGTCCGTCTAATGGACGGCGATTACCGCCTCCAGGCAACGACGCACGACGTCGGCCACCTACGATTGAGGGAGTGGCGCTTCGTGGGCCGAGCGACCTTGTCTTCGCGCCTGACGGCGCGCTCTGTTTCACCGGTCGCTCGTCGAGATGACGGGTTCGCACTGGCTGCTCTACGCGAGCGACTTCTCACACGACCGCGGTGCTGGCGACGGGTGGCTGGTCGCAGCCCTCGACGAGGCGTGGCGTGAGGCGGTCCTCGCGGGCGACTCGACGGCCGTCGACCGGCTGTAGCGTGGCGGGGGCGCTTCTCGACGCCGAGGCTCGGCTTCGGTCGAACTCCTTCCTCGACGACCCGTACCCCGTCTACGAGCTGCTGCGCGCGGAGGCGCCTGTCTACCGGAGTGAGGCGTGGAATGGCTGGCTCGTCACACGCTACGACGACGTCAAGGACGTCCTCGACCGGCCGGATGCGTTCTCGAGCTCGGACCGCGTCCGCCCGCGGCTGGAGCCGGTGCTGCCGCCTCGGGTGTGGGAGGCGATGAACCGCCTCTACGGCAACTTCAGCGGCTTCTTCTGGAGCGACCCCCCGGAGTACACGGCGCACCGTGCGCGGTGGACGCAGGCATTCCGGCCGCGGCTCGCGCAGCTGGAGAAGCGCGTGCGCGAGGTCGTCGACGGACTGATCGATTCGCAGTTGGCACGCGGCGGCAGCCTCGATCTCGTCCGCGATCTTGCGTACCCGCTGCCTGCGACGGTCGTCTTTGAGCTGCTCGGCGTGCCGACAGAGGACCGGCTCCGCTTCAAGTCCTGGGGCGACCGGTTGATCGCGCTCGCGAACCTGCCCGACGACGCGACGATTGGCGACGCGGTGGACGCGATGAACGAGGCCGGCGCGTGGGCGCGCAAGCTGCTCGAGCAGCGGCAGGAGGAGCCGCGCGAGGACATGCTGAGCGAGCTCCTTGCCGGCGTCGACGTCGGCGCGCTCACCGATGAGGAGGTCCGCGTCTTCATCGTCACCCTGATTCAGTTTCTGCTCGCGGGGCACGAGACGACGGCCAGCGTGATCGGCTCGGGCGCCCTTGCGCTGCTTCGCCACCCGGAGGTCCGCGAAACCCTGCGGCGCGAGCCTGAGCTCGTGCCGGTCGCGGTCGAGGAGTTCCTGCGGTTCGAGAGCCCTCTCCAGTACCTGACGCGACGCGCGGCGCGCGACGTCGAGCTAGGCGACCGCCCAATCGCGCGCAACGAGCTCGTGCTCGTCGTCCTCGGCTCGGCGAACCGCGACGCAGCGCGGTTCTCGCGCCCTGACGAGCTCGACGTCCGTCGCCGTCCGAACAGGCATCTCGCCTTCGGTTCAAACATCCACTTCTGCCTCGGCGCGGCACTCGCGCGCCTCGAAGCGCGGGTCGCCATCGAGACGCTCCTTCGCCTCGACGTCGACCTGCGCCTCGCAGGAGAGCCCCGTTGGCGGCGGAACGCGATGTTCCGCGCTCTAGAAACGCTGCCGGCCTCCGTCTGCTAGCCGCGCGTCGGTCGAGCCACGGAGGCTCTCGTACGGGTCTCAGGTTGCGCCGATGCCGCGTCGACGCGAGCGACGTGCCGTTGATCCCTTCGGCGAGCGGCGAGGCGAGGAAGGCGATCGCTGCCGCGACGTCGCGGGGTATCAGCACTCGCCCGAGCGGGTGCTTCGCCACATATCGAGCGAGCGCTTCTCGTCTGCTCCTTGCGGCTCGCGAAGAGAATCGGGAAACAGCAACAGATCCACAGGTGCCTGGTGGTGGCGGCCGAGGTCGCGGCGCACCGGTGTGAGACCGCTCGCGCCGCGCGACTGCTCGGAGCGTCTGACGCGCAAGCGAGGAGATGGGGTTGGCCGTCACCTACCCTCGGCTCGTACCGGCTGAAGGACATCGACCGTCCGGAGCAGCTCTCGCAGCTCGTGATCGAGGGGCTGCCGTCGTACTTTCCACCGCTGAAGGCGACTGCGGTCGTGGACCGCCCCGACCCGCGCGCCCAGCCGGACCCACCACTAATGGCTGGTCGGTGGTCTGATCTCCGACGGGGTCGTCATTCCGTTCCTCGGGCCCGGTGCGAGCCTGTGCGATCGACCTCCCGAGGCCGCCTGGGAGCAGGGCCACTACCTCCCGAGCGGCGGCGAGCTGGCGCGTCCCCTCGCGGAGCGCTCCCGATATCCGGATCCGAATGACGGCGACCTGCTGCGGATCTCGCAGTACGTCGATGCGATTCTCGGGGAGGGGCGGCTCTACGGCTACCTCCGCGCAGTCTTCAACGTCGATTATCCCCCCAACAGCCTGCACCGCGTCACGGGCCGTGGATGAAGGTGCGGCGCACGCCGAGGAGGTGCTGCATCGCGCTCTAGCAGGCGGCGGCGAGCCTCTCGACGAGCGCGCGCTTGGGTCGGTCGATCGTGCCTTGCACAGGCAGCTCGACGCTCGGACGCAGAAGCGATTCGTGAGTCATCTCTCGACCTCGAAGGCGAAGTCGCCGTCAACGTACGGGAAACGCTCCTCGAGCTCCGGCGCGAGCTCGATTCCGAGCCCCTGCCGGTTCAGGAGCAGCCGGCCGCCCTCAACGGCGAGACCGTCGCGCAGGATCTCCGCTTGGAGCGGCCCCTGCACCATCGAGAGCTCAAGGGGCAGCCGCTCCTCGAGCGAGGCAACGAGGTGCGCGTTCGCGAGGGTCATCGCCCCGTTGTGCCAGCTGTGCGGCGTCACCAGGAGGCCGTGACGCGCGGCGACCTCCGCAATCGTCAGCGCCTCCGTCAGCCCGCACCAGCCGGCGTCCGGCTGGACGACGTCGAAGGCGTGTCGTTCCAGGTACGGCCGGAAGCGCGCCAGCGTCGTGAACTGCTCCGCCTGTCACGGGCAGGTCGAGCTCTGCGGCGAGCCGGACGTAGCCGTCGATATCGTCCTGCGGGATCGGCTCCTCGAACCAGGCGCAGCCGAGGCGGTCGAGGCCGCGGCCGACCTCGACCGCCGTCGCGAGATCGAGGCGCTGGTTCGCGTCGACGGCGATCGCGATCCGCCCGCCGACCGCGTCGACGGCGTCCTCGAGCAGCGCGAGGAAGCGGCCGGGCCCGACGCCGTCCCACTCCCAGGCCGTGCCGAGCCGGATCTTCAGGTCCGGAAACCCCGCTCTGCGTAGCCCAGAACCTCCTCGATCAAGGTGCACGGGTCGCCCGCCCAGTCGTAGCGGCAGCCGCCCGACGCGTAGAGCTCGACGTCGGCCGGCGCATCCCCGGCCAGGAGATTGCAGACGCGGAGTCCCGCGAGCTTTCCGCGGACGTCCCAGAGCGCGCAGTCGACGCCGGCGACGGCGCAATCGTACGCCCACGAGGTGCCCGTGGGCTGCGCGAGGCGGAACGCGTCGTCGACGGTGCGGCCGACGAGCGACGGCGCGAGCCACTCGACGCATTCGACGATCTCCCGGGGATTGTCGTAAGCGCAGGCCTCGCCGACCCCGGTCAGGCCGTCGCCGGTCTCGACGACGACGAGCGAGCAGTCGGCCTTCGTCGCGCGGAAGCGGAGCGTGAACCACTGCTCGCCATGGTGAAGGGGCCCGGCAGGGTGATCCGGATCTGCCGGTCGGTGGTCGCGCGGAGGAACTCGACGTCGCGCACCTCGACCGGGCGCGCGCGCAGGATCGGCCCGACGACGCGCGGAACCGGGTCTCGTGACCGGTGCGGTCGATGGCGACACCGGGATTGTCGAGGTCGACGCCCTCGAGCGCCGTCGCGAAGCGGTTCGAGTAGCTCTCGCGCCGCATCTCGCCGTCGCTGATCACGTCGATGCCCGCGCGCTCATGTCGCGGATCGCGAGCAGCGTCGCGTCGTTCCGCGCCTGCTCGAGGAAACCCTCGTCGACGCGCCAGAGCTCGCGCGCCCGCACGCGCGGGGGGAGGCGAGAGCCGAGACGCTCGCGGTCGATCAGCCAGTCGGGCTGTGGATAGCTCCCGACTACCGTGGTAGTGAGAGGCTCGGGCACGCCGGGGATCCTACGACTCAGAACTTCTTGACGCGGAGATACCCGCCGTCAACCACGACGTCCTCGCCGGTGATGTAGGCGGCACGTTCGGAGCAGAGGAAGACGACCACGTCGGCGATCTCGCGCGCCTCGCCGACGCGGCCGAGCGCATTGGCGGCGTTCACCCTCGCGAAGAAGTCGCCGAGCTCGTCCTGGCTCATGCCGACGAGGCTGCGCTGGAGCATCGGCGTGTCGATCGTGCCGGGGCTGACGCTGTTCACTCGAATTCCGCGGTCGCCGACCTCGACCGCGAGCGCCCGCGCTGCGGCCATCAGGCCCGCCTTGGCGGCCGCGTACGGCACGCAGCCGGGAAGCGTCGTGTACCCCTGAACGGACGCGGTGAAGACGATGCTGCCGCCGCCGCTTCGCGCGAGGACCGGAATCGCAGCGCGGGCGCAGAGGAGCTGACCCGTCAGGTCGACCGCGATCTGGCGGAGGAGCACGTCGACGGGCATCTCCTCGAGCGGGAAGTAGCCCTCGACGCCGGCGTTCGCGTGGAGCGCATCGAGCCGCCCCTGGTCGCGCTCGACCGTCTCGAAGAGTGCGGCGACCGCGTCCGGGTCCGCGACGTCGCAGCGCATCGGGGCCGCGGAGTGACCGGCCTCTCGCAGACTCGCAGCCGTTCGCTCCGCGGCGTCGCGGTCGATATCGACGAGGACGACGCGGTAGCCGGCTTCCGCGAACGCGCGTCCCGTCGCGGCGCCGATCCCGGCGGCGCCGCCCGTGACGACCGCGATCGGATCAGCCATCGACAGCTCCGACGTGCGGGTAGTGCAGCGGCAGCGCGGGGCGTGGCACCGGCAGGGAGGCTATGTGCCAGCGGCCGATGTTGGCGACGAAGAGACGTGGTTCGCCGTCGACGAGACCGAACGCGATGTTCGTCGGCGAGGCGAGGACGGCGCCCTCCGGGTCGTGGGCGAAGAGCACGGGCTCGGGTGAGCCGCGTGCGATCAGGTAGACCGCGTCCGGCCGGTAGGTGACGACGTAGAGGTTGCCGTCCTCGTCGAAGGCCAGCCCGTCGGGGAGCGTTCCCTCGAGGACTGCGACGTCCTCCACGGCGCCGGCCGATCCGTCGTCCCGGATCTCGACGCGGCTGATGCGGCCGGGGCCGAGGCTCATCGCCACGTAGAGGTGCGTCTCTCCGGGGCCGACGCAGACGCCGTTTGGGAGCGTCCGCAGCTCGGCGCACCAGACCTCCGCCTCGCCGCCGGGCGCGACGCTGTAGATCCGGCCGTCGTGCTCCTTCCAGTGGCCCGAGTCCGAGAAGTAGAGGTTCCCGAGGCTGTCGAACGCGAGGTGGTTCGCGCCGACGATGTCAGGCCGGGAGGCGTAGTCGCGATGCTTGCCCGCCGGCGAGAAGACGACGACGCCGTGCCGGGTCGGGTCGCAGGCGTAAACGGAGCCGGTGCCGTCGAGCGCGACGCCGAGCGTGAAGCCGCCTGAGCTCCCGAGCTCGACCGCCCGCCGCGAGTTCGGGTCGATCCGGTAGATTTGGCCGGCCTCGCCGCCGGCGTAGACGTACCCGTCGGGGCCGACCGTCACGCCCTCGGGGTGATCCATGCCGTCGGCGTAGACGGCGATCGAGTCCGTGGGAACGAGCGGCTCGCTCAGATTGTCACCTCGACTGGCGCTGCGTTCTGGGCGGACACCGCGACGCCGCGGATCTCACCCGCCGCCTCGAAGCGCAGCCGTGCCACCTCCCCCGGGAGCAGGTCGGCGAAGCCGTCGCGAAAGCGCACGTCGTTCGTCTCTGCAAGCACGCGGCCGCGGACCAGCCGTGCCACCGTCGCGCCTGCGTTCTCGACGACCGCGACCCCGCCGTCGATCGCGCAGCGAAGCTCCGTCCGAGGGAGCTCCGCGAGGTGCTCGAACAGCGGCCGCCGCAGCTCGTCGGCAAGCTCCGCCGGCGGCGCGACGGGCCCGCGGCGAGCGGCCGCGGCGAGCAGGCCGAGCGACAGCTCGAGGATTCCCTGCCAGTACGGGCCGTAGGCCTTGATGTCCTGACGCGCCCAGTGGGGCTGGACGTCGATCGGATCCTCCCAATCGAGCCCCTCCCCGATGCGGAACATGCGCAGCGGCTTGGTGAACGAGCCCGTGAACGCGACCGTCGCGCCGTTGCCGTAGCGGCCGGTCACGAGGAGCGGAAACTCGCCGATCGTCCAATGGACGTCGGAGCCCGGACGCGGCTCCGTCCGGCTGAAGCCGCGGAACGGCATCTCGCCGAGTTCGGCAGTGAAGACGGGCGCGCAGCCCGGGAGCCTGCGTATCGGCGGCTCGCGGTCCCAGGCGCCGTCGTGGGGACGAAGGCTCACCGGCAGGACCTCGCCGAGAGCCGTGCAGTCGAGCAGCGCGCCGCGGCCGTCGCCGCCATGGAACGAAGCCTGGCCGCCCGTGTGCACGAAGCCGACTCCATCCCGGACGGCGGCGGCGACGTTCTCCCATTCCCTCGCGCGGAACTGGTGCGCCGCGTAGTCCCAGCCGGCGAGCCAGACGACGTCGACGCCTCCGGCGAGCCCTTCGCTCCACGACGAGTCGCGCGGCCGGCGCGTCGTCTCGTCGACGATCGTGAGCTCGATCCCGCCGGCTCCCGCGAGGCTCTCGGCGATCGGCGCGGCGTAGCGCGACTGCCCGACGAGGAGCACGCGCAGCGCCGGGTCGAACGCGGGCCGAACGACCCGGATCCACGTGTCGCCGGTGGTCGCGGTCGAACCGTCGGGGCGCGTCGCGTCGTAGCGGAGCAGGTAGGCGCCCGGCTCCTCGGGCAGCGCGAGGTCGAGCGCGAGCGCGGGCGATCCGGAGTCCGGCGGCGCGTCGACCCGCCGCTCGAGCGTTCGGAGCTCCCGCCCGCCGACGTCGAGCAGGCGCGCACGGACGTCGAGCCGCTCGGCGCGCGGCGTGTCGTTGACGAGCCAGAGGTCGTGCACGTACCGAGAACCGGCCGCCCTCGGCCGCAGCGGCTCCCGGTCGTCGAGGCTGAGGAGCATCGGCGCGTAGCCGGCGCGCAGCCCGAAATAGCCGATCTTCGGTCGCTGGTGTTGGTCGACGACCGTGAACTTGATCCCGGGCACGTTTTCGCGGTACGACCAGGTCCTGCAGCCGGCGATGTCCGCGAAGCGCTTGCGCCGGTAGACCTCGGCGCAGTAGCGCAGGCCGAACGCCTGGTACCACTGAATCGCGTCGACGAAGCGCTCGAGGGTCGGCGGGTCGCGGTCGGCGTGGCGGAACATCCGAGCCACCGAGGTGCACAGCCCCGCGTAGTCGAACGACCAGCGGTACGAGTACTCCTCGGCGTCGATCGGCAGCGCGACGCGGCCCTCCGAGCCCGCCTCGACGCCCCAGATCGCCTCAGGCGGAACGATCTCGCGCAGCGTCTCGACGACGGGCGGCGCGATCGCTCCGAACTCGGAAATGAACCGGTGGTTGCGGTCGTAGTGATCGGAGAACTCGCCGAACGGAAAGCCGCCGTTCCAGATGTGCTCCTCCTCGAAGTCGCAGAAGCTCGGGTGGAAGACGGCGTCCGGATCGCCGTCGCGCACGATCCGCTCGATCTCCTCTGTGAAGGCCGAGTAGTCGCCCCAGACCCAGCGGCCCGCCTTGCGCGTCTCGGCGAACGCCGCCCAGAGGACGACCGACGCATGGCCGCGGAGCTGCCTGACGACGTTCTCGACCTCGGCGAGCGCGAAGCGCCGGTACTCCTCGAAGCGCGGATACGACGGATCGATGACTTGCATCGGGCCGAGCTGGTGGAACGGAAGCTCCTGGAAGACGAGGATTCCCTCGCGGTCGCATGCCTCGTAGAACGCGTCCTTCTCGACTAACGTGAAGGCGACGAGGTGGTTGCTGTTCCCCTCGCGGAGCATCTCCGCGTCGCGCCGGTGCTCCTCGGCGGTGGGCACGGCGTTGAAGATGTTCGCGAACGGGTACCAGACGCCGCGCAGGAAGAGGCGCGTGCCGTTGATCGAGTAGGCGAGCGTCTCCTCGTCGCGCGCGAGCTGCCGGATCCCGAAGACGCTCTCGACCTCGTCGCCCTCGCTCGTTGCGGCCCGCGCTCGGTAGAGGTTCTGGGGGCCCGTGTCCCACGTCCACCAGAGCGCGGGGTCGGCGACCGTCGCGCGCGTGCTCGTCTCGCTCGTGCCGAGCGTGAGCGTGAAGCTCGCCGCGAGCCGCTGCGTCTCGCCCTCGAAGTTGTCCGGCTCGATCAGGAAGTCGACCGAGACCTCGCCGCCTTGTTCGCTCCACCACTCGCAGTGCAGCTCGAGCTCGGCCTCGCCCGCGGCGAGCCGGACCGTGGAGGCGCTCAGGCGCTCGAGCACGGCGCCCGCCCGGACCTCCAGCCAGACGTCCCGCCACGGGCCGAACGGGAAGACCGCGTTCCCCGACATCGGCAGCCCATCCCAGTAATGGAGCAGGTTGCCCTTCAGGTACTCGCTGTTCTTGAGCACGACGCTGAAGGTCGTCGACGGCTGGAGGAAGAACGCGCGCGAGTCGACGCGCCACGGGCAGGACACGCCGAGGACGAGCTCGTTCTCGCCGCCGTTCGGCGCGAGCGCGTCGGTGACGTCGAGCCTCCAGGTCGAGAAGGCGCCCTCGTGGCTGCCGACGTGATGTCCGTTCAGCCAGACCTCGGAGAAGTAGTCGACCCCGTCGAAGGCGAGGAAGACCCGGCCGCCGGCGGGTCGCCCGGGCGACGGGAAGCGCCTCGTGTAGAGCCATTCGTGGTGGTTGAGCGTCGTCAGCTCCGGGCTGTCGAGCCAGAGATCCTCGAAGCCGAGCTGCACCTGAAGGTTCCCGGGCACCTCGACCGTCCCGACCGGCTCGGCGCCGGTCGGCAGCTCCGTGCTCCCCTCCGGCCGCGCTGGCGCCCGGACGAGCTCCCAGCCGGGCCCGCTGAGGAGGATCCGCTCGCGCATCACTGCTTCAGCGCGCCGGCCGAGAGCCCCTGGACGTAGTAGCGGCGGGCCGCGATCAGGATCACGAGCACCGGCACGACGGCCATCACGGCCGCGGCCGCGACGAATTGCAGCGAGAGCTGCCCGACCTGGCCCGCCGTCTGCGAGATCCCCACCGTCAGCGTCGAGGTCGCGGTGTCGCGAAGGAGCACCAGCGGAAGCAGGAACCCGTTCCAGGTCGAGATGATCGTGAAGAGCGCGACGGTCGCGACCGCCGGCCGGAGGAGCGGGAAGACGACGTAGCGGAAGGCCTTCCACTCGGAGGCCCCGTCGACGACGGCCGCGTCGGTCAGCTCGGTCGGGATGTTGTCGATGTAACCGCGGAGCAGGAGGATCCCGAGCGGAAGCGCGAACGCCGTCTCGCCGAGGATCACCGCGAAGAGGTTGTTGTAGAGGCCGAGGTGCCTCATCGTGAGGAAGAAGGGGATGATGATCGCGGCGGGCGGCACCATCAGCCCGGTCAGGATCAGGACGAAGACGCCCTCGCTCAGCTTCGACCGGTAACGCGAGAAGCCGTAGGCCGCGGTCACGCAGAGCGCGATCGAGAGGACGACCGTGCCGATCGTGATCACGATCGTGTGGCCGAAGAGCGTCCCGAGCTGGAACTGGCGCCAGGCGTCGGCGAAGTTCGAGATCCGGAAGGAGTGCGGGAACGGGCTCGTCGAGAAGATGTCCGAGCTCGCCTTGACGCCCTCGGTGACGACCCAGACGAGCGGGATCACGTAGACGAGGCCGACGAAGAAGCAGACGAGTGAGCCGGCGAAACGGCCCGGGCTCGAGCGCTCCCGAAGCGAGTCGAAGACCCGCTCGGCAAGCGTGCGCTGCGGCAGCTCGGGCGCGAAGTCGGTCACGACACCGTCCCCGAGATCCGGCTGCGCGCGAGCGCGGAGATCGTCGCGAGCGCGATGATCACGAGCGCGAAGCTCGACGCGTAGCCGACGCGGCTGAACTCGAACGCCTGCTGGAAGAGGTACGTCGAGAGCACCTCGGTCGAGCGGTTCGGCCCGCCGCCGGTGAGGACGTAGACGAGCTCGAAGACCTTCCAGCCGCCGATCAGGTTCAGAACGACGACGACGGCGATTACGGGCCGCAGATACGGGACGACGACGTAGCGGAGCCGGTTTAGCCAGCCGGCGCCGTCGATCGCCGCCGCCTCGAGCCGCTCGGCCGGGAGGCTCTGTAGGCCGGCGTAGTAGAGCAGCATGTTGTATCCGCTGTATTGCCAGATGGCGACCGCGATCAGCGTCGCGAACGCGAGGTTCGGCTGGCCGAGGAAGCCGATCGGCTTGTGGATCACACCGAGCCCGCTCCGGCCGAGCGACAGGTTCACGAAACCATAGGGCCCGAGGATCTGCTGCCAGATCAGCGCCGTGATCGCCGGGGAGACGGCGAGCGGCAGGAACATCGCGATCCGGAGGAAGTCGTGGCCGCGCACGCGGCTGTGGATCAGCAGCGCGAGCCCGAGCCCGAACACGTTCAGGAGCACGGTCGACAGGGCCACGAACAGCACCGTGTGCACGAGCGCCTTGCTGAAGACGTCGTCGCTCGCGAGCGTTCGGAAGTTGCCGACGCCCCGCCAGGCGATCTGGCCGAGGCTGAAGCCCGTCCACTCCGTGAACGCGAGCGCGATCACGGCGATGACGGGGAGGAGCATGAAGACGGCGAAGAACACGGCGGCGGGGGCGATGAACAGCGCCCCGGCCCTCCGTGTGATCGCTCTTCCGCTCGAGCTCACCGGCTCGAGAGGCTGTTGCCTACTTCGCCGACTTGGCGGCCTTCTGCATCGCCTTGACGACGTCTTGCGGCTTCGAGCCGCCCGTCACCAGCCCCTGCATCTCGTTCAGCAGCGCGGTGTAGACGTCCGGCACGAAGATCGCCCGGGTCGCAGCGGTCGGCTGGAACGAGACCATCCGCCGGTAGATCGCCGACGGGTTCGACGAGACGCTCGCCTTTGCCGACGGGATGAAGTTCTCCTTCACGAGCGCGGCGAAGCCGATCTTGTCCGTCGTGTCGCGCATGAAATCGAGCGCCCCCTCGGGGTTCTTCGCCTTTGCCGGAATCGACCAGATGATCGCCGGGCCGCCCGTCGCAAGCGCCTTGGCGCCCGCCTTCAGCGGCGGGAACGGGAAGAGGTCCCACGCGAACTTCGAGCCGACCGCCTTCGCGATGATCCCGGTGCTGAAGTTGCCGTGCGGGTAGGTCATCGCGACCTGCCCCGTCGCGAACGCGGCGATGTTGCCGTTGAAGTCGGTCGCGTCGGAGCCGTCGGCGAAGAGGCTCGCGTCCTTCATCTTCTGCACGTTCTCGGCGGCCCGGACGAAGGGCGCCGCCGTCCACGGGATCGCGCCCGTCTCGGCCCGGCGGATCGCCTTGCCGGTCGGGTCGGTGTACGCGACCTGCGCGAACCAGAGGTCGCCGTCCGGCCAGCCGTCTTTCACGTTGACGCTCAGCGGCTGGAAGCCGGCGTCCCGGATCGGCTTCGCGAGCGCAATCAGCTCGTCGAGCGTCTTCGGCACCTTCAGGTGGAGCTTCGCGAAGAGGCTCTTGTTGTACGCGATCGTGAGCGTGTTCAGGTCGAGCGGGATCGCGTAGTGCTTGCCGTGGTAGGCGAGGCTGTCCATCACCGTCTGGAAGAAGGCCGGGAAGCCCTTCTTCAGGGAGGCGTCCAGCGGCAGGAGCGTCTTCGCCTTGATCAGGTCGTGGTACTGGCCGGTCCACGACATCTCCATCACGTCGGGCGTGCTGCCGCCCGCGACCGCCGTCTTGAACTTCGCGAAGTAGCTGGTGAACGGCACGGAGGTCTGGTGGAACTTGCCGCCCGACTTGGCGCTCCATCGCTTGCCCGCCGCCGCGAAGATGTTCGGATAGGCATTGCCGGCCTGCCAGTTCCACAGCTCGACGCCTGCACTCGCGGCCCGCGCGGACGTGCCCGCGAAGGCCTGCCCCGCGCTGCTCCCGAGCACGCCGGCGGCGGCCGCCCCCACCGCTCCGCGCCGGAGCAGCTCTCGACGGTCGATCCTGGCGCTTCCCTGCTCGTCCACGACGATCCTCCTTCGGAAAAGGTGCCCGAGACTACTCCTCCGTAGGTAGGCGAGTCAACGCGCCCCGGTGCGGCCGCCGCGGTTGAACCCCGACTACCGCGGTAGTAACGTAGCCCCTCTTGGCCGGGGTGACGTTCGAGCACGTCGGAAAGGTCTACGCGGACGGCACCCGCGCCGTAGAGGATCTGAACCTCGGGGTCGACGACGGCGAGTTCGTCGTCCTCGTCGGCCCGTCGGGCTGCGGCAAGACGACGGCGCTGCGCATGGTCGCCGGGCTCGAGGAGATCAGCGAGGGCTCGATCCGCATCGGCGACACCGTCGTCAACAAGCTGCCGCCGCCGAAGCGCGACATCGCGATGGTGTTCCAGAACTACGCGCTCTACCCGCAGATGACGGTGTACGACAACATCGCGTTCGGCCTGAAGATGCGGAAGATCTCGAAGGCCGAGATCAGACCACGGGTCGAAGGGATCGCGCGCGTGCTCGGCCTCGAGGAGCTCTTGAAGCGCAAGCCGGGCGTCCTCTCGGGCGGCCAACGGCAGCGGGTCGCGATGGGCCGGGCGATCGTGCGCGATCCGCAGGCGTTCCTGATGGACGAGCCGCTCTCGAACCTCGACGCGAAGCTCCGTGTCCAGATGCGCAGCGAGATCGCGCGGATTCAGCGCGAGCTCGGCGCGACGACGATCTACGTCACGCATGACCAGGTCGAGGCGATGACGATGGGCGACCGCGTCGCCGTGATGCGCCGCGGCGTGCTCCAGCAGGTCGAGGACCCGCAGACGATCTACGAGCGGCCGGCGAACCTGTTCGTCGCGAGCTTCATCGGCAGTCCGTCGATGAACATCGTCGAGGCGCGGCTCGAGCGCGAGGACCGCGGGCTCGTCTGCCGCGTCGGCGATCGTGTCGTCGCGATTCCCTCCGAGGTGGCCGCGCGCCGGCCCGGCCTCGAGGCCTACGTCGACCGCACCGTCGGGCTCGGGATCCGGCCCGAGAGCCTCGCCGAGGCCGCCGGCGCGGCGGGTGACACGGATCGGCGGCGCCTGGCCGGCCGCGTCGTAGCGACGGAGCTCCTCGGCTCGGAGCGGCTCGCCTACGTCGAGATCGCCGCCGTCCCCGTCGTGACGGAGGAGGTGCTTGAGGTCGCCGGCGACGTCGACAGCACGGTGCTCGAGAGCCTGAAGTCCGAGGCGAAGGAGCACCGCGCCGGCCTGATCGCCCGGCTCGACGCCGACTCCCGCGTCCAGGCGGACGAGACGGTTGAGCTCGCGCTCGACACGCGGAAGCTCCACTTCTTCGACCTCGAGACCGAGACGGCGATCCCCGTCGATGTCCCCGCCGCGGCGCCCGCGGGTGCCTGATTGGACGACGCGGTCGTCAGCCGGCTGCATGCGCTCGGCCTCTCGCTCTACGAGGCGAAGGTCTACGTCGGACTGCTGCGGCACGGGCCGCAGAACGGGAACGAGGTCAGCAAGTCGGCCGGCCTGCCCTCGTCGAGGGTCTATTCGACGCTCGAGCGGCTCGTCTCGAAGGGGATCGTACAGTCGGTGCGCCGCGACTCGACGACGCAGTACGTCTGCATCTCGGCCGACGAACTGCTCGACCGGCTGCGCCGCGAGTTCGACGAACCGCTCGACTATCTCGAGCGGACGCTGCCGCTGCTCGCAGTGTTCGAGCCCGCCGCCGAGGTGCTGACCGTGCTCGGCCTCGACGCGATCCGCGAGAACGCGCGCTTCGTCGTGCGCGACGCGAGCGAGGAGATCTACGTCTCGGTCTGGGCCGACGACGTCGGCTTCCTCGCCGACCAGCTCGCGGCGGCGAGGGAGCGCGGGGTGCGGATCTTCGGGATGCTCTACGGCGACGACCCGCCGCAGGACGCGGGCTCGTGGTTCTCGCACAGCTACCGGCAGATCGTCTCCGACCGGATCGCCGGGCGGATGCTGACGCTCGCGGTGGACGGCTCCGAGGCGCTGATGGCCCACATCCCGCGGAGCGGTGCGGCGAGCGCCGTGCGGACGCGCAACCCGGTGGTCGCGCTGATCACGCGCGAGTACCTCCAGCACGACATCGTCCTCCAGCGCGCGCAGAGCGCGCTCGGCTTCGACGAGTGGGACCGCTGGTGGCAGGCCGACCCCGACCTGCGGACGATCATCCTCAGCGAGCGGAGGACGGCCGACCGGGTCGGAGCCGGACGGTGATCCGCGTCGGCGTCGTCGGCTGCGGCTTCCAGGGCCGCGTGCACGTGGACTCCTTCCGGACGATCGAGGGCGCCGAGGTCGTCGCCGTCTGCGACCGGAACGAGCAGCGCCGCGACGCGCTCGCGGACGAGTTCGGGATCGCGGGTCGGCACGCGGGCCATGAGGAGCTGCTCGCGGCGGGCGGGCTCGACCTCGTGACCGTCTGCACGATGCCGGACACGCATCGCGAGATCGCGCTCGCGGCGTTCGCGGCCGGCGCCCACGTCCTCTGCGAGAAGCCCTTCGCGATCGATCTCGCGCAGGCGCGGGAGATGGTCGAGGCGGCGCGGGCGACCGATCGCCTGCTCTCCATCGGCTTCAACATGCGCTTCACCGACAACGCGCAGGCGCTCCACGCGCTCGTCGCGGAGGGGCGGGCCGGCGCTCCTCTGTACGCGCGCGCGTGGGGGAAGGCGGGCGAGCCGCCCTGGTGGGGGCGGCATTACGAGAAGGCTGTCTCCGGCGGCGGCGCCCTCGCCTCGACCGCGGTGCACCTCGTCGACCTCGCGCTCTGGACGGCCGGCTTCCCGCGGCCCGTGTCTGTCTCGGGCTCGACCGCGACTGCCTTCCCAGGCAAGCGCGGCCGGACGGCGCCCTCCGAGGCGCAGGCCGTGGCCTACGACGTCGAGGACCTCGTCAGCGCGCACGTCCGCTTCGAGAACGACTTCTGGATGACGATCGAGGGCGCCTGGGTCTGGGACCGGCCCGGCTGGGACTACAGCTTCGAGCTCCAGGCCGAGTCGGCGCTGCTCGAGTTCGACCCGCTGCGCGTGACGGTCGAGGGCGAGGACAGGCTCGACGACGCGACGCCGGCGACCGAGCGGCCGATTGACTGGTCGCTCGACTTTCCGATCTCGGTGCGCCGCGAGCTCGAGAACTTCGTGCGTGCGATCGCCGAGGGCGAGCCGCTCGTCGTTCGGCCCGAGGAGGCGCTCGTCACGCAGGCGATCACCGACGCGATCTACCGCTCCGCGCACGAGGGCGCCGAGGTCTCGGTCGAGGCGCCGTGACCGTCGCGCTCGACCGCACGCTGGACGAGGAGCTCGCCGACCCCCGCCTCGTCGACGACCCCTACCGCGTCTACGCGCGCCTGCGCGCTGAGAATCCGGTGCACTGGTGCGAGCCGTGGCGCCAGTGGGTCGTCACGCGCTACGACGACGTGCAGGCGATCACGCGCGACCCGGCGCGCTTCTCGAGCTTCGGCTGGGAGGCGAGCTACCTCGGCAAGCTCGACCCGGACGTCCGCGCGCGGCTCGGCGACCTCGAGCGCCACTACTCGACGCAGGTGCTCTCGAACACCGACCCGCCGGCGCACAACCGGCTGCGCAGGCTCGTCGTCCGGAGCTTCGCGCCGCGCGTGCTCCAGGCGCTCCGGCCCGGGATCGAGGCGCTCGTCGAGCGGCTGCTGGACGGGCTCGACCGGCGCGGGACCGTCGACCTCGTTGAGGAGTTCGCCTACCCGCTGCCGGCGATCGTGATCGCGCAGCTCCTCGGCGCGCCCGAGGAGGACAGGGAGCGGTTCATGCAGTGGTCGGCGGATCTCGTCTCGTTCGTCGGCAGCGGCTTGCCGCTCCCGGACCGGGCCGAGCGCGCCGACGCGAGCCTGCGCGAGCTGCGGGCGTGTCTCGAGCCGCTGCTCGAGGAGGCGCGGGAACGGCCGCCGGAGGACCTGATCAGCCTGCTCGCGGCGCCGCCGGAGAAGGGCGAGCCGCTGACGCAGGACGAGCTCGTCTCCACGTGCGTCACGCTCCTCTTCGCCGGCCACGAGACGACGGCGAACCTGCTCGGGAACGGCCTGCTCGCGCTGCTGCTCAATCCGGACGAGCTCGAGCGGCTGCGGCGCGACCCCGGCCTCGCCGCGGCGGCGACCGAGGAGCTCCTCCGCTACGACAGCCCGGTCCAGCGGTTGCGCAGACGCGCGCGCGAGGACGTCGAGCTGCGCGGGCGGCGGATCCGCGCGGGCGACCTCGTGATGGCGTTCAACGGCGCCGGGAACCGCGACCCGGAGCGCTTCCCGGAGCCGGACCGCCTCGACCTCGGCCGCGGCGACGCCGGCCACGTCGCCTTCGGCCACGGCATCCACTTCTGCGCCGGCGCGGCCCTGACGAGGCTCGAGGCGCCGATCGCGCTGAACAGGCTCCTGCGCCGGTTCCCGCGCCTCCGCCTCGCGCGGGACGCGAGGATCCGCTTCAAGCCGAACATCACGTTCCGCGGCCTCGAGTCGCTCCCCGTCGAGCTCCACTAAAGGAGGGCCATGTCCACGACGTCCACCGCCGAGCCGAGCTTCGCCCTGGAGCAGATGGAGATGTTCGCGTTCGGCCTCGACCACTCCGAGGGGATCTGCCTGTCGCCAGACGGGCACCTCTACCTGGGTGGCGAGGCCGGCCAGATCTACCGGATCGAGGACGACGACTCGATCACGGAGCTGCTCTCGACCGGCGGGTTCACGCTCGGGCTCGCCGCCGACTCCGACGGCCGGATCTACGCGATCGACAACGTCGCGAAGTGCGTCTGGCGGGTCGATCCGGAGACGAAGGAGCGCGAGGTCTACGCTGACGGCTCGCCCGGCGGGAAGTTCTACGTGCCGAACTGGGGCGCGTTCGACGCCCACGGCAACTACTACCTCTCGGACTCCGGCGACTGGGGCGAGACGAACGGGTTCCTCTGGAAGGTGCACCCCGGCGGCGAGGCGGAGGTCTGGTCGCGCGAGACGACGAACTTCCCGAACGGCCTCGCCATTGCGCCGGACGGCTCGAAGCTCTACGTGGTCGAGAGCAACCCGAGCGCGCTCGTCGAGATACCGATCGCTGACGACGGCTCCGCAGGCCAGCGCCGCGAGCTCTGCACGATGGGCCTCGCCGTCCCCGACGGCGTCGCTCTCGCGGAGGATGGGTCGCTGTTCATCGCGTGTTACCGACCGGACGCGATCTACCGCTGGAGCCCCGGCGACCGCCTCTCGCTGTACGCGCAGGACCCGCGCGGGACGGTCCTCTCGGCGCCGACGAACATCGTCTTCGCCGGCGACAGCCTCGACGAGATGGTCGTACCGAATCTCGGCCGCTGGCATCTGACCCGCTGGCGGGCCGGCGTCCGCGGCATTCCGCTCCACTACCCAACCCGCGACCAGCTCGGCGGCTAGCGATGGCGCACCAGCCGAATGTCCCCGAGCAGTACCTCGAAGGCCTCTTCCGCCTCGATGGCCAGATCGCGATCGTAACCGGCGGGGCGAGCGGCCTCGGCGAGGCAATGGCGCACGGCCTCGCTCAGGCGGGCGCGACCGTCGTGATCGCGGACTTCAACCACGAGGCGGCGCGTGCGGTCGAGGCCAGCGTGGCCTGCCGCGACTATACGCTGCACCCCCACCGAGTGGACGTGACGAAGAGGGCGGAGGTGACGGCGATGGTGGAGCACGTCGCGAGCGAACACGGCGGTGTCGACATCCTCGTCAACAGCGCAGGGACGGCCGGTCGCTACCCGGCCGAGGACTTCCCCGAGGACGAGTACGACCGGATCATCACGCTCAACCTCAAGGCGTCGTTCCTCTGCGCGCAGGCGGCCGGGCGGCGGATGATCGCCCAGGGCCGGGGCGGCGCGATCATCAACATCGCCTCGATCGGCGCGTCCATCGTCTATCCGCAAGCGACCGCCTACAACCAGTCGAAGGGAGGCGTCCTCCAGATGACGCGGAGCCTAGCGCTCGAGTGGATCGGGCATGGGATCCGGGTGAACGCGATCGCACCGACACTCTTCGACACACCGCTCGTGAAGGCTGCCGACGCGAGGAGGTCGATCACGAGCGACTTCATCATGGCCCGGCAGCTCATCGACCGGCGCGGCCAGCCGTACGAGGTCGTCGGTCCCGTCGTCTTCCTTGCTTCCCGAGCTGCATCCATGGTCACCGGCCACATGCTCCAGGTCGACGCGGGCTACATCATCGCCTGACGGGCAGGAGGTTTGACATGGGCGCGGACATGACCATCGAGGAGGCGCTGGGGGAGCTCGGTGTGACGCCGGCGACGCTCGGCGACGACGATCGCACCCGGCTCGATCGTGACGGCTACGCCGTCTTTCCCGGGTTGCTGAATCCGGCGACGGTCGAGGCCGTTCGATCCGCGATCGCCGCGCTCGAGGAGGCCGAGGGCGCCTTGGACAGGAACGTCAATCCCCGCGATCCCGGCGCGGCGCGGGTCGACGACGTCAACCACAAAGGAGCGATCTTCGATCGCCTCTGGGTGCATCCGGTGCTGCTCGCAGCCATGCACCACTACCTCGGCGACTTCCGGCTCTCGTCGGTTACGAGCCGCGCGGCGACGCCTGGAATGGGGCATCAGAGGATGCACGTGGACTGGTGGGGCGAGATCGCTGGCGGGTTCGTCGCCAGCAACTCGTGCTGGCTCCTCGACGACTTCACGGTCGCGAACGGGGCGACGCGGATCGTGCCGGGATCGCACCTCTCGGGGAAGCGACCCGAGGACGAGATGGACGACCCGCGCGCACGCCATCCCAACGAGGTGATCATCGAGGCCCCCGCCGGGTCGCTCGCCGTGTTCAACGGGTATGTCTGGCACTCGGGCACGGAGAACACGACCGACCGGCCACGACGCGGAGTGTTCACGGTCTACTCGCGCGCCGATCAGCCGCGGCAGAACGATCAGGCCGCGCTGCTCGATGACGTCACGGCGGCGCGCCTGTCCCCCGCCGCTCGCCGCATCCTGGCTGCCTGAGCCAGAAGCGTGACCACCCTGTCTGAGTGATCGAGTGTCAAGACTCGTCGTTCAGTCCGGCAGACCGGACGCGCTGCCGAGGGTACACCGGCCCGGCGCCTGACCCCTCAATGAACGCGACATTTGTCGCGGGCCTCCCTTCTCGTCAGTCGAGGAACGCCAGGCCGCGAGGCTACTCCCGCGGCGGAGGCCCCTTCACGAGATCTGGTGCAACCTTGGTCGTGGGCGCAAACGGGCGCGACCGTCGGAATCGCGTCACCCTGGCGTCAGCAAACGCTCACCTGCGGACGCGCTGCCGCTGGGCGTAGATCCCGTCAGATAGACCCTCGGACGCCTTCGGCTTCGGCCTTGCGGCACCGTTGGCGCCATCTCGTAAACGCCGTGGCGGACGCGGGAGAAGCGCCGGTCCCCGCCGATGGTGTAAGCGGAGAGGATGCCCTTCACCGATCGCCACCGAAGAGGCGTGCGAGGAGCTCGGTCGCAGCGGCGTGGATCTCACATGCGCTCATCGGCCGGCCCGCCAGCTCGAGAACGAGCGTCACCGTCTCGAGTACGGGCGCGGCCCATGGCGGAGCCGGAGGCGGCTCCAGAGGTCGCTCGGCCGCGCGTTGTAGCAGCATGCGGCGGAGCTCCACGAGGCGGATTAGCAGGCTTTTGTCTGTTACGAAAGGGTTCGAAAATGCCCCGTTTAGTTCCACCAAAGCCTCCTTATTCGAACCGGAGGCACCCGTAGACGGGCGGGAGAGGATCAGGTCGAAGAGCTCAGTGTTCTCGACCTTCGAGACTCTCCCGCCTTTCACGTAGACCTTCTTGAAGAACATGCTGTTCATCGCCCTGCGGCGAGTGGCGGTCGTCTCTCTGTAGACGGAAGCGCACGACGAAGCGAGCCGTAAGGCGGCCTCGGCGGTCGCGCGGACCTGCTCGATCTTGAGACGCGCGCTCCGCATCTTCATCTCGAGCTCTTCCAGTTGCGCCGAGATCCGAGCCTGCATCTCTTTGAACTCGCGTGGCTCGATGTCTTTGTCCAGGTATGCCTCGATCAGGCGCTCACGCCGGTCGGTGAGGCGTGCCAAATCTCGATTGAGCGTCTTCTTGACCTGCTCCCCGCCGGTGTTGACAGGCTAGGCCGCTTGTTTTTGGTGTTCGGGTAGATCCTCCCAGGTCCGGCGGACCTCGTCGGGGGTGCGGTAGCCGAGCCCTGAGTGGGGCCGGTGGTGGTAGCGGTCGACGTAGCCGCCGATCCCCTGGCGGGCCTGGTCGAGGGTCTCGTACTCGTTCAGCCAGACCTCCCGTTCCTTGAGTTTCCCGAACCAGGACTCGATGAAGGCCTGGGATTCGGGGTCGCGGTAGCCGCCGCGGCGGTGGCGGATCCCGAGTTCGGCGAGTCGGCCGTGGAAGCGGCGGGCGGTGAACGCCGAGCCGTTGTCTGTGCCGAGGACGAGCTCGCCGGGCAGGATGCCGTGCTCGGCTGCCGCTTGTTCGACGACCGCGATCGCCTCGTCGGCGCGACAGCGAAGCGAGAGCTGCCAGGCGACGATCTCGCGGCTGCAGCAGTCGACGATCGCGTTCAGATAGGCCCAGCCGTGCTCGGCGACCCAGATCGAGGTCATATCGAGCTGCCACAGCTGCCGTGGCCGCTCGACCCGGAAGAAGCCCGGCCGCTTCCTGCGCTCCAATGGGCGGCGGCGCTGGATCAGCTTCCGCTCCCGCATCACTCGCAGCACACGCTTGCGATTGACCGCGACCCCGAGCTTCTGGCGGCTGATCGCAGCGACCATCCGGTAGCCGTCGGTCTGGTTGGCCTCAGCGACCTCAACGATCGCCCGCTCGACGGGATCGGCGACCGGTTGCCGCTGCGGCGGCCGCCGCGGTGTCGGCGCCCGGTAGATCGCCTGGCGGCTGATCTGCAGCACACGCGTCACTGTCGCTGCGGCGAAGCCGCCTGCGACCAGTTCGCGAGACCGGGCGACGCGCTCGCTCACTCCCAGCCTCGCAATGCTTCCCCCGCGATCTCGAGCTCGTAGGTCTTCCGGCCCAGCGCCCGCTCCAGCTGGGCGACCTTGCGCCGCAGCTCCTTCTCCCCGTTTCGCTCGTCCTTGCCGGCGAAGCGCTCCCGCCCGGCCTCGAGCAGCTGATCGCGCCAGCCGTAGTAGAGCGTCTCCGAAATCGCGTGCTCGCGGCAGACCTCCTTCACCGTCCGGTCGCCACGCAGCCCGGCCAGCACGATCTCGAGCTTCTGCTGCGCCGTCCAACTCCTGTACTTCCGTTGCTCGCTCAACCCAATCTCCTCCTTGGTCGAGCGGCCCATCCTCGGCCAGCCGCCGGACAGTCCCTCCAGCGCTACGCGCCTCCGGGACTGCCCGGCGCCCCAACCCAGCTACCTGACAACACGGGACCGGGGAGCGGGGCAATGCTCACCCCAACCGAGTACGAGGACCGCTACTTCCGCACCCACAACGCCGCCTGACTCCAGAAACCCGGACCCCAGAAACCCGGGGGCAGGTCACGGTCCCCGTCAAACCCGGTCCGGCTCGGGTATTCGGACGGCGAAGGGTGCGTGGAGGGCTGTGCTTGGGTCTCTCGTCGTTGATTTTCGGGATCAACCGCGAGTAGCATCGCGCTGTCAGTACTGTTGTCGCTGGAGAGGAGCGTTGATGTCTGTTGCGTTCCGCCTCGGATTCGTGTTTCTCGCGCTGTTTGTTTGGGTTCCGTCCGCGTTGGGCGGGGTGATCGCGGGGCGCCCGTTTCCGACGAATCTCGAGACCGTTGCCGACGGGAGCCAGGCGACGGGTCTTCGCGTCTCGCTGCCCATGGCGGATTGCGCGGCGCGTCCGTCCGATTGTGCGGACGCTGCCGTGCTGGACAGGCTCGACGGTTTCAGCCTCCAGCCGCGCGTCTCGGTCCCGTTCAGCGCTGCGATCGACTTGGCCGCCGTTTCCAGCGCCACGGTTTTCCTCGCCGACTCGGGGGGGAACCGGGTCGGGATCAATCAGATCGTTTGGGAGCCGTCGACCTCGACCCTCCATTTCGAGCCTGACCGCTTGCTCGAGCAGGAGACGCCCTACCTGGTTGTCGTGACCGACGGTCTCAAGAGCGCCGACGGTTCGACGCTGGACGCGTCGCAGTTCCGCCACTTCCTCAACTTCGGTCATAGCGGCGACCCGGGGGAGAGGGCTTACCGGAAGGCGCTGCTGTTGGCGCTGCACTGGTCGGGTGTCGCCCGCGGGCACATCGCCGACGCGGGACTGTTTACGACCCAGAGCATCACGTCGATCTCGGAAAAGATCAGGCGTCAGATCGACTCGTCGTCGCCTGCCCACGTCTCCTTCGCGATCGGGACGCTGGGCGAGCGCGCCGCTTTTCCGTTCTCGAGCGTGCTCGGGCTGGTGGTGAGGCGCCAGGTCGGCACGGCTCCCATCTTCACGACATCGACGATTCCCGCCGCGATCCCGGTCGTGCCTGGCGCGATCGGCACCGTCGCCTTCGGGAGGTTCTCGTCCCCGGACTACGAGACGTCCGCAAAGGTGATCCCGGCGTACGGCACCGCTACGGGCACGCCCGTGCCGCAGGGAACGAACGACCTGTACGTCGATGTCTATCTCCCAGCCGGGCACGAGCCCGCCGGCGGCTGGCCGGTCGCGATCTTCGGCCACGGCTTCACCGATTCGAAGTTGGGTGCGCCGATCGCGGTCGCGTCAATGCTGGCCGCGAACGGGATCGCCACCGTCGCGATCAACGTCGTCGGTCACGGCGGCGGGCCACTCGGCACGATCACGGTGCTCCGCTCGGACGGGCCACCCGTCGTCGTACCGGCAGGCGGTCGAGGAATCGACCAAGACGGCAACGGCACGATCGACTCGACCGAGGGGGTGAACGCGGCGCCGCCGGCCACGCTGATCGGGAGCCGCGACGGCTTGCGCCAGACGACGGTCGACCTGATGCAACTCGTTCGTGAGATCCAACTTGGCGTCGACGTCAACCGCGACGGCCACGCCGACCTCGACCCGGCGAGGATCTCCTACGCCGGACAGTCCTTCGGAGGGATCTACGGGACGCAGTTCATGGCGCTCGAGCCGGCGGTCCAGGCAGGCGTGCTCAACGTGCCCGGCGGCTCGATCCCCGAGATCGCGCGCCTCTCGCCGAGCTTCCGGTCACTGATCGGGCTGGCGCTGATCACTCGCTCGCCCTCGCTCTACAACGTCACGCCCGACCCCACACTCCAGAACTTCGTCGAGAATATCCCGCTGCGGAACCAGCCGATCCTGGTCGACACGGTGCCCGGAGCCTCGGCGATCCAGGAGTACCTCGACCACGCGCAGTGGGCGCAGGAGGCGGGAGACCCGGTGGCGTACGCGCCCCACCTGCGTGCCGAGCCGCTGGCAGGCGTGGCGCCGAAGGCGGTGATCGTCCAATTCGCCAAGGGAGACATGACCGTCCCGAACCCGACCGCGTCGGCGCTCATCCGCGCAGGGGCCCTGGCCGATCGGGCGACGTACTTCCGGAACGACCTCGCCTTCGCGACCGTTCCGGGCTACACGGTCAAGAATCCGCACACGTTCCTGACCAACCTGGCCGGCCCGGCGGGGCCATTCGCCGTTGCCGCGCAGCAGCAGCTGGCGGCGTTCCTCGCCTCCGCCGGGACGGTGACCGTCGACCCGGACGCAGCCGGGCCGCTGTTCGAAACGCCGATCGGCGGCCCGCTGCCCGAGACGTTGAACTTCATCCCCTAAAGGAAGCCCAAAACCCAGATTGAACCACCGTCAATCCGGCCTCTGCGGCTGGAGCGGAAATGCGCGTGGCCCAGCCGCTTTGAGCGTGCGAGCAAGCAGCGCTGACGCGCGGCGACAATTGCCAAAGCCGAGCGTGGGGCTTACTACTAGGCAGGCGTCAGTTCGGGTCGTGCCGCCGGGGCCAGCGAGATTTTGGCCACGCTGGCCAGAATGCCCGCGAGGCCAGCCCGGAGTACACCGGGGACTCCGGCAAGATTCAGACTCCATACCCCCGCCGGGCTGAGTTTGTGCAGAGCCAACTGCCGACTCCGCGGCGAGGCAGGCAGACTGTGCCCGTGAGCCCGGAGGAGCTTCTGGCGCTGCTGGGCTGGGTTCCGCAAGAGGACTGGCAGCGGCAGGCCGTCGATCGGATCGTCGGCGAGCTCGCTGCCTCGCTTGACCCAGTCGCGATCAGACACTGGTTTCGACGACCGCAGCAATCGCTCGGCAGGCGTACACCGCTCGAGGCGCTTCGCCTGAGCAAGCAGCCCAATGATCCGCTGCTTGTAGAGCTAGGGCGGCTCGCCTCCGATCCGAACGTAGCTGGATCCCGATTCGAGTCCGGCTAGTTCCATCGCCTAACGAAGCCGTTTCTGAGGCTTCAACCTCCTGTCAAGGGGCGCCGAAAAGTGCACCGGTTTCGGGCGTCGAAGAGTGGTACCACTTGGGGGCGGGTCGGAGGTCGGGCTGGGTGCTGGGAGGCCGTGAGCGGCGATCCTGTGGACGAGCGGCCGCTCCGCCGAGGGCTGCGCCGACCAGTCGAAGTCATCCAGGCTCTTCAAGGCGGGGAAGGCGGCGTGGCGGATCCGCATGCGGGCACCGGAGGCGTCGCGGGCGAACACCTCGGCCTCGAGCAGGCTCTCGAGAAACTGCTCGTACGGCCATTGCTGCTCGCGCGCCAGCGCCGCGGTCTGCTCGAGCCGCTCGAGGACGCGCGGTGTCTTCAGCTTGCCGAGCAGGTAGGGCAGCCGCTCGCCTGCCTTCGTCTTGGTCACGCGCACAGCTCCGCGTAGTCGGCGAGCTCGGGCGGGGTGACCGCGACCTGCCCCAGCAGCGCCGCCGCGGCGGCGGGAGGCGGCTCGGGGCGCATGACCGGCGGCGGCAGCCAGAGGCCCTGCTCGTAGCTGCGCCGGTAGCGGGCGACCTCCGCTCCGCGATGCACGATCCAGACCTGGTCGCGGTCGAAGCGCAGCTCGACTCGCTGCTGCACGAGCCGCTCGGGCGCGCGGTAAAACGAGCGGGCGTGCTTCAGGTAGCCGTCGATCGGGACGCGCACAGAGCGATAGCCCGACCAGTCGAAGCTTGCAGGCGGCAGCGGCCGCAGCGCCTGCCGCTCCTCGGCCAATCGCTCGGCGACGGGGAAGCGGCCGCTCGCGTGGACGCGTGCGTTGCAGCGCCGGTCGCGCCAGTCGGCGTACTGGGCATCAAGCTCGTGCAGATCGGCGAAGCGACGAGCCGGCCAGAAGCCGCTCTTCGTGTAGCGCACGGCCGCCTCGACCGAGCCCTTCTCACGCGGCGTCGCCGGCGTGCAGGCGCTCGAGTGGAAGGCGTAGGGCCACGCAGGTGCAGAAAGCGTTGATTCCAGACCACCCCGTCGCGTTCGTGCCGCGCGACGACCGCGCGCAGGTTGTCGTAGACGCACTCGCGCGGCACCCACCCAGCCACTCGAACGCGCGCACATGCCCCTCCAGGAACGACTCGATCGTCATATCCAAGGAGAAGAAGGCTGTCTGCGCACCGGAGTAGGGCAGCGCGGCAACCAGCGCGTAGACGCGCCGCTCCCGGCCGGCCAACCGCGGGCGGGTCGGCATCTCCGCCCAGTCGAGCTGCAACACCTGACCCGGCCGGTAGCCGGTCCGCTGCGCCGGCCGCACCGCCGGCGGCCGCAGCTCACGCAGCCGCCGCTTGACCAGATCCACCGAACCGTCGTAGCCATACTCGTCGCGCAACAGCTCCGTCAGCCGCGGCGCCTTGATCTGCGGCCACTCCTCAAACAGACGACCCAGCACCTGCTCGAACTGATCAAGCTTCGATCCCGTCGGCGCCCGCCGATACCGCGGCGGCTCCTCACTCCGCGCCAGCCGAGCAACCGTCCGCCGGTTGATCCCCAGCCGCTCCGCGATCTCCCGCTCCGAGACCCCGTCCGCCGCCAACGCCCGCACCTGCGCCCACTCCAACGCGCTCCGCACCTCCCGCCTCCTCACCTCAACCGACCCCGAACGGCCGAGCCTGAGCAGTCAGCCGGTCGAAATCAGCACCAAGGCAAATGGCGCACTTTTCGTTGCCCGATCCCGGTGCAGTATTGAGCGCCCGGCATCACGGAGACGACGCTGCACCGGTGGCGCGCCCAGTATTGCGATCTCCTTTTCAGCGCCTCGATCTCGAGAACCCCCGGACGCTCGTGTCGTTCGACGTCTTCAACGGCCGACGAACTCAGGGGCAAACGGCCGGCGGGCTGCAGAGGATCACCTTTGCCTCTCCGTCGAGCTGAAGGCCCCGGCGCCGAACGGGATCACCCCACGTTTGGCCGCGCTTGATAGAGACCGCTGCATTCTCCCAGGTCAGGGTGCCTTCGCCTGCTCCGCGATCGCGACGCGGCAGCTCGCCTGGGGGAGCGTGAGTTTTCGGCGGGCAAGGAGCTCACGGGCGCACTCAGGGTCCACACTCGAGCGTATACGCGGTCGGATCAGCCCGCCTTCCTGCGAGCACGACGCTTCCGCTGCGGCGTCACCGGCAAGCCTGAATCAGGCCCCGACGACCAGGGGCGGAGAGGGCATCGAGCGACGAGCCCACTGACCGCCCGGTTCCCGCACGCGCATAGGAGCCTCCCGAAACTCCCGAAACCAGCGCGGCAGACACATCACCATCGCCACCCGCGGAAGCAGGGAGGAATCCCTGCGTAAGCCGCCCAGAACCTCCAGGTCTCGAAACCGGCTCCTGTACCCCACGCCAGGCTTGCTATCCCGCCTGACAGTCACGCACCCATCGCGCAGAGGCTCCATCGAGGAGCACATTGGCCCGCACGCGCGGCTCTTCCCGAGCGTCTCGGGCATTGTCTTCAAAACGGGTGAGGTCGTGTAACCCACGGCTGGGTAGGTTCGACTCCTGCGCCGCTCCGTCGACGATTCTTGGGGGGTTGCAGTCAGATCTGCCGCCGCTGGCCGGCCACGCGGCCGATCTTGCTCCAGCGCGGGGAAGTCTGGAGCCCCCGGATGTTCGTTTCTGTTGTGCCGGGAGGATCGCGCAACGATCGCGCACGGCCGCCGGTCTCGCTTCCGGGGCGACTTGCTGGCGGGGACGACCGAGCTAAGAGTGTCTGCTGATGGAGGCTCAAGGCGCCGCGCCCGCACGACGAGCGCACCAGGGGATCACGCGAGGCCTCCACGAAACCGGCATGGCTCCATTGCCGCTGCGAGAAGCACTTCCGACGCCTCAGCCACCGGAACGGCGAACTCAGGGGCCAACGGCCGGCGGGCTGCAGAGGATCACCTCTGCCTCTCCGTCGAGCTCGAGGCCTCCGGCGCCGAACGGGATCACCCAGGTTTGGCCGCGCTTGATAGAGACCGCCGCATTCTCCCAGGTCAGGGTGCCTTCGCCGTGCTCCACGATCGCGACGCAGAAGCTCGCCCGGGGGAGCGTGAGTTTTCGGCGCACGATCGCTCGGAGCGCCTGGAAGAATGGCTCCGCCTGGGCCGGAAAGAGCGCCAACAGTCGGCTCTCGCCCCGTTCAGCGATCAGGCGCGGGATCGGCTGAAGTTCGCCGAGGTCGTTTGCGTCGTAGACTCGGAGGTCGAAGCACGCGACGGCGTCTTGCCACCCGAGTCCGAGTGTCGCCTGAGCCTCGCTGAGACCGAACTGCGTGTACTCGGCGAGAATCGAGAACGACGTCGGTTCCTGCAGTTCGGTGAGCATCACGCCCGGGCCGATCGAGTGTGGCAGTCCCGCCGGCAGGTAGAAAACGTCGCCTTCCGCGACCGGGAGCCGGTTCATCGCGTTGAGCATCGCGTCCACGTCCTGGTCATCGATCCAGCGTCTGAGCTGGTCCGACGTAACGGTGCGGCGAAAGCCAAGCCAGATCGCAGCCCCGTGCTCCGAGGCCATGATGATCCAGCCCTCCGTTTTACCGAAGCGGGATCCGAGCTTCGCCTGTGCCACCTCGCGGGTGGGGTGGGCGTGGACGGGCAGGCGCTCGCCCGCGTCGAGCAGCTTGACCAGCAGCCCGGGCTCGTCGCCGTAGGCGGCGGCGAGCCGGTCGCCGAGCCACCCGACGGGATCCGCCCTGACGGCATCGGCGAGCGAGGTGCCATCTATAAGCCGCGAGATGCCGGTCGAGGGGTCGGCGCCGTCGGGAAGGAGCGCGGGTGGAAAGGCGGTGACGGATCCGATCCAGTCCTCGGGACCGGTCGGCCCCACCGCGCCGCGGAAGCGATCGATGCCGGCGCCGCCCGTGTAGTAGACGGGCACCTTATTCGCCGCGAGTAGGTGGGGGTGGGCACTGAGCGACGTCACATCGAACTGATTTGGTCGACGGGGTACAGCGGCCTTGTTGCGCGCTCGAAGACGAGACGCTCGAGGCGTGGCGTGCTGGCGCCGGGGAGGTCGAGGATGATCGCTCCTTCGGCGCGCGCGCCCCAGCCAGCGCGGAACAGGTTCGCCGAGCGCACCACAATGATGTCGGCGGCCCCCGGGTCGAGGCCCGCGTGTGCGAAGGTGGCTGGGTCGAATGTGCATGCGGGCCGCTCGGTGACGAGTACGGAGAGGGTGCCGGTGTCGATGCGCGCCCAGCCACCCATGGACACCTCCATGCCCGTGAACACCGGGCCCGTCAGAGGGTACGCCCCGGCCCCCACCGCCCCGACCGTGCCGCTCACCTCGACCGGATCATGGAAGCGACGGTCGATGGACGAGCCGACGGTCGCTACCACCTCGCCGCCGACACCGGCCCGATGACATGTGTCGACAGCGGCGGCGTCGAGGAGCGTCACATAGGCGCGAAGGCCTGCTCCGTGTCTGAGCAGCTCCCGTACCATCGCCGGACTATCGCCGGTGGAGCCGGCGGTCGGAGAGTCGGCGGACTCGCTGAGCAGGAGCGGATGGAAGGCTGATGTGCGCGCCCTCTCGATCGCGTCGGCCGGCGCAACGAGCGTGATGTTGAACTGGTCCCGGGCCGCCCACGCCTCATCGGCGATCCGCTCCGCGACTTCGCGCGCCGCGGTGTCGCCCGGTACGCCGGTCACCGTGACGGCGAACCCGATGCCGGGCACGTCCAGCCAGGGCTGGACCGGGAAGAGGGAGATGTCGGCTACGCCGGCAGTGCCCGAGGCGAGGGCATCAGCATGGCGGCGCAGCCGGCCGAACGGGCCCTCGTTCCCCTGCGCCTCGGGCGGGGTCAGCATGGGCCGCCGTGCGACAACGGTCTTCAGCGGACGGCGCCCCTCCAGGATGTCGAGCAGGATCCGCGCCGTCCGCGCTCCCGTCTCGGCCTGGTCGATGTGCGGGTAGGTGCGGTACCCGATCACGAACGAAGCCTCCTCGGTCAGCTCGTCGACGGGATGGGCGTGCAGGTCGAGGCAGACGCCGATCGGCACGCGGTCTTCGAGGATCGAGCGGGCCCGGCGAAACAACACGAGATCGCCCGAGTTCGCACCCTCCGCGACGAGCGCGCCGTGCAGCGAGAGGACTAGCCCGTCGAGCGGCAGTGCCCGCCGGATCTCCCGCTCGAGGATGGCGCCGAGCTCGGCGAGCGCAGCTGCGTCGAGAACGCCGCCGGACATCGCCCACGCCTTCACGAGCGGAAGCGGATCGGCGCCACGTTCGCGCAACGCCACGATCGCGCCGCCTGCTTCGGTGTTCGAGCCGGCGAGCGCGAGGACGTCCGCGCCGGCGTGGATCCCCTGCGACCGGAAGTCGTCGATCGTTGACCTCGCGACAGAGAACGTGTTCGTCTCCTGCAAGATGCTTGCGACCCCGACCCGCAGGGTCATCAGGTCATCACCCAACCCCCGTCGACCGTGAGGCATTGCCCGGTCACGAAGCGTGACGCCGGCGAGACGAAAAAGGCGGCCACATCCGCGACGTCTGCGGGCGTTCCACGCACCTTGAGGCTCTGCAGGTCGAGGAGCATCGCGTCGATCGCCTCCTGATCGCCGTAGGTCGCTTCCTCGCGCGTCTGGATTGCGCCTACCACGAGGCAGTTGACCCGCACACCGTCGACTCCCATCTCCCGCGCCAGGGTGCGTGTGAACCCGATCAGACCGGCCTTGCTGGCCGTGTAGTGGAGGTTGCCGGGCCGGCCAAGCGGCACCCGCACCGAGGAGAGGTTGACGATCGAGCCGCCTCCTGCGGCTGACATCCCGCCGTAGACGGCCCGCGTACAGAGGAACGCGCCGCGGAGGTTCGTCGCCTGCACCCTGTCCCACTCCTCGGGGCTGATCTCGAGCCAGGAGATGTTGCAGGCGACGGAGGTCGCCGCGTTGTTGACGAGCGCGGTGACCGGGCCGAGTTCGGACTCGACGCGTTCGACCATCGCCGTGACCGCGTCAGGGTCGGCGACGTCGGCTTCGTACACCCTGGCGAGGTCGCCTGCGGCCTCGATCCGCGCGGCGGCGGCGGCGGCGGCCGCCGCTGAGCTGGCGGAGCGGTGGTTGACGGCGACGGCGAACCCGTCCCTGGCAAGCCTGGCCGCGATCGCCGCGCCGATGTTCTTCGCGGCGCCCGTGACAAGCGCGACCGGCTGTTCGCGCACCTGCCTCACGCTCCGGGCCGGATCGTCACCTTGACCGCGTCGCCACACGAGAGCGTAGCGATCGCCGCGTCGAACTCGGACAGGTCAAACGCGTGAGTGAGCAACGGTTCGAACCGCTCGGCGTGGGCTCCTACTAGCTCCACGGCGGGTTGGAACGAGTGCAGGATCGCCATCGAGCCGACAACCGTGATCTCGCGCTGGTAGACGAAGAACGGCGAGACGGACACGCGGGCATCCGGTGAGGCGACCCCGAACACCATGAAGGTGCCGCCCGGTGCAACCCGCTCGATGGCGCGCTCGATCGCTGCCGGCACACCCGTCGCGTCGATCACGTAATCCGCCGACAGGTCACCGAGGTCGTCGGGCGCGATGACGTGCAGGCCGGTCGCGTTCGCGGTGAAAGCACGGCGTCCCGGGTTCGTCTCGACGACGGTGACCGGCTCGCAGCCGTCGATCTCGAGCAGGATGCCGAGCAGGATCCCCATCGTCCCGCCCCCCACGATCAGGCACGAGCGGCCGGGTTCGGCCGAAAGGCGCTTGAGCCCGTGGACGGCGCAGGCCAGCGGCTCGATCAGTGATGCGCAACCGAGTGGGTAGCCAGCGGGCAGGACGTAGGCGTTCCGTTCCGGGGCGAGCACAAAGTCAGCCCAGGCGCCTGCGCGCGTGCCGCCAATCGCACCCCAGTGCTCGCAGAGGTTGCCGCGGCCACGTCTGCATTCCGAGCAAGCGCCGCAGTGGAGTGAGGGATCCACCGCGACGACGTCGCCGACGCGCACCAGCGAGGTATTCGAGCCGACCGCGACCACTTGGCCCCACGGCTCGTGGCCCGGAATGAGCGGATAGGTCGCCGTCGGCAGCCCTTCCTCGAGGATGTGTTTGTCGGTGCCGCAGATGCCGCAGCCGCGAACCGCCACGACGACCTCGAGCGGCCCAGGCGTGGGATCGGGAACGTCCTGGACAGCTGCGGTCGCGCCGGGCCTTTCGATCACGACGGCTCTCAGCGTCGGCCGTCTCTCACCAGATCGACCAGCCGCCGTCGACGCGGAGCTCGACGCCGGTGATGAAAGCGGCTTCCTCGGAGGCGAGGAAGCGCACCGCACAGCCGATCTCGGGCGGGTCGCCGAGGCGGCCGGCGGGCGTCATCCGCGACAGGGTCTCGATCACCTCGTCGCTGACGATCCCTTTCGACTGCTCAGTCAGGAACATGCCGGGACTGATCGTGTTGACTGTCACACCCCAGGCGGCGACGGCGGCGGCGAGGTCGCGCGTCAGGTTGAGGACGGCGCCTTTCGAGGTGTGGTAGGCCGGCTGTCGCGTCGGCCCTTCGCCTTCGTCGGGCGGGAACATATCCGGATAGAGGGAGCTGTTGAGGGCGAGCGACCCGTAGACGGATCCGATGTTGACGATGCGGCCGTAGTGCTGGTCGCGCATCGTCGGCAGCACCGCCTGGGAGAGGAAGAACATCGCCTCGACGTTCGTCTCCATGACGCGACGCCAAGACTCCTGGTCATAGGTCAGCAGCGGCGACCGCCCCGACACACCCGCGTTGTTGACGAGGATGTCAATCCGTCCGAAGCGTTCGATCGTGTCGGCGACGATGCGCGCCCTATCCTCGGCGGACGCGACGTCCGCCGAGATCGTGATCACGCCAGCGGGGAACTCCCCATCGGCCGCCGTGGCCTGGAGGGCGTCGGCACGACGGCCGACGAGGACGCACGCCACCGACGACGTGCCGAGAACGTGCGCTGTGGCGCGGCCGAGGCCGGATCCTGCTCCGGTGACGATGGCGACGCGCACGGGGTCAGCGCTTTGCATGCGTCACCAGAGGGGGAGATAGGCGCGCCATCCCTGGCGCTGCTCGTCCTGGAACTCGTCGCGCGCGCCGTGCTCGAGGTAGAGCCGGTGGAAGCGGTCGAGCTGCTCGGGATCGATTTCGACGCCCAGACCGTGTCCCTCGGGGACCTCCAGGCAGCCGTCGCGGAAGACGAACGGCTTCGTGACGATCTCGCCCGCCTGCTCAGGGAGATGCGAGTCGATCGCGTGGCTCACCATCGGCTGCGCGGCGGCCAGGTGGACGATCGCCGCTGTGGAGATGCCGAGCTCGCGATCGCTGTGCAGGCTCAGTCCGAGGTTGAACGTCTCGCAGACCTTGGCGAGCTGCAGCAGAGGCGTCGGGCCTCCCCAGAAGTGCATGTCACCGAGGACGATGTCGAGCGCGCGCGTACGCACGACGAGCGGGATCTGCTCGAAGCTGACACAGCACATGTTGGTGGCGAGAGGGATATGCGTGTCGCGCCGGACGAGGCCCATGCCCTCGATGCCCCAGGTGGGGTCCTCGCAGAACTCGATGTCGTACTGATCGAGCGCGCGGAGAGTTCTGATGCTGGTCTCGACTGACCACGCCTGGTTTGGGTCGATGCGGAGGTTGCGCAAGCGTGCGCCGCCCGTTTCGCGGATGCGGCGCACGGTGTCGATTTCGGCGGCCGGCTCGAGCACGCCATTCTTCAGCTTCACGTCGCGGAACCCGTGCGTTTCGCAGAGCTCCACCGCGTAGTCGGCGACGGCTTGCGGGTCGGACATGCCGCCCTCGTCGTCGAGCGTTTGGTAGCGGTAGAAGACGTAGGCGGCGAACTCGACGAGCTCGCGCTCGATGCCGCCCCAGAGATCGCCGCAGCGCTTGCCGAGCGCCTTGCCGACGATGTCCCAGCAGGCCATCTCGATCGCGGCACCGGCCATCTTGAACAGCGCCGAGCGTGCCATCTGCTCGCTTGTGATTCGGTAGATCGCGAAGCGCTTCGCGATGCGGCTGGCCTCGAGCGGATCGAGGCCGATGTAGAGCGGTCTCGCTTCGAGGACGGCGGCGGCCAGCTCTGCGCCGCCGTTCGACTCGCCGAGCCCGATGATGCCCTCGTCGGTGACGAGTTCGACGATCGTTCGGGTCATGCCCGGCTCGACGCCGAAGCTCCACCGCAGCGGATGGTGCATCGGCACGTACACCGGAGTTGCGCTGACGTCGATGATCTTCATGGATGGCGGCTCATCGCGATCGAGGGGCGGGAGACCCGAAGCTCTCCCGCCCCCGTTCACGTGGCTTTCTCAGCAGGTGGACCGGTAGAGGTACTTCTTGATCGCGGGACTCTTGACGTTCGTCCGGTCGATGTAGGCGCTGCCCGTGCCGTAGAGGTAGGGGATGTCGCCCTTCTTGACCTTGCCAGTGATGTAGTCGGAGAGGACCTTCACAGCCTGGAAGCCCTCGTCATAGGGAGACTGCGAGACGATGCCGTCGAAGAGGCCGCTCTTGAGGCCTGCCACGGCCTTCGCCGAGGCGTCGTAGGCGACCAGCTTGACCTTGCCGCGCTTGCCGGCCGCGAGGATCGCAGAGGCTGCACCGTCGGCGTCGTTTGTGTCGGTCGCATAGAGGCCGGAGAGATCCGGGTACCTCTGCAGGATTGCGGCCGTGACCTTCGCGGACTTGGCGGAGTCTGCGCCCCCGTACTGCACGCTCACGACCTTGATGCCCGGGAAGCTCTTCTTCATCACGTTCTTGAACCCTTTGACACGGTCACGCTGTACGGGAACGTCGGGAGAGAACGAGACGACGGCGACCGTGCCCTTGCCGGCTAGAACCTTGCCGAGGCCGGTGGCAGCGAGGCCGCCCGACTTGAGGTTGTCGGTGCGGATATTCTGCAGCTCGACCTTCTTGGACAGAGAGCCATCGACTGTCACGACGGGGATTCCGGACTTGATCGCGTTGGCGATCGGTGTGATGAAGGCGGTCGGGCTGAAGGGGGCGGCGATGATGCCGTCCGGCTTTTTCTGGACGGTCGCGTTGAAGATGGTGAGCTCTGGAGCGAAGTCGACGCCGTTGGTGCCCTGCCAGCTGAGGTTCACGGCGTACTTCTTCGCGCCGGCGTAGGCCCCGCACTTCATCGTGAGGTAGAAGGGGTCGGGCAGGTCTGCCCCGACGAATGCGATGCTGAGCTTCTTGGCCGGTGCGGCGGTCGCACTTGCGACGGCGGCCACAGCCACCATCGCGGCTGTAAGCCCGAGGACGATCCAACGAGCTCGACTCATTTCTCCTCCTTGTTGATGTTGAACCTCTCGGTGCAAGAGAGGGCTGAACGCGCGAACTGGGCAACTAGACGGCTCTCGCAGGAAGACCTCCTTTGCCGGACTGCTCCACCGCGCGGCTTCTGACGTAGACTGCCACGATCAGCACGACGCCGATGGCTATGAGCTGATAGAAGGGCTGGAGCCCGAGGATCACGAGGCCGGTCTGCAGGATCACTGCGAGCAGCGCCCCGAAGATCGCGCCCGGTATCGACACCCGGCCGCCGAAGAGGCTCGTGCCCCCGATGACTGCACCCGCGATCGCGGAGAGGGCATCCGTCTGGTGGCCCGAGAGGTTGGTGGTTGCGAAGCGGCTGACGTCCATCACGCCTGAGACGCCGGCCATGAGCCCGACCGTGACGAACAGAATCAGTACGTGGCGGTCGATGGCGATGCCGGCTCGTGTCGCGGCCTCCCGTGATGACCCGATCGCGACGGTGTGCAGACCGAACCGCGTGAACACGAGAACGAGCCAGATGACGAGAACGATCGCGGCGCTCACCACCATCGGCAGCGGCACCCCCGAAAGGTTACGGATACCGAACTTGCCCTGCAACGAGAAGGGGATGCCCTCGACGTTCGAACCTCCGGTGACGACAAGGCTCAGCCCCGCGCCGATGCCGAGCGTGCCGAGCGTGGTGATGAACGAGTTGACGCGCAGCCTGGTGACGATGAGGCCGTTGACGAGGCCGAAGAGCCCACCGGCGACAATCGCCGCAACGACTCCCACGGCGATGCCCCTGCCAAGATGCTGATAGGTGCTCAAGGTTTCGTGGTCGACGCCTCCGACGTCGACCATGACGCGTCCGCCGACCACCGACGAGAGGATGACGTTGGCGCCGAGCGAGATGTCGAGTTCGCCCGCACCGAGCAGCATCGCGCTGCCGGCCGCCAGCAGGACCACCTGGGCGGCGTCGAGCGCCATGTTCGTGAAGTTCGAGCCGTTGAAGAAAACGTGGTTGCTCGACGCGAACCCGAAGGCGAGCACGAGGAGGACGTCGACCCCTGCGACCCACAACGCCGGGTGGCGTGTGAGGGAGAGCCGGGCACGCTGGGGGACGTGGTCGAGACGGTGATCGTGATGCACGGGCGTCGCGGCTGCGGGCTCAGGCGGCATCGCTCACGTCCCTTGCGCCGAGCATCGCCGAGACGACGAGCGGGATCGTGGCGTCGGCCGCCCGGTAGTCGGCGACAACGCGGCCGTGCCGCAACACGACGATGCGGTGTGCCAGCTGCAGCATGCGGGGCATGTCGTGGGATATGAGCAGCACGCCGAGACCTCGTCCGGCAATGGTGTTGATCGTCTCGACGACGATCTCGGTCTGACGCGTGCCGAGCGCGGCCGTCGGCTCGTCCATGAGGATGGCCTGCCCTGCCCAGCGAACCGCTCGGGCGATCGCCACAGCTTGCCGCTGACCGCCGGAGAGACTTTCGATTGGGATGTTCACCGACGGCAGGTCGATGCCGAGAGAACGCAGCGCAGCGTTGGCTTCGGATGCCATCGTGCGTCGCGAGAGGACGCCGAGCTTGGCCAGGAGGCCGGGGCGCAGCACCTCGACACCGAGGAAGATGTTGTCGGGAACGCTGAGGTCTGGAGCGAGCGCGAGGTCCTGGTAGACGGTCTGGATGCCGAGGTCGTGCGCGACACGGGCAGAAGACAGTTCGACACGGCGGCCGAGAATGCGGACTTCGCCGCTGTCCGGCTGCAGCGCGCCGCACATCGCTTTCATCAACGTCGACTTGCCGGCGCCGTTGTCGCCGACGAGCGCGACGATTTCCCCCCTGTGCACTTGCAGGCTTGCGCCGCGGAGCGCCTGGACATGGCCGTAGTCCTTGTAGATGTTGTCCGCCTCAATCACGATTTCCGACGTCATCTGACGTGCTCGCTGGCGTAATCAGCGGCAGCCGCCACGATCGCCGCGCATGTCTCCTCGATATCGGTGTCCGAATGCTCTGTGGACACGTAGAACAGGCCTCGGGGAATGACGTGCACGCCATTGCGCAGCAGGTACCCAGCGAACCGTCGATAGCCTGCGCCGTCCGCGACGAGCGTCTCGACATAGGAGTCCGTCGGAGACTCGCTTACGAATGCGCACAGCACGCCCACCTCATGGTTCGCACAGAGCGGCACACCCGAGGCGGCCCCCGCCGATTGCAGAGCGGCGGCGATGGTGGCGGCCTGCGCAGCGAGACGCGGGTATACGGTGTCCCGCTCCCGCTCGAGGTAGGTAATTGCGGCGAGCGCGGCGGCGGCGCAAACGGGGTTGGCGTTGAACGTGCCGACGTGCGCCATCGTCCCGCTCGCGATCACATCCATCACGTCGGCGCGACCGCAGACAGCGCTGATCACGAAGCCCGCGCCCAGAGCCTTTCCGAGGACAGTCAGGTCAGGCGTGACCCCGTAGCGTTCCTGCGCGCCACCCAGACCGAGCCGATAGCCGGTGATGACCTCGTCAAAGATGAGCACAGCGCCAGCCTGCCGCACGAGTCGTGCAGCAGCATCGAGGTAGCCGGGTGCCGGTGCGATACAGCCGCCGTTGACGTTGAGCGGCTCCATGATCACCGCTGCAACGTCGTTCCCGACCGTCCCGGCAAGCGCATCGATATCGTTCCAGGGAACGACAGTCAGGGATGCCGACGCGCCCGGATCCTGTCCAGCTGTGCCAGGCCCAGGATCGACTTGCGGAGGCACACCGACGTGCACCGGGTCGTACCAGCCGTCGTAATGACCGAGGAACTTGACCACGCGGTTGCGGCCGGTGGCCGCCCGCGCGATCCGGATCGCGGCGTGAACTGCCTCGCTGCCGGTGCTCGAGAAGACCGCGAGTTCCGCGGACGGGACGGTGCGGCACACAGCCTCGCTGAGGTCGGCCTCGAGACGATGGGAGGCGCCGTAGCCGAGGCCGCGGTCGAGCTGCTTCTTCACTGCCTCGAGGACGGCTCGGGGCGAGTGGCCCAGGAGAAGAGGCCCGAACGCGAGTGCGTAGTCGACATAGTCGTTCCTGTCGACATCCCGGATTCGTGAGCCAGCGCCGCGGTCGAAGCAGATCGGGATCGGGAGCTGCGAGGCGCGGAAGGCCGTCGCAACGCCGCGGGCGAGTGTCGCCTTCGCACGCGTGTTGTGTGCCAGCGAGGCCTCGAAGGTACGTCCCGTCATGTCGCCATCGCCGCGATCGGCGCCCCGAGTTGCGCGGCGATGGCCGCGCATCTGGAGAGAAGCTCCTGGGCGAGGTCGGCGTACGACGAATCGGGTATTCGGGCGGGCACACCGCTGATCGAGAGCCCGCCTACCGGAAGCCCGTCAATGCCCTCGATCGGGGCCGCAATGCATGCAGCTCCGAGAGTGCTCTCCTCGACCTCGATCGCGTAGCCCCTCGCGGCGCAGGCTTCGAGCTCCGCGTCGAGCGCTTCGGCCGTCGTGATCGTGGCCGGCGTGTACGCAGGGTAGGGCTCCTTCGGTAGGAACGCCTCCCGCGCCTCTGCGGAGAGCCGCGAAAGAATGGCCTTTCCGAGCGCCGTCGCGTGCGGCTCAACCTCGTGACCGACGTCGGCCGACATCCGCGGTTGGTGGATGCCGTCGAGCGTGGCTGCGTAGACGAGACGTGAGCCGCTGACGACGGCGAGGTTGACCGTCTCCCCCGTCATCGCGCGCAGCTGCGAGAGCGCGCCTGCCGCGATCCGCACAATGGCTGCCTCGGTGCGTCGCGCGGCCAGATGCCGTACCGCCGGTCCTAACCGGTACTTGCGGCTCTCCCCGTCGTGCTCCACGTACGTGCGCTCCTCGAGCGAGACGAGGAGCCGGTGAGTGGAGGCGCGCGGTAGCTCGAGCGCGACCGAGAGATCCGCGAGCGACATGTCGCCGTTCGCAGCCAGGTGCTCCAGGAGATCGAGGATGCGGGTCAGCTGGCGCATAAAACCTGTCTCAGTGGATGAGACAGCGTTGTCCCAATAAATCAGTGCGACCATAAATCCGCCCGCGATGAAATGCAACTACCCCGCGTTGCGCTCGCGTGTGTCACGGCGCCGCTGGCTCCGTCTCTACCTCCTCGCTCAAGAATCACCTCCACGAGGGGTCTCGACGTGCAGATCCCGACTTCGAGCGGCGTGGCCGATGCCGGCTGCGTGTTGAGGTAGGTCCCGCTCGCCGAGGATGCCTCGCGCTGAGGCCTGATCCGAGTCGTTTGCTCGGAGATCCGCCGGCGGCGTTGGAGCGAGTTCGGGGCGCGCGCAATCCGGTTGTTGACGAGACGAGTAGGTACGGCCAAGGAAGTACGGAGAAAGGGGGATTCATGAGGGTTCGCACGCTTAGGTGGCTCGCCGCCGCAGTGACGCTCGTCGCCGCAGTGGCGCTCTTCGCAGGAAGCTCGCTCGGTGCCGGCGGCGCGTACACCGTGACGCCGCTCGTCTCCGATCAGCCGAACGTCGCACCCACGACCGACCCGAGCCTCGTCAACGCCTGGGGGCTGACGGCCGGACCGACGACGCCGTGGTGGGTCGTCGACAACGCGACCGACCTTTCGACGCTCTACAGCGGCGCCGGCGTGAAGGTGCCGCTCGAGGTCACCGTCGAGGGCGGCCCGACCGGCGACGTCTTCAACCCGACGTCAAGCTTCGTCGTCCAGGCCGGCCACGCCTCGGGGCCGGCCCGTTTCATCTTCGCGACCGAGGCCGGCACGATCCGCGGCTGGAATCCCAGCGTTCCGCCGCCTCCGACCTCGACGCAGAGCGAGGTCGGAGTCGACAGCTCGGCGGCTGGGGCGATCTACAAGGGCCTTGCGATCGCGCAGACCGCGCGAGGACCGTTGCTCTACGCAGCCGACTTCCACAACGGTCGCATCGACGTGTTCGACGGGACCTGGAAGCCGGTCACGGCCGCGGGCGGCTTCGTCGACCCGAAGCTGCCACGCCACCTCGCGCCCTTCAACGTCCAGGCGATCGGCTCGCGGATCTTCGTCGCCTACGCCCAGCAGGACGAGGACGCGAAGGACGAGGTCTCCGGTCCCGGACTCGGCGTCGTCGACGTCTTCGATACCGGCGGGACGCTGCTCGCCCGCGTCGCGACGGGCGGGAAGCTGAACGCCCCGTGGGGTCTCGCGTCGGCGCCGCCGGGGCACTTCGGCAAGTTCAGCGGCGATCTGCTGGTCGGCAACTTCGGCAACGGCAAGATCAACGCGTACCAGGAGCAGGCGAACGGGAGCTGGGTCTTCGCGGGCGCACTCAAGAACGCGAACGGGCGACCGCTCACGATCGACGGGCTCTGGGCGCTCCAGTTCGGCAACGACGCGGCGGCCGGGCCGAGCACCACGCTGTTCTTCACGGCCGGCCCCGACGACGAGACCCACGGTCTCTTCGGGTCGATCACGGCCGGCTGAGGATTGCTGGGCGGCGCGGCCGGGGGGCGGCCGCACCGCCCCCCGGTGTCCCGTTCAGAGGACGGCAGAGGACACCTCGGACGGAAAAACGCTTCCTCGGTCCTGTGAGGCCGCTGGAGCGCCACGCCCGCACCGCGATCGCTCGCTTGGTGCGGGTTTGCCGACACGGGACGCTAAAGGGAACGAGCAGCACGATGACTCAGTCCGGGTCAGCCGGCCGCGAAACCGCAACCATCGCCACCCACCGCGGCAGCCCAAACGGAATCCCCCACAAGCCGCCCAGGACTCCACGTCTCGAAGTCCGGCTCCTGCACCCCACGCCGGGCTGGCTTATCCGGCCGGACAGTCACGCGCCGATCGCGCAGAGGCTCCATCGAGGGGCACATGCCCGCACGCGCGGCTCTTCCCGAGTGACCCCGCATCGTCTTCAAAACGGGTGAGGTCGTGCAACCCACCGCTGGGTAGGTTCGACTCCTGCGCCGCTCCGCTGAGCCGAAGGCACCGCTGTCCGGCGGTTTCCCGGGTTGCCTAGCCCGGATCGTTCAACAACCTGGTGGTGCGTCCTTGTGGCGGCGCTGCCCGGACCAGTTGAGCGCGCGGCGTGCTCTCACGAGCGGACGCTGAGTCGCGTTCGCTCTGCTCGGCAAGGAGTAGGGCGAGCCGAGGAAG
>JBBRYP010000037.1:0-40891 GCA_038237515.1 Gaiellales bacterium
CCAGCTCCGAACGCTTCACCCGCACGGTGATCCTCCTGAGCAGGGGGACAAGGCTTCGATAACCCAATCCTCCCTGCTCAGGCGGACATCACCGATCACGCGAGCGCCGAGCTGAGCCTGTTACTGCACGATCCGGGTTAGGACTCCTCGAGCTAGCCTGGCCGGCCGGGAGGAGAGGCAACGGGGGAGGCGGATCGTCCGACCCTCGCCTCCCGCCCCCTCCGTGCGCCGACCGCTTGGGTAGATCGTCCGGATCGGCCCAAAATGGGTGGCGGCTTCCGGCCTTCCCAAGCCCCGGCTGACCATGTACCCGACATCTACGACGGCGATGCAGAGTCATGCGCGGACGCAGTCACGCGATGCGTATCGTCGGCAGGTGACGTTCGGCGCCCACGCGGACCTCGTTCTCCTTGCGCTGCTGATCGCGATCACGGCGCTCCTCGTCCTCTCGCCGATCCTGCGGACGCCGTACCCGATCCTGCTCGTTCTCGGTGGGCTCGCGCTCGGGTTCATGCCGGGGATCCCAACGATCGCGCTGCCGCCGGACCTCGTGCTCGTGGCGATCCTGCCGCCTCTCCTCTACTCCGCCGCTTTCTACACCTCGCTCCGGGACCTCAGAGAGAATGTGGGGCCGATCTCCGTGCTCGCCGTCGGGCTCGTCGTCGCCACGACAGCCGGCGTCGCGGCCGTGGCCCACGCGTTCGTCCCGCACGTCGGTTGGGGCCCGGCCTTCGTCCTCGGGGCGATCGTGTCGCCGACGGATCCGCTCGCGGCTTCGGCGATCGCCCGCCGCCTGGGGGTGCCGCGACGGGTCGTCACGATCGTGGAGGGGGAGAGTCTGCTGAACGACGGGACGGCGCTCGTCGCCTACCGGGTTGCGGTCGTCGCGGTCGTCTCCGGCAGCTTCTCGATCTGGGACGCAGGGCTGCGGTTCTTCGGCACAGCGGCAGGAGGCGTCGCCGTCGGGATCTTCGTCGGGTTCCTGATCGCCGCCGTTCGCCGCCGGCTCGACAACCCGCCGGTCGAGGTCACGATCGCGCTACTCACCGGCTACTTCGCATACCTGCCGGCCGCGGCGATCGGAGTTTCGGGCGTGCTGGCGGTCGTCACCGCCGGCGTCTATATGGGATGGCGCACGCCGGAGCTGACGAGCGTCCAGACCCGCCTCGACGGAGCGGCGATGTGGCAGATCCTCACCTTCGTCGTCAACGCGCTCCTGTTCGGGCTCGTCGGGCTGCAGCTGCACCACATCCTCGACTCGCTCTCGAATCGGTCGGGGATCGAACTCGTGCGGGACGCCCTTCTCGTCGCCGCAGCCGTGATCGTGCTCCGGATCGTCTGGATCTTTCCGTTCACATACGGCCCCTGGCTCTGGCGGCGCGGCTCTGTCGATCGGGACCCGGCGCCGCCCTGGCAACGGCCGGCCGTCGTCTCCTGGATGGGGATGCGCGGGGGCGTGTCGCTTGCCGCCGCACTCGCGCTGCCGCTGACCACGCACGCAGGCGGAGCTTTCCCCGATCGTCCGCTGATCATCTACCTCGCGTTCGCCGTGATCGTCGCCACGCTCGTGCTCCAGGGTCTCACCCTGCCGTTCGTGATCGGTGTGCTCGGGGTCGAGGACGACGGCCTCGACGCGAAGGAGGAGGCGAAGGCCCGGATCCACGCCGCCGAGGCCGCTCTGGGTCGGCTCGACGAGCTCGTCGAGGAGGAATGGGTCAATGCGGAAACGGCAGAGCGTGTGCGAGGCCAGATCGGCTTCCGCAGGGATCGGTTTGCCGCCCGCTTCTCGGCGGAGGACGACGGGGCGATCGAGGAACGCTCGCTCGCCTACCAGCGGCTGCGCCGCGAGCTCCTCGAAGCCGAGCGGGGCGCCGTCATCGGAATGCGGCGAGAAGGCCGGATCAGCGACGACGTCATGCACCGCGTGACCCGAGACCTCGACCTCGAGGACGCGCGGCTGGACGCGTAGGCTGGGCTTCGTCAGCCGATTGCGGTAGCCGCGCGCAGAGCGGCGCGTAGGGCGCGCGCGTTGCGGGGCCTCCTCGGGCGTAGCCTGCCTGCGGTCTACCGGTGCAGCGCGCGCCGGAACTCTCCGCCTCGAGAGAACCGGCAGCCCCCACGAACGCAGCTCGCACGCTCGTGGGGGCGGGGCTCTCGCTTTAGTGCTTCAACATCAGGGTCGTGTGGATGCCCTTGCCGCCGCACGCCAAGTTCAGCGAGAGGTAGACCCTGGCTTCCGTGGCCGATGCGAACCGGCCCTGGATGTACCAGATCAGCAGGTGCCCGCTCGGGTTCGAGACCCCCTTGAAGGTGCCGTCGGAGTTGAGCTTGAACGTCAACGTCGTCGGTGGTGGTGCGTTATTGCAGCTCCAGGTCACCTTCGCCGACTTCCCGTCGGGCCTGACCTGAAGCTTGATCCAGGAGACGAGCGTCTGCGTGTTGCCGGTGATCGTCGCCGTATAGAGGCCCCCCTTCTTGGGGAGCGCGGCCAGGGCCATCGAAGTGGTCGCGGCCGCGGCCAGCACCGCCGCAGCCGTGACGAGTGTTTTCTTTCCCATCTCGAGCCTCCTTGTCGAGTCGAGTCGCATCGACAGGATCGAGCGAGGCTCTCTAGGCCTGGTATAGCGGCGGTAGAGCGGGCTGAGGCGCCGCCGAAAACCTGCCGGCGGCCCCCAACACTCGTCGAAGCGCTGAGGGGCTAGGCGTTTCTTCCGGCGCGCGGGTTGAGCTTGACCGCCTCGATCCCGGCGCGGCCGAACTTCTCCCCGATGAAATAGGCGTCGTGCTCTTCGGTCACCCGCTCCACGTCCGTGAAGACGTGATGGGGGTGCGGGGCGACCAGGAAGTGAGTCAGAACCCGGCACACGCGCTCGTAGTGGTCAAGCGTGATCGGGATGTACTGGGCGAGTTCAAGCAGTCCTCGTTCGCGCACTCGCAGATGAACCTCGGTTGACGAGTGGCCGTCTCGAATGCCACGTTCAGATCCCGCAGGCGCTCGTTGACTTCACGGAACAGAGACTGATCCTTCGCGGCCCGCACCGCCTCGTCGTGTGAGGCTACCTCCATGACGTTCCCTCCTGTCACCTGGACACCGGCCGGGGGAAGTCCTGAAGAAGCGAAAAGCCTCGGTGACCCCACAGTCGCGCCTTTAGGCAGCCGTGATGCGAAGTGCAGGGGCCCGTCTCGCCTCGAGCGCGAAGCGAGCGTGCCAGCGGGGAGCCGCCGGCTCGAAGCCCGGGCGATCCTTCTCTGCGACCAAGCGGGACGCCTCGATGAACTAGGTTGCGCGTCGTGAAGATCCGCGCCGCGGTACTCGAGGAGTTCGGCCGGCCGCTCGTCGTGCAGGAGGTCGACCTGGCGGAGCCGAGCGCGGGCGAGGTACTCGTGCGGCTCGCGGCTTGCGGGGTCTGCCACACAGACCTCTACACCGCCTCGGGGGCAGACCCTTCCGGCTACGCGCCGACCGTCCTCGGGCACGAGGGGGCCGGGGTCGTCGAGCGCATCGGCGACGGCGTCGTCTCGCTCGAGCCGGGCGACCACGTCGTGACGCTCTTCTCGCCCCAGTGCCGCGAATGCATCCACTGCCTGAGTCCGCGGACGAACCTGTGCCTCTCGATCCGCGAGCAGCAGAACCGCGGCCACCTCCCGGACGGGACGACGCGGCTGGCGCGCGACGGCGAGCCGATCCGTCACTTCATGGGCACCTCGACCTTCGCCGAGTACACGGTGATGCCCGAGATTGCGCTCGCAAAGGTGAGCAGGGACGCTCCCTTCGAGCACGCGTGCCTCTTCGCGTGCGGGCTCTCGACGGGCCTGGGAGCCGCGATGAACACAGCGCAGGTGGAGGCAGGATCCACCTGCGCCGTCTTCGGCGCCGGGATGGTCGGGCTCGGGGCGGTCGCCGGTTGCCGGCTTCGCGGCGCCGAGCGGATCCTCTGCGTCGACCTTTCGGCGGAGCGGCTCGAACTGGCCTGCGGCCAGGGCGCCACCGACACGCTCCTCGGCAGTCCGGCCGTCGTGGAGCAGATCCTCGAGCTCACGGGAGGATTCGGTGCCGACTACACCTTCGAGGCGACCGGGAACGTACGGGTGATGGCGCAGGCGGTCGAGTCCGCCCGCATGGGGTGGGGCCTGTGCACGATCGCAGGCGTGGCCGGGAAGGGTGAGACGCTCGACATCGTGCCGCGCTACCTGATCACCGGCCGGCGCGTCTGCGGGTCGTCTTTCGGGGGCGTGAAGGGCCGCGACCAGGTGCCGGCGCTCGTCGATCTCGCTCTGCGCGGGGAGATCGACGTCGAGCCGTTCGTCTCCCGCAAGCTCAGCCTCGACGAGGTCAACCGCGGCTTCGAGCTGATGGAGTCGCAGGACGGGATTCGGAGCGTGATCGAGCTCGGCTGAACGCCCAAGCATGCGCTCCCGACCCGATCGGGTTGGCCTTGGCCGCGGCAGGGCGTCAGGCCGCAGCGGAGAGGGGGTTCTCCCAGAGTGCATCTGAGAACGTGACCCGCCGAGGCTCGGGTCGCGCTGCGGTCTGCCGGCAGCCCCTCCGCCGCGAGTGTCGGCCGATAATCAGGTAGATGCCCGGACCGACGAAACTGCAGACGGCGGTGGTAGGGGCGGGGCTCATGGGCCGCTGGCACGCCCATTACTTGGTCGCGTGCGGCAGCGAGGTGACGGCGATCGTCGATCCCGACGAGCGAGCGCGACGTGCTCTCCAGGCGCGACACCCACGTGCGCGCCAGTTCCCCGAAGTCGGGGCCTGCCTCGCGGCGTGCGACCTGGACGCGGTCCACGTCTGCGCGCCCCCCGCCAGTCACCTCTCGATCGTCACGTCTGTGTTGGAGCACGGGCAGCACGCTCTCGTGGAGAAGCCCCTCGGGCAGACGGCCGCCGAGGCGGGGAAGCTGGTTCGGCTGGCCGCGGCACGCGACATGCTGCTGAACCCTGTCCATCAGTTCCCCTTCCAGCGAGGGTTCCGGGGCCTGAACGAGCGGCTCGACCGCCTGGGGGACCTCGTGGAGCTCTCATTCGTGACGAGCTCCGCGGGAGGCGCCGGTCGCGTGGCCGCGGATCGGCGCGTCCTTCTCTACGAGATCCTGCCGCACCCGCTGTCGCTCTTCCGCGCCGCCCTCGGCGAGGGCATCGCGGAGGTCGAGTGGCAGGTGGTGACGAGGACCGACGACGATTTGGACCTCGCCGGCGAGCGCGAGGGCGTGCTCCTCCGCATCCGCATCAGCCTGCGCGGAAGGCCGACGCGGAACGTACTCACCATCGTCGGGGGCGAGGCCACCGCCCATGTCGATCTCTTCCATGGGTTCTCGATCGTCGAGCGAGGAGCCCCCTCGAGGAGCACGAAGGTGGTGCAGCCGTTTGCCTACGGCGAGAGGCTCCTCATCGCCGCCGGCGTGAATCTCGTCCGTCGATCCCTGCGCGCGGAGTTCGCCTACCCCGGCCTCCGCGAGCTCATCGGCGCCTTCCACGCGGCGGTGCGTGCAGGCGCGCCCGGTCCGATCGCCCCCGAGGAGATCATCCAGATCGCCGAAGCTGTCGACCGCATCCGCGGGGCTCCCGAGCGCGCCGCTTGCTGATGGCGCTCCGGGAAGACAGTCTCGGGGACCCGCGCACCGCCGCGGGTGACGGCCTCGGCTTTTGGAGCGGAACTGCCGTGGCGGCCCGGCTGCACGGGCCGGCGGCGATCCTCGGATTCGCGTTTCCCTTCGCGCTCGGCGCGAGCAACGGCGGCTACTGGCCGACGGCATGGTCGTGGAGCGCGCTCGCCCTCTTCTGGATCTGCGCCTTTGCCGTCCTCCTGAGCTCGGAGATGCGGCTCGGCCCCCTGGAGATCGCTGTGCCGGCCGCTCTCCTCGCACTCGTGTGCTGGAACCTCGTCTCGGCGGTCTGGGGATCCTCTCTGACGAAGCCGATGCTCGAGGCTCAGCTTGCCCTGGTCTATGCGGGGGGCACGCTCGCCGCCGTCCTCGTCGTCCGGCGCGGCACCTACCGGTCGCTGATCGGCGGTGCCTGGCTCGCCGTCACGCTCGTCAGCTCGTACGGCCTCGCGACACGGCTCTTCCCGGAGCGGCTCGGCAGCATCGACGACTTCGCGGGGTACCGCCTGGCGCAGCCGCTCGGCTACTGGAACGCGGTCGGGATCTTCGCCGCCCTCGGCACGCTCCTCGCACTCGGTTTCGCCGCGCGCGCCCGAGGCCGGGCAGTGCGGGCTCTGGCCGGTGCCTCGGCGGTGATCCTCGTGGCGACGCTCTACTTCACGTTCAGCCGCGGCGCCTGGGTCGCCCTCGCGATCGGACTCCTCGTGGCCGTCGCCGCGGATCGCAGCCGCCTTCAGCTCGTCGCCGTCATCCTCGCGGTGGCTCCCTGGATCGTCCTCGCGGTGGCGCTCGGCTCGCGCTCCGGCGCTCTCACCCGCCAGGGGACGCAGCTGTCGGCCGCGTCGCACGCCGGCCACCGGTACGCGCTCGAGCTGCTCCTCCTGGCCACCGCGAGCGCAGCCTCCGTGCTCGCGCTCTCGATTCACGTGCGGATTCCGATCCTCGCGCGGCGCGTGTTCGCCACGGCGCTCGTCGTCGCGGCCGCAGGGGTCGTCTCGGCCGTCTTCGTGGACTACGGGTCGCCCGTGACGATCGCGCGGCACGCCTACGGCAGCTTCGTGGGGCAGGGACGAACCGGTTCCGACCTGAACCGGCGACTCTTCTCGCTCTCCAGCAGCGGCCGCGTGCCGCAATGGCGCGTGGCGTGGCGGGAGTACCGCCTGCACCCGTTGCTCGGGTCCGGCTCCGGCAGCTCGGAGCGCTACTGGAACCAGCTCCGGCCCTTCGAGGCGACGGTCCGGGACGCTCACAACCTCTACCTGGAGACGTTGGCCGAGACGGGCCCGGTCGGGCTCGCGCTGCTCCTCACGGGTCTCCTGCTCCCGCTCGGCGCCGCCTTGGGAGCCAGGCGCCGCCGCCTCGGCGCCGTCGCGCTGGGCGCATACGTCGCGTTCCTCGCTCACGCCGCGGTCGACTGGGACTGGGAGATGCCCGCCGTGACGATCACCGCGCTCTTCTGCGCAGTCGCCCTGCTTGCCGGCGCAAGCGACGAGCGGCGATCAGGGGTGGGGGTGCGGGTGCGGCTCGCGGCCCTTGCGGGCGCAGTGGCGCTGGCCGCCATCGCCTTCGTGGGCCTGCAGGGGAACCGAGCGATCGCGGGAAGCGAAGATGCCGCCGCCGCCACGGATTGGCTCGTGTCGGCTGCCGATGCTCGACGCGCGATCGGGTGGGCTCCCTGGTCCGCGCGGGCCTGGCAACTCCTCGGTGAGGCCCAGAGCGCCCGGCACCGGCGGGTGGAAGCCCGGAGGAGCTTCCTCCGAGCACTCGCGAGAGATCGGGAGGACTGGAGCATCTGGCTCGATCTCGCCGTCGTCAGCCGCGGCGTGTCTCGACGCCACGCGTTCGCCGAGGCGGCGAGGCTCAATCCACGCAGCTCGAGCGTCGCGACCTACCGCCACCGCAGCGGGAAGGAGGCTGCTCGATAGTCAACGCACCGAGTCGCTGCGCCGCCTGTTCGAAGAGGAGCATCGGGCCGGTCGGTGTCGAGAGCAGCCGATCGGCTTCGACGAGGGCTGGATCTGTGACAAGATCTCCTGCCACACCATGCGGTGAAGGGGAGGGTGGATAGATGAGCGGATTCTGGAAGCGGAAGGACAAATCCTCGAAGATCGATGCCGACCTTCGGGCGAGCCGTCCGGAGCCGACTGAGGCCGCCGTGCGGGCGACGGCCGAGGACGTTCGTGCGCCTTCGCGCTGGCTGAGGGCTGGAACGCGACTGTCGATCGCGGTGGCACTCGGCGTGGTTGGACTCGGCCTTTCCGCCGCGTTCGGCGGCTTCAGCTTCGCGGCCTCGAGCGCGCACAACGCGGTCAAGGTGGTCAAGCGAGTGGAGAAGCCCTCTCAGCCGCGGCTCGTGCGGAAGAGCCCGAGCCTCGATCAGTACCACGGCCACTGCGGCCACGCACCAAACCCGCACTGCAACGCCTCGGCGAGCCCGACGGACGTGTCCGTGCGCGAGCCGCACGGCGGGACGGCCTCCGTGACCTTCACCGTCTCGCTCGATCAGCTGAGCGACGGCACTGCCAGCGTCGGCTACTCGACGGTCGACGGCTCGGCACGGGCGGGCGAGGACTACGTCGCCTCGAGCGGGACGCTGTCGTTCGGAAACGGTGAGGCTCGCCGCTCGTTCAGCGTCGCGGTCACTCCTGACGCGCATCACGACCGGCACGACGAGAGCTTCTCGGTTCACTTCTCGAACGGCGTCAACAGCGCCATCGCCGGGCACGCCTGGGCGACCGTCACCATCAACCACTAGACACGGGAGAGCAATTCGCGGCCTGAGCGGGCGGGGCGACCGCCGCTCGGGCCGCTTCTTCTGGACGAGCCGTCGCGGCCGATCAGACTGACGTGACGGTGGGGCGAAGTGAACCCAGTCGCGTCGCGACGACGGCGTCTGCGGCCGCCGCGCTCTCCGGGTGGCCGGTGACGACGCCGACGAAGGCCTCCCGGTCGAGCGCCAGCACCCTCACCGGGGTCGCTGCGGTGACGGTGGCCGTGCGCGGAACGTCTCGCAGCAGCGCGATCTCCCCGAAGTGATCCCCCGGCCCGAGCGTTCGCAGCCGCCCGACCGGCGTTCTCACCTCGAGCTCGCCCTCCTCCACGACGTAGAACCGGTCGCCCGGCTCGCCCTGCCGCACAACCGCGGCTCCGACGTCGAAGCGGAGCGGGACGAGCTGCGCGATCAGGCTCTCCAGCGCGAGCTCGGGCAGCGGCGCGAAGAGCGCCACCCCCCGCAGCAGGTCGAGCTCCCGCCGCAACTCGGGCGCCTCGCGGTCGAGCGCGAGGATCTGCCGCCAGAAGAGCGCCGCGAGGATCGGCAGGAACGCGCCGGTCGCGATCAGCGTCGCGCGAACGCCCAGCCAGCGGATCAGCAGCGGGACGGCAGCTGCGCCAAGTGCGATCGCGCCGAGGGCGAGACTCTCGAGGACTCCGAACACCCGCGCGAGGACCTCGTTCGGGACCGCCCGCTGGAGCAGCGTGAGAGCGCTCACGTCGACGAGGCTGTTGCCGACCCCGACGATCGCGAGCAGCACGAAGGCGAGAGCGCGGTTTGGCCAGATGCCGACCAGCACCAGCGGCGCCCCCCAGAGCACGATCCCGAGAGCCAGCCTCCAGGCCAGCCGGCGCGCCTGCCCGAGCAGCGCGAGCGCCCCCAGCAGCCCCCCCACCCCGATCGCCGAGTTGAGCAGGCCGACGCCGGCGCTGCCCAGGTCGACGAGGCCGAGGGCGATGACGACGATCAGGACGTTGAGCGCGCCGCTGACGAGCGTCTGCGCGGCCACGAGGCCGACGATCAGGCGCGTTCGAGAGTCGCGCGCCACCGCCTCGAAGCCGCCCAGGACGTCTCGGGCCACGCCCCTCTTGCCTGCTTCCCGATCCGGAGGCGCCTGGCTTCGGCCAATCCTGAAGGTCAGGATGCCCGACCACAGGAAGCCGGCCGCCGTCACGGCGAGGACGACGCCGGTGCTCGAGACGGCAAGCAGGAGGCCGCCGAGGGCAGGCCCGACGAAGATGCCCACGCTCTCGATCGTGCTCGCGGTGACGTTGGCCGCCGTCAACTCTTCCGGCTCGTCGGCGAGCGCCGGCAAGAGGGCCGCCTGCGCCGGGCGGAAAGCGACCGACGCGACGGATACGACGATCGCGAGCGCGTAGACGACGAGGCTCGGCGCCGACGCGAAGACAGCGACCGCGGCCCCGGCGAGCACTGCGACGCGAACGAGGTCGCAGACGATCATCACGGCCTTGCGGCTGCGGCGATCGGCGAGCACCGCGAGGAAAGGCGCGGCGAGGGCCGTCAGCACCATGCGGATGGCGGCGACCGCGCCCACCGCCGTCGCGCCGCCGTGGTGGAATGCGTACACGGCAACGGCGACGCCGTAGGCCCACGCACCGATGCTCGACGCGGCCCAGGCGAGCTCGAGCCGTCGAAGGTCCGGGTTCCGGAACACGGCGCGGAGAGCGCCGAGAGACTCGCCCAGGCGCTCCGTCAGCCGGTTCACGGGCCGAGCTTCTCACAGGGCGGGAGACCCGTCGCAACCCGCACTTGTGAACTGGCGCGCGGCGAGGGAAGATTCCTCCCGCGCGGCACGTCTAGTGCGAAAGGCCTACGGAAAGGGAGGACACCGTGGAGGAGAGCGACCCGCAGAACCCGCAGGACGAGCGCGAGCGGACGCCACCGGACGTCATCGCCCACAAGAACATGCCTCCGGGCAAGCACGTCCTGGCCGCCGGCGAGGAGGGCACCGCAGACGAGGAGGCCGACGTCGAGGGCCACCGGCTGGTGCCGAAGACCGTTCCGCCCAAGGTCGTTCCGTCGTAGGAGCATCGGGCGCGGGAGCGAGGCCGCGGCGACCTGGGGGCCGCGGCCTCGCTCTTCGTGCGCGACGGACGGCTAGCAGGGCGTGGACCCGGTAGCGCTGTCGGACGCGCAGCTCGTCGTGCGCTGCCGGGCGGGCGACGAGGTGGCCTGGCGCGCGCTCGTCGACCGCTTCGCACGCTACGTCTTCGCGATCGCGACCCAGAGCTTCCGTCTCGGCGAGCACGATGCACAGGACATCTTCCAGGAGGTCTTCACCCGAGTGTACGAGCACCTCGACATGCTCCGGGACGACTCTGCTCTCCGCCCCTGGATCGCCCAGGTGACCCGCCGCCTCTGCGTCGACCGTCTCCGAGCCGCGCGGGAGGAGCCGACGGACGAGGAGCTCGCGCCGCCCGGCGGAGACGACTCGCTGGCGCGACTGGACGACGCGCTCACCGTCTGGCAGGCGATGGAGTCGCTTCCCGAGCACTGCCGTGAGATCCTCGACCGCTTCTTCTGCCGCGACGAGAGCTACGAGACGATCGCCAGGGAGCTCGTGCTCGCCCCGGGCACGATCGCCAGCAGGATCTCGCGTTGCCTCGAGAAGCTCAGAGGAACACTCATGGGAAGATCCGCCCCCGGCTCCGACGTCCTGAGTACGGCATGAACGCCTACGACCCGGAGACCCTGACCGAGCTCCTTCGCGCGCTCCCTCCCGCGCCGGAGCGGTGGGTGCGACGAGCACAGCAGATTCCGCGGCACGCGGGGCGGGCACGCCCCTTTGCCCGTCTCGCCGGCGCGTTCGGCGGCGGTGCGGCGGTTCTCGCCCACTCCACGCAGCCGGTGGAGGACGAGACCGAGCTCCCGGCCTGGAGCCTTCGCGCCCACGAGCTCGAGCGGATCGAGGTGCAGCCCCGGTGGCCGGAGCGGGTCGATCGGGAGTGGGCATGGGGCGCCGCGACGGGCGAGGGTGTCCGGGTCTGCGTCCTCGACAGCGGCATCGAGCAGGGGCACCCGCTCGTCGGCGAGATCGAGGGGGCCGTGGCGGCGATCGTCGACGACGACGGCGCCGTGCGAGTCGAGGAGGACGCCGAGGGAGACCTCTGCGGCCACGGCACGGCCTGCGCCGGGGTGATCCGCGCGATCGCGCCCGGCTGCAGCCTCACGAGCGTCCGGATTCTCGGCGGCGGCTTCACCGGTAGCGGCCCGGCGTTCCTGGCAGGGCTGCGGTGGGCGCTGGAGCAGCGCTTCGACCTCATCAACATGAGCCTTTCCACGACCAAGCCCGAGTTCGGCCGCATCCTCCACGAGCTCGCGGACACGGCGTACTTCCAGCGCACCCTGCTCGTCGCCTCGGCGCACAACATGCCGGTCGAGAGCTATCCGTGGCGGTTCGCGTCGGTGCTCTCCGTCGGCAGCCACGAGGAACCCGATCCGCTGACCTTCTACTACAACCCTTCGCCGCCGGTCGAGTTCTTCGCGCGGGGCGTCGACGTGGACGTCGCGTGGCTCGGGGGCGGCCAGATGCGCTGCACCGGCAACAGCTTCGCGACGCCGCACATGACGGGCATCGCCGCATTGATCCTCTCGAAGCACCCCGACCTGCGTCCCTTCGAGCTGAAGAGCCTGCTCTATCTGCTCTCCAACAACGTCGGCGCAGCGTGACCGACGATCCCCTCTTCGCCGCCGCGGCCGCGGCGGGCGCGCTAGCCACCGAGGATACGCATCGTTCGCTGCTCCAGTCGATCGTCGACGTTGCCCGCGCGATCCTCCACGCCAGGGCGTCGAGCGTCTTCCTCTACGACGAGGAGACGGACGACCTCGTCTTCGCCGCCGTCTCGGGAGAGGGCGCGTCATCGCTGCCGGGGAAGCGCATTCCGTCCGGCACCGGGATCGCCGGCTGGGTGCTGGCGACGAGGCAGCCCCTCGTCGTCGAGGACCTCGGAGGCGACCCGCGTTTTGCGCAGGACGTCGCCGTCGACACCGGCTACGTCCCGAAAGGGCTGATCGCCGTCCCTCTCCTGCGCGAGGATCGGGCGGTCGGCGTGCTCGAGGTGCTCGACCGCCCGCAGAGGCCCGGATTCGCGCTCGCCGAGATCGACCTACTCTCGCTCTTCGCCGATCAGGCGGCGATCGCGCTCGACCTGCTCCAGCACGCGCGGCGGGCTCAGGCGGTCCTGAAGGGAGACGACGAACTTGCGTCGATCGCGCGCCTCGCCGCAGCGCTGTCGGCGTCGGGCGAGCGGCGCGAGGCGGGGCTGCGCTTGCTGCAGGCGCTGACGGAGTTGGTCGCGCGGTAGGAACGAGAGGCGAGGCCGCTGCGGCGACAGCGGACCTGAGGGCCCGTCCGGAAAGTGGCCACGGTGGATGACACGCGGCACGCGCCTCGAGGCAAGGACCGCAGGGAGCGCCGATATGTAGGCATATCTGCGCGACCGAGGACGCCGCATCGAGGCGCGTGACGCCTGTCAGGCGCCCTGGTTCACCTTCTGGACAGACCCCCTAAGCGGCCTCCGCGCGTGAGGCGGCTACCCTGCCCGCACCGGCCCGTGCAGGACCCTCGAGCCGTCGAGATGGACCTCCTGCAGCCAGTAGAGCGTTCCCTTCTTCGCCGCGCCTGCACGCCAGGCGTAGCTGCGACCGGCACCGCTCCCACTCGCGATCAGATGCCCGTTCAACCGGACGCGGTGCGTACGCGAGCCGCGGTAGAGATCGAAGCCGAGGCTCCCGACCTCCGAGGCCGTGCGCCAGCGGAGGACGACGGCGTGGCCGCTGCGAGCGACGGTGAACGAGCGAACGCCGACCGCCGTCGGGCCTGCGAGCTGAGTGTCGAAGGGCGGCGTCGCGTCCACCGTCCGCAGCACGTTCGAGGAGAGCATGTCGTTCCCCTCCGTCGGGCCCGCAGTCGCGAACGCCGTCACGCTCCAGAGCTTCGAGCCCGTGGTCAAGCCGAAGTTGGAGAGCGGCGCGCTCAGCGTGATCTCGCCGCCAGTCGGACCTCCCGTCACTTGGAAGGCGGCGCCGTCGTCATGGTAGGCGGCGCCGACGACACCCTGCGGGTTCCCGACGTTCAGGATCTCGTCGTTCGTCGTGTCGAGCTGGCCGCCGAAGGGCTTGGTCGTCCCGTTCGGAAGCACCTGGAACGCCATGAAGTACACCTTGCTATCCGTGTTGAAGCGCAGGATGTACAGGAGCCGCTGCGCGTCGCAGCCCGGCGCCGGAACGGGCGTGCACTTCGAGTTGAACGTGGCGATGTCCGCCTGCATCTGCGCAACGGTCGCCGTCGCGAGCGGGATGTGTCCGACGAGGTTCGAGCCGACGCGGGCAAGCGAGGCGCCGGTCTCGTCGAGCGAGGGCAGGTTCGTCCCGGGCGTCGTGTAGGCCCGGTTCGGCCAGGTGGCGTCGCCCGGAGCGTCGGTCGCGGAATCGAGGCGCTGCGGTAGGTTGACGGTGCCGCTCGTGAGCTTCGGCCCGACCGTCTGCTTCGCGAAGTAGAGGAACGGCGACTGATCCGGAGCGGCGTCCTGGAAGCCGGTCGAGTAGTTGTCCTCGAACTGCACGCCGATCCGGCCTTCGTTGTCCATGCTGACGTCGATCATGTCGAGGAACGAGCGGTCCTGCGTTCCGAGGCAGGTCGTCCCCTTCGTGCAGATGTTGCCATGGTGGGCGACGCGATGGGAAACGAGGCCGCTGTCGATGGTCGGCGCGGCCGACGCCGCGTTCGTGATCGCGGCGGCGTAGATGTTCCAGTGGACGTCGTCACCCGCGAGGTTCGGATCGCCCGCGCTCTCGGTCGTCCCGACCCACGTCACTGCGATCCGGCCGTTCTCGCCCGCGAAGATCTCGGGGAAGACCGCGCTCGTCACCGCGGCCGGAGTGACGCGGACGGGAGTCGACCAGTAGGTGCCGGGGGTCCCGCCCGCGGTCGGATCGTTGAGCGGGTTGTCGATCGGCGAGTACGCGTAGTAGACGATTCCGCCGCTGTCGTAGCTCAGGTAGGCGTTGCCGTGCCGGTCGATGGCGACCCACGGGAAGCTGTCCGAGGAGTTCGGCGAGACGAGGTTGGGGTGCCAGGCGCGCGGGTCGAAGTAGCTCGAGCTCGGTGCGGTGGCGACGAAGGTGCCCGCCTGCTGCACGTAGCCGCGGTACGGATAGTAGATCCAGCCGTGGCCCTTGCTCGAGGCGTTGTTGTCGACGCGCGGCTGGCCCGTCTGCCCGGTATTGGTCAGCTGAGGCGCGGGCTGCGCCACCGGCAGGTGCGTGGAGGCCGGGACCGCCTGGATGTAGGCGTTCGGCGGGACGTGAAACGTGAAGAAGGCCTCGATCGGGGAGCCGAGCGAGGTAATCGCCTGCTGCGTGTTGTCGGTCGCCGCGATCCACTGGCGGTCGGTCGCCGTCGTCGCGTTGGAGACCGCCGTCGCGCTCGGGAAGGAGTCGCCGTGGTCGGTCGAGGAGGCGAAGGCCTCGTTCACCAGCACCTCCTGGTCGGCGAAGAACGTGTCGCCGTTCGCGAGGTTGACGTCCTCCTCGGTGTCGCCGCCGCCGCCGGTGGTGCAGTTGGGGCGGTTGCGCGAGGCGCACGTCAGGTCCAGCAGGAGCCTGAAGCTGTCGCCGCCGTCGAGGGAGCGGTTGAGCTGGCCGGTGTTCGCGCGGCTCGACAGCGGCCAGTCGACGAAGATCCGGTTGTCGTCGATGCCCGCGTTCCCCGGCGTGTAGGCCTCGTGGCGCTCCATCGTCAGCTGCGGCTCACCCGCGATGAAATGGGCCGAGACGAGGGTCGAGGGCGCGAACTTGAGCGTGCTCACGTGGGTGGGGACGGGCGCTGCCGCGCAGACACCGGTGTTTTTGAAGGTCGCGGTCGCGGTGTAGGAGGCGTTGTCGGCGGCGACCGTCTGGAAGTAGACGACGCGGACCTTGTAGGCACCGTCGGCGAGGGACGGGCAGGCGACGGTCGCGTTCTCCGGGACGCCGTTGCTGTTGCCCGAGTTGGCCACCTGATTGCCCGCCGCGTCGAAGATGTAGAGGTCGTAGTCGTCGGCGGCCGTGCCCGCGGTCACGTTCACGGTGAAGGAGCCGCTCGGCTGGGCCGTGTTCACCGTCAGCAGGAAGTCGTCGCAGCGGCCCGGGAAGGGCACCGACGGCGGCGCGGCTGCCGTATTGCAGCTGGTGTCGGTCTCGTCGGCCGTCATCGCGTTGACGTTGTCACCCGTCCAGCTCGCCGTCAGCTGCGCCGGTCCGATCGTTGCCGACCCCTTCGAGACGATCACCTTCGACGACGTGCGCGACGCCACCGGAGGAGCAAGCGCCGCCAGCCCCTCGGCCTCGCCGGCGGAGATGTTGGCGCTATAGAAGTTGGTCCAGGCCGCCGAGCCGGCAGCCGGTGCCGCTTCATGGTCTCCCCGCGCGTACAGCGCCGTCGCGGCTGCGATCAGGCCCAGCGCGACAAACGCGAACGAAAGCCGCAAGATGCGCATCCTCATCTCCTCATCTCCCTTGTCCCGGATCCAGACTCTCCCTGTCCGGCCTTTCTCCCCTCCCGGTGCGGGCGAAACCTAGCGCCTCCCCGGCGGGATCCGGAAACGCCCGGATCCTGGCGGGCAGCTGCGCGCTCGCCTTCGCGGCCGCCTGGAACATCGCGAACCTCGGCCCGATCGCCGACCGCCTCTCGAGCGCCTACGGCGTGGGCCTCGCCACCGTCGGGCTCTTCACGACGACGCTGTTCCTGGGGCACCTGCTCGTCCAGGTTCCCGGAGGCCGCGCGATCGACGCGCTCGGCGCGCGGCGGGTCGGGCTCGTCTCGCTCGGGTGGATCGCCGCCTGCAACGGCCTCCTGCTGACCAGCCCGAGGCCGTGGCTCGCCCTCTTCGTCCGTGCGCTCGCAGGACTCGGGACGGGAGCGGCGTTCGTGGCGGCGAGCGACTACGCTCGCGGTGCCGGAACGCAGCTCGCGCAGGGGCTCTTCGGCGGCGCCTCGATCGGGGGGAGCGGACTCGCCGTGGCGATCGTGCCCCAGCTCGACGGCCGGCTCGCCTGGCGGTCTCCCTACTGGACCGCCCTCGTCCTCGCCGGCGCCGCCGCCCTCGTGCTGGCGGGAAGCCCTCGCGGCCCCGGGCGGCGAAGGGCACGACGTCTCGGTGCAGGCCTCCTCTCCGACCGTCGGCTGTACCGGCTCGGTGCGACGCACGCGGCGACCTTCGGGCTCAGCATCGTGGCCGGCAACTGGGTCGTGACACTCCTGTCGCGCGGGAGCGGCTACGGCGGCGGCCGGGCGGGCGCGGCCGGCTCGCTCGTGCTCGTTGCGGGCCTCCTGACGCGCCCCCTCGGGGGCATCCTGCTCCGCGGCAGGCCGGCGGCCGCGCGAGCGCTGATCGTGTGGAGCCTGCTGGCCGGCGCGCTCGGCACAGCCTTGCTGGCAGCGGTCTCGCCCATCCCGCTCGCGCTCGCCGTCCCGGCCGCACTCGTCGTGGGACTCGCGGCGGGGCTTCCCTTCGCCCCTCTCTTCGGCGGCGCGCAGCACCTGCGGACGGATGCGCCGGGCGCGGCCGTGGGGCTCGTGAACGCAGTCGCCTTGCTCGTCATCGTCGCCGGGACGCCCCTCACGGGCCTGACGTTCTCGCTGCCGGGCGACGGCCGGATCGGCTTCGGGATCCTGGCCGCGCTGTGGGCGCTCGCGCTGCTCGCGCTGCCGCGGCAGGACGATCTCCTGTGAGCGCGCCTGGTAGCCCTTCTTGGGGACGGAACCCGTGACATTGTGACGAGTTTCCTTCCGGGGCTTCCCGGCTTGGCCCGCGGGTACGTCCCATGGTCCGCTTACGGTCGCGGCCGGAGCCGGGCTTGCCCGGCGGGAGGCCAGCCGCGGCTGGTCAAGCGGGAGCGCAAAAGGAGGGGTCCGTGGGGGAACCCCGGTTCCCCCACGCTACTGCTCGTCGGGGCTTCCAGGCTCGGCCCGCGGGTACGTCCGCTTACGGTCGCGGCCGGAGCCGGGCTTGCCCGGGGGAGGCCAGCCGCGGCTGGTCAAGCGGGAGCGCAAAAGGAGAAGGTCCGTGGGGGAACCCGGTTCCCCCGCGCTACTGCTCGTCGGGGCTTCCAGGGTCGGCCCGCGGGCATGTCCGCTTACGGTCGCGGCCGGAGCCGGGCTTGCCCGGCGGGAGGCCAGCCGCGGCTGGTCAAGCGGGAGCGCAGAAGGAAGGGGTCCGCGGGGGAACCCTGGGTTCCCCCGCGCTAATGCTCGTCCGCCAGCGAGAGGACCTCGTCGAGGATCCCGAGGCCCTCGTCGAGCTCCTCGCGCGTGATCGTCAGCGGCGGGACGATCCCGACGACGTTCCAGTGCGTGAAGAGGTAGAGCCCGCGCTCGAGCGCCGCCTTCACGAGCCTCGTCACCGGCGCGACGGCCTCGCCGGCGGCGTTGAAGGGCACCAGCGGCTCCCGGGTCCCGCGGTCGCGGACGAGCTCGAGGCCCCAGAAGAGGCCGAGCCCGCGCACGTCCCCGATCGACGGGTGGCGATCTGCAAGCTTCGGCAGCTCCTGCGCCAGCGTCTCCCCCATCGCGGCCGCGTTCTCGACGACACCCTCCTCGCGGAAGGCCTCGACCGAGGCGACGCCCGCCGCGCACGCCAGGGGATGTCCGCTGTAGGTGAGCCCGCCGGCGAAGTACCGATCCTTGATCGAGTCGTAGACGCCGTCGCGAACGGTCATCGCCCCGAGCGGGACGTAACCGGAGTTGATGCCCTTCGCGGTCGTGATGATGTCCGGTACGACTTCCCAGTGCTCGCAGGCGAACCAGCGGCCGGTCCTGCCCCAGCCGGCCATCACCTCGTCGAGGATCAGGAGGATGCCGTGCCGGTCGCACACCTCGCGAATCGAACGCAGGTAGCCATCCGGCGGCACGATGATCCCGTTCGTGCCGGTGACGGTCTCCAGGATCACCGCCGCGACGGTCTGCGGCCCCTCGTACTGGAGGATCTCCTCCAGGTGCGGCGCGCCCGTGCACACGGGGCAGGGATCGGGATGCCCGGCGGGGCAGCGGTAGGTGTACGGGTCGAACATCCGCACGACGCCCGGTAGCCCCGGCTCCGCGTACCAGCGGCGCGGGTCGCCGGTGAGCGCGATCGCGCCGCCGGTCGCCCCGTGGTAGGAGCGGTAGCGGGCGACGATCTTCTGGCGGCCGGTCACCCAGCGCGCGAGCTTGACGGCGTTCTCGTTGGCCTCGGCGCCGCCGTTCGTGAAGAAGGTGTGGTTGAGATCGCCCGGCATCACCTCGGCGACGAGCCGCGCGAGCTCGGAACGCTTGTCGTTCGCCATCGGAGGGCCGATCGTGCAGAGGCGATCGGCCTGTTCCTTGATCGCGGCCACGATCTTCGGGTGCTGGTGCCCGAGATTCAGGTTGACGAGCTGTGAGGCGAAGTCGAGGTAGCGCCTGCCCTCGTAGTCCCAGAAGTAGCGTCCGTCCGCGCCGGCGACGGCGAGCGGGGACAGCGCGGATTGCACCGACCAGGAGTGGATCAGGTACTCGCGGTCGTCCGCGAGCACCTGCTCGCCCGCGCGGGAGTCGACCTCGACCGTGGCCATGGAGCGATCCTACCCGGCTGCCGGCGTCATCGACCACGGCCGTCTGCGCCGGCTCGTCCCGCCAACGGCGAAAGGCGACGCGCTACGCTCAGCGCAGCGAGAAGGAGGAGTCATGACCGAGGTGCTGGCAAGGCCGGAGCAGGGCGCGGGCAAGGGCGCCACGCCCAAGCGGATCAACCACTGGATCGGTGGGCGGAGCATCGCCGGCGACTCGGGCCGGAGCGGCCCGGTGTTCAACCCGGCGACGGGCGAGCAGACCGGCGCGGTCGACCTCGCCACCGCCGCGGAGGTCGGGCGCGCGGTCGCGGCCGCGAAGGCCGCCTTCCCAGCCTGGCGGGCAACCTCGCTCTCGCGAAGATCCGAGATCCTCTTCCGCATCCGCCAGCTCGTCGACGCGCACCGCGAGGACATCGCGCGGCTGCTGACGGCCGAGCACGGCAAGGTCTTATCGGATGCCCTCGGCGAGGTCGCGCGCGGGCTCGAGGTGATCGAGTTCGCCTGCGGCATCCCGACCCTCCTCAAGGGCGGATTCTCGGAGCAGGCCTCGACCGGGATCGATGTCTACTCGATCCGCCAGCCCCTCGGCGTCGTCGGCGGGATCACGCCGTTCAACTTCCCGGCGATGGTGCCCATGTGGATGTGGGGGCCTGCGATCGCGAGCGGGAACACCTTCGTCCTCAAGCCCTCCGAGAAGGACCCGTCGGCGTCGATCTTCATCGCAGGGCTTCTGCAGGAGGCCGGGCTTCCGGACGGTGTCTTCAACGTCGTCCACGGCGACAAGACGGCCGTCGACGCGCTGCTCGAGCATCCGGACGTGGCGGCGATCTCCTTCGTCGGCTCGACGCCGATCGCGCGCTACATCTACGAAACGGCGACGCGGCAGGGGAAGAGAGTCCAGGCGCTCGGTGGCGCGAAGAACCACATGGTCGTCCTGCCGGACGCCGACGTGGACATGGCCGCGGACGCTGCCGTCTCGGCAGCCTATGGCTCGGCGGGCGAACGGTGCATGGCCATCTCGCAGGTGGTCGCCGTCGGCGACGTCGCCGACCGCCTCGTGGAGGCGATCAAGGAGCGCCTGCCGAAGATCAAGGTCGGGCCGGGCCTCGACCCCGACTCGGAGATGGGCCCGCTCGTCACCCGCGAGCATCGCGACCGCGTCGCCTCCTACCTCGACTCTGGGCGCGAGCAGGGCGCAGACGTGCTCGTGGACGGCCGCGAGAGCGCGCCCGACGGCGAGGGGTTCTTCCTCGGCGTCTCGCTGCTCGACAACGTGACGCCCGAGATGGACGCCTACAGGGACGAGATCTTCGGCCCGGTGCTCGGCATCACACGGGTCGACACCTACGACGAGGCCCTGCGGCTCGTGAACGAGAACCCGTACGGCAACGGCACGGCCATCTTCACCCGCGACGGCGGCGTCGCCCGGCAGTTCCAGTTCGAGGTGGAGGCGGGCATGGTGGGGGTGAACGTGCCGATCCCGGTCCCCGTCGCCTACTACTCCTTCGGAGGCTGGAAGGCCTCGCTCTTCGGCGACACGCACATCTACGGCCCGGAGGGGATCAACTTCTACACGCGCGGGAAGGTCGTGACCTCGCGCTGGCCCGATCCGGCGACCTCGAAGGTCGACCTCGGATTTCCGCAAACGCGGTAGCTCCGGCGATGGCTGGGCGCCGATACGAGGGGCGGCGACGGGGCGTGTCCGTTGCCGAGATCGTCCGGAAAGCGGTGGATCAGCACCTGCCCCGCCCCCGGGCCGCCCGCTCTCCTACTTCGGCATCGAGGAGGGCGGCCCGCCCGACGCCTCGGAGCGCGTCGCGAGTACGTGCGCCGCTCGGCGCGCCGCCGCACGTCGCCCCTCAAACGCTGGTCGTCGACGCCGGGCCGCTCGCCGCGGCCGCGGCGACCCGAGATCGCAACTCGGAAGCGCCCGACGACGATAACTGCGGGCGCTCCCGCGCATTTCTCGACCCGCCCCGCGAGGCGGCGCGCTCCTCCGGTGCTCAGCGGGCCCGCGGCGGCGGCGGAGGCGGCTGGCCGACACCGCTGCGGAAGCGCCCCTGGAGCTCCGCGAGGTCGAGCTGGCCAAGCAGGAGCGCCCCCCCGACGTAGAAGACGAGGGCCCCGACGAGGCAGAGGATCGCATGTGCAAAGTCGAAGCCGATCCACACGGCGACGAATGCGAAGCCGAGCGCGGCGGCGAACTGTCCTGGACTCATCATCACTTGAGCTCCCTTCGGTGCTTGCGGTCGAATCCGGCGAGGGTGACGTTGACAGGCATGGCCGGTAGGTCGTGTCGCGCGAGCGACGCGGCGACGCTGCCGCGAACCTCCTGGACGGTGCTCGGCGCGGCGCGAGCCCGGCTCAAGGAGACGTCCACGCTGACCCCCTTAGCGCCTTCGTACCGCGCAGCGGCGGCGCTCACTGCCGGATGCTCCTCGGCGGCGAGCTCGGCGGCCCGCTCGATCGCCCGCGGCTCGACCGTCACGGTCGTCACCTCGTCCTCGTAGAGATCGAGGCTCGTGCGGGCTAGGTACGGGCGGGGGATCTCCTTCCACGCGAGGTAGGCGCAGAGGAGGAACGTTGCCAAGCCGGAGAGGCCGGCGATCAGCCGGACACGACCTGTGACGTCCTCGGGCCGAAGGCCGGCGAAGTAGTCGTAGGCCGTGCGGTAGGCGCTGATGTCGTTGACCGAGTGCGGCGCGACCTTGAACGCCAGCAGGATCACCATCAGGCCGTACCAGGCGAGCGCGGCCGCGAAGGCGACCACGAGGAGATCGCCGAGGTGCGCGAGCGGCGAGGTGTGCGCCCGGAGGCGCTGGCGCATCACTGGACGCGCTTCCTTCCACGCTCGCCGACCCGCGCCCGCACCCGCGTCCGGAGCCGGAAGCCGGCTGTTAGCGGCGCGACCGCGCCCGAGACGCGGGCGGCGACCTCCTCGCCGGGGCGGTTCCGCGGATGGAAGGCGGTCACCCTCAGCCTGCCGCCCGCGCGCCACCGGCTGGGGCGCAGCCTCGTCTTGGCAACCGTCACGCCCCGCTCCTGCTCCGCCAGCGTGCCTGCGATCTGCGCGAGCGGCCGGCGCCGCGCGGCGAGGCGCGCCCCGCCCTCGTCCTCGAGCACGAGAACGCGCTCGCGGCGCGGCGCGAGGGCGCCGGCGAGCAGCAGGAGCCCGAGCGCGACCGCGGCCGCTCCCGCGCCCACCGAGATCCATGCCGTCGGTCCGGCGTGCTCGAGTGACGAGAGGTAGTCGCCGACGACTCCCCGGAGGTCCGGCAACCGCAGATGCCGCGCGAGGGTCGGGAGGCTCAGTGCCCGCGAGTCTCCTTGAAGCGAGAAGACCGCCGTGGCCATGCCGAGCGCCGCGAGCGCCACGAGCAGCGTGAACGCCGTCAGCCTGACGAGCGCACGAAGCGGCCTGACGATCACCTGGGTCCCTCGAGAGCCTCGACGTCCTCGATCGAGACGTGGATCGTCCCGACGCTCGGCCCGAGCCCGGCCCGATCGGCGCTCCGGAGGACCCGGTCGCGGATCCGCTCCGCGAGCTGGTGAAGCGGCACCGGGCGCGCGACCAGATGGAGCGCGACGGCATAGCGTCCGTCGGCCTGCGCGGCCGCGACGACGCCCGCCACCCGCTCCCCCTCCACCTCGGTGACCCAGGCGCCGCGAGGTCCGCCCTCGCTCCGGACGACGCCGTCGACGGCGAGCGCTGCCTCGAGCGCGAGCCGGGCCAGCTCACCCCGCCCCGACGGGCCCGGCCGCACGCCCAGCGGCGTTTCGAGTTCCGGCACCGCCTTCGCTACTGGACGCGCGAGGCTTCCGGCGTCTCGTCGCCCGGGAAGTGGAGATCGTCGACCGCGACGTTGACCTCGGTGACCGACAGTCCCGTGATGCCCTCGATCCGCTTGATGACGTTGTCGCGCACGGCCTGTGCGACACGCGGGATCGATTCGCCGTACTCGACGACCACGACCAAGTCTACGGCCGCCTCGCGCTCGCCGACCTCGACCGTGACACCCTGGCTCCGCTCGTCACTGATGCCGACGCGCTGCGTCACCGAGCCGAGCGCCCTCGAGACGCTGCCGCCAAGCTGGTAAACGCCGCGGACCTCCCGCGTTGCGATGCCAGCGACCTTGGTGACGACGGTGTCGGCGATCGTTGTCGAGCCGTGCTCCGACTCGAGCGGCGACGCGGCTTCGGGCGCTTCTCCACGCGCCGCGAGGCTGCGCGAGGGCGCGGTCGTTTCCGCTGGCTTCGGGGTGGTCTGTCCTGCTTCCACGTCAGCTCCTTCTGGTGTGATTTCGTCCGTCTTCGATTAGAACGGCACAGGAGCGCGAAAGTTCCGGCCCACGTCAGAAACGACGCGGCGAAGGCCGCGAGAGCCGGAACCGACGCGGCTCGGGAGCTTCGGGGTCGCCGAAGACGTCGTCGACCAGAACGTCGACCCTCGTCGCCTCGAGCCCCGTCAGCGCCTCGACGGAACGCACCACGCGCCGGCGAACCTCGGCAGCCAGATGGGGGATGCTCCGCCCGTACTCGACCACGAGCCGCACCTCCACAGTCACGCTGTGTCCGGCGACGGCAATCTCGACGCCCCGCGACGCCGGACTGCCGGAGAGGCCGCCGCGGACCACCCGGACGGCGTGCACGCTGAGCGCATGGATACCCGGAGTGTCGCGAGTGGTCTTCGCAACGATCCGGGCGATGACAGCATCGGCTATGCGCGTACTGCCGCGGGGCCCGCTCAGGAGGGCGTGCCGGACGAGCGCCGGGACGATCGCCTCCAGCGGCACGAGTTGCCCCAGAGCTCGCAACTCCCGCCGGATCCGCACGACGACCTTCTCGATCAGGCGGCTCGGCGGAGCGACGTCCTCCCGGGCCATCTCGCGCACCGTGCCCCACAGCTGCTCGAGCTCTCGCAACGCTGCTTGGCAGTACGGGCAGACCACCTGATGCTCGGGGTCGACCGGCTCGATGCCCTCGGCGACTTGATCGACAAGGCTCGCGAGGCTCGTGCCGCAGGGAAGGCGGCGCGTATCGCCGGCCGCGTTCATGCCCAGCTCCTCATCGCGACGACAAGCTCGACTCGGGCACGGTGCAGGCGGCTCTTCACCGCGGGGACGCTGATCTCCAGGATCTCCGCGATCTCCTCGTAGGAGCGGCCTTCGAGCTCGCGCAGGACGAGCGGGCCCCGTTGCTCGGGCGTCAGCTCCAGGATCGCCCGCCTGAGGGTTGCGAGTGCGCCGCCGGTCTCGACGGCATGGGCCGGGTCGAGCGTCCGCGCTTCGTGTCGCTCGTCGAGCGGCTCCTCCGGACGACGCGCTTGGAGGAGGTTCAGGCACCGGTTCGTCACGATCCGGTAGAGCCACGTCGAGAGGGAGCTCGCCCCCCGGAACATCGATAGAGCTTGCCAGGCCTGGACGAACGCCTCCTGGGCCGCGTCCTCTGCCTCGTCCGGGTCGCCGAGCAGGCGCAGGGCGACGCGGTAGACGCGGGCCTCGTGACGGCGGAGGAGCACCTCGAACGCAGCGAGATCGCCGACCTGAGCGGCCCGGACGAGCTGGCTGTCGTCTGTCTCGACGACCACGCGTGCCGTCTTACCACGCGAGCGGGCACAGGCGCTCGACGCGATGGCGTCTCCACCGCCCGCCGCGACGGCACGGCAATCTCCACCGGACCCGGAGGCGGCCTCCGGCAGTTTCGGTTCGAGTTGGAGTCGAGGGTGGTCGGTGCGCGAGCCCCAGGGACGCGAGCCAGCGGGCTAGGGAGCGTGCAGGCGCCAGACGTCGGCGCCGCGGTAGCTCGCCGCCCAGACGTCGCCGAATGCAGCGGTGAGGACGAAGGGTCCGGGCCCGACCTTGAAGGTGTCGACGACGGAGTCGGTCGCCGGGTCGATGCGCGTGATCGTGTTGTCGGTGAGGTCGGGGACCCAGACGAGCCGGTCTTGCCCGACCACCCCGTCGACCGGCTGCGAACCGACCTTCACCGGGCTCCCGACGGCATCGGTGGCGGGATCGATGCGGCTGACCGTCCCCGCCATCACGTTCGAGACCCAGACGCCGTCCTGTGAGGCCTCGAGCCACGCCGGCCACGCCTGGCCGACGTCGATGCGCCGAACGCGGTTGGTCGCGGGATCGATCCGGAAGAGGCTCGTACCGGAGTTGGAGCCGACCCAGACGGAGCCGGCCGCGAAGGTAAGCCCGGCGGGGGCGCCGCCTGTCCGGATGCGGGCGACGACACGGTTGCGCCGCGGGTCGATGCGCGACACCCAGCCGCTCAGATTGTCCGAGGACCACACCGAGCCCGCCGCGTAGAGGACGTCGTAGGGCTGGACGCCGACCTTGATCGACGCGACGACCCTCAGACGCCTGGGATCGATCCGCTCGATCGTGTTCGTGCCGTAGCCGTCGACCCAGACCGCGCCTCCGCCGACGGCAAGGCCGCACGGCTGGCCACCGACCGGAATCGGTTTACCGGCGACGCGATTGGTGCGCGGGTCGATCCGCGCGATGCTGCTGCTCCCGGACCTGCTGATCCAGACGAAGCCGAAGCCACCGACCTCGGCGCAAGGGAAACCGCCGGTGCGAACCTTCGCCACGACCTTCGGCGGAGCCTGCGAAGCGGCGAGCGCCGCCGAGGACACAGCGCCGGCCAGCAGAAGGGTGACAATCCGAGATACCACGAACTCGGGTTATATACCACGAACTCGGGCTAATCGTCAATCGCGACCTCTGCCTTGACCACTGCCTCGAGCGCCTCGCGCAGGATCGCCACGGCCTCCGAGACCTGGTCGAGCGTCGCGTCCTCGAGGTGCGCAACGAGCGCTTCGACGACCCGTCTCACGGCCGCCCCACCCTGCCGCACGACCGCGCGCCCCTCCGGTGTCACCTCCAGGAGATGCGAACGGCCGTCGCGGGGATGCTCGAGCCGGGCGACGTGTCCCCGGTCGACGAGGCGCTGGGCGTAGTCGTACAGCGTCGTCGGGGGGAGACCGACGCGGCCCGCCAGCTCGGTCGGAGTCAGCGGGCCCGACACCGCGATCTCGGTGAGCAGCCCGTAGAGCTCGCGCGGCACCCCCTCGGCCGCCAGCTCCCGTCCGAGCAGGATGCCCGCGATCTGATCCGATGCGTAGAGGTCGAGGAGAAGCCTGCCGCGCGGGCGCGCCGCCACGCTCAGGCGAGGGCGGGGGCCGGTTTCAGCTCCTCGCCGAAGCGGGCCCGCTTCACGAACTGGCCCGAGCCCGGTTTCGCGACGAGCTCGTCCCCCTCCACGAGCACCTCTCCCCGCCGCAGCACGAGCTCGGGAGAGCCGACGACCTCGGTTCCCTCGTAGAGGTTGTAGTCGATCTTCGAGTGATGGGTCGCGGCCGAGATCGTCACGCGCTTCTCAGGGTCGAACACGACGATGTCGGCGTCGGAGCCGACGGCGATCGTGCCCTTGCGCGGGTAGAGCCCGAAGAGCCTCGCCGGGTTCGTCGCGAGGAGCTCGACCATGCGGTTGAGCCCGATCCGGTTCTCGCGGACGCCGAAATGGTGGATCATCTGGAGCCGGTTCTCGATGCCCGGGCCCCCGTTCGGGATCTTCGAGAAGTCGTCGCGGCCGATCGTCTTCTGACCCTCCCAGAGGAAGGCGCAGTGGTCGGTCGAGACGACCGAGAGGATGTCGCTGCGGACCGCGTTCCAGAGAACATCCTGGTTCTCCTTTGCGCGCGGCGGGGGCGTGTAGACGTACTTCGCACCCTCGAAGTTCGGGCGCTCCAGGAACGAGTGGTCGATGAAGAGGTACTGGGTGCACGTCTCGCCGTGGACGTTCCAGCCCTTCTCGCGCGCGAGCGCGATCGGTTCGACCGACTCGGCGCAGGACACGTGGACCACGTAGAGGGGAGCACCCGCCACCCGGGCGAGCTGGATCGCCCGGTTCGTGGCCTCGCCCTCGGTCTCCGGCGGCCGCGTCAGCGCATGCCAGTGCGGCTCGGTATGGCCGGCGGCCAGGGCCTGCCGCACCAGCACGTCGATCGCGTCCCCGTTCTCGGCGTGCACCATCACGAGCGCGCCCGTCTCCGCCGCCACCTGCATCGTCTTGAAGAGCGTCTCGTCGTCGACCTGGAGCGCGCCCTTGTAGGCCATGAAGAGCTTGTAGGAGGAGACGCCCTCGTCTGGAAGGGAGGCGAGCTCCGCGAGCGAGCCGCCCTCACGGAGGTCGGTCACTGCGATGTGGAAGCCGTTGTCGATCAGCGCCTTCCCCTCGCGCTTCGCGTGCCAGGCCTCGAGCGCCGCGCCGAAGCTCTGGCCCTTCCCCTGGACGCAGAAGTCGACGTGGCAGGTGGTGCCGCCGAAGGCGGCGGCACGGTGGCCCGACTCGAAGTCGTCGACCGTCGTCGTGCCGCCGAAGGGCATGTCCAGGTGGGTGTGAGGGTCGATGCAACCCGGCAGCACGTACTTGCCGCTCGCGTCGATGACGCGGTCGGCCTCCACGTCGAGCGACTCGCCGATCAGCGTCACCCGCTCGCCCTCGACGAGGACGTCGCCGAGGAAGTCATCGGCCGCGGTGATCACGCGGCCACCTCTGATCAGGACCGACATCGGGCCTCCCTTCGAGGAGCCCGGGTGGGACCGCCCGCGGCGATCCCACCCGCTAGTGCTCCGTTCCGGAAATCCGTTGCCACTCTGGGGTGTGGCCGGCTGTGATCTGGTGGCGCACGGCGCCCTCGTGCGTGCTCATAGCACGTGCGTGGGTGCCGGGTGCCGCCAGGCGCGGCTGGACGCATCGCAGAGTCCAGGGGAATTGCGGAACGGTGCACTAGGCTTGCTTCCTACTTCCCGCCCGCCGTCACGTGGACGGTAGCCGGCTTGTAGCTCTTGCCGACGACGTCGAGGCCCTGCTTCTTGAGCAGCGCGACCGCCGCCTTGGCGATGTCGGAGCGATAGGCGCCCGACGCCGCCTTCTTGATCACCTTGTACTGCTGCGAGATCTTGGCCGTCCGCTTGTAGGCGGCGGGATCCATGACTCCGACCCCGAGCTTCGCCGGCCAGATCAGCTTGTTGATCTCGTTCATCTGCCACGTTTGATGGCCCTTGCCGAGCGTCGACCCGTTCTTCAGGACGATGTTCGTGCAGTCGGCGAGATGGTCGCGGCAGTAGGCCCAGCCCTTGAACGTGGCCGCGAGGAAGCGCTTGGCGACGTCCTGGTTGTGGCTGTCCTTGATCCAGTCGCCGCGGACGAAGAGGCCGTCCTCGAGCATGCCCGTGCCGGCCGACTCCATCTTGATCACGTTCAGCTCCGAGAGCTGGTAGAGCTTCCCGGTCTTCGAGTTCTTCGACTCGAGCACCTGCGCCAGCTCGTTGTAGGTCATCGCGGCGGCCGCGTCGACCTGCCGCTGGAGGAAGAGGTTCATGTCGAAGGGCTGGTTGACGATCGTCACGTCCTTGCCGTTCGACGGGCTGATCCCGTTCTTCGTCAGCGCCGCGAAGAGCTCGAACTGGTTGCCGCAGCACCAGACGCCGACCTTCTTCCCCTTCATCTTCGCGATCGAGGTGATGCCGCTGTCCTTCCAGGACACCTCGGTCATGCCGCTGCGGGTGAAGACCTGCGCGATGTTGACGATGTTCCCGCCCTGGTCGCGCGTCGCCAGGAGGCTCGGCAGCCAGTCGACGCCGAACTCCGCCTGCCCGCCCACGACGACCTGCTCGGGCGTGATGTTAGGGCCGCCGACCTTGATGTTGACGTCGAGGCCCTGCTGGCCGTAGTAGCCCTTCGCGAGCGCCGCGTAGTAGCCGGCGAACTGCGCCTGCGTCACCCACTTCAGCTGCACCGTGACCTTGTCCTTGCTCGCCCCGCCGGACGCGGTGGCCCCGGCGAGCGCGCTTGCCGTCAGGCCGGCGGCCAGGACGAGCACGCCCGCGAGCAACCACCATCTGCGATGCCTCATCGAATCTCCTTTTCGTCGCATTGTGTCTCCGCTTTCCTCACTCCGCCCGCGCCCCGCGCGCGGAGGGATGCCAGCTGATCGCCAGCCGCTCGACGACCCCGATCGCCGTGTAGAACGCGATGCCGAGGATGCTGGCAACCATAATCGCCGCCCACGCCACGGGGAACATGAAGAGCGAGACGGAATTCTCGATCTGCACGCCGAGCGCCTGGATCGAGCCGCCGAAGTACTCGCCCACGATGGCACCGATCATCGCGAGGACGCTCGCGACGCGCAAGCCCACGAAGATGTGCGGCAGCGCGTTCGGGATGCGGACCCGGCGGAAGATCGCGACCTCGCTCGCGGCGTAGGAGCGCATAAGCTCGATCGCCGCCGGAGGCACCGACGTCAGCCCCCGCAGCGTGTTCACGAGCACGGGGAAGAAGCAGAGGACGCCGACGATCACCATCTTCGAGCGGGGGTTGAGGGCGCCGAACCAGGCGTTGGTGATCGGGGCGAAGGCGATGATCGGAACGGCGTTGGCGGCGATCGCGTAGGGCATCAGCGCTCCACCGACGCGCTTCCAGCGCGCGAGCACGATGGCGACGAGGATCGCCAGCCCCGAGCCGGCGGCGAATCCGCCGAGCGCCTCCTGGAAGGTGAACCAGCCCGCGCTCCAGAGCACGTGCCGCTGCTCCCAGAACGCCTGCGTGACCGACCGGTGGCCGAACGGCTTCGGGAGGAGGAACTTCCCCGCGAGCGGCGAGAAGACGTACTGCCAGGCGGCGAGGCCGAGCGCGAAGACGACGAGCGCCGGCAGCCAGTCGCGGAGGCGGCGCAGGACGCGTCCGGCGGGCGGGGAGCGGGCCGCCGCCGGCGTGGGTGCCGTGGTCAAAGCTCTCCTCCGGCGATCAACGCATCGGTGACCCGGTCGGCTCCCCCGCGCTGCAGCGCCTCGCGCACCTCCGTCACGAGCTCGAAGAAGCGCGGCTCCTCGCGGGCCTCCGTCAGCCTCGGCTGCGGAAGGTCGATCCCGACGATCGACGAGATCCGGCCCGGCCGCGCGGACATGACGACGACGCGCGTCGAGAGGAAGACCGCCTCCGCGATCGAGTGCGTCACGAACACGATCGTCGAGCCTGTCTCCGCCCAGATGCGCAAGAGCTCGTTGTTCAGCCGCTCGCGGGTCATCTCGTCGAGCGCCCCGAACGGCTCGTCCATCAGGAGCAGAGCCGGCGAGAACGACAGCGCCCGGGCGATCGAGACCCGCTGCTGCATCCCGCCCGAGAGCTGCCATGGGTGATGGCCCGCGAAGCCCTGGAGCTCGACGAGCTCGAGCAGCTCCTGCACGCGGCCCCGCCGCCTCGAGCGATCCCAGCCCATCATCTCGAGTGGCAGCGCGATGTTCTTCGCGACCGTGCGCCAGTCGTAGAGGACGGCGTCCTGGAAGACGATCCCGTAGTCGCGGTCGAGCCGTGCCTGATGTGCCCTCTTGCCGTTCACGATCACGTCGCCCTCGCTCGGCTGGATCAGGTCGCCGACGACCCGTAGGAGCGTCGACTTGCCGCAGCCGGAGGGTCCGATCAGCGACACGAACTCGCCGGGCTGGATCTCCAGGTCGATCCCTTGCAGGGCCGTCGTTCCGCCCTTGAAGACCTTGGTGACGCCGCGCAGCGACACGACCGCCGCTCCCGCAACGGGTGCGGCGTTCACGCGACCTGCTCCGGCGCGCGGCGGACGATCGCCCGCTCCGCGGCAACGATGACGAGGAAGAAGGTGATCCCGAAGAGGGCCGCGATCACGTTCGTGGCCCAAAGCTGGCGCGGCTGGATCGAGTAGTACTGGCTGAAGTTGACGATGGCGCCGCCGAGGCCCCCCTGGATCGACGCCGCCGGCTCGGCGATGATCGCGCCGACGATCGCGAGCGGCGCGGCGATCCGGAAGGCGGAGAAGAGGTACGGCAGCGACGACGGGACGCGCAGCTTCCAGAGGATCGCGAAGCGGCCGGCCGCGTAGGAGCGCATCAGCTCCACCGCGCGCGCGTCGGCCGACTGAAGGCCGCGCAGCGCGTTGATCGCGACCGGGAAGAACGTGAGGTAGGCGGCCAGGACGGCGACCGAAACCCAGGCCGTGACGTGCTTCGACCCGAGCCCGACGACGACCATCGGCGCGATCGCGAGCAGCGGAATCGTCTGCGAGGCGACGATGTACGGGATGAAGCCGCGCTCCAGGAAACGCGACTGGGCGAGCACCACTGCGATCCCGAAGCCGACGAGGGCTCCGATCGCAAAGCCGGCCGCGGCCTCCTTGGCCGTGAAGAGCGCCGAGTCGAGCAGGACGTGGATCAGCATCGGCCCGTTTGCGCGCGAGGGCTCGAACAGCGCCTTCACGATGTCGTGCAGGTGGGGCATCGTGATGTCGTTCACCGGGAAGGGCCAGGTCAGGTTCGCGCGCGTGCCGATCCAGTGCCAGCCCTCCCAGAGGCCCCAGAGCAGGCCGAGGACGAGCAGGAACACGGCGCTCCGCTCCAGCGGTCGGCGCGGCAGCGCAAATCGTCGCGGGGACGCCTCCCCCCTCGCGATCGCAGGCCCCGCCGGCACGAGCCCTTCCTTATCACACGGGCCGCTCCGTCTAGCTCCGTCTAAGGTCCGCGGCATGCCCCTCCAGCCCGCGAGGACTGTGGCGGAGCTCCGTGAGCTCCAGCGGCTGACCGGCGACGAGAACGGTGCGCAGCGGGTCGCCTGGACCGACACGTGGGCGCGCGCGCGAGACTGGCTTCGCGACCGTCTCGAGGGGGTTCCGGTCGAGGAGGAGATCGACGAGGCCGGAAACCAGTGGTTCACGCTGCCCGGCCGCTCCGGGCGCGCGCTCCTGCTCGGCGGCCACATCGACTCCGTCCCGAACGGCGGCTGGCTCGACGGCTGCCTCAACCTCGTCGCCGCCGCCGAGGTCGTACGCCGCCTGGCGGAGGAGGGCAGGCCCGCGGCGAGCGTGCGCCTCGTCAACTGGGCCGACGAGGAGGGCTCGCGGTTCGGGCGCTCCCTCTTCGGGTCCTCGGCCGCCGCCGGCTCGCTGGACGATCGGGAGGAGCTGCGATCGCGGCGAGACCTCGACGGGGTCGCGCTGGAGGACGCGCTGCGCGAGCACGGGGTCGAGCTCGACCGGGCGGCGCAGTCCTCGACGCAGCTCGAAGGCGCCGCCGCGTATCTCGAGCTGCACATCGAGCAGGGGCCGGTGCTGGAAGGCCTGGGGCTTCCGCTCGGCGTCGTGCTCGGCACATTCGGCGTCGAGCGTCACCAGGTCACCTTCCGCGGCCAGGCCGCGCATGCCGGATCGACGCCGATGGAAAGCCGCCGCGACGCCCTCGCCGGTGCCGCCCGGCTCGAGCTCGAGATCCGCGAGATCGCGCGGAGAACCGGCGGAGGCGCTGTCTGCACCATGGGCGGCGTCGTCACGCGGCCGGGGATCGTCACCTCGGTCGTCGAGACGGCGGAGTGCCTCCTCGACCAGCGTCACCTGGACGCGAGCGCCCTCGCGGCAATGCTCGAGGAGGCCAGGACCGCCTCGACGCGCTTCGCCGAGGAGGAGTCGCTCGAGGTCGAGTGGGAGCGCATCTGGTCGATCGAGCCGATCCTCTTCGACGACGAGCTGATCGAGCTCGCAGACGAGGCCGTGCAGGAGGTCGCCGGCTCTTCGCACCGCCTCCCGAGCGGCCCGCTCCACGACGCGGCGGAGGTCGCCCGGGCGGGCGTGCCGACGGTGATGCTCTTCGTGCAGAGCCTGCGCGGCCTCTCGCACACGAAGCTCGAGGACACGAGGCCGGAGCACCTCGAGCTCGCGGTGCAGGCCCTCGACCGGCTGGCGACGAAGGCGCTGGAGCGGCTCGGATCTAGAGCTCCGCTCGAGTGGTCGTCGAAGCCGATGGGATCGCGAGCCGACCTCGAGGACGAGGAGGCTCTCCGGCGCAAGCTAGACCCCGATTGACCCTCACCTTCGCTGCGAACGTCCTCGTCCACGTCGGTACGAGACGAGCAGCTTCCCACCCTCCGCGCGTTGCTACCCGGATACGAACCGCTGGTGCGCCTGCAGCGCGGGTGGGGCGCTTCAATGGAGTCCGAGTCCCCGGGTGGTGGCGCGAATGCCGGAGCGCCGGAACGCGTGTCGATCACGGTCGCGCATCGTCCGGGAGACACGCGACGACCGCGTCGCACAGCGCCCGCGCGACGACGAACGCCCCCCGGCCTCCTCCGGTGTGAGCGCCTCCGGCTCGCCGGGATACCGGAACCGCCAGGCGAACTCGGTGAGCGGCACCGCCTGGTCGACCTCGCCCCGAAGCCGCTCGTCGAGGGCCAAGCACTGCTCGCCGAGCTCCTCGATGCTGTGTGTCTTCCGGAACGGCTGGTCGTGCCAGGCGAGGAACCCCTTCAAGGCCTTCTCGGCCGCCTGCTGGCAGTGGAAGGAGGCATCCTCCGGCGGAGGCGGCTCAGCGGCCAAGTCCACCTCGATCGCGCGCAGGTGAGCTCGTGCACGCCCGAGCCACGCTTGCGCCTCCTGAGCCCGCACGGAGTCACGCGGCATACAGCAGCCTCCCCTCGCGAAGGATCGCCGCGGGCAACGAGGCGGCGAGAGGCGTGCGCTGGTCGAAGTAACTCTCGCTGCAGACGAGCACGTCGGCGGCAATGCCCGTCCCGCGCAACACCTCGTAGGCGATCCGGCTGCGCCGATGCCGGGCCGGCGCGGAGTCCGGAACGACGACCATCAGGTCGTAGTCGCTTCCCTCGTTCGCGTCGCCGCGCGCGGCCGAACCGAAGAGGTAGATCCGCTGCGGCTGGTAGGCGCGGACGAGGCGCTGGACCGCGTCGCGGAGGCTCGCGTTCCGGAGCTCGGCGCCTTGGCTGCTGTCGGTCACTGCCGTCCCATCTACATCATCCGTAGCGATCCTACGGCTGCCGCCGGCGCGGCGGATACCCAGGCGCCGCACCCCCCGATCGTGCATCGATCGGGATCCGCGAGCTGCGCAATCACACCGGCCGCGCCATCCGCCGCGCGATGGCCGGCGAGCACCTCGTGATCACGGTCAACGGAGTGCCGGCAGCCCGCTGCACCGCGTTTCCACGGGGTCCAGGTGGCGCCGCGGGCCGGGGCGGCTTCGCGCCGCCGGACCCGCGGCGCCGCCAGGTCAGGTCGTCGCGCCGCCCGTGCCGGGGTCGAGGCGGGCGGCCCGGTCAGGGCCGGAACCGGCGTCCAGACGCTCGCGCGCCTTCCCTGCTTCCTGCTGGGCGCGATCCTTCCCCTGCTGGAGGTCCTGCTTCACCTGCTCCTTCCCTTCCTGACCCTTTGCGTAGGCGCCGCGGAGCATCTCGCCGGCGACCTCGCGGCCGCCGAGCCCAAACGCGAGCGCCGAGCCGAGCGCGACCGCTCCCACCACCGCCGCGTAGGTGATGACGACGATGTTGTGGGCGATCCGCAGCTGGTCGAGGATCATGAACGTCGCCACCGTCATCACGAGCACGGGCACCGCCGTCGCGAGCACCTTTCCCGTTGCGGTGTCGCCCATCGTCCGGGCCACGAGCGCGGCCGCGGCCGCCGCGATGGCTCCGGCGACGAGGAAGATCAGCACCGCGGCGAGCACGTTCGGCAGGTAGCCGTAGATCGCCGCGACGAAGTTCTTGAGCGCCTCGATCCCGAGCACCGAGACGGCCAACGAGATCGCCCCGAGGAAGAGCGCCCAAAACACGATCCGCCCGATCAGCCCTGACGGACTCGAGGTGATGCGCTGGATGTAGGAGCCACCCTGGCCCTTGTGCAGAGCCCGATCGAGACCGGCCCGGTGCAGGACGCGGCCAACGATCTTCGCAATGATCTTCGCGACAAGGTAGCCGAGGATGAGCACGATGAGCGCTGCCACCAGATGCGGCAGCCAGGCGAAGAACACGTCGAAGGTTCGCTGAACCTTCCCTCCGATACTTGCGACGACCATGATGTTCGTCCCCCTCTGCTGTGGTGATGGCCGCGGCCCTCAGGCCGCGGGGTCGGCGGGTGGATCGGTGACGACCTCGACGCCAGGATCGGCGTCGATCTCCACCCGTTCCTTGCGAAGCTTCGTGCGCACGCGCTTCTGCTCGGTCACGACACGCTTGCGGATGACAACGCGCTCGCGGAGCACGACGCGCTTGCTGACGACGACCTCCTCCTCATAGATCGGAATCGAGATCGACCCGTCCTCGAGCGTCTCGATCTCGCCGGAGTCGCCCTCATCGCAGGGGATGCGCTCGAGCCCGACCTCCTCCCGGTCGTAGGGGACGCGCGTGTCCAGGCGCTCGCGATCGACCTTCTTCCGGGCGCGGAGGTAGCCGGCCCCGCGCCAGACGCCCTCGATGTCCGCGAGCTGCTCCTCGTGGAGCTCGATCGCGGCCTCGGGCTTTCTCTCTCTGTCTCGACGTCGGGGCGCCATGTCTTTCCGAAGAACCGGCGGGGGAGGCGGCGTGCGCCGCCTCCCTGCTGCCGGGTCAGCGCGGGTCGTCCCCCTCGACCTCGATGCGCTCCTTGCGCACCTCGTCCCGCACCGTCTCGCGCTCGGTCTCGGCGTCCTTCTCGATCCCGACGCGCTCCTTGGCGACGACCTGCTTCTGCACCACCGGCTCCTCGGCGTGCAGCGGCACCTCGATCTCCTGCTCGTCGAAAGCGGCGTCGCTCACCGGCTGGTCGATCGCCTCGCGGGTCACGTGCGCCGTCTCGCGGCGAAGCTCCACGTCCGCCTCGACCGGCTCGGTCTCGACCCACTTGCGCAGGCGGACGCTTCCGGCTTCCACCTCGCGCTTCCCGACCCGAAGCTCCTCCTCGGAGCGGGTGACGCTGTCGCCGCCCTGCGCCACCGACGAGCGAGCAGCGCCGGCCGAAGCTTCGCTGCCGAGCCCGTAGTAGCTGTAGAGGGAGCGCTCGAGGTCGTCGTCGATCTCGTCGCTGTCGATGTCGGGCGAGTCCTTCACCTGCTCTTTCGCATAGGCGACGGTGAGGGCGCCGTTATCGTGGCTGGCGCCGGCCACCGGTACGAGGACTCGCTTGGTTCCGAAGAAGCCGGTGCCGATCCCGATCCACTCCGGCTGGTTCGACTGCTCGTCGTAGAAGATCTCCTCGACGCTGCCGATCTTCTCGCCGTCGCGATCGTAGACCGTGCTCCCCCGCATCTCGTTCAGGCTGTCGAGCGTGAACTGGTTCTGCATGCCTTTCCCCTTCCTCTATCGGTTGCGTAGCCGAGCTTTTCTCCGCAGGACCGCATCAAACATTTGTCCAGCTTTGACCGCAGCGCGATCCGACGAGGCCAGACGGGGCGGATTCGAAAAAAGTTACGCCGTCCTCGACATCCGGCGATGCTCGTAACTTTTCGGCTCTGAACGGCGTCTTCTCAGTCGATGGGTCAGGGTTTCGAACGGCAGGGCGGCACCGCAGCCGTATCTCCGCTGCACGTCCTCGTCCATGACCGGTGACGAGGCGCTCGTCGACCTGGCGGTGGCGGGCGACCTCGAGGCGTTCGAGACTCTCGTGCGCCGCTACCGGCCGATCGTCTTCCGGGTCGCAGCGAGGATCGTCGGCCAGAGCGACGCCGACGACGTGACGCAGGACACGTTCCTCCGCGCGTTCCACCGGCTGCCGCAGTTCCGGGCCGACTCGCCGTTCCGCGCCTGGCTCCTCAGGATCGCGCACAACGCCGCCCTCGACGCCCTGGCCCGCCGGCGAGCACCCGTCCGCGAGCCGGCGGAGGAGGACGTGGTCGTGGGCAGGGCGCCCGAGCGGACGCCTGCAGAGGAGCTGGAGGTCTCGGAGCGACGGCGGCGCCTAGCGCTGAAGCTGGAGCAGGTCCCCGCCGCACATCGCACCGTCCTCGTCCTGCGCGACCTCGAGGGACTGAGCTACGAGGAGATCGCGCAGATCACCGCCTCCCCGCTCGGCAGCGTCAAGGGCCGCCTGTTCCGCGCGCGCCGCGAGCTGATCGAGATCCTGCGCGGCAACACCTACGACTGGGAGCTGCCGCCGGCATGAGCGAAGGCCCTTCGGATGAGGCCGTCGGGCCGGCCGAGGAGCGGCTGCTGGCGCTGCTCGGGCTCCTGCGGGAGGCGGGGCGCGTCGACGACGCGACGGTCGAGCGCGTGATGCGCAGCGTCCGCCGACAGCACGGCCTGAGGGAGATCTTCGCCGCCCTGAACCACCTAGCACTCGCGCTCTCGGGCGGTCTCTCGCTGCTCTTCGGAATCGGGCGGCGCACAGGAGGGACGCGGTGAACCTCGTCGCGGCGCAGGTCCTCGACCGGGCGCTGATCAGGCTCGGCGAGTCTCTCCCCCGCATCGGGGGCGCGATCGTCCTGCTGCTCGTCGGCATCCCCCTCGCCTGGGTCGTCGGCCGGGTGGTGCGACGCCTGCTCGAGGCCGTCGGGGCGGACGGGCTCGGAGAGCGCCACGGGATCCACGACGTGCTCAAGCGGTTCGGGCTCGACCGCTCCGTCTCGCACCTCGTCGGCACCATCGTCCGGATCGCGATCGTCGTCGTCGTCGTCGTAGCCGCCGTCTCGCTCCTCGGTCTCGGGGCGCTGAGCATCGCGCTCAACCAGATCGTCCTCTTCGTGCCGAAACTGGTCGTGGCGCTCGCCCTCGTTCTCGCGGGTGCGGTGATCGGCGACCTCTTGGGCGACCGGGTGCAGCGGCTGGCCGATCAGATGGCCCTCGGCGGACCGGCGCGGGACCTCGTCCGGGCGACTGTGCTCGCGATCTTCGCCCTGATGGCGCTCGCCGAGCTGGGGATCCCCACGGCGATCGTCATGGCGATGATCGCGCTCGTCGTCACGGGCATCACGCTCACGGTCGCGCTCGCCTTCGGGCTCGGCGGGCGTGACGTGGCGCGGGAGGTCGCCGCGGGTCGCTACGTCGGCGAGGCGTTCTCGATCGGGCAGAGGATCTCCGTCGGGGAGGTGAGCGGCGAGATCGTCCGGCTCGACCGCGCCGCCGCCGTCCTACGCACGGGCCCCGGCCGGATCGTGCGGATACCGCACCACCTCCTGCTCGGCTCCGTGGTGGCGCTGGAGGAGGAGGCCGCGCCGGCGGCGCCGGCCGCGCCGCAGTAGGCCGTCTCTCCCCGGTTTGGCGTCGAAGGCGCTGCCAGCTGGATCGAGCTGATCCGTCGGTGGAGGAGCCTGCTTGTGTACACGCGTGGTACGCTATTCTCGTGGAGCGGATCGGGATCCGGGAGCTGCGAATTCACGCCAGCCGTGCAGTTCGTCGGGCGATGTCGGGCGAGCGGCTCGTGATCACGATCAACGGCACGCCAGCGGCGCAACTCGGACCGCTGAATGCGGGGTCGGAGGCAGCGACGGTCGATGACCTGGTCGCCGGCGGGCTGCTGCGGCGGCCGCGAACTACAGCCGCTCCGCCGGCCGCTACCCCGGTGCCCGCGCCTTCCGGTGGCAAGACGACCACGGAGATCCTGCGCGAGCACCGTAGCCGCTGATGCTCTTCCTCGACACGTCGGCGCTCGTCAAGCGCTACGTCGCCGAGGAGGGAAGCGATCGGGTGCTCGAGCTGATGGCCGATGACGAGGACTGGTCGGCCTCGGCACTCGCCTTCGTCGAAGCTCGCGTCACGCTCTGCCACGTCGGCTTCGACGACACGACGTTGTCGGCCGTCTCGGGCGCGCTCGACGCAGACTGGGCGCGGTTCTTCGTGGTTCCGGCCGATGACCTCTGCTTCGCCGAAGCAATCAAGATTGGCTGTGCCCGCCGAGTTCGCACCCTCGATGCGATCCACCTGGCCGCCGCGGATCGCATCGGCAGGGTGACGTTCCTCACCTTCGACTCGCGCCAGCGCGAGGCTGCGAGGGCTCTCGGCCTCGGGGTCTCCGAGCCCGGTGAGCGCGAACTCTGACCAGTTCGTCCGCGTGCCATGCGCGTGACGATGAAAGGGCTTCCTCCTGGCTTGATGACAGTGTAGCACCGGTGCTACACTAGCCTTGTGCCCCGGAAGATCAGTCAGCGCGAGCTACGCAATCAGAGTGGCGAGATCATGCGGGGGCTGGATCGCGGAGAATCGTTCGTCGTCACGCGCAACGGAGTGCCGCTGGGCGAGCTGACGCCCCTCCGCCAACGGCAGTTCGTCCCGGCGGAGGTTGTCGCGAGCGCATTCACCGGAGCGCCCGCCTTGGAAGCCGAGCAGTTTCGGAGCGACGTGGACGCGCTACTCGACCAAGGCCCCACTCCGCGTGCCTGAGCAACGGCACGAACGCGGAATCATCGACACCTCCGTCGTCATCGATCTTGATCGGATCGACCCGGACGATCTGCCCCTCGAGCTGGCCGTGTCAGCTGTGACGCTGGCCGAGCTCGCCGCCGGCCCGCATGCGACCGCCGAGCCCGCCGAGCGTGCGCGCCGCCAGGACCGCCTCCAACGGACCGAGACCACCTTCGAGGCCTTGCCGGTGGATGGAGCAGTCGCCCGCGCCTACGGCCGCGTCTATGCCACAGTCGCCGCCGCGGGTCGCAAGGCACGCGGACGGCGGGCATTCGACCTCCTGATCGCGGCGACCGCCCTCTCAGCCGGCCTACCCCTGTACACGCGGAACGCAGAGGACTTCGGCGAGCTCCACGGCCTGCTCGAAGTCGTGGGTGTGGAACCGCGGCGCTGAACGGGCCGCACCAGAACCGAAGACCCGCGTATCTGGCACCTCCTTCTCGAGTGGGCCGACGCCAATGCTGTTGCAGCGATTTCAACCGGCGTAAGCTCTCCGCTCCCCCAAAGCCTCCGGAGGCCCTCATGCCGCTCAGCTTCGGCGTCACCGTCCTGCCCGACCCGCCGTACACGCGGTTCCTGGAGTTGATCGAGCTCGCCGAGGAGCACGGCTTCGAGTACGGCTGGACCTACGACTCGCACATGCTCTGGCAGGAGTCGACGCCGCTTCTCGCGCTGGCTACGGAGCGAACGAGCCGCATGAAGCTCGGGCACTTCGTGACGAACCCGGGAACGCGTGACCCAACCGTGCTCGCAAGCATGTATGCGACGCTCCACGCCATCTCCGGCGGGAGGATGGTGATGGGGATCGGCCGCGGGGACTCTGCGCGGCGCGTGATCGGGCTGCAGCCAGTGAAGGTCGCCGAGTTCGAGCGGCGCTGCCGGATGATCAAGGATCTGATGAACGGGCGACCGGTGACCTGGAACGAGAAGGAGCTCGAGCTGACGTGGGCCTTGAAGGAGCCGGAGATCCCGATGTACGTGGCGGGCTACGGCCCGAAGGCGCTCGCCGTGGCCGGACGCGTCTCCGAGGGGGTGATCATCCAGCTCGCCGACCCGGTGATCGTCGAGTGGATCATGGCCACGGCACGGAAGGCAGCCGAGGAGGAGGGGCGAGACCCGGAGGCGCTGGAGTGCATCGTCGGGGCTCCGAGCCACGTGTCGGACGACCTGGCGGACGCCCGCCAGCAGGTGCGCTGGTTCCCGGCGATGGTCTCGAACCACGTCATGGACCTCGTCGAGCGCTACGGCTACGACTCCGAGATCCCGAGCGAGCTCACCGACTTCGTGAAGGCCCGGAAGTTCTACGACTACAAGGATCATTCACGTGTCGGCGCGGCGCACGGCGAGTTCGTCACCGACGAGATCTGCGACCGCTTCTGCGTGATCGGCTCGACCGATCAGTGCACGGCCAAGCTGCGCGAGCTGGAGGCGGTCGGGGTCGATCAGTTCAACATCTACCTGATGACGCATGGGCAGGAGGAGACGCTCGCGGCCTACGGTAAGGAGGTCATCCCGCAGTTCGCGGGAGTGGCGAGCTGAGCCGAGCGGCGTGATCGAGCTCCTGGTTCTCCGCCGGCGCCCGTCCCGGGAAGGATTTAGCCTCGATCCACCGTTTTCCGGGGTAGGCGCTGTCCGGGGCTGTAGGCAAAATGACCTCCTGAGCAGGCAAGACGGGCTGTATCGGCAGCCGCGGGTCCTGCCGTCAGGAGGTCACCCACATGGTGACGACGAAAGCGAG
>JBBRYP010000038.1:0-40846 GCA_038237515.1 Gaiellales bacterium
CGAGGGCGCTCTCCCGGCGGTGGTCAGCCACCAGCCGACGCTACGAACCGCGCCGGTCGACACCCGCGCTGACTGCGTGCGGGCGGGCTCTCAGTTTTCAAAGAACAAGCAAAACCAAAAGCAAGGTTGACCTATGAGCGACGGCGGGACGCGATCCGAGGCTGTGCTCGACCGGCTCGAGCGTCAGGCCGACCGCTTCTACGGCAAGTACCGCGGGGTCGTCCTCAACAACATCGACCCGCTTCAGATCGGGCGGCTGCAGGCGATCGTGCCCGAGGTGCTCGGCGAGATCCCGAGCGGCTGGGCGCTCCCGTGCGCCCCGTACGCCGGCACCGGCTCCGGGTTCTACGCGATCCCGCCGATCGGGGCCGGCGTCTGGATCGAGTTCGAGGCGGGGGACACCTCACGGCCGATCTGGACGGGCGCGTGGTGGGCGACGGGCGAGGTGCCGATGAACGAGCAGGCCACGCCGTCCCAGCCGACGCGCAAGATCCTTCGCACCGAGTTCGGGCTGATGGTCTCGCTCGACGACCTGCAGCAGACGATCACGATCTCGGACGCGATCGGCATCAACCTGATGTCGATCAAGGTCCTGCAGGGGACGATCGAGATCAAGAGCGCCGTGCGCGTTGTCCTCGAGGCGCCGCTGATCCAGCACGGGCAGGCCGCCGTGCACCCCGCGGTCTTCGGCGACCAGTTGCTCATCTATCTGAACCAGCTCGTGGCGATGTTCAACACGCACATCCATCCGGGCGAGCTGGCGGCCGGGATCCTCCCGGTGACTCCGGCGCCCCCGGTGGCGCCCTTCCCGCCCGCGACGCCTGCCCTGATCTCGACCAAGAACCTCGTGGAGTGAGGTGGAGACGTGGCGGACCTGACAGGGGGATCGAACGTCTTCGCCGCGCCGAGCGAGAACAGCATGGCCGCGGCGATCGAGCGCCAGATCAACAAGCTGCTCGCCGAGCCCTTGCCGTTCGACAACACGAAGGAGGCGCGAGACCGCCGGGTCCTGTTCGCCGGCATCGCGCGTGGAGTCATCGAGCACCTGAAAGCGAATCCCGACGCGCTGAAGGTGGTCTTCACACAGGTCGCGAGCCCGCACAACGTCTCGGAGTTCGCGGCCCACGTCGAGCTTCAGGCGGTCGACGTGCCGTGACCGACGCGACGTATCTCGACGTCCCCCTCCACGTCGGCGGCGCGGGGCGTATGGCGACGACCCGCGAGGACGACCACATCCGCGACCTGATCTTCAGCGTCCTCTTCACCAGCCCGGGCGAGCGCGTGAACCGTCCGGACTTCGGCTGCGGCCTGAAGACGCTCGTGTTCTCGCCGGCGAGCCAGGCCGTCGCCGCGGCGACCAACGTGCTCGTCAAGGGCTCGTTGCAGAAGTGGCTCCAGGCCGAGATCGTGGTCGAGGCCGTCGACGTCGAGGCGGCCGAGAACGAGATCGTCGTGACCGTCGTCTATCGCAACCGCGCCGGCGACCAGCGCGTCGAGCGGTTCCGGGGCCCGGCGTGACCGGCGAGGTCAAGGTGCCCGCCTGCGGCGTCGACGAGCGCCGGGAGGCCCTGCTGTCGCCTTCGCCGCCCTTCGTCGATCTGAACGGCATCGACTTCGTCGAGGTCGACGCGGCCGATCACCGGATCCTCCGCGTCAGCTTCCTGAAGCCGATTCCGGCGGGTGGCTACGGGATTCCGGCCGACCTGAGCCGGATCGCTCTCAGCGGCGGGACGCGCATCGTCGGGATCAAGCCCGTCTCAGCGGCCGTGGAATCGGCTTCCCTGCTCCGGATCGACGTCGACCGCGGCGGCGACTATTCGCCCTACGTCCTGACGCTCGACGCGGCACCGCTCGACGAGGTCAAGCGCAGCGTCGTCTTCTCCTTCATGGCGAGCTGTCCGACGGATGTCGATTGCCGTCCCGCTCCGTGTCCGCCGCACGAGCTCGTCGAGCCGCTGCTCGACTACCTCGCGAAGGACTACGCGAGCTTCCGGCGGTTGATGCTCGATCTCCTCCCGACGCTGAATCCGGACTGGGTCGAGCGCAACCCGGCCGACCTCGGCATCGCGCTCGTCGAACTTCTCGCCTACGAGGCGGACCGTCTGTCGTACTTCCAGGACGCGGTCGCCAACGAGGCCTATCTCGACACGGTGCGGACGAGGGTCTCCGCGCGCCGGCACGCACGCCTTGTCGACTACCGGATGCACGACGGTCGGAACGCGTGGGTGCCCCTCCATTTCGAGGTGAACGCGACCGGGACGCTGGTCCGGGGGACTCCCGTCTTCACGCGGCTCCCCGGGCCTCTCCCCGGCGCGACGGCGGCCGCGGACGTAATCATCCCCGCCGGCGCGATCACGTTGGACGGCCTCGAGCGCAACCCCGCGCTCCGAGGAGTCGTCGCCTTCGAGACCGCTTTCACGCATGAGCTTCAGACGGCGAACAACGAGATCCTCCTCCACACCTGGGGCGACGAGGAGTGCTGCCTTCCCGCCGGAACGACCGAGGCGTACCTCTACTCGCTGCCGTCCGGGGCGGCCGCCGCGAGGCCGGTCCTCGCGGCGGGCGACTATCTTCTGTTCGAGGAGGTCCGCAACCCGCGGTCCGGCGCTGTCGCTGACGCCGACCACCGGCGCCGGCAACTCCTGCTGATCGAGAACGTCGACGACGGCGTCACCGATCCGCTCTACGCGCGGACACTGGTCGGCCGAGTCCTCCAGCCCCGCCAGACGGGCCAGCAGGCGCTCCCGCTCCTCCACGTGCGCTGGCGGCGCGCCGACGCACTCACCGAACCGTTCTGCATCTCTGCGCGCCTTCGCGACGGGAAGCTCGTGCGCAACGTCTCGGTCGGCCGCGGCAACATCGTCCTGGCTGATCACGGGCTGACGGCGAGCGAGACGAGGAATCCGGACGAGCTCACGGTCGACGGGCGCCTGCAACTCACGCGCGGGCCGCTGACCATGGAGTGCCGCGCGGCCGAGCCCAGGATCGACCCGGTCACGGGCGGATTCGACGTCGACCGACTGGCGCTCGACTGCGGTGTGCGCGAGGCGCTGCCCGCCGTCTCCCTGCAGGTTGCGACGCCGACGGTCGTCGAGGACTGGACGTCGGTCCCGGACCTCCTCGACAGCAGCCCCTTTGACCGTCACTTTGTCGCGGAGGTCGACGACGAGAGACGGGCCGTCCTGCGGTTCGGCGACAACGAGTACGGCCGCTCGCTCGGCGACGTCTCATCGCTGAAGGCGGTCTATCGCGTCGGTAACGGCCGGTCCGGCAACGTCGGGGCCGAGACGATCGCCCACGTCGCGCCCACCGTCTCCCTCGGCTGGATAGACCGCGTCCGCAATCCGCTCCCCGCGAGCGGCGGCAGCGACGCCGAGACGATCGATGAGGTCCGCCAGCTCGCCCCGCAGGCGTTCCACAGCCAGCTCTTCCGCGCTGTGACCGAGGAGGACTGGGCGGAGGCCGCGCGCCGGTTGCCGGACGTCGCCGGCGCGGTCGCGACGTACCGCTGGACCGGCAGCTGGATGACGATCTTCGTCGCCGTCGATCCGCGCGACCGCGCCGACCTCGTCGACCTCCCCAACGGCCGCACGCGGCTCGAACCCGGATTCGAGCGGCGCCTGCGGGCCTTCCTGACCCGGTTTCGGCTCGCGGGCTACGACATCGAGCTGCGTCCGCCGCGCTTCGTCGCGATCGAGCTCGCGATCGACGTCTGCGCCCGGGCCGGCTACTTCCGGGTCGACGTGGCCGAGGCGGTGCGCGACGCCCTGTCGGCCCGCGTCCTGCCCGACGGCACGCACGGCTTCTTCCATCCCGACAACTTTACGTTCGGCGATCCGCTCTACCTCAGCCGGCTCTATGCCGCAGTCGAACGTGTCGAGGGTGTCGACTCCGTCGCGATCCGCAAGCTCGTGCGGTTCGGCCAGACCACCGCCGGCGAGCTCGACGCCGGGGTGCTGCGGGTGGGGCCGTGGGAGATCGTGCGGCTCGACAACGACCCGAGCTTCGTCGAGCACGGCGTGCTGACCGTGACCGCGCAAGGGGGGAAGGCATGAGCACCCTCCCGTGCGGCTGCTGCAAGCCGTGGGCGTCGCTGACGCCGCTCGAGGTCGTGAACCGCGCGGGGCTCTCGGCGGTCGCCTACCGGGTCGGGACGTACGCGAGCTTCCGCGAGACGATGCTCGAGCAGATCGCGCATCGGGCCGAGCTGGGCCAGCTCACTACTCGGGAGGACGACGACTACTCGGTGACGGTCATCGATCTGTGGGCTGCGGCAGCCGACGTCCTGACCTTCTATCAGGAGCGGTACGCGAACGAGGCGTTCCTGCGCACGGCCACCCAGCGCGAGTCGATCGGCGGCCTGGCGCGGCTCATCGACTACAGCCCCCGCCCGGGAGTCGCAGCGCTCTCGTGGCTTGCGTTCACCGCCGACGCCGGGAAGACGTTTCGCGTCGCCAAGCGGTTGCGCGTCCAGAGCGTGCCCGGGCAGGACGAGCAGCCGCAGATCTTCGAGACGCTCGAGGAGATCGTGGCCGACGCGCGTCTGAATCGCGTGCGCTGCCTGCCGGCCCCTCACGGCGTCAATCCGCTCGCCCGCGGAGCCACAGACGCGTTGATCGCTCCGGGCGAGGCCGGACTCGCGGCCGCCGCGGGGCTCGCCGCAGGTGACCGGTTCGTCCTCTACGCGACCGGTTCGGCGGGCACCGTCGAGGAGCTCACCGTGCGGGAGGTGCGCGTCGAGGAGGACCGTGTGAGGCTCGCCTGGGAGGGGCCGATCCAGGGAAGCTGGACGGCGGGCGCGCCCGTCTCCAAGATCGGCCGTACGTTTAGGCTGTTCGGCCACACGGCGCCGTCGCCGGCGATGAAGCCCGTCGGCGACAACAAGGTGCCGGGCGGGATCAAGTGGTCGCTCGAGCCGACGGACTACAGCTTGTCGGGTGCGAGCCTGCCGCTCGAGGCTCGCGTCGAGGGGATCGCGACGGGAGCGCGGCTCCTCGTGGACGACGCAGGCGGCGCGGCGACGGTCGTCACCGTCACCGCCGTCGCGACCGGCTCGCAGTCTCTCGGCGGCCTGACCGACTCGGTGACGATCCTCACCGTCACCCCGCCGGTCCCGGCGACGACCGACCGGCGGCAGGTGACGGTGTACGAGCTGGTCGGGCTCGAGATCCCGTTCTGGGGCTACGCGTATCCCGAGCGCCTCACCGGCGGCTCGGTGTTCCTTCCGGGCCGGCGCCTCCCTGACGGGGCGATTGAGATCGGCCGGGCGATCATGCGTAACGAGTACCAGCTCGGCGTGCCGTTGGCGATCGAAGACGTCGCGCCCCGCCGGACGCTCTTGGTCGGCGACGCCGAGACGGGCCCGCTGGTCGCCACCGTCGAGTCGGTCGAGCTCGCCGGGTCGACGGTCAAGCTCGAGCCGACGGCTGCGGACGCGACAACCGCGAAGCAGATCGGCCTCGACGCGGACTCGGCCACCGAGCTGCCCGGGCTCATGTCCGAGCCGCTGCCTGCAAGCATCGCACTGGCGAATCCCAAGCCCGAGGTGCGGGTGCGGATCGGCGATCTCGCGGCTCGGACGGTGAAGCTCGCGGGCACTGTGACGACCCTCGTCGGGGCCGCGGCCGCGCTGGAGGCCGCGCTGAGGGCGGCCGGGCCCGAACTCGAGTGGACCGACGCTCAGGTCTACTGGCTGAACGGGCGGCTCCTCGTCTTCCCGGGCGGTGACGGCGGGGTGCTCGAGCTGATGCCGACGGAGAGCGACGCGACGACCGTCCGGGAGCTCGGGCTCGATCGGGACCAGGCGCTACCGCTCCGCGGGCTGGTCTCGGCGCCGCTGACGATGCCGATGTCGTTCGCGTCGGCCGCTCCCGAGGTCGACGTGACGATCGGGCCTGTCGGGCCGCGTACGGTGCAGCTCTCGAGCCAGTCGAGCCTGAAGTCGTTGGCGGTCGCACTCTGGTTCGCGCTCGCGACCGTCGATCCGGCGCCGGGGTTCGCGGGTGCGCTGGTCTTGGTCGCCGGCAACCGTCTGCTCGTGCTGCCCGGTCTCGTGGGCAGCGAGATCGTCGAGTACCTGCGTATCGACCTCTCGCTCGAGAAGCCGCTGGATCTCGCCTCGGAAACCGCTTACTTCCTCGGCAACGTCGCTGCTGCAAGCCACGGCGAGACGGTGCGTGGGGAGGTAGTCGGCGACGGCGACGCGTCGGCACGCTTCCAGCGCTTCGCGCTGAAGAAGAAGCCGCTCACCTACGTTCCGAGCGCGAAGGCGGGAGGGCTGGAGTCGAGCCTCGAGGTGCTCGTGGGCGGCGTGCGCTGGGACGGCGTTCCCGGTCTCTACGGACAGAGCTCGAAGGCGCGCGTCCACACGACTCGAACCGGCGACGACGGCACTACCGTCCTCCAGTTCGGCGACGGGCAGACCGGCGCGCCGCCGCCGACGGGCCGCAGCAACCTGGTGGCGACCTACCGCGTCGGCGCGGGCGTGGCAGGACGGGTGCGCTCCTCGACGTTGACGTCCGCACTCGACCGCCCGCCGGGAATGAAGGATGTAACCAACCCGCTGGCAGCCCGCGGCGGAGCGGATCCCGAGACGATCGACTATGCCCGGGGCAACGCGCCGACGACCGTCCGCACGTTCGGCCGCGCCGTGTCGCTGCAGGACTTCGCGGATCTCGTCCGCGGCTCCGGCGAAGTCGCCAAGGCGCAGGCGATCTGGGTCTGGGACGGCCTCGACCGCGCCGTCCACCTGACCGTCGCGGGGCAGCGCGGCGGGATCTTCGCCGACGAGGACCTCCGCCGGCTCGGCGCTGCCCTAGCGCGTGCCCGTGACCCGAACTACCGGCTTCGTCTCGACAACTACCTGCCCTTCCCGATCGTCGTCCGCGGATCGGTCGACGTCGACGAGCGGTACGTCCGCAGCGACGTCGTCGACGCGGTCCGGGCCGCCGTCGCCGCCGCGCTCGATTTCGACGCGCTGGAGCTCGGAACGCCGATCCATCTGAGCGACCTGTACCGGATCATCCAGGACGTGCCGGGCGTCGTCGCGGCGGACCTCGACGAGCTGCAGCCGAAGCGCCCCGCCGATCGCGAACGCCCGAACGTCGACCGCCTCGCCGACGGCTCGCCCGCCCCCCTGCAGCCGCACGTCCGCGTGCTACCCGCCAGGCCCGATCCCGCCAAGGCGAGCAGCGTCCTGCCGGCCGAGCTCGCCACGGTCAAAGACCTCGGACGCGACCTCACCCTCGCCGGCCGAGGAGGGATCGTCGGATGACCGCAACTCGCTCCCGCGACAGGCTCTACGGCCTGCTCCCGGCGGTCTACCGCGAGCAGGACGCGGACAACGACTTCGCCCTTAGGGCGCTCCTCGCGATCGTCACGGAGCAGGTCGACGTGCTCGAGCAGGACGTCGCCGGGCTCTGGAACGACCTCTTCGTCGAGACCTGCCGCCGCTGGGTGATCCCGTACATCGGCGACCTTGTCTCGAACAACCTCCTCTACGACCCGAGCCGGATCGGAGAGGACGACACCGCGGCAGCGCTCTTCACCGACCTCCGAGGCCCCGATCTGCGCCCGCGGGTCGCGATCCGCACCCGCGCCGACGTGGCCAAGACGATCTACTACCGCCGCCGGAAGGGCACGCTGCCGATGCTCGAGGAGCTCGCCCGCGACGTCACCGGCTGGGCCACGCACGCGGTCGAGTTCTTCGAGCTGCTCAGCTGGACGCAGCACCTCGAGCACTTTCGGCCGCAGGCGTCCTGGTTCGACGTCCGCTCGCTCGAGCGGGACGAGCGCGTCAACGGCCCCTTCGACACAGCAAGCCACACCATCGACGTTCGCCCGATCTCGCAGTTCGAGGGCTCGCACTCGATCAGGAACATCGGCTTCTTCCTCTGGCGCCTCGGGAGCTATCCCCTCCTGCACGTCCGCGCGCGCCAGGCGGGAGCCTCTTGGCAGTTCCACTTCAGCCCGCTCGGCAACAAGGCGCCGCTCTTCACGCACCTGCGCCGTGAGGGCGACGAGGCCGGCCTGGCGACGGAGCTCCATGTGCCCGGGCCGATCCGCCGTGCCTTCTGGGCGCTCGACCTCGATCGGCACCGGACGCTGCCGCCTCCGGAGTTCACCGATTTGTACGGGTCGTTCGACGAGCTCGGTGCGCCGCTGGCCGCAAATCCCGAGGCTAGCTTCTTCGTCATTCGCAACAACCTGCCCGTCGCGCCCGCTCAGGTTCTCTGCGGTCGGCTCGATCCGTGGCCCGCGACCCGGCCGGCGGGCGCGGTGATCGCGATCGACGTCGCGGCCGGGCGGATCGCCGTCGGCGACGGGTTCGCGGGCGCCTCGACCCTGGACGTCTCCTACCACTACGGCTTCCCCGCCGATCTCGGCGGAGGGCCCTACGAGCGGCGCAACTGGCTGATCGCCGACGACCCGATCGCGCCGCTGGTGCGGTACGAGGTCAGAGAGGGCGTGACCGCACCGCCGGACGGGTTCCCCTCGGTCGCCGACGCCCTCGCGCACTGGGCCTCGCCGACACAGGGGCGACCGAATGCGGTGATCACGATCCTGGACAGCCGCACCTACGCATTGCCGGCTTCGATCACGCTGTCCGACCTCACCCGGCTTGCGATCGAGGCGCACGACGGGGAGCGTCCGCTGCTGACCACCGAGGCGGGAGGGTTCGTCGTCGACGCGGACGGCACGGCGCTCGACCCGGAGCAGCGGGGGCAACTGACGTTCTCCGGGATCGTTGTCGAGGGCTTCGTACGCCTCCGCGGAGACGTCGGCGGGCTCCGACTCATCCACGCCACGCTCGTCCCCGGCCGCGCGATCGTCGACGGCTCCCCGCCGGGCACCGACCCGAGCATCGTGATCGACGGGGCGACGGCCACAGGCGCACCCGTGAACACCCATCTCGAGCTCCTGCTCGCCTCGAGCATCACTGGGCCGATCATCTGCCCCGAGACCGCGCGGGCCCTCTGGATCCTCGACTCGATCGTCGACGGACTCGGTGGGCCCGCGATCCAGGCGGCGGGCGGGGAGCACACCACGGCGCTGACGATCGAGCGGTCGACCGTTCTCGGCGGGACCTCGGTGCGCGAGCTGGCGGCAAGCGAGTCGATCTTCACCGACCTCGTCGACACCGCCCGCACCCAGGGCGCCTGCGTCCGTTTCTCCTTCGTTCCGCTTGGCTCGCGCACGCCGCGACGCCATCGCTGTCAGCCCGACCTCGAGATCCGGAAGGAACTGGACGAGGCGCTCGTCCTGAACCCGTCGCTCACGAAGCCGCAGCAGGATGCGATCAGGGCCTTCGTCGCCGGCTGGCTGCGGCCGGCGTTCTCGGCGGTCGCGTACGGGCAGCCAACGTACTGCCAGCTGCGCCTTTCCGCACCCGCCGGAATCCGCACCGGCGCCGAGGACGGCTCCGAGATGGGCGTCTACTGCCAAGTGAAACAGCCGCAACGCGAAAGCAACCTCCGGATCCGGCTCGACGAATACCTGCCGTTCGGGCTCGACGCCGGCTTCATCTACGTGACCTGAGGAGGGGACGATGGCTGGCGACAACACCCGCGTGACGTTCAAGCCCCGCAAGGACTACGCGGGTGTGCTCATGCAGCAAGGCCGCGTCTCGCTCGACGCGGACTGGAACGAGCTCGTCGAGGCGCTCGACCGCCGGCTCCGTGCGGAGATCGTCGACACGACCGGACGCTGCGTCTACTCGAAGGAGACACCCGCCGCGTTTCAGATCGCGGTGTCCGGAGGGAACCTGACGATCGGGCCCGGGCGCGCCTACGTCCACGGACTCCTGGCCGAGAACCACGGCGCTGATCCGCCGGAATACGATCCGATTCTCGGGGAAGTCCGCGGCACCCAGCCCGTCGATTACGACAAGCAGCCCTACCTGCCGAACGCGACCGTGGTCGCGCCGCTGCCGACCGCCGGGACGTACGTGGCGTACGTCGACGCCTGGCACCGCGAGGTCACGTACCTGCAGGATCCCGACCTCGTCGAGAAGGCGATTGCGGTCGATACCGCGACCCGTCTGCAGACCGCCTGGCAGGTTCGGCTGCTCGAGGCGCCGGAGGGCACCACCTGCGGCTCCGAGCTCGAGGCATGGGACGCCCTGACCGCACCGTCGGCCGGTCGGCTCACGACCGCCGCCGTCGGCGTCCCGGCACCCACCGACCCGTGCACGATCCCGGCGTCCGGTGGCTACCGTGGGACAGAGAACCGGCTCTACCGAGTCGAGATCTACGACGACGGGCCGCTCGGCGTCGCGAGCTTCAAATGGTCACGCGACAACGCCTCGATCGCCGCGCACGTCGACACCATCGACGCTTCACGGACCGAGATCACCCTCGTCCGGCTCGGCCGGGACGGCGTCCAGCGGATTCGCGTCGACGACTGGGTCGAGGTCGTCGACGACTGGCTCGAGCTGAACGCGCTCCCCGGGGAGCTGCGGAAGGTGACGGCCGTCGACGAGGTCACCGAGTCGATCACGGTCGCGCCGCCGTTGCCTGCGGCGAAGTTCGACGCAACCGACCCGACCCGCCACACCCGGGTGATCCGCTGGGACCAGTCGGGTGTCGCCGTCGACGCCGCCGGCGGCGTGATCACGGTGCCTGCTGCCGGGCCGGCCGCGCCGATCGTGCTCGAGGACGGCGTGCAGGTGAGCTTCGACACCGATCCCGCGGGAGGCGACTTCCACGCGGGCGACTACTGGGTGTTCGCGGCGCGCACGGCCGACGCCTCCGTCGAGCAGCTCGTCGACGATCCGCCTCGGGGTGTCAAGCATCACTTCTGCCGGCTCGCGGTCGTGACGTTTCCGGACTCGGCCGTCGACTGCCGGAAGCCGCCGTCGGAGCCCGACGGAGAGGGGTGCTGCGACTGCACCGTCTGCGTCACGCCGGAGTCGCACGCGAGCAAGTCGATGACGATCCAGGACGCGGTCAACCTGGTCAGCGCCACCGGTGGGAAGATCTGTCTCGACGTCGGCGTCTACCAGCTCGACGAGCCCGTGCGGATCAAGGGCGCACGCTCGATCCACCTCGAGGGCAAGGGCTGGAAGACGATCCTCGTCAACTCAGGCCGCGGGCCCGCGATCTGGGTCGAGACCTCGCTGGGCGTGACGATCGACTTGCTGACCATCGTCACCTCGTCGCTCGCGCGACGAGGTGCGGTCCCGATGGGGATCGCGATCCTGCTGCGAAACACGATCGGAACGGTGATCGAGCGGTGCGTCCTGCTCCAGCTCGGCCTACTGAACCGACAGCCCCCGGTCGATCAACCTCCCCCCGACGGTACTCCGCCCGGAGAGCCCATCGACCCTTGTCCGCCGGAGGCCCTGAGGGCCGTCCTCAGTCGCGCGGCGACGGTCGACTTCGGACGGCTCTTCGGGCCGAAAGGATCCGGGGCCCCGCTGATCGCGCTCGACGGCATCGTCCTCGAGACGCTGATCCAGGAGAACGTCCTCGCCGGGACGATCGGGATCGGCTCGCTCTGGGGGGACCTCTACGGGAAGCTCGACGACAAGAAGTCGATGGACATCGGCGTCGACACCCGGCTGAGGAGCTCCGAGGCGGTGACGATCACGCCGTCCGGCTATCTGCTGACGTTCGACCTCGCGATCGAGGACAACCTCTTCCTCTGCTGGCTGACCGGCATCTCGCTGGAGGGCTTCAGCATCCAGTTGAGCGAGACTCGTATCGACGGAAACTCGCTGCTCGTGTGTCTACGAGGTGCAATCGTGACGACGGGTTTCGCAGGGCCGGGTGGGCGAGTCGACGTCCGCGGAAACCTCGTGCGTGGCCTCGGCTACGGGATCGTCTCTGGGACCGACGACGCGCGACTGGTCGACAACGACGTCGGTCGCCTGCGCGGCGCCGGCCGAAGCGAGGGGTCGCTTGCGGGGCTGTCGACGTTCGAGACCGGTGCCGCAGGGCCCGCCTTCCTGGCCGCGCTCCTCACCGGGGACGCCATCGTGCTCGCGCCCAGTCTGCGTCCGTCCGGAATCGATCGCTGTCAGGTCCGCGGCAACCGCGTCACCGATGTCGTCGGCAACGGCATCGCGATCCGGACGCTGGTGCAGTCGGCGGTGATCGCGGACAACATGGTCGAGGAGGTCGGAGGCGGTGGGGTCGTCATGGATGGGCGAGCCGCCGGGCAGGTGATCGCCGTGGAGCGCAATCAGCTGCTGAACGTGGGTCTGCTGAAGAACGAGCGTGATCGGGTGGCGGTCGCCGTTCAGATCGGTCAGTGCCGGGACGTCTCGATCGTCGACAACCAGATCGACGGTGTGGGTCGCACCTCGCCTCTGGCCCGATTCCGTCTCGGAGTTGCGGTCGCAGGTTGCCAGGGCCTCCGGATCACCGGGAACACGATCGCGGGCGTCGCACCCGAGAGCGAGTTCGTCGGCCTCTCCGCGGGAATCCTGGTGATCGACCCGTTCCAGCGTGCCGACGTCCTCGACAACAGCGTCCGACGCGGTGACGCGCGACCGTCAGGCAAGCCACGTTCCGAGTGGATCGGCATCATGATCGCGGGCGCGGACGCCCTCGACGAGCAGTTCGTGCGCACCCTCACGGTTGTCCTCGGGGCGCAGGTGTTCAGCTTCCTCCCCGAGGCTGGACAGGCCTTCAAGTTCCCGCGCGGCCGCGGCTCGCTGGCGGTGCGCGGCAACCTCGTCGAGGCATACGGCGAAGCGCCGGCGGTGCGGATCGAGACGGCAGCGCCCTGCCTGTTCAACGACAACCGTTGCTTCCTCGACGCCACCGAGGGCGTGGCGACCGCGCAGGTCTGGGTCGGCGCGGCCGTGGCGAGCAACAACTACCTGGACGGGCCCCAGCAGGGCCGGACACTGGACCTTCGGCCCGGGTCGGGTTCATTCACCTTGCTCGGCAACATCACGAACGGGGGGATCTTCGTCAACAACGCGCCGCTCCCGCCCTCGTCTCCGTGGGCTCCGCTCAACATCCCGTAGGAGGAACGCCATGCGCTTTGCCGTCACGATAGAGAACGAGACGCTCGACGCTCTCGCCGGGCGCGTCTATGCCTTCGAGGGACAGCCGTCCCAGGCGGCAAAGCGCGCGGCGGCCAAGGCGCTCACGGACGCGAATCCGTTTCTACGCCGGATCGCCGACGTGCCGCCGGGAACGGTCGTGGCGGTACCGGAGCACGAGCAGGCCCGACCCAGCAACGAGACCCGCGACGCCGAGCCGATGATCGGAGGCTTGGTCGTCGAGCAGCTCCGTGGCGCGGTTGCGCTCGCCAGGCGGGCCCTCTCGGACGACGTCGACGCGGAGGTCGGCGGGACGCAGGAGTCGATCAAGCTGCTTCGCTCCTCCGAGGTGCGGCAGCTTCGCCGCGAGAGCCCGTGGCTCAAGGAGGAGATCCCCAACATCACGGAAGCAGCGACGTCCAGGGTCGAAGACGCGCGCCAGCTCCAGCGCTACCAGAAGCAGGCATTTGCGCAGCTCGACAGGGATCTCGAGGAGCTGCTGAAGGCCTTCGGCGCAGGCTGAGGGTGGTCCACGCTGCCGGGCGAGAGTTGTCGTCGTGGATCGGCCAGGAGACAATCTCGGGCGGTTCACCCTGAGCAAGCGCTTCTTCGCGTCCGGCTCGGCCACAAGGATGCGAGCGGTAGCTGGCGCCGCGCGAATGAAGTCGTGCAAGCCGGGCCGGGTTCGAATAACGCCGGTACCTTCGCCTCGCGATGGTCCTTAGCGGACGGCTTTCGAACCGCGAAATCTCGACAAAGCTTGCCGAACTTCATTGCGCTTCTTGCTGAGCCGCAACCGCCTGTGAGTAGGCCTTGGCCCTGCGGGTGTGATGCCTGTTCGATCGCAAGCATCAGGCGATCCAGCGGCGCGTCCCGTCGAGCTTCACCGCCTGGAGCCTGTACCTGAGCTTCCCGCTGCGTGCGGGCGCGGTCCGGTCGAGCCATGTGTAGTCGTGCCCGCTAGTCGACTGCACGCCGGCCAGAATCAGTGCTCGGTTGAGCCTGCGCGCGTCTCCTCGGCGCTCGAGGAAGAGATTGAAGCCGGCGATGCCCAGCTCCGTGCTCGTCCGCCATCGAACGACCACACCCTCACGAACACGGTGGGCGTCGAACATGCGGAGGACGACGGCGGTGGCGGGGTCGGGGAAGGCGATTCCGGCCCCCTGCCTGATCCTCAGACCAGTTCCGCCCGGGTTGCACCTCCGGTCACCGGGGTTCGACGCCGCGGCGTCCGGGTTCGCCTGGTCGGGGAGGTAGTCCCAGGGGCCGGCGGAGCTGGCATCCGGAGGGCTTTGTCCGAAGGCGACCCAGCGAAACTGCGACAGTCCGCCCGCCACGCCGCTGTCGTCGAAAGTGAAGGAGAACGTCTCCAGGCTGTTCGCGATTCCGGTGGGCACGGTTGCCTGGGTTACCGTTCCGCCTCCCAGGTCCTGACAGCCGGCGCTGCTGAGCGTGCCGTTGAGAGATCGTAGGACCATGTCCATCGAGACTCCGTCCACGGCGCGCTTTCCCACGACCTCGGTGTCGGCGATTCCGTCGCCAGTCGTGTCCACGAGAACGTGCACGCCAAGCTCGGCGAGTGTGTTGCCGATTCCGTAGCGGCTCTCGTCAACGCTGATGGTCAGGGTAGTGCTGACGGCGCCCACGGCCCAGGTGAGAGACCGGAGGTCGGTCTTGCCCTGGGCGCCGCCGGTTGCGTCGCTCGGATCCGTACGTGTCTGTGACACCGTGGCCGCACCTGCACTGTCCGAGCGCCCCACCCCGACGACGAGGGCCGGGGCCAGGCAAGCCAAAACGACGAGCGCCAGCCCATGAGGCCGGTCGAAACGCTTGTGCGCGTGCCGCACTGTCTTCCCCTCTCGATCGACTGTCCACCGGGGAAAGACCTTGAAAGCGAAATGCCTCGGCACTCAAGGATAGCGCTGCTTGCGAGAAAAGAACCAGCCGGCGCTCGTCCAGAGATGACACGCCGACCACGTCTGCATCGCCTCGCCTTCCGCGGTTCGGCTTCACGCTGTGAGCGCAGCGACGGGGTTGGCCGATGCGTGAAGGGTGCCATTATTCGGGTCGTTTTTCAGGCGGCTGCTCGGTAGTACTCGTGGATGAGACCGCCGAGCCGGTCGCGACGATGGATCTCGCTTGCCGCCGATCGCGTGTTGGGCTGCGGCTCGGGCGGCCGAAGTTCGAGCGCGCGATGCGGCCTCTCGCGGTTGTAGTGGTCGACGTAGACGCGGAGCACGCGATCGAGGTGGCGCCTGCTGAGGATCAGCAGCCAGTCCACGCACTCGGCATGCACGGTGCGGACGAAGCGCTCGGCGATCGCGTTCGCCTTCGGTGCTCGCACCGGGATCTTGACGATCCGGGTGCCCTCGCTACGGAAGACCTCGTCGAAGGAGCCGCTGTACTTGCTGTCGCGGTCGCGGATCAGGAAGCGGATGCCCTGCTCGGCGAAGTCGAGGCCGAGGTTGCGCGCTTGCTGGGTGACCCAGGCGCCACTGGGATTCTTCGTGCAGCCGGCGAGCCAGACGCGGCGGCTCTCATGCGCGATGAAGAAGAGGACGTAGTAGCGGCGCAGAAATATCGTCTCGACGGTGAAGAAGTCGCAGGCGACGACTGCTCACCGCCTGCGCGCGGAGAAACTCGCGCCAGCTCGGCCCGCTGCGCCGTGGTGCCGGCTCCAGCTGCGCCCGAGCGAGCAGACGACGGACACTCGTCGGCGAGACGCAGAAGCCGAGCTTGCCGAGCTCGCCGCAGATCCGCCGGTGGCCCCAGCGCGGATTCTCGCGTGCGAGCCGTAGCACGAGTTCCCGAACCTCAACTTTAAGCGGCGGCCGACCGCGCCGTGCGGGCGCTTGCCGCCATTTCCGGCGGACGAGCGTACGATGCCAACGCAGCAGCGTCCGCGGCGTTACCAGACGGGCGCAGCGCGCGCGGCGTGGCAGGTGACACGCTGCCGCTTCGAGCAGGGCCCAATCAACAGGTCGCAGCTTCGGCCGCGTCACCTGGCGGCGCAGAACCTCGAGCTCATGCTTCAACACGAGCAACTCGATGTCCTTCATGTCCAAGCCACGGCGACTCCGCACGAGTGCACCCAGCAGAGCACGGAACGCGAGGTAGAGAAAGGAAAAGACCATGCCGCCGATCCTCCCAGCCCACGCCGGCAAGAGGCGCGACACGAGTTTTGGTGCCCTTCAGCCATGGCGGCATACCTGATGAGCCCAGACGGCAGCGGGCTGCGGCCGATCTCCAGCTTCGCGGCTTCTCCGCTTGCCTGGTCACCCGACTCGGATCGTCTCGCGTTCAGCGACGGCGGTTCCATCTACACCGTCGACAACGATGGGTGGGGCGGCTCCACCGCCCAGCTCACCAATTCGACCGGAGACGGCCGTCCCGAGTGGTCGCCTGACGGGACGAAGATCATCTTCGAGAGCACCCGGCTGGGGCCGTCCCAGATCTATGTTATGAACGCGGATGGGAGCGGCGTCTCCCCGATCACAAGCACTGTCACAGCGAGCATTGCCCCCAAACTGGCAGCCGGTGCCGTACCCGGTGTATGGCGCTCAGCGCATCAACGCAATCGACTGGTTTTGCGGCGACACGTGCGCAGGCGTCGACTCCGTCTTCCGGGTGAACGATCTGAACAACCAGGGCGAAGTCGCCGGACAGTCGAACTACACGAGCGATGGCTCCCAGGGGGCTTTCCTGTTTACTGGTGGCGCGACGCTTGGGCCTTACCTTCTGCGGCCGGGCAACAACGACGGTTGGGAGAGCAACGCTCTCGCGGTCAATGAGGCCGGCGATGTTGCCGGTTGGTCCTTCGACTGCTGCGCCGACACCGGCGCGACGCATCCGTTCGTGAAGGCCCGCAATGCTCCCATCAAAGATCTTGGGATCTTCGGCGACACGAGCCTCTGCTATCCGGCTGTCGGCCCCTGTCGAATCGGGGAAGCCCGCGACATCAATGACGCGGGAGACATCGTCGGCTTCGCGGAAATCAGCCCGAACGGCATCGAGCACGCGTTCTTGTACAGCGCCAACATCATGCACGACCTGAACGATCTGATCCCCACTGGCTCCGGCTGGGTACTAAACCGCGCCACTCGCATCGACAACGACGGCACGATCTACGGCAATGGGCGACTCAACGGCCAGCCGGCCACGTTCGTCTACAAGGCCGGAAGCGTCCAGACCGGCTCGCCTCCAACGCCCACGAACAAATGGGGCCAGTACCTGAGCGGAATTTCGATCATCGACAGCAACGGAGAAACACGCCAGCTAACACCTCTGCTAGAGCCTGGAATCGCAATCGACGCCGCGGTCAAGATAAACGACGCAGGCCAGATCCTGGTCGCAACAACCAGCGCCTTCGGGCCGATCGACGCTTGGGTTCTGACCGATAGAACGTCACCGACGTGTGTCGTGACCGGGTCGGGAACAACAGGCGGCAACCGCTACACGACGCTGACGGCAAATGATCCCGTCAGCGGAATCGCGACGATTGGCACTAGTAACCATGCCGCCCTTGAAAGCATCGGCGAGCGGGCGGCGGCGTACCGACACCCGGCACGTCGGGATGCGGGAGCAGGGGACCGTCAGCGTCAAGTTCTGGCCTGAGGACTGGCTCGGGCGCAGGCGTATCATCCGCGGAAAGAGCCGGGCGGGACCAGGAGCGGCCGCCCGGCTACTTTCCTTCCGCGGTTAGCTCGCGTTGCGGGCGGGGCCGAACATGAGCTTGGAGCCGCTCGTCTGCACGACCTGAAGCCAGTAGCGGCCAGCCTTGCCGCGTTGCGGAGTCCGGTCGATGTAGGAGTAGGTGTGCCCGCGGCCGTCGCTGGAGGCGCGTACCAGGCCGCGCGTAAGGCGGATCTTCTTCCCGTCACCGCGGTAGAGGTTGAACCCGAGGGCCTCACGCTCCGTGCGGGTGCGCCAACTAACCAGCATGGCCGTCCGCGTGGGCGTGGCGCGGAACGACTGCAGCCCGCTCGTTGCGGTCGGACCGCCCCCGCTCATCACGATGCCAAGGCCCTCCACGAGCAGCGTGTAGGCCGCGCCGCCGTTTTGAGTCGACTCCCAAACGATGACATCGAACGTGGCTCCGGGGGCGACCTTGTACTCAACGTCTTTAGCTTGCCCAGCCCCGAGGCCCCCGGTGCTAGCCGCGAGCTTGTTGATCGGGTTGAGCGGGTCGAACGGCCCCCAGTATCCGACCACGGCGGCCGTACCGGACGAGACAGCCAGGCTCACGTTCGCGCACGTATCGATGCTCCTGAGGCTGCGGAACCTGTACGCCTTGTAGTGGTAGTTCCCAGACAGCCCCAGCGGCGCCCCATAAGACCCTGGACACGCAAGCCGCCCCGACGAGTAAATCGGGTCGCTGACAACGGGGTCTGTGCCGACGATCGACCCGTTGATGACAAACGAGCCGGTGGCTGCGTTGGAGCCGGCGAGCGCCGAGGCGGCGAAAACCGCGAAAGCGGCCGCGACGGTGAGGATGGGTAGGCGGCGAAAGAATGCTCGGGTGCGAGCGCGAGCCGCATCTTCGACGGGATGATGCGGAGCTTCCATGAAACCTCCCCTTTTCTGTTCTGACCCCACCGCGAGCATAAACGGAGGATCCGCACACAAGAAGAGGACGAGCCGCCGCGTCTAGCCGGAAGTTTTTGGCCTGATTGAGGCGCGATCCCGCTGTTGAGGCGGGTTTTGCGGGTTTTGAGGCGGTTTGGTGTGGTCAAGAGTCTGTCCGGTTGGTGTGCGATGCTGTCGCTTGTGAAGGGGGCTGATGGCGCTATGCATGTGGTCACGATCAAGAGGCGGCACGGCGAGCGCGAGTACGCGTCGACGCTCGTGCGTCGGAGCATCCGCGAAGGCAAGCGGGTGCGCAAGGAGACGGTCGCGAACCTTTCCCGGCTACCGGCGGAGGCGATCGAGGCGGTGCGGCGGGCGCTCGCCGGCGAGACGCTGGTGAGGGCCGAGGATGCGTTCCAGATCGAGCGTTCGTTGCCGCACGGTCATGTGGCGGCGGTGTTGGGGACGGCGCGCCGACTCGGCCTCGATCGGATCATCGCCCGCGAGCGTTCGCGCGAGCGCGATCTGGCGCTGGCGCTGGTCTGCCAGCGGCTTTTGCGGGCGGGCTCGAAGCTGTCGGCGACGCGCCAGTTCGGCCTCTCGACGCTCGGCGCCGAGCTCGCGGTCGAGGGTGCGGGCGAGGCCGAGCTGCTTGGGGCGATGGACTGGCTGCTCGCCCGGCAGGAGCGGATCGAGGCCGCGCTCGCCCGCCGCTCCCTGAGCGAGGGCGGCTTCGTCTTGTACGACCTCTCCGCCAGCTACCTGGAGGGCCGCAAGTGTCCGCTGGCCGCGCTCGGCTACCCGCGCGACGGCAAGCGGGGCAAGCTGCAGATCCAGTACGGCCTGACCTGCTCGCCCGAGGGCCGGCCGGTCGCGGTCGAGGTCTTCGACGGCAAGATCCACGACAACAAGACGCTGCCGAGCGCGCTGGAGCGGATCAAGCGGCGCTTCGGGATCGAGCGGGTGGTCGTCTGTGGCGACCGCGGCATGGTCACGGAGGCCAACCTCGCCACCCTGCGCGCGCACGGCTTCGACTGGATCACGGCGCTGAAGGCGCCCCAGGTGCAGGCCCTGGTCGAGAGGGGCGGCCTGCAGCTGTCGCTGTTCGACGAGCGCAACCTGGCCGAGATCGCCTCCGAGGCCTACCCGGGCGAGCGGCTGGTCGTCTGCCGCAACCCGCACGTCGCCCGCGAGCGGGCGCGCAAGCGGGAGGCGCTGCTCGCGGCTACCGAGCAGGAACTCGCCAAGGTGCGCTCGTCGGTCGACAACCCGCGCGGGCGTCTGCACGGCAAGCCGGCCGGTCTGATCGGCGAGCGCACCGGCCGGGTCGTCAACCGCTACAAGGTCGCCAAGCACTTCCGGCTCACGATCGCCGACGGCCGCTTCGGCTACGCCCGCAAGCCGGAGGCGATCGCCGCCGAGGCCGCGCTCGACGGCTTCTACCTGCTGCGCACCAGCCTCGGCGGCGACGATCTCACCCCGCAAGCGGTCGTGCGCGCCTACAAGCTGCTCGCCCACGCCGAGCAGGCCTTCCGGGCGATGAAAAGCCCCGAGCTCGAGATCCGGCCGATCCACCACCGGCTCGAGGAGCGCGTCCGCGCGCACGTCTTCCTCTGCATGCTCGCCTACGCCGTTCGCTTCGAGCTGGAGCAGCGGCTCGCCCCGCTGCTCTTCAAAGACGACAGCCCGCTCGCCCCCACCGACCCGGTCGCGCCAGCGCAGCGCTCACCGGCGGGCAAGAAGAAGGCAGCCAACAAGCAGACCGAGGACGGCCTGCCCGTCTCCAGCTTCCGCGACCTTCTCGACGCGCTCGCCACACTCACCCGCAACCAGGTCCGCCTGCGCGGCTCCCAAGCCAGCTTCGACCAGCTCACCGAGCAGAACGACCTGCAACGCCGCGCCTTCCAACTGCTCGAGCTCAACCCCAACCGCCTGTAGACAGAACCAGACAGGCCATCAACCCGAAATCCCGCTCCACAAGCACGATCCGCCCCGCCTCAAGTCGAAAACTTCCGGCTAGGCGGGCAGGCGCTCGCCCCTGATCCTCGCGACGGGCAGCTCTCCCGGGAAGTGGCAGGCGACCCAGTGGCCGGGCTTCAACTTCCGCAGAGGCGGCCGCTCGGCGGCGCACAGCTCGCGGTCGCGGCCGACCGGGCAGCGCGGGCGGAAGCGGCAGCCGGGGATCACGTCGGCGGGAGAGACCTCGCCGCGTAGCACGATCCGCTCGCGGCGACGCTCGCGCGCCGGGTCGGGGATCGGCACCGCCGAGAGCAGCGAGACCGTGTACGGGTGGAGCGGCTCTCTGAAGATCGTCTCACGGTCGGCGAGCTCCTGGATGCCCCCGAGGTAGAGGACCGCCACGCGATCGCAGAAGTACTCGGCGACCGTGAGGTCGTGGACGATGAAGACGTACGTGAGGGAGAAGCGCTCCTGCAGGCTGCGGAGGAGGTTCATAACCTGCGCCTGGATCGAGACGTCGAGGGCAGAGATAGGCTCGTCGAGCACGACGAGCTCGGGGTTCAGCACGAGCGCGCGCGCGAGCGCGATCCGCTGACGCTGGCCGCCCGAGAACGCGTGCGGCTTCCGCGTCGCCTGCTCGGCGTTGAGGCCGACGATCGAAAGCATCTCCAGCGCACGCTGCCGCCGCTCGGCGTGGTCGCCGGCGTCGTGGATGCGCAGCCCCTCCTCGACGATCCCCGCTACCGACATTCGCGGGTCGAGCGACGAGTACGGATCCTGGAAGACGATCTGCAACCGCCGCCGCAGGCGCCGCATCTCGGCGGGGTCGAGTGCGAAGACGTCCACGCCGTCGAAGAACACGCGGCCGCTCTTCGGCTCCTGGAGGCGAAGGATGCAGCGACCGAGCGTCGACTTGCCGCAGCCGGTCTCGCCGACGAGGCCGAACGTCTCGCCCCGCGCGACGTCGAACGAGACGCCGTCGACCGCCCGGATGACCTGCGTGCCTGCGCGGCGCAAACCCTCGCCGCCGATGACGAACTCCTTGACGAGCTCCTCGACGCGAAGCAGCGACTCGTCCGCATTCGGACGAAGCCCCGGCAGCCCCCCGTTGCCTTCGGCACTCACGTGACAGCCGTCGTGGCGCCTGCACGGCGCTCCCTCGCGAAGTGACATTCGGCGTAGCCGTGCGGAAGCGGAACCGCCGGGGGGAACTCGTCGCGGCAGACCTCCCGGCCGGCTCCGAGCGGGCAGCGCGGCTCGAACGAGCAGCCGGGCGGCAGAGCCGCGAGGTCCGGCGGTGCCCCGGGGATCGACGGCAGCGGCCCGCGCTGGAGTCGGTCCGGTCGCGGGACCGACTCCAGCAGGGCTTCGGTGTACGGGTGCGAGGGACGCGCGAACACCTCCACCGTCGACGCGCGCTCGACCGTACGGCCGGCGTACATCACCTGAACCGTGTCGCAGAACTCGGCCACGATGCCGAGGTTGTGCGTGATCAGGATGATCGCCGCACGGTGCTCGGTCGCGAGGCGTTCGAGCAGCTCGAGCACCTGCGCCTGCGTCGTGACGTCGAGCGCGGTCGTCGGCTCGTCCGCGATCAGGACGTCGGGGTCGCTCGCGAGCGCGATCGCGATCATCACGCGCTGCCGCATTCCGCCCGAATACTGGTGCGGGTAGTCGTCGAGCCGTCGTTCCGCGAGGGGGATCTCGACCTCCCGCAGCAGCTCGACCGCGCGCCTGCGCGCCGCGCGCCGGCCGAGCTTCGGCTGATGCCACAGGATTGCCTCGGTGAGCTGGCGGCCGATGCGCTGCACGGGATCGAGCGCGCTCATCGGGTCCTGGAAGACGAGCGAGATCTCCTTCCCGCGGATGCGCTGAAGCCGTCGCTCGCTCAGCCTGAGCAGGTCGCGCCCGTTCAGGAGCACCTCGCCGGCGAGGACGCGGCCGGGCGATTCGATCAGCCCGAGGATCGACAGCGCCAGCGCCGACTTTCCCGATCCCGACTCGCCGACGATCCCGAGCTTCTCGGCGCGCTTGAGCTCGAGGCTCACGCCTCGCACGGCCTGCACGACACCGGACTTCGAGAAAAAGCTCGTGTGGAGGTCACGCACGCTCAGAACGGCCTCCTCCGGAGCTCCTTCCGCCGGAGGAGGTGCCTCGCGTGTCAGCTCGACGGCGGTCGACATCCTCAGAAGGCGTGCGGGTAGTGGCGTCGGGCGTGCTCCTCGGTGATGTACCCCTCGCCGAGGTCGGTTCGAACAGCCTCGGGGTCGCGTTCGGCGGGCGGGCCGTAGCCGCCGCCGCCGCCGGTGTGGAGGTGCAGCGTCGCGCCCTTCGGCACCAGCAGCCGCGTCGCCTTGCCGAACCGGCTCCGCGAGCCGTCGGCGAGGGCCAGCTCGACCCCGTTCGGGCGGGCCTCGCCGCCGCCGACGAGCCCCCAGGGAGGCGTCTTCGTCCGCTCGACGGCCGAGGTGAGGTAGCAGTCCTCGAGCATGTGGAAGGAGAAGTCGACGCCGAGACCGCCGCGGTGCCTCCCTGGCCCGCACGAGTCCGGCGCGAGCTCGACCCGCTCCAGCAACCACGGGTTCTTCGACTCCCACACCTCCGTGGGCGAGAAGCGCGTCGCTGCCTCCGCGTGGTGGATGAGGCTGCTCGCGCCGTCGCCGCGCACCGACCCGCCCTGGCCGACCGGCGTCGGGAAGCCGTCGGCCCAGGGCTCGCCCGTCTGCTCGCGCACGCCCCACCAGACGAGGGCGGCGATGTCGGCCCCGCTGCATGCGGGCACGGCCTCGGGCAGCGCCTCGGCGACGGCGTGGTAGACGACCTCCATCGCCTGCATCGCCGGCCATCCGTAGAGGAAGCACGGCGAGGGAGGGTTCGGGTGGAACATCGAGCCCGGGCGCGCGATCACCTCGAGCGGGCGGAAGTGCCCCTCGTTCGGCGCCTCGCCGCCGCCGGCGAGCATCGTGATCGCGATGCGACTCGCCGAGACCGTCGACGCGATCGGGCAGTTGATCGGGCCCGGATGGGCGTCGGGCGCGCTCGAGTAGTCGAGACGCACGGTCGAGCCGTCGACCTCGAGCACGACCTCGAAGGGGACCGGATCGCTCGTGATCCCGTTGTCGTCCATCATCCCGTGGCCGACGTAGCGGCCGTCCGGGATCTGCTCGAAGTAGCTTCGCACCACCGCCTCGCCGTGGTCGAACATCCGCTCCACCGACTCGCTGAACGCCTCGAGGCCGTAGCGCTCGACGACGCGCAGCAGGGCGGCGCCTCCGGTGCGCACGCCGACGACCTCTGCGTTGATGTCGCCCGCGACCATCTTCGGCACACGCGAGTTGGCGGTGGCCATCCGGAAGATGTCCGACACGAGCTCGCCGCGGCTGTACAGCTTCACGCCCGGGAAGATCGTTCCCTCCTGGAAGACGTCGACGGTGTCGGTCGAGTACGGCTCCTTGCCGCCGATGTCGAGCCAGTGGCCCTTGATCGTCGCGTACCCGATCAGCTCCTCGTCGCGCAGGTACACGGGCATCACGACGGCGGCGTCCTGCGGGTGCGATCCCGTGCCGTACGGGTAGTTGTAGAGGACGATGTCGCCGGGCTCGAGGCCGTCCTCGCCGCCGACCGCCTCGAGCGCGGCCTCGACGCAGAAGTTCATCGTGCCCATGAAGAACGGCAGGCTCGGGGCCTGAGCGAGCAGCCGGATGTCGCGGTCGTAGATCGCGACCGCGAAGTCGAGCACCTCGTAGATAACGGGCGAGAACGCGGTGCGAACGAGCGCGCGCTTCATCTGCTCGGCCGCCGAGTTGAGCCCGTGCCGGATCACCTCCGTCGTGATCGGATCCGCGTCGACGGCGCCGCCCGCGGTGCCCATGCCGGCGCGGTAGACGATCGGTGCTGCGGTCTGCGTCATCGTTTCAAGCCTCCTCGTCGGTCAGGAACAACGAGCCGGATTCATGCAGCCGAGCCGTGAAGCCCGCGTCGAGGTACGTCGTCGCGGTGTCCTCGAACAGGATCGCGGGGCCCTCGACCGCGCCGCCCTCCGAGAGCGAGGCACGGTCTACGAGCGCGAAGGGAAGGTGCTCGCCGCGCGTGAACGAGTACGCCGCGAGGCTGCCCGCGTCGCGTCCGTTCTGCGCGACCTGCGAAACGCGTTCGTCCGCGCGGCGCGGCAGCGGCGTGCGCAGCGTCGCCCGCACCGACACGATCTCCACCGCCTCGTCCATCGAGTGGCCGAACGTCCGCCCGTACTCGCGCGTGAACAGCCCGTGGATGTCCGAGACGGACGCGCCGATGCGACCCGCCGTCGCGGGGACGCCGATCGTGAGCGTGTGCTCCTGGCCGACGTAGCGCATGTCGAACCCGATCTCGCGGCCGGTCTCGACCCCTGCTTCGTGCGCGCGTGAAACGAGCGCTTCGAAGAGGTTGTCGAGCACGCCGTCGAGGTCGGCGGTGGCGTTGTCGTCGAGACGCGTGATCCGCGTCAGAGCAGCAGACTGGGTGAGGTCCGCGCCGAGCAGCCCCCAGGCGGAGAAGTTGCCCGCGTAGGGGGGGATTGCGATCTGCGTCAGCTCGAGCTCCCGGGCGAGCAGCGTCGCGAACAGCGGCCCGGCCCCGCCGAAGGCGACGAGCGTCGCCTGTCTCGGATCCACACCCTGCTCGACCGTGATCTCCCTGATCGCGTTCGCCATGTTCGCGTTCGCGATCGTCACGATGCCGCGCGACACGTCGTCGACCTCGAACGAGAGCCGCTCGGCGAGCGGCGCCAGGGCCGATCTCGCCGCGCCGCCGTCGAGCCTCACGCCGCCGGCGAGCCGACCCTCCCCGAGCATCCCCAGCGCGAACGCCGCGTCGGTCACCGTGGGCTGCGTCCCGCCGCGCCCGTAGCACGCTGGACCCGGGTCGGCTCCCGCGCTGCCGGGCCCGACTCGCAGCAGCCCCCCGACGTCGACGTAGGCGAGCGAGCCGCCGCCTGCGCCGATCGAGCGGACGTCGACCCACGGCGTCTGGACGGGCAGGCCGACGACACTGCCTTCGTACATCATCTGCGGCCGTCCGGCGGTGATGAGGCAGGTGTCGAAGCTCGTTCCGCCCACGTCGGCTGTGATCAGCTCGCCGAGCTCGAGGCTGCGCGCGAGCTCGGCCGCTCCCTCGGCGCCCGCCACGGGGCCGGACAGAATCGTCTCGAAGGGGCGCTCCTCGGCCTCGCGGAAGGTCATCGCGCCGCCGCCGGAGCGCGTCACGAGCAGGCTACCCCGGAAGCCGGCGCCGGCGAGCTGCTCGTCGAGGCGGCTCAGGTACGTAGCCATGCGCGGCCGCACGTACGCGTCGATGACCGTCGTCGTCGTCCGCTCGTACTCGCGGTACTCGCCCGACACGCGATGGGAGAGCGAGATCTCGCCCTCGAAGCCGAAATCGCGCAGTGCCCGCTCCGCAGCGAGCTCGTGGTCCGGATTCGCGTAGGAGTGGAGGAAGGCGACGGCGACGCTCTGCACGCCTTCCGCCGCGAAAACCTGGAGGGCGTCGTGAACGGCGTCGAGCTCGATCGGCGCGTGCACCGTCCCGTCGGCGCGCATGCGCTCGGGGATCCCGAAGCGAAGGCGGCGCGGCACGAGCGGCTCGGGCAGCTTCGGGAAGAGGTCGTACGGGTCGGGCCGGTCGCCTCGGCGCACCTCGAGGATGTCGCGAAAGCCCTGCGTGGCGAGCAACCCGACGACGGCGCCGGTGCGCGTGAGGAGCGAGTTGAGCCCGACGGTGGTCCCGTGCAGGAAGTACTTCGACGCGTCGACCAGCTCGGTCGTGAGCGCGGTCGAGATCGCGTCGAGCACCCCCCGATCCGGCTCGGCGGGCGTCGTCGGGACCTTGCCGACGCGCATCTCGCCCGACTCGTCGTCGTAGAAGATCAGGTCGGTGAAGGTTCCCCCGACGTCGACGCCGATTCTCGTTGCCACGTGTTCTCTCCTTTCGTCCCGTGTTCCGATCAGACCGGCGGCGACCAGGCGCGAACCCTTGGGTCGATGGCGCCGTAGAGGAAGTCGACGAGGGCGTTGACGACGACGTACGAGAGCGCGCTCAGCAGGATGAACGTCTCGACCACCGCGAAGTCCTTGCGCAGGATCGAGTCCACGACGAGCTGTCCGACGCCCGGCCAGTTGAAGACCTTCTCCACGAGCACGCTACCCGCGATCAGCTGCGCGAGGATCAGGCCCGAGGCGGTCAGCGTGGGGAGGAACGCGTTCGGCAGCGCGTGGCGCGTGAACGACGCCCAGCGTGAGACGCCTTTACTGCGCACGACGAGGAGGAACGGCTCGCGCGACACGTCGAGCAGGTTCGCGCGCAGCAGCCGGACGAGATACGCAAAGGGCGCGAAGCCGAGGGCGAACGCCGGCAGGATCAGATGCCGGATCGCGTCCCACAGCGTGCCCCACTGCCCGGCGATCAGCGCGTCGATCGTGTAGAGGCCGGTGTGGTGCGGCGGCGCGATGGTCGCGGCCGAGAGCCGGCCCTCCGGCCCGGGAAGCCAGCCGAAGTGCACGAAGAAGAGCAGCAGCAGGAGCAGCCCCAGCCAGAACGGCGGCGTGCCGAGCCCAAGGAAGGAGATCGTTCGCACCGTTCCGTCGACGATCGGCCGCCGCTGGTAGGTCGCGACGAGCGCGAGCACGACCGCGACGACGAACGCGCCGAGGAACGCGAAGAGCCCGAGCTCGAGGCTCGGCGGGATCCGATCGCCCATGAGCGTCGTCACGTTCTGGCCACTGCCGAACGAGTAGCCCCAGTCGCCGCGCAGGAAGCCCCAGACGTACCTCCAGTACTGCGTCCACAGGGGCTTGTCCAGTCCCATCTGGTGCGAGACGGCGTCGATCTGCTCCTGGGTCGCGAGCGGGCCGACGACGAGCCGTGCCGGGTCGCCGGGAAAGAGGCGCAGGAAGACGAACGAGAGGATCGACGCGCCGAAGACGGCGGCGAGCGCGCCCGCGATCCTGTTGAGGACGAGCTTGCCCATCAGAACCGCAGGTACTCGCCGCGGGGATCGAAGATGTCGCGCGCGCGGTCGGCGACGATGCTCGTCGCCGTCACCCCGAGCAGGACCCCGACGCCGGGAAACACGCCGATCCACCAGCCGCCGGTGAGGACGTTGTTCAGTCCGTCCGTGATCATCGAGCCCCACTCCGGCGTCGGCACCTGCGCGCCCAGACCCACGAAGCCGAGCGCCGCGATCGAGAGGATCGCGTAGCCGAAGACGGCGGCTGACTGGATCAGGAGCGTCGAGGTCAGGTGCGGCACGATGTGACGCAGCATGATCCAGCCGCGCCGCGCGCCGAGCGCGTTCGCCGCCTCGACGAAGCTGAGCGAGCGCACGCGGAGGACATCGCTGCGGCAGAGTCGCGCGTAGAACGGGATCGTGGTGAGGATCACGCCGAGCGTCGCCGTCTTCAGACCGACGCCGAGGCCGACCGTGACGGCCATCGCGAGGATGAGCGGCGGGAACGCGAGCAGCGAGTCCATGCACCGCATCAGCAGGTTGTCCGTCCAGCCGCCGAACGTCCCCGCCAGGACGCCGATCGCTCCGCCGAGGAGCGCGCCGGCAACCACGACGATCGCGCCGATTATGAGCGAGATGCGCGCGCCCTGGTTGAATCGCGCGAAGACGTCGCGCCCCAGCGAGTCGGTCCCCATCGGATGGGACGCGGAGGGAGAATGCAGCGCCAGGTTCAGATCTGCTGTGTTCGGATCGTGCGACCAGAACACGTTGCCGAGCAGGGCGAGCAGGACGAGCACCCCGAGCAGCACGTGCGCGGTCAGAAGCGCGGGGTCGTGCGCGATGAAGCGGGCAACGCGACCCGCGGCCCGCGCCCACCGCCCGAGCACGTGCGTCCTCGGGAGCTGCGTGGCTGCGATCCGTCCGGCTTCCATGCTCGAAGATGGCGAGAGCGGGCATCGTGCCCGCTCTCGCCTGGTGCTCTCGTCCTCTCCTCTAGGTTCCCCAGGACCGCATGTCAGGTTCGTGGTAGTACGTGAACGACTTCGTCGACTTGCTGAGGACGACCGTCGCCACGTCGTTGTAGAAGATGATCTTCGGCGAGTTCGCACGCCAGAGCGTCGTGATCTGGTTGTAGAGCTTCTGCCGCGTCGCGTTGCTCAGCGACTTGCGCGCTTTGTCGAGGAGCCTGTCCGCAGCGGGAATCGACATCAGGTTGATGTTCTTGCCGATGCCGACGACCGTCGTTCGCATGTCGTAGCCGAGGTAGTAACCGGCATCGATCACGCCCGGGCCGTCGTAGCGGATCGCGGAATGCACCTTGAACCCGAACATCGCGCCCACGTAGTCGGCGGGAGCGAGCGTCTGCACGGTCAGGTTGACGCCGATCGGCTTCCAGATCGACTGGAGCAGCGTCGCGATCTGCTGGTGGACCGTGTTGCCCTCGTCGATCGTCAGCGTCAGCGGCACCGGCGTGGACAGGCCCGACGCCTGGATGAGCTGCCGCGCCTTCGTCAGGTCGTACGCCCGCGGCTTCGAGAGCGCCGCGTTGTAGAACTGCATCAGCGGCGGCAACGGGCCGTAGTAGAGCTTGCCGTAGCCGTACGCGATCTTGCTCACGATCTGCTGGTAGGGCACCGCGTAGGTCATCGCCTCGCGGAACTTCTTGTTGTTCCAAGGCGCCCGGTCCCAGGGCATGAGCAACTGCTCCTGGATCGTCGTCGGGTATGCCCCGATCCTCACGTTGCCGTTGCCCTTCAGGCTCGCGACTGACTGCTTCGCGAGGCCGATCGTGACGTTCGCAGCGCGGGAGCGAGCCTGCAGCAGCAGGGTCGAGTCGGAGTTGATGAAGTTGATCACGATCTTGGCCGCCCGCGGCACGGGCAGCCCGTTCGCCTTCGCCCACGCCGCGTACGACGGCCGCGCGGCGAGCACCATCTGCTTGTTCGGCTGGTAGCTGACCATCTCGAACGGGCCCCCGCCGACCTCGTGCGTGGCGAGCCAGGTCTTCGCCTCCTTCTTCTCCGCCGCGCAGTCGATGATCGACGAGGACGGCTGAGCCCAGCCCTGGAGGATCGACGGATCGGGCTGCTTCAGCCTGAGCACGACCGTCGACGGGTTCGGAGCCGCGACGGACTTCAGGTTCCCCGGGATGCCGTCCTCGAGGAAGTAGGCGCCGATGCCGGCGAACGAGCGCTCGTAGGAGCACTTGACCGCCTTGGCGTCGACCGGGACGCCGCTCGGGAACTTCAGTCCGGTGCGGAGCTTGAACGTGTACACCGTCCCCGCCTTGTTGACCGTGAACGACTTCGCGAGGTACGGCTTCATGTGCGTGGCGTCGATCTGCTGCGTCCCCGCGGGTCCCGGCTTCGTCCCGTACTGCATCAGCCGCACGTAGAAGTTCAGGCCGATCGTGTCGAAGAAGCTCGTCATGTCACGAGGGTCGATCGTCGCCGGACCGGTGTTGATGTTGACGACGAGCGTGCCGCCGGCATCGCGCGCGGCCGAACCGCTCGTTGTGAACGCGAACGCCGCCGCCGTCAAACCGGCGACGAGGAGCACACCGGCGGGGATCGCGCGTCGCCCAAACTTGCGCCGTGCAGTCATTGCACCCATTCCTCCTTCTGTCGAGCCTGCGGTTATGACCTCTGTTCGGCACCCTTCCTCGTCGCGGCCTCGCGCCTGAGCTGCGCGGTGCCGTCGGGGTTGACGCGAACGCCTGCGTCGCTCTCGTGCAGCACGACGCCGTACGTGCGGCGCGCCTCCTCCGGCGTCAGCAGCTCGTCACGCACGTCTCGCGCGACCTGGTCGGGATCGCGCTCGAGCGGTGAGCCCCAGCCTCCGCCTCCGCCGCTCCGGACGCTGACGACGTCACCCGGCGCGAGCGGCCCGAAGAACGAGGTCCGTTCCTGAAGAATGACTTCCCCGTCCGTGCCGGGCCGGACGACGATCCTGCTCGCATCGGCGTCGCCGCCTCCCTCCAGGCCGCGCGCGAGCAGGTCCTTCGTGTTCTCGATCGCGCACTGCATGTACGTCCCGGGCTCGAGCACACGGAAGTCGCGGACGATCCCGAGGCCGCCGCGGTAGGTGCCCGCGCCCTCGACGCCCGGAAGGTAGGCGTGCCGGTCGCACCGGATCGGATAGCGGGTCTCGACGATCTCGATCGGCGTGTTCGGCGTGTCTCCGTCCGCCATGAAGATCAGCGACGGTCCGTCGCCGTGCGGACGCGCGCCGTGGCCTCCGTCGATCGGGTCGATGAAGATGAACGGCGGCCCCTCCCGCGGGTCGACGCGGAATAGGTAGACCCCGAAGAGCTGGTAGCTCCCGGCCGGGCAGCGCTCCGGCACCGCGGCGGACAGCGCGCGGATCGTCAGCTCCATGAGCACGACGCCGAGGTAGCCGTACGAGTCGCACGGCGCCGGCCGCTCCGGCGTCACCATCAGGCCCGGCGGAAGGTCGAAGTCGAGCGCGAGGAAATGCCCCTCGTTCGTCGGGTCTTTCGGCATCAGCAGGCCCTTGACGGCGGCGCGAACCGAGCTGCGCGTGCCGATCGCCGGCATGTTGATCGGGCCGTGCGCGGTCTCGCTCGTGCCGTCGAACGAGACGCGGATCCGGTCACCGTCGACGGTGAGCGTGAGCACGCAGCGGCGGCGCACGTCCATCAGCACGCCGTCGTGATCCAGCTCGATCGAGGCGTCGTAGGTTCCGTCCGGGATCTTCGCGATCTCGCGCCGGACCGCCGCGTCGGTCTGCTCGATCGCGAGGCGCATCGACTCCCTGACGGTGTCGACGCCGTACTTCGCGCAGAGCGCCCGAACGCGCGCGGCGCCCTGTTTGCACGCTGCGATCTGCGCGTCGAGGTCGCCGCGCACCGTCGGCGGAAAGCGGACGTTCGCCTCGATGAAGTCCCAGAGATCCTGGTTCGGCGTCCCCGAGGCGACGAGCTTCTGGTGCGTGAAGCAGAGACCTTCCTGGTAGACGTCGGTCGAGTCCGGGCACCAGCCGCCGGGCGTCTTGCCGCCGATATCCGCCCAGTGCGCCGTCGCGATCGCGAAAGCGACGAGATCGTCCTCGTGGAACACGGGCACGTAGACCGAGGTGTCCGAGATGTGCGTCCCCGTCAGGTAGGGATCGTTGGCGATCAGCACGTCGCCCTCGGCGAAGTCCTCCCGCCACCTCGCGATGCCCGTCTTGATGGTGTCGGGCATCGCGCCGAGGAAGACGGTGACGCCCGGAGCCTCCGCCCAGAGCAGCCCCTCCGCGGACACGAGCCCGAGTCCGAAATCCTGCACCTCGTACAGCAGCGGGTTGTACGCCGTGCGCACGAGCGTCTTGTTCATCTCGAGCGCGGCGGAGGTGAGGCCGTTCCTGACGATCTCCGCGGTGACGACGTCAACGGCGGTCGGCGCGGTGGTCAACGGCTCTCTCCATGCTCCAGCACGAGGTCGCCGAGTCGGTCGACGCGCACCGACCAGCCCGGCGGGACGACGATCGTCGTCGTCCACTCCTCGACGATCGCCGGGCCCTCGACGACCTGGTCGCGCGCGAGCCGCTCGCGGTCGAACACGGACGTCTCGACGAAGCCGCCGGTGCTCCGGAAGTAGACCTGCCGCGCACGCTCGGCCGCGGCCGGCCCCTGCGAGTGCCACTCCGGGAAGCGCGGATGCCCGACCTGCGCCACGGCGCGGCAGCGAACCGTGACCACTTCGAGCGGCGCGTCCTCCTCGCCGTGCCCGTACAGCTGCCGGTGCAGCGCGACGAAGCGCTCGCGCACGCCCGCGAGCAGCGCGTGCTCGTTCTCGACCCATTGGGTCTCCAGCGGGACGGTGATCGTGTGCTCCTGCCCCGCGTAGCGCGCGTCGGTCCTGTAGTGGTGATCGAGCTCGCTCTCGTCGAAGCCGTACGCGCGGAGATCGGTCGTCGCGCGCCGGGCGAGCTCGCGCAGGTCGGACACGAGCCCCGCGATCGCTCCGGGATCGAACGGGCGGACGCGCGTCAGCGCGGCGTCGTCGCGGTAGTCGGAGGTGAGGATCCCCCAGGCCGAGAAGTTCGCCGGAGCGCGCGGCACGACGACGGTCGGGATCTCGAGCTCCTCCGCGGTCGCCGCCGCGAACAGGCCGCCGCCGCCGCCGTAGGAGAAGAGCGCGAACTCGCGTGGATCGAGGCCTCGCTCGACCGTGATCGCGCGGATCGCGTACGTCATGTTCGTCTCGGCGATCGCGAGGATGCCGTCGGCGGCCTGCTCGAGCGTCGCTCCGATCCGGTCGGCGATCCGCGCCTCGATCGCGCGCTCCGCTGCTTCGACGTCGAGCTGCATCCGCGAGCCGAGAAAGTTCTGCGCGTCGAGCCGTCCGAGAACGAGGTGGCAGTCGGTGACGGTCGGCTCGTCGCCGCCGAGCCCGAAGCACGCCGGACCCGGATGCGCGCCGGCGCTCTGCGGCCCCACCTTGACGGCCCCGCGGTGGTCGATCCATGCGATCGAGCCGCCGCCGGCTCCGATCGAGACGATGTCGATCCCCGGGCCCACAACCGGCCGGCCTCCGACCTTCGTGTCCGTGCGCTCGAGGATGTGCCCCCCCTCGATCAGGGCGACGTCGTAGCTCGTGCCGCCTACGTCGGCGCAGATGACGTCGGCGTAACCGAGCTCGGCGGCCAGAGCACGCGCTCCGATCACGCCGCCCGCCGGGCCGGACTCGAGTGTGCGAATCGGAAGCTGTGCGGCACGCGACGCGTCGATCACGCCGCCGTTCGACTGCATGAGCGCGAACGGACGCGTGTAGCCCGCGCTCTTCAGGCGCCCGCCGAGGTCGCCGAGGTACGCCGCGAAGGGAGGCTGGATATAGCTGTTCAACACGGTGGTCGACGTGCGCTCGAACTCGCGCCACTCCGTCGCGACCTCGGAGGATGCCGTTACGGAGAGCTCGGGATGGGTCGCGCGGATCCGCTCGACGGCCTCGCGCTCGTGCGCGGGATTCGCGTAGGCGTGCAGGAAGCAGACGGCGATCGCCTCCACCCCGTTGCCGAGCAGCCACTCGACCTCCAGATCGAGCGCGTCCACGTCGAGCGGCTCGAGCTCGGAGCCGTCCGCGGCCATGCGCTCGGCCACCTCGCGCCGGAGGTGGCGCGGCACGAGCGGCTCGGGCGGCGAGTAGAAGAAGTTGTAGATCTCGGGCCTCGCGCCGCGCCCGATGGCGAGCACGTCGCGGAAACCGCTCGTCGTCAGCAGCCCGACGGTTACGCCGCGCTCCTGGAGCACGGCGTTGATCGCGACCGTCGTGCCGTGGAAGAGCCGGCCGATCTCGCCGGCCGCGACGGGAAGCCTCCCGAGGCCGGTCAGCAGCTCTTCGGCGAGCCTCGTCGCCGTCGCCGGCTGCTTCTCGATCGTCAGCTCGCCGGTCGCCTCATCGAGCAGCGCGAAGTCGATGAACGTCCCGCCGACGTCGACGGCGACCCTGTATCCGTTCGTCGAAGCGGTCAAGCAGCGACACTACATCGCTCTTTGCACCGGCACAAGTTGAGTCTCGATGGTAGGTGCGGTCGGCGAAGTCGACGGCTTCCCGACGGAGGGCCGATCGGCTCGCCGCGGCGAAGGCCGGCGTACGGCGCGGTCTCCCGGAGGGCTCGATCGCGCTTTGGCAACGCAGCGAGACGTCGGAGACACAGCTTCTGCTCCACCGCGGGCGTCGAACTGAACTTCTCTCAACCGCTCCCCGGCGCTCCCGCCGGCCGAAGGTCAGCCTATTTCGCGTTCGCGCAGTTCGGGTCTTTCGCCTTCGGCCCGCAGATCAGGAACTTGTGGCTGTAGGAGTCGTTCGCCGCGTTCGTCTCGGAGCCGGCGGGGACGATCTGCCAGTCGACGTCGAGCCTCGTGGTCGCGTCCGGCGGGAATTTGGGGGTCAGCCTGCCTGCGGCGACGCTGACCTCGTGGCCACCCTCACCTGCGCTGAGTGCGAACGCGAAGCATCAGGCTCGGAGACGATCGGCTGGCGAGCCTGCCTCACCAACGACGAGCCGTCGGAGGTCGTGAGCTTCTGCCCTGAGTGCATGCCGCGGGAATTCGGGGGTGGCGATTCGTAGGGACCGAGCCGTGGTGTCCTCTACCGCTAGGCAAGGCCCGCCGAGCAATACGGGTATTTCGGGGATGTGCGACGGGTGGCCTCATGCACATCGCCTGCTAGGCCGATCACGTCTGTCACGGGCACCTGCCGTGTCTATGGCGCAGACGGCACGACGCTAAGCGTGCTCGAAGGAGGGGGCTGCGAGAGGTGCGGCGGCGCGCCGGTCTGCGACGAGTGGGGACACCCCGTCGCGTCCACCGAGGCGTTTACGCGACAGGAGCGGCCCGAGGCTGCAAGCAACGCACACCCGACTTCCAGACACTCACCTCAACCGTCTGCGCCTGCGCCGGGTAGCGGCCCCGGGAGGGCGCTCGGAGCCACGACGTTCGCCGCACCCGACGAAGGCCCGATCGCCCCCTTCGCATGGCGTAGGTCTTCAAATTCCCGAGTGCTGCGGCATCTTCCTCGGATGCGCCACGGCTGCCACCGCTCCAAGGCCAGCGGCGGCGCACGAAAGACAACCATACTCCCGGCGTTCCGGCTGGCCGAGTTGCGGGCGATCGGGCTATGAGGACATCCGCGACCGTCGGAGGCAGCCGGGCGCTGGACGGCAGAGTTTCGACCGGGACGCTAGCGCACTCACCGGCGACTACGATGGAGTCACGCCTGCTTTCACCCTAGTACACGAATGTTCCCCCAAACGACATTGCCATCTGTGCATGCTCTCGAACCGGCTGCAGGATTCGTCTCTTGGAGCCGAAGGCGGAGTCCCTTACCCACACCGACGTTGAAGCGTTTGGAGATGCCGAGCCTTACATCCCCGGAAGCGACCGTCTGCCCATCGACGATCACCGTGAAGGAGGATCTAGCATCTGTCTGCGCATCATCGCGCATCGAGACCGTCGCTTCGAGCTGCTTGAAGTGCCTACCGAGGTCGAACTCGATCCAGTTCTCGCCGTCGCCATAGCAATCGGATCGATTGACAAGAGGATGTGCATAGTGAACGCCGTTGGCGTCAGCAGGATCCGAGTACCAACCGGAATCGGTCCCGACCTTTGAGAAAGTGTTCAACCACGTCCATTGATAGGCAGCGATGGCGACCACGGCCGATTTTCCGATCGCGCGGACGCTCTTCGTCGCAGTGACGACGCGCCAAAATGTCCGTCCATGTGTCCGGGGTCGGGCGGGGAAGACGAATGAGCCATCGCTGCGCACCCGTTTCACGTCGTCTTCCAGCCAACTTCCCTTGAGATAATTCTGGAGTATCAGAGAGATGCCAGCGATGCGGGGTCTGATGTGCCCTCTGATCTCTGTTGACTCGCCGAGAAGGACCTCTGTACGACCGGCGGGACGCCGTAATCTGCACGGGAACTGGTTTCTGCTGGTCTGCGCCGGAGGCAGCAGATATTGCGGCTAGGGCCGTGCCGACGGCGAGCGCAGCGGCGAGTTTTCCCATCTCCTCCTCCTGATCACGACCCGGATGGAGTGCCTTCAACCCTCGTGCGGACAAGGGAAGCGGCATTCGACGCCCCTGGGGCGCTTGGTGTTCGTGAGGAGGCGTGTGAGTTGGGGGATCTTGTGGAGCGGCCACCAGTACGAGTGTGGGCCTGGGGGCTGGTGGTGGCGGCCCCCGCCCCCGGGTTTCTTGACGAGCCCGGTGTCTTGGAGGAGGCCGAGGCGCGGCAGGATCTCCTTCGTGACCTGACGCGCAAAGTCCTTGCCGATCCTGCGTGAGCCGATCAGGCGGAGGAGGACTTGGACGCGGCCGGTCGTCAAGAAGATCGCAGCGGTGCCGTCGGGGAGGATCTCCAAAGATGGGTTCGGCCCTCGGGCGCGGAGCCATAGGTGGGTTTCGAGGGTCTCGACTGCGACGCGGTCGTCCTCGGGGAGCGCCTGGCTGATGTGGCGTGGCAGGAGGGACACCCGGCCGAGGCTCGGCGTCCTCACGCTGAGCCCCCTGGCGGCTCGCTTCTAGCGCCGCCTAGACGCCCCTGGCGGTCGAAGCGTTGCCATCCCGTTGCCACGCCGCAACGGCGGCGGAAGCTGAGTGCGCAAGAACCCGCCGTTAGCAGCGAGTTTTTGAGGTGGCCCTCGTCGCAGTGCTTTCAAACATTGAGAGAGAGGCTCTCTTCCAGCGTCTCACACGTCGCGACTGGCGTCCAGTGCGGCGGCCGCCACCGAAACCGCGAGATCGGACGCTGGACGGGAAGCTCAAGTTCGGCACGGTCAGTGGCGCCGTCCTCGCTGTGCTTGCTGAGGCGCGAGGGCCACTGCGCTACATCGAGATTCACGCCAGGGTCGACGAGCTCCTGCTCGACACGCCCATCCAAAAGGGTTCGGTCAAAGCATTCTTGAGTGCCGAGGCCACGCGCCGGAGGCCGAGGTTCTTCCGCGTGAAGCGCGGTCTCTACCAGCTCGGCAACAGGGACTGAGAGCCAGAGCTTCGGTCGCGTCGTTCGGAACGACGCCGTCTGGCAAGGGCCTAGCTGGGCATCTCTCAAACCCTCCCGAGGCCCTAGCGACCATCTTCGAGCGGCTGAATCGTCAAGATTGCCGAGAAGTTGTTATCTCACGGAGGCGAAGAACGTCGATATCTCGCCCTCAACAGGTAGCCGAGGCCGGCGTCGGCAGGCCCGGATCAGCCTCGCCCTCCTGGCCGCCGGCCTCGTAACGTCGGTCGTCGCGTGCGGAGACTCGTCGCGCGTGAACATGCTCCCGGTCGGGAAGAACGCCTCGTTCGTACTCGCAGGCCTGCGCGACGTCGTCCAGGTGTCGCAGCTCACCGGGCGGTCGTCGCCGAACAAGACGGGGCGGTTTGAGGTCGCGGGACAAGACCTCGGCTCGATGTTCGAGGCAGGCGGAAAGACATGGTTCGTTTTCGGCGACACGTTCAGCAGGCTGACGCCCGGGATGACGGGCGGGAGTGCCGGAACCGGATCGTGGCGGTCGAACACCCTCGCCTACACCACCGACACGAACCCGGCCGACGGGATCACGCTCGACGGGTACGTCGTCGACGACACGGGAGCGGCGAAAGAGCTTCTGCCCGCGAAGCAGATCGACAACGTCGAGTTTGCCGTCATCCCGACGTACGACTTCGCAGCCAACGGGGCGATGTACCTCGACTACATGTCGGTCAAGCAATTCGAATCGGCGACGGAGTGGGAGACGAACTACTCCGGTCTCGCGAAATCGACGGACGGCGGCGAGTCGTGGACGAAGCTGGCGGCGCCGCGCTGGCCCGGCAATAGCAACTTCATCCAGGTCAGCGTCGCCAAGGTGGGCAGCGACCTTTACTTCTGGGGCGTCACCCACGGTCGCCTCGGCCGCGTGCAGTTGATGAGGGTTCATGAGCAAGACGTCGAGCGGCAGGACGCCTACCGGTACTTCACGGGCGTCTCGCCGTCGGGCGAGCCGCGGTGGAGCGCCGACATCCATGCGGCGAAGACGATCGTCGCCGGTACCGTCGGTGAGCTGTCGGTCGTTTGGAACAGCTACCTCGACCGATGGCTGATGACCTACACCGACGGTGGCAGCGGCGGCGCGTCGATCCGCGAGGCGGCGGCTCCCTGGGGCCGATGGAGCGACGCGATGACCCTCGTTTCGGCCGCCGCCGTACCAGGTGGTCTCTACGCGCCCTTCATGCTCCCCACGTACACGGAAAATAACGGGAGGACGATCTACTTCACATTGTCGAAGTGGGGCCCATACAATGCCTTCTGGTACCGAGCTGATCTAGTCAAGAAGGGCGATGGCTAGTACACCTGTCCGTTCCATCGGCTCGCCGACCCCGCCGTGCATCTCGTACGATGGCGGACGAGGACGCCACGTGGCGACGTCTGATCCCATCGCCGAGATCATCGGGGACTATCGCGCTTTCGCGGCGATGCAGCGCGACCGTCTTCTTACCCGCGGCATCGACATCGCGCCCTACCCGCTCAGCCACCTCGCCGTCCGCGTCGCCGATTGGGACCTGTACGTCCACCAGCGGACGCTTCTCGAGCGCCATGCGAGGGCGAACCTCGAGGGCGTCTGGAACGGGCGTCCGATCTCCAAGATCGTCCTCGATGAGCCGCTCGATGTCCTCGACGGGACTCCGGTCTCGCGCATCGAGCTCATCCCGCCGGTTCACCAGCGTGTCTACCGGATGGGCCTCGAGCACCTCGGCGTCGTCGTCGGTGAGGAGTTCGACGAGTTCTCACGAGTGCATCGGGCCGCGCTGACTGGGCAGCAGTTCCAGAGCCCCGCCGTCGACCCGGTCTACGTGCTGTTCGACGACTTCACCCACGTGAAGTTTTACCGGCGCTCCTTCTTCGACGTCGTCGAGGACGAGGGAGGGCGCTACGAAGGCTTCGTCCACGTCGACGACTGGGTGCCGCAGCGGCTGGCCACCGCCACCGGCCCGAACCCGCTCCCGCGGTGACCGGGGCGTCCGGTGGCGTCCTCGCCGGGATCGTCCGGCGCGTCGGTGAGGCCGTCGCCGCGGTCGTCGGCCGCTACTGATCCGACGCGGATGGTGCCGCGGCCGTGGTCGATGCGATGGGTGCGGCCGGAAGCCATGCGATCGCGGCAAGTGCGGAACTGACCCATCGACGCGGGGAGCTAGGGACAGAGGAGCAGCGTAAGCGGTATCGGGAGGAGCATCCCGACGAGCTCCTACCGCTGGCCGTCGACCTCAGCCAGGAGGACGTCATCGACGCCATGCACAAGCTCGCGGCGGCGATGCGGCAAATCGACGCGACCATCTACGAGTACACCTGGGGCCGTCGGGCTCTCCCGAACCTGGTGCAATGAAAGTCTGGCAGACGACTCGTCGTGGGCCTCCAGCGCGCAGGTTCGAAAGAACCCGCTTCCCTTCGACGAAATGGAGCGTGCCGGGATCGAACCGGCGACCTCCGGCTTGCAAAGCCGTGCCGCGGCCCATAACGCGCGATAACGAACGGGGCTAATCGGTCGCAGCCATACGGGTTTTCGGGCCGGTTGCCGTCCCGATCCGGCTTGACTCCGAGGGGCGTTTCCGGACCGTTTAGGCGTCGAGTAGGCGTCAGGCGCCCCGGCGTTTTTGCGCCAAGCGCTACACGGGGGTAGGGAGCACGCGCAAAAGAAACGGCGTGGCCTGCACTCGTTCGGGGGTCGGGCTAGGATTGCCTCGTTTCCGCGACGCGAAGGAGGTAGCGGTGCCGGTCGTGCTCATTCATCAGGGAGCGGGGTTGACGAGGGAGAGCTACGAGCAAACGGTTCGCAAGATCAGCGGTGGAAAGAGCCGCGTGGACTCGCCTGCCGACTGGCCTGTCGAAGGCCTTTTGGTTCACGCTGCGGGCGAAGCTGAGGGCGGGTTTCGCGTTGTCGATGTGTGGGAGTCGGAGGAGGCCGCCGCGCGATTTGGAGAGAAGCTCGGTCCGATCGTGGAGGAGCTCGGCATCACGGCAAAACCTGAGATGTATCCAACGCACACGTTCGTCTCGGCGTAAATCGAGGGAGGACCGGCCCGCCTCGCCGCGCTCCGAGCGGAGTTGCACGGGCGGCAGCGCGTCGCGAGCTCGCTGTCTTGGTAGTGGCGCTTCACCCGCAGGGCGAGCGGGACGAGGTGGTCGAGGGTGAGATCCCGGCTCGCACCGCAGTCGACGCAGCGGTGGCCGTCGCGGGCGTAGACGCGCTGGCGCTGCTGGCGGCTGATTGAGAGGCGTGCCCGTTGCGCAGGCTGCCGGTTGCGGGCGTGGTCTCGTCGCCGCTGACAGGGGTCGCAGCGGGTGGCGCGGGCGAGCCGGCCGCATCCGAGGCACGGCCGCAGGCTCGGGCTCATGTCCCTAGTTCCACGCTGGGTCGCCGAGAGGGACGTCGACGTTGTTGATCTCGGTTCCGTCGCGGGCGAACGCGCGCATCTGCCCTGAGTCGCCCCCGCCCCTGACTTCGATCACGCATCCTCGCGACGGCTCGAGCGCGTAGATGACGTCGGCGAACCTGAATAGCGTCATCGGGCGTGGGTCCGCGTCGACCTGTTTGATCTCGAGGTCTTCGGGGAGCTCGGCCTCGAAGTCGTCTTCGCCGGCGAGGGTCATGATCCGGGTGATCGCCTTCCAGTCGGCGGCGATCTGTTCGGCTAGTTCGGTTGAGGGTTCGGGGGTCATGGGTGCGGGTTCTCCTTTCGGTTAGATCCAGCCGTGGAGGACGGCGGGCTCGGGCTGGTAGGCGTGCCTGTCGATCGCCATCGCGAGGGCGATGACGGCGTCGATCTTCGTGCTGCGGTCGGGTTTGTCGAGGCGCCAGCCGCGGCGGGAGTGTCGGGCGATGGCG
>JBBRYP010000039.1:0-40666 GCA_038237515.1 Gaiellales bacterium
AGGGCGAGCAGCCCCTCCCTCGCCGCCCCGACAAGCTCGCCGAGCGCCTCCTGGATCTGCGGCGGCAACGCGCGCTCGGCCGCCGCCGCGGTCGTAACGACCTTCGCGCCCAGTACCTTCTTCATGGCGGTTCCTCCAGTCTCGAATGGACTTCAGCGACCCAGAACGCTGCCGACGGCAGCCGACGGGGCCGGAGGGACCGCCGCTCAAAGTTCTACGAAATCTCGGACATCCTCCCCTGCCCGCAAGTCAAGTCACTCGAAGAAACCAAGGAGAGCGCTATGCCATCAGTTGAACAGTCGATTGAACTGGACGTTCCGGTAACCACCGCTTACAACCAGTGGACGCAGTTCGAAAAGTTCCCGGAGTTCATGAACGGTGTCGAAGAGGTGCGTCAGATCGACGAAACCCACCTGCACTGGGTGGCGGAGATCGGCGGCCACCGCGAAGAGTGGGACGCCGAGATCACCGAGCAGCATCCCGACGAGCGGATCGCCTGGAACGCGACCGGCGGGAAGAGCAACGCGGGCGTCGTGACGTTCCACCGACTCGAGGACCAGCGCTGCAAGATCATGCTTCAGCTCGATTGGGAGTCGGAGCGGATGATCGAGAAGCTCGGCAGTGCGATCGGCCAGGACGACCGCCAGGTCAAAGGTGACCTCGAGCGGTTCAAGGAGCTGATCGAGGCTCGCGGCACCGAAACGGGCGCCTGGCGCGGCGAGGTCGAGCACGCCGGTAGCGGCCGATAGCTCCCAGAGCACCGTCGTGCGGCAGGTAGCCGCTGGGCGCAGCGTCGGCTTCGGCGCGACGACACCACCGGCTGAGATCGAGGCGGGCACCCTCGACGCGCTGCGCTCCTCCGTGCAGTTGCTGCAGTTCACGTGGCGGCTCGCCGCGATGCTCGAAGACCTGCTGACCGTCGCCCCGGAGGAACGTCGGGCGCCCCTACGCGAACAGCTTGGGCTGCTGCAGACGAGGGTCCTCCGCACGTTCGAGGACGGCGATAGGAAGCGTGCGATGATGCCCGACCAGCGGGGCGTAGGCTCCGGCCGCGACGCGATACTGCACCCGCTCCGTTAGCCGCCGCCTGCGACGGCCGCCGTGGTAGGCGTCGCCGCGTAGGCGCCCCACTACCGGCTGAGGTTCGCTCGGCTCGCTGGCATTGCCACGGCCCGCCCCACCGCTGCGAATCGCAACGGCGGGGCGGACGAACCTGACCCTAGTCCGGTGCCGGGGCGGGGGCTCGGTTAGCTCACCTCGCGACCACGGCGGAAGCAGTCCAAGAGCGGGAGCCGCTGACGGAGACTGCCTGCAGCCAATAGCGCGATTGTCCACGCACGACTCTTCGATCCAGCCAGCTGTAGCCGGCGCCGCGGATCGAGGTGCCCGCGGAAATCAGCGTTCGGTTCAGGCGGACGCGGTGCGTCCCGACCTGCCGGTAGACGTTGAAGCCGAGGCTTTCGACCCCCGTACCGGTCCGCCAGCGTAGGGCGACCCCGCCCTGTGTGCGGGCCGCGACGAAGCTCCGAACTGTCACGGCGGTGGGGGTGAAGCAGAAGAGGACGTGGCTGATCGTCGGCTTCGGCGACTCCAGTCCCGAGTCGGAGCTGACGGCCGGGCCATACGTGTAGAGGTTCTGCCCGCTGCCGTTGCTGCCCGCCTTCACGAACACGGCGACGATCGGCGATGTCGAGCTCCAGTCGAAGGTTGCCGGATTCTGGCCGATCCCCGCCTGGTAGTTGCTGATCGTGACAGTCACCGGCGTGGTGGCGCCCGTGTAGTCCTTGTTGTACGTGCCGTTGGCGCCCTGATCCGCAAAGACTCCGTTGCCCCCGTAACCGAAGTCCTGGCAGCTGACGTGATTCCCGGTCGGATGGGTCACGGTTCCGGGGCCGCTGTAGGCCAGAGCCGTGGCGGCGGCTGCGAGGGCTGCGGCCGCCGCGATGCCGCCGACGCACCCCCGTCGTCCCACCGCAGACGACCACGGCGTCGAGAAATGCATGAACTTACGCATGGAAGAATCCTCCCCTTTTGCGAGACGGCGCCACTGAACCGCAGGGCGCCACTGAACGACTTCTCGTCTCTTTATAGCCAGGTCGAGGGAATTCGCCCTTGAGATCGACCAAGGATCACTCGAGAGGGGGATCTACTGCTTATCGGGTAGCACCATCGCCCCGTCCTCTCCCTGTCGAAGCGGTGCCTCTATCACTTTCGAACCATAATCCACCCTGCGACGAACCAGCTTCGATCGACGGCCTCGCCCAGTCCACGCGTCCGTTTGGGCCGTCACGACGAAAGGAGCACGGTTCATGTCTTATCTTCCTCGGCTCGAGGAGCTGGATCGCGACGGTGCGATCCAGGAAGCAGCAGAGAAGGTCGACGGCGACACGCGTGCGGCGTTCCTGCGCAAGGCGGGCGTCGGTGTCGGCGCCGTCGTCGGTGCGGGCGCGTTCATGGGTGCCCTGCCGAGCGTCGCCTTCGGCGCCGGGATTCCCGCGAGCGACATCGCGATCTTGAACTTCGCGCTGACGCTCGAGTACCTCGAGGCCGCCTTCTACGCGGAGGCCGTCCACGGCAAGAAGCTGACAGGAGAGACGCAGCGCTTCGCGCAGGTCGTCTCCAACCACGAGAACAGCCACGTCGTCTTCCTGAAGAAGGTGCTCGGGTCCAAGGCCGTTGCCAAGCCGACGTTCGACTTCAAGGGAACGACGATGAATCAGGCCATGTTCGAGGCTACCGCGCAGGTGCTCGAGGATACGGGCGTCCACGCTTACCTCGGTCAGGTCGGCAACATCAAGTCGAAGGCGGTCCTCGCCGGCGCCGGCTCGATCCTCCCGGTCGAGGCGCGCCACGCCTCCTGGATTCGTGACCTGCGCTTCCACGGCGGCACGACTCCGGCGACGACCCCCGCTCCGGCGGGCTTCGAGGAAGGCTTCTCGAAGGCGAAGATCCTGGCCGCCGTCAAGGCGACCGGCTTCATCGTCGGCTAGTAGCCGGCCGAAAGTCCCGGGGCGGTGGGTGGGGCTCCCGCCGCCCCGGGTCAACCTGCGAAACGGAAGGACTGCGATGCCAGGTTTCATCGGAATGCCGGAGCTGCTCCTCTTAGGTCTCGTCGTGCTGCTCGTGTTCGGGCCGAAGCGCCTGCCCGAGATGGGCCGCTCGATGGGACGCGGGATGCGCGAGTTCAAGGACTCGATCACCGGCGACAAGCACCAGCACGAGGTCGAGGCCCCGCCCGTCGTCACCGTCGCCGACGGCGAGGTCGAGTTGCCGACGGTCACGACCGTACACGACCGCGTCGAGACGCCGCGGAGGGCTGCCTGACCATGCGGCCCCCGCGTCGTCTTCGTCACGACGAAGGGCAGGAGCTCGTCGAGCATCTCGGCGAGCTTCGTGCCCGCCTCTTCGTCTCGATCCTCGCAATAGGCCTCGGTTTCGGCGTCTCCTACGCCTTCCACGCACGCCTGATCCAGTGGTTGAATGCGCCGCTTCCGGACGGGAGGAAACCCGTCACCTTTGGCGTCGCGGAGCCGTTCCTGACCTCGCTCAAGGTGAGTCTCCTCGCCGGGTTCGCCCTGGCGCTTCCGGTCGTTCTCTGGCAGCTCTGGTCGTTCCTCGCGCCGGCGTTCGCGAAGCGCGTCCAGCGGACGCTCGTCGTCTACGTCGCGACCGCGACCGGCCTGTTCGTTGTCGGGGTCGGGTTCGCCTACCGCGTCGCCTTGCCGAACGCCGTCCATTTCCTGACCAAGTACGACTCGCACCTCTACAACATCCAGGTGCGCGCGTCGAGCTACTACTCGTTCGCGCTGCTCGTGCTCGCTAGCGTCGGTGTGGTCTTCGAGCTGCCGATCTTCGTGCTCGCGCTCGTGCGCCTCGGAATCACCTCGAGCGCGCGTCTGAGGCGCAGCCGCCGGATCGGCTACGTCGCGATGGCGGCGCTCGCCGTCGCTCTGCCCGGGGTCGATCCCGTGACGACGGCGTTCGAGATGGTGCCGCTGCTCGTGCTCTACGAAGCGTCCATCTGGCTCTCGGTGGTCCTCGAGCGGCGCTGGGTGCCCGCACTGGAGCCCGAGGGGCAGGCGGCGTGAACCGCCGAGCGGTTCGTTTCTAGCCAGATGGGAAGAAAGGAAGGGGGCCGGGGCGGCGGGATTCTGTCCCTGACTAACGGCCCCCCCGCCGCTCCGGCGCTCTAAGCTAAGGCCTAGCCGACGCGGAAGGCGCCGCTCACGAGCGAGGAGGTGCGCGAGCTGTTCAGGTCGGCGCCGAAGCGCACGGAGTAGACGTAGTAGCCGGGCCTCAGCCGCTTCGGAGGGAATATGACGAGCGGTGACCAGCGGGCCTGCACCTTGCCGGCGGCCGTCGCGACGGTCGTTGCATCCTGCGGGGAGCCGCTGGCGAGGGCGAGCGACTTCGACCGGGAGAGCCCGGCGGCGGAGCTCACGCGGATGATGCTCGCCGCGTAGGAGGCGCCTTCCTCGGCGGTGACCGTGAAGCCGAAGGACGTGGCGCGGGCCGTTTTGCGGCCGAGCTTGAAAACTGCGTCCGCCCCGAGCACTGCGGCGGTGTGCTGGAAGCTGCGCAGCGGCCCCTGGCAGCGCCCGGCCGTCTGGGCGATCGCCTGCTTGATCGCATCGTAGGAAGGCTTGGGCGAGCCGTCCGCGCGCATGACGCCGGACTGCCAGCGCGTCAGGTCGGACTCGTCCATCAGGCGATAGATGAGGACGTTGTCGACACTCGGGTCGCACGCGAGATAGCGAACCAGGTCGCCGTAGATCTGTGCCTGTGTCGACTCGTCAGCGGTGTCGTTCAGCTCGCGGCTGTTGTAGAAGGCAAGGTGGTCTCCGGTCGGAGTCGTCTGCCAGCCCGTCTCGTCGAGGTTGAAGCGGAGCCCCTCCTCGAACGTCGGCTGTGCCGTGCCGTGGAAGGCGTCCCAGTAGGCCTGCTTGAGCCGGTCAAGGTCGGCCACACCCGCGTTCGGCCAGGCGTAACTCCTCGTGTACTGATCGCGCGAGGACGCGGGGTACGGGTGGAACGAGACGGCATCGAACAGAGGGCGCTCACGTCCGGCGGCGCGGTAGGCATCGCCCATGTACTTGATGAACCGGATCGGCGAGTTGGAGATGTTGCTCGGAGCGTCGGGATTGTCGTTCCCGCGGGCGTCGAGACCGCCTGCGATCACGCGGATGTTCGGGTTCACAGCCTTGAGCGCGTCGTAGGAGCGCGCGAGGAGGTCGACGAAGTCGCCCGGAGCCCTGGGCGTGTCGTCGTCGTTGAACTGCGGCCGCCAGAAGTAGGTGACGTTGGGCTCGTTCCCGACCACGTAGTCGGTGATCTGCGGATACGCCGATGCCAGGATCTGCAGGAACGTTGCGAATGCTGCCCGGTTGTCCGCGCTCGAGAGGTCGCTGGGTCGTGACTCGGTGACGTTGAAGAACGGCTGGATGCCGTATCCGCGCGCGGTCGGGACGAGCCTGTCGAGCTGTTCGCGGTCGGCGATCGCCGTCGGATTCTCCGGATGCCAGACGACGACCAGCCGGCTGATGGTCATGCCCATGTCGCGCAGGGCACCGTAGTAGGAGCTGCCGCCGTCGTTCGTCGCGTACGGCTCGTCGCTGGCGATGCCGACGTGCAGGGAACCGCCGGCGCCGGCGCCCGCGCCGGCTCCTGCCGATCCGAAGGCCGCGACGAGCATGGCGGCGAGCGCGCAGAGTTGGAAGAGCCGCAACCTCATCGTTGCGAGGCATCGGCACCCGCGCGAAAACACCTTGTCCCCCGATCAAGGGGAACACGTCATCGCCTGGCCGGCGAAGTTGCGGTCACATCACGGCTCGCCGATCAGCGAACCGTGATGATCTGCCTGGCGAGCCGGATCACCCGCGTCCGCCGACTGCACCACTGCCCTTCGCGGCCGCCTCGACGCGCTGGTGCGTGGGGCTAGAATGCAACGGTGAGCTGGCTCCTCGTCGCCTTCCTCGCCTGCGCCGTCGCGGCCGTCGCGGGAGCCGAGTGGCCGCGTCTCAGCGAGCGGCTCGGGCTGGAGACCCGCGCCAAGCGCTCGCGCGCGCGGCGCAAGCGAGCGCTGACGGTCGTCCGCGACCCCGAGCTGACGGATCAGCCGGACCCCCGGGCTGCGAGGGAGTTCGCGGCCAGCGTGGAACGTGACCTCGCGCAGCTGCCGACGACGGACGAGCAGGGGCGCGCGAAGCGCCAGCGGCCGCCGCGCCGCTAGCGGATTGTGAACGACGTCTCGACCCGGCGGGTATTCGGCAGGATCGGCGCGACGTTCTCCATGTTCTTCGCCTCCTGGTAGTCCGACACCTGGAACGACAGCTCGTGGCGACCCTTCGCCACCGCCTCGAACTCCGCCGTCGCGCCGAGCTTCACCTCCACCTCCCCCGTTCTGGGGTCGAACGTCATCGGCCGGCTCTTCCCGTCGACGAGCGCGAGGATCGAGTCCGCGTCGATCCCCGACCCCGAGTCGGAAACGGTGAGCGCGAGCTTGCCGCCGGCGACGGCGGCGGCGGAGCGGAGACGGGCGAGCGGCGGCGTCTGATCGTTGATCCAGAACCTGAACGTGTAGGCGCCCGCGCCGTCGGCGGTGCGGCTGTCGAAGACGATGTCGTAGGAGCCGGCGGCCGGTCGGACGGCGCCCGCTACCGGCTCCGGGCGGAGGAACGTGAGGAGGTAGGGGTTGAGGTTGAGCGGGAGGCCGGCGTACCCGGTCAGCCGATCTTCGTCGCCCGCGAAGACGACGCGCGGCTCCACCTTCGAGCTCTTCCCGCGCGAGAGGACGGCGACTCCGAAGTTCGCCGCCGATTTCGTCAGGTCGACGCGAAAGACCTGCTCGGGGCCTCGAAGTGTGTTCGTGAGGCCGAGGCCGCTCCCGAGCTCGGGGTACCGGTAGGTGGTGACGAGGGAAGCCATGCCCTTCGTCGACCCTTTGTACGTGCCGGTCGCCCGCAGCGTCCGATGGGGCTCGCGGCCGAGCTGCGGCACGATCGCGCGCAGCCAGTACGGAATGCGACGGATGTCGGCTCCTCGAGTGAGAACGATGAACCCGTAGGCCTCACGGTCTGGAGCGGCGCCGCCGATCGTCACCGTCACGGCCAAAGGCCCCGGGACGTTCGCCTGTGGTGCGACTGTGACGGCGATCCGCGGGTCGCCGGCCTGCGCCTTGACAGCGACCGACCAGGGGCCGGCGCCGCCGCCGGCATCCACGAGGCGGATGGTTCGGGTAGCCGTTTCGCCACGGCGGAGGAGGCCGAAGGATGCGCTCGTGGGGCTGACGAAGATCAGCGGCACGTCGGCGCGGCGCAGGTCGATGAGCCCACCTCCCTCGCGCGTGACAGGTGCCTCGCCGGTGCCTTTGGCCGGCAGAACCGCGGTGCCCGTCTGCACGAGGGCTGACTTGATCTGAGCAACCGACCACTCCGGGTGGCGCTGGCGAAGAAGTGCCGCCGCGCCGGCGACGTGCGGCGAGGCCATGCTGGTGCCGCTGAACTCCGTGAACAGCCCATCGGCCACGGGGACGGAGGAAAGGATCGAGACGCCGGGCGCACTGACGTCCGGCTTCAGCGCGTCCGAAACGGGCGTTGGCCCGCCGGAGGAGAAGTCGGCGACTACCTTCGACTTCGTGACGGCGGCCGCTGTGATCGCCTTCGGTGCCGAGCCCGGCGAGCCGATCGAGCCACGGCCGAACACGTCGAAGTCGTTTCCGGCTGCGATCGCCGGCACGACACCGGCGTCCGCCGCCGCCCCGATTGCGGCGACGACGATGTCACGAACGGGCTCGATCTCGGGCTCGCCGAGCGACAGGTTGATTACGTCCATGCCGTCCTTGACCGCCGCTTCGATGCCCGCAACGATCTCGGCCGAGTTGCCGTCGAGTCCGACGCCCGACATCGTGGGGATCGTCAGCACTTTGTAGTTCCCGAGGAAGGCTTTCGGCGCGATCCCTGAGAGGGAGACGGCACCCCGGTTGCTGTTGAAGGACAGGCCGTGGTTGCCCGCCGCGATGCCGGCGACGTGCGTCGCGTGCTCCGACTGATCGGGATCGAACGGCTTCGACGCGTTCGCGTAGCGCGGCGAGGCTGGCGCGAAGGCCCGTGCCACGATCACCTTCGCGGTCGTGTACGCGGTCTGCCCTTTCGGGAATCCCGGCGGCACGGTGTAGCCGTTCGGGTTGAAGAAGGGGTGTGACTGGTCGACGCCGTCGTCGACGATCCCAATCTTCACGTCCTGCCCGGCCGTGTCGAGGGTGGGGCCCCAGATCTGCGGTGCCCCCACGATGGCGGGACTCCGGTCGAGCAGCGAGCGGTACGTCAGATTCGGCCAGACGCGGGCGACTCCCGGAACGCGATCGAGCCGCTCCAGGCGATCGCGCGGAACGACGACGGCGAAACCGTTGAGAACGACGCTGTAGTGCCAGCGGACACCAGCGCCGGGAATCGCGGCCTCGATCCGCCGCGCGAGCGTGCGCTGGCTCCGGCCGAGCTGCGCAAGATAGCCGAGGCTCGTCGGCGTCCGCAGATCCAGACGCCTCGCGCGTGCGGCGCCTGTTAGCGCGCGGCTCGACGCGACCGCCTGTGCGAGCGGCGGCGCGTCGAGCGTAACGACCACCTCGGTGCGGCCGGCAGCGCCGGCCCCGCCCGTGGCGACAAGGCCGGAGACGAGGAGCGCCGTCAGGAGAAGGCCCCGTTTCAAGTCGGGGAATGGTACGTGCGCCGTCGGGGCATGCACCGGGTGGAGCGCGCCCGCCCGCGGCTACACTGCGCGTCCCGCGCGGATGTGGCGGAATTGGTAGACGCGCACGGTTCAGGTCCGTGTGGGCGTAAGCCCGTGGAGGTTCAAGTCCTCTCATCCGCATCGGCGCTTCAGGCGGTTCTTGGGCCACCCTGGCCAGACGCCCGCAGGAGTGTTGGTGATTTCGATATCGCTGGCGTCGTGACGGCGATCGGGTTGTTGTTAGTGGCCCTAGCGGAAGAGGCTCCGCGCAAGAAGCGGGGAATCTCGGAGCACCCGGTCAGGCTGCTCGAGAAACGTTCGGGGGTGGGGAGGTTGATGGCCAACGCCGCCCACGGGGGGGTGCTCACCGCCGGTGTGGCCCGCTCACGCGGTAGGTGAGCCGGCTCGCCGAGCGACCGCGGCCGTTTCGGCGCGGCCCGGCGCAGAGCTTTGACCTCGTCGACTGTCGCGCTCCACCCAAGTACCGGCTCGTCGCAGGGGAGCCGGCGCGGCGAGGGCGGGCTCCCTATCTTCCTAGCCGCTATCGTCGTTCCGCTCCGCGTCGTGCGTGCTGCTTCGCATTGCGGTCTGGCTGCGCGCCCTGCACAGGCAGGCGAAGTAGATGGCCGGATCCATGAGCTCGATTGCCGATCCATGCGGAAGAACCTTTGAGTCGGGCGGCTTTTCCGCTGCTCCGAGGTGAACCTGTGCGACGGCAGCGTCAGCCTCCTCACGGCGCCACGTCTTCATCGCGCGGGTCAGGCGGGGCCTGCCTCGCTTTCCGGTGAGCCGCCGGCAGAGGTACTCGAGCTCGCGAAGTGGGTGAATGAGCGCACGGGCGTACCCCACCGCGCCGGGCGCGCGCGGGATCTCGGACGAGGATGACGCTGGCCGCAGGTCCACCGCCGTACGCGGTCATCCTGACATGACCTTGGGACATTCGCAACGTACGGAATGTCCAACCCAAGTGCGCAGCCTCCGTGTCGCTCTCGCGCCAGCGAAGCCGCCGGAGCGGCATGCGGCCGAGACGAATCCCTCGGCGGAAGTCGAAAAGCCTGGAAGCACCTTTCGGCTCCTCGGGCTCGAGCAGACGAGAGCTCCGCGGAGGGATCGGTTTGAGTCCTAGGGATTGTGGCATAGACGACATGGGCGGGTCTGCGCTGCGGCGGCGCTTAACTGCGGCCCCCGTCGTGGCGTACATCTCCGGATGCGGAGGAGATGCGTCGTCGGTCTCCTCCGGACCGCCGCTAAGTGTGGATGAACCCCCTCTTCCTGGGATACTCGACGGACGGACGGCCTGCGCCGCTGCGACTGCTCCCCCGTCGCGATCGTCCAGGGCGTCCCCTGCGGACGAGACGAAGCCGTGGTCGGTCTCCTCCGGATCGCTCTCAATCCCAACGGGTTCTCGCGGTCTCCGCCTTCGAAGGAAGCCGAGGTTCCCCACGGGTGCAATCCCTCCCGGGTTCGACTATAAGGAGAGTAGAAAGCGTTGGGGCGTTCTGCGGCACAGTGCGCCGCTTTCACAGCGGGGAGGCTGTTTTCGATGGGGGAGAACCCGAGGACCTTTCATCTGCCGCGGGCGTCCGCGGCGCGAAAGCCCTGGCCTCAAGGAGCGCTGTTGCTTCGCCGGCTGCGAGGGGCGGCCGCCGACCGCGAGGCGCGTCTAGCGGAGAGGGAAGCCGAGGTGGAGGCCCGCGAGCGGGAACTTGCGGAACGGCTCGCGGAGGTTCGGCAGCGGGAACGCGCACTGCTCGTGCGCGTCGGCAAGGAGACGAACGTGCGAGAGCTCGAAGCGCGACGCGCGCAGAGGATCATCGCGCGCGAGCAGGTTCTGGGGCCGAGGGAGCGGGCCGTCCGCGCCAGGGAGCAGGAGCTCAACCGCTTGCACGGTGAGCGGGAGCGGGAGCGCTTCGAGCGGGAGCGGGTACTCGAGCAAGATGTGCAGCGACGGGTCGAAGCCGCCCTAGCAGCTGGCCGACGTCGGCTGGCCGCTCGCGAACGGGAGCTCGAGGAGCAAGGCTCGGTCGCCCCCGTGAGGCCTCTGCTGCGCCGCGCAGGCCGGGGGTCGACGCAGCCCAAAGGCCCTGCTGGGGCCTGACCTCGCGGGAGCTCGACTCAGTCGGGAGGAAGGTCAGCATCGCCCTCCAGGAGAGATCCACCGAGGTTTAGGGGCCGGCCTGTGAGAAAACCGGGCTGGCGGTCTGCTCTGCGGCGGCGCCTACTGCGGCACGTCTTTGGACCGCCACTGCGGCGGGTTGCCCCTCCATCTCCAGCGCTGCCGCCCATACCGCAGCCGTCAGCACTGGAACGTCCGACTCCGCGCCCGGTCTTGTCGTGCAATTTCCCTCAACCTGGCTATAAAGAGAGAAGAAAGCGTTATCGGTGGCGTTCTGCGGCACAGTCCGCCGCTTTCACGAACAGGGGAGGTTCGGCCATGGGTCAGATCGCGCGACCGGTTGATTTGTCGCGAGCGTCCGCGACGGGAAGGGCTGGACCCTGCGCCGCCGTCGTCTCTGCGGCTACCCAGTGGTTGCCCCACCTCCAGCTACGGAGGGCGCTTCCCGATACGGAGGCGCGTGTAGCGGCGAGGGAAGCGCTGGAGGCCCGCGAGCGGGAGATCGCGGCGCGGCTCGTGGAGGTTCAGCAGCAAGGGCGCGAGCTGCTCGTGCGGATGGCGAAGGAAGCCAGCAGGCGAGAAATCGACGCGCGACGCGCGGAGAGGATCAATGCGCGGGAGCAGGCCCTGGGGCCGCGGGAGCGGGCAGTCCGCGCCCGTGAGGAGGAGCTCGATCGCCTGCAGGTCGAGCGGGAGCGTTTCGAGCGTGAGCGGACGCTGGAGCGCGATGTTCAACGACGCGTCGCGGAGGCACTCGCCGCTGGCCGCCGAGATCTCGCTGCTCGCGAACGGGAGCTCGAGGAGCGAGAGCAGCTCCTTCGCCCGGCCAACGCGCCCTTGAAGCCCCTGCTGCTCGATCTTGGCCGGGCGTCGACGCGGCCCCGTCGGATCCGTTAGGCACTTCCAAGGCGGTTCGGCACCGAGTCGTTCCCCTTCGAATTACTGGCTCCACAGCGCCTGAGGACCCGGGTGGAGGTTCAGGTCCTCTCGGCCGCATAGGCGCTGTGCTCGTTGTCGAGCACGCGGCGCACGAGCTCGGAGCGCGAGTGGATCCCGAGCTTCCGGTAGATCCGGGTCAGGTGGAACTCGACCGTCTTCGGGCTGAGGAAGAGGCGAACAGCCACGTCCCGGTTCGTCAGGCCCTCCGCGACGAGGAGCGCGATCTGGAGTTCCTGCGGCGACCGCCGCTCGGAGGATGTCGGATCGCGTCGCCGGAGGTGCTCGCCCGTCGCCCGCAACTCGACTCGCGTCCGCTCCGCCCACGGTCGCGCCCAACCCTCTCGAATGCTTCGAGCGCCGATCGGAGCTGTTTCCGCGCGAGCTTCCGCTCTCCCGCCCGGCGGAGCCGCTCGCCGTAGCAGAGCTCGGTGCGAGCGCGCTCGAAGGCGCTCGACTCGTGGTCGTGAAGCTCGAGGGTCGAATCGAACGAGTCGCGCAGATCACCGTCGGACGAGAGAACGGCGCGGCCGCGCGCGACCCGCTCCAGAACCTCAGGTGCGCCCGCGTAGTCCTCCAGGTAGAGCAGCACGCTCCCGAAGTCGTCCCTCCATGTGTGCGACAGAGCGACGAGCGCGTCAGCGCAGGCGCCTCCGTCACGCGGCCCGAGAGGCTCCACGTCCACGCGACCATCTGAGCGAGCTCGAGATTCGGCGGCCTCGCCGAGCCGGCAAGCGCGGGCTCGGTACGAACCGCGTGCGACCGCATCCGCCCTGGGCGTCGGATCCTCCGTCAGCGCACCCACCCCCGCCAGCATTGTCTCCGCTCGCTCGAGCCATCCGGCGGCCTCGGCGGCGACCGCGGCCTTCAACAAGCGGCGAGCCCGCGGCTCCGAGTTGGCGGTTAGGGGTCTGTCCGGAAAGTGGCCACGGTGGATGACAGGCGGCACGCGTCTCGAGGCAAGGACGCAGGGAGCGTAGATATGCAGGCATATCTGCGCGACCGAGGACGCCGCATCGAGGCGCGTGACGTCTGTCAAGCGCCCTGGTTCACTCTTTGGGCAGGCCCTTAGCTCAGTGGCGCGTTCAAGCGCCCTGGCTTCGGCCGCCACGCCACCGCGGCGACGGGCCGTGTCCGCAGCGTCTTCGAGCGCGGCAGCGACTGTCTCGTCAGGACGGTCCGTCGCCACGGCCAGATGCCAGACGCGGCGGTCCGGCTCGGCCGCCGCCTCCGCTCAAATCCCATGCGACGTGGACAGCTCGGGCGGAGGCATTTCGACGGAAGCGGCGCACGCCGCCGCCTCCAGGTCACGTCTCCCGGAGCGACTCCAGGAACTCCCGCGGAGTTAGCGCCGGGATTCGGCCCCGGAGGCGGATCAAATGTGGATCTCCGGAGACGAGAGCCTCGACGCGGGCGGCTCGGGCGAGCGCGACCAGATACTCGTCGTCCGGGTCCTCGGCCGAACGGTTCGAGCGCTGGGTGGGGGTCGTCGATGACGGTACCTTCCAGCCGAAGGAAGCCGACGTATGCCTCGACTTCCGCCTCGGTTCCGTAGCGCCTGAACTTCTCCCGATGCAGGACCTCGTCCAGCTCGGCGAGAAGCCGAGGAGACGTCACGAGCTCGAAGGCGCCGGCGCGGAACTCGAGCAGGAGGCGGGCGCTCGCCCCCACAGGGCTGATCAGCGCCGAGACGAGGACGTCCGGGTCAAGAACGGCGCGCGGCACGGTTCTCGTCGCGCATCGCGTGCAGCTCGGAGACGGCCAGCCGCATGGCCTCGTCCCCGTCGAGATCGCTTCGCGCCCAGACGCGCTCCACGAGGTCGAAGCCGAGGTGGGCGCGCAGCGCCTCTTCGACGATTTCGGAGTCCCGGCGGTCGCTGCGCGCCGCCCGCACGCGCGCCGCCCGAAGGACGTCCTCGTCGAGGTAGAAGGTGACCTTCTTCCTGCTGCTCGCGCCCATCAGGCAGACACTCGCGGCTTGCTGGCATGACGGCAAGCGGTGAGCGCACCCTCGCCGCCATGCTACTGACTGCCCGCCCGAGAAGCGGCTCTGAGAGGCGCGCCTCTCCCCGAACCGCGCCTCTCAGCCTGCCGGTCGTCTCTGCGTCAGACCTTCCGCCCGACTCCGCGAATGATGCTCAGCAAGCCGAGGACGGCGAGGACTGCGATGACGATGATGATGACTAGCACCCAGCCGAGGAGAACGCACCTCCGATCACAGGGCCGCCGCGAGTCGGCGGCCGGTGCCCCCCTCTTCTCCGCGCTGCCCGGCCTCAAACGGACATGAGCGAGCGAGGCCCGGGCAACCTCGAGCAGGCTGCCAGGATCGCGTGGGCATCCAGCCGGACAACGCGAAGCTCCGGCGGGGGCCGGCGCAGGAACGTCTTCACCACGAAGAGCTCGTCGGCCACCTCGGGAGCGATGCAGGGCCGATCGCCTTTGCCTGCCTGCACCGCCGCCAGCGCTGCCTCGATCTCGAGGCGTGCGCCGGGCCCGGGAGGCAGCGACCGGACTGCGCACACGCGACCTCCCGCGACGAAGAACCCGCGCAGCCACCCCTCCTCGCAGGCGGGGGCGAGGAGGCAGACCTCCCGGCTGCGCAGCCACTCGAGAGCCTGCAATCGCTCGAGGACTCGCTCGAGGGCGCCGATCCGGTCGCGGAGGCGGGCGGCCTCCTCGTAGCGGAGCAGCTCGGAGAGGTCGCGAAGCTTCGCGCGCAACCGCGCGAGGAGGGAGTCGGCACGAGGGAGCGCCTCCAGCTCGTCTGTCGACGCCAGCTCGAGCGCCCGCGCGGCGAGCTGCGCCTGGCGGCGGCTCCCGAGCGGGCCGAGGAGCGTGGGCTTGCTGCCCACGACGAGCTTCTCGCCACGGCGGCGGAGGTAGACGTAGCGATCGGGGCGGGAGTTGCGCGTGTTGGCCGGCGGGCGCAGCTCGCGGATCAGTCGCAGCTCCTCGAGCGCCGCCTCGAGCTCGGATCCGACGACGCGCCACTCGATCGCCTCAGCTGCGCCGAGCGCGGCCTCGACGGCCGGCCGCTGCCTCTCGCTGCGGAAGTAGGAACGAAGGCGTGCGCGCAGGTCCCGCGCTTTCCCCACGTAGAGCACCCGGTCGTCGCGGTCGCGGAACAGGTAGACGCCGGGCCTGGTGGGCGCGCCGTGTGCCAGGACGCGCTTCCCGTAGACGCGGCGCTTCCGTGGCGCGGCGAGCGCGTGCAGGTCGGCGAGCGACCGGGCTCCCCGTTCCTGAGCGAGCCCGATCAGCTGCAGGAGCACCTCCGCCGTCGCGTGGGCATCGGGCAGGGCGCGATGGCACGGGCGTGCCGCCGTCCCGAAGAAGTGCGAAAGGGAGGCGAGGCTCGTCCGGCTGACGCGGCCGGCAAGGAGGCGGCGAGCGAGCGCGACCGTGTCGAGCGCCGCGGCTGCTCGCTTGCGGCCGTGGAGCACGTCGAGCTGGCGGTCGAGGAAACCGAGGTCGAATCGCGCATTGTGAGCGACGAGGGTCGCGCTGCCCGCGAAGACGATGAACCGCCTGACCGCCGTCGCGACGCGCGGCGCCCCCCGAAGCTGCCGATCGTCGAGTCCCGTCAGGCGCCCGATCGTCGGGGGGAGCGGCAGGCGGGGGTCGACGAGAGTCTCGAACTCGTCCACGAGCTCGAGCGCGCGGACGCGAATCGCACCGATCTCGCAGATCCGGCTCGTCGAGGCGGAGAGGCCCGTGGTCTCGAGGTCGAAGACGACGAACTCGGCGCTCTCGAGCGGAGCATCCGGTGCGGCGTCCGCGAGCGAGAGCGAGGCCCCGACGAGGCGCAGCCTCGCGTCGCCCGCGACGACGTCCTGGATCAGCGACGAGGCGAGGCCGTCCGGAACCGAGCGCGCCGCGAAGAGGAATCGGGCGGCGCCCACGACGTCGACGGGAGCGGCGCGCTCCTCGAGCAACTCGACGAGGCGGTCTGTCGCGTCGAGAGCAAGCTGCACGGGATGCAGTAAAACAGAACATACGTTCGAGGCGCAAGCGACGCGTTACCGGGGCGAGGCTTACGCGGCGATCAACTCGTAATGCATGGCGCGCAGCTCCGGCTCGCGTTCCATGAACGCCTCGACCACCCCGGGGTCGAACTGACGGCGCGACTGGTGAACGATCTCGCTGACGGCGAGCTTCCACGAACCGGCCTTGCGGTAGGAACGATCGGTCGTCATCGCGTCGAGCGCGTCGGCGATCGCGAAGATCCGCGCAGCGATCGGGATCTCGTCGCCTCCCAGGCGGTCGGGGTAGCCGCTCCCGTCCCAGCGCTCGTGATGGGAGCGGACGATCCGCAGCCCCTCGCCCTGCAGGAGCGCCACCTCGCCTAGCATCTGCTCGCCGAGCACGGTGTGCGTCTGCATCTTCCGCCGCTGCGGGGTCGTGAGCGGGCCCTTCTTGCTCAGGATTACGTCCGGGATCCCGATCTTGCCGACGTCATGGAGAAGAAAGCCGTACTCGATGCTCGTGTCCTCGAGCAGTCCGGGCTCGACGGTCCAGGCGAGCTCCATCGCGTAGCGCAGCACCCGCTGCGAGTGCTTGCCGGTCCCGACGTCCTTGGATTCGAGCGCCGTGGCCAGCGCCGTAACGGTCTCGCGGTAGGCCCGCTGGAGTAGCGCCCGCTGTCCGCGCTCGACCTCGCGCAGGCGGCGCAGGTCCTCTGCGTAGAGGAGGAGCTGCTCTCTGCTCGCGCGCTCGGTCGCGGTCCGGAAGGGAGCCTCGGGGCGACCCGTCGCGAGCCGCTCGGTGACGGCGAGCAGCTCGAGCGGGCTGAAAGGTTTGCGCAGGAGGGCGTCCGCGCCGACCTCGACGGCGTGGATGCCGATGTCCTCGTCGGAACCGGTCAGCAGGATCACGCGGATCCCGCTCGTCGAGGCATCCGCCTTCAGCCTGCGGCAGAGCTCCATGCCGTTCGTACCCGGCATCCAGACGTCGAGGACGACGATATCCGGGGGGTCGGCGGCAATCAGTGCGAGCGCTCCGTCCGCGCTGACGGCCTCCTCCACCTCGACGTCGGCGGCCTCGAATGTGGTGCGGAGGAGGGTCCTGAGACCCTCGTCGTCGTCGACGAGCAAGATGCGCAAGCTGCCGTCCTCCTCTTTCCCTAAGAAGTTCGGCCGGCTCGCCTTGCCGGCGTCGTTCGACCTGCCGTTCGCCGCCTCGAGCGCCGTCTCCTGCCTGTGGACGACGACCCGATTCTTCCCCGCGCGCTTCGCAGCATAGAGGGCGACGTCCGCGCGCCGGACGAGCTCGTCCCTCGGTTCGCTGCCGAAGTGCGCAGCGACCCCGGCCGACACGGTCGGCAGCCCGCGCCCGCGGCGATGTCCCCGGATGCCGTCGCGAATGCGCTCGGCGACACGTGCTCCGGCCTCCGCACCGCCGATGACGACGACCCCGAACTCCTCGCCCCCGATCCGGAAGGCCTCCTCGTTGGCGCGCAGGCTGCGCAGCATCACCTTCGCCAGCTCGCGAAGCGTCTCGTCGCCGGCCGCATGGCCGTGTTCGTCGTTGATCCGCTTGAAGTCGTCGAGATCGAAGAGGGCGACCGAGAGCTCGCCGCCTGCATCGCTCACCTGCTCGACGAGCCGCTGCAGGTGCTCGTCGAACGCCCGTTTGTTCGCGAGCCCGGTGAGGGCGTCGCGCCGCGCTTCGGCGAAGCTGACGGCAAGCCGTCTCTCGGTGGCGAGCGCTGCCGACGCGAGATCGGCCGCAGCCGCCACGAGCTCCTCGTCGACAGGCGCGGCGGCCGCGACGAGCACGGCGCCAAGCGCGGCTCCATCCGTGACGAGAGGTACCGCGAGCGCGCTCGAGCACGCGCAGCCCGCCGCACGCAGCTCGGCGAGGTCCTCCGCGTCCGCGCGCGCGAGGTGGATCGCAGTGAAGGCCCGCCCGACGATCGCCGGAACGAAGCCGGGCCGGAGCGTCGCTTTCCCTGCAGATCCCGCCGGGACGGGCGAGCCCTCGGCATCCGCGAGGAACGTGGCAGCGACAGTCGCGCGCGTGGCCTCGGCGAACTCGCGGGCGACGAGCTCGGCGCTCGCCGTCCGCGCGAGCGTCCGCGCCAGGCGGACCAGCGGGTCGGTCGGCTCGACGATCGCGCGCTCGAGCTCCCACAACGGAGCACCTTTCACGCAGTAGGCGCTGGCGCCGGCCTCGATCATCGCCATCACGGTCGCGGTGTCGTCGGAGCCGGCGAACGCGACGATCCGCAGGGCCGGCAAGAGCTCGCGGATCCGGCGGGTGGCTTCGACTCCGTCTAGGAGCGGCATGGCGACGTCCATGAGCGCGGTGTCCGGCTCGTGCTCGAGTGCCTTCGCGATCGCCTCCTCGCCGTTGCCCGCCTCGCCGACGAGCTCGATCTCGGCGTGACCCGCCAGCATCGTCCGGAGCGCCGCGCGAAGCTCGTCCGAGTCGTCGCAGATCAGGAGTCTCACGCGCCCCACGATTTCGTAATCGGCCCGGCGACGCGGGCCTTGAGAGTATGGAAAGAGGAGGTCTACATAGATTTTCTCCGCGGATCTACTGGCACCTTCACCGGGGGTGACAAGATCCGAAAAGATCCCTCGCGCGGGGGACTCAGGTCGCGAGCGCCTGCAGCACGAGCTGCGCGTGCGTGTCGGGCTTGACGCGGCGCATTGCGCGGACGACCGTCCCGCCGGCGTCGATCATGAAGGTCGAGCGTTCTATGCCCATGTAGGTCTTGCCGTAGTTCCGCTTCTCGCGCCAGACGCCGTAGCGCTCGGAGACGGCGTGGTCGGGGTCGGCGAGCAGGCGCACCCGCTCACCGCTGTCGGTCTCGAGCTCGAAGTCCGGCGCAACTCGACCTTCCTCGACCACGGTCGGATCGTAACGAGGCCGGTAGGGTGCCAGCGATGCTCGACGCGCACCGACTGGTCGCCGTCGTCGTCCTCTCCGTAACCGGTCTCGCCGTCGCCGCCGGCGGCTACGCCTACCTTCGCCGTCGATCGGCCGGCCGGCTCCTCCGCCACCTCCTCGCCCTCGCGCAGACAGTCCTGATCGCGCAGGTGGGGCTCGGGCTGCTCCTCCTGTCGCGCCACTACAGAACGCCCGACCGCCTCCACTACGCCTACGGAACCCTGTCTCTCGCGGCGGTGCTCGCGCCCTGGCTCTACGCTCCCTCGGAGCCGCGCCGGCGCTTGCTCTGGTTCGTCGGCGCTACGCTGGTGGCCGCGGCGCTTGCCGCGCGTGCGTACATGACCGCCCGATGAAGCGCTTCCTCAGCCGGATGAACCCGATGCTGCGCGGGTTCCTCGCGATCGGGCTGGTCTCGGTCGCGATCGTCGCCCTGTCGCTCGAGGTCACGGTCGTCTCGCTCCTGATCCTCGCGCGGATCGCGTTCATCATCGCGATCGCCTTCTTCGTCTTCCTCGTCTGGCGCGAGCAGCGCGGCCACATCGCGCTCTGGTCGACCCGTGCCCGCACGGTGTTCTACGGGTCGGCGATCCTGATCGTGGCCGACTTCGGCGTGTGGTTCCTGCGCGGAGTGTCCGGCCTCGACGCGCTCGCGTTCTTCCTCGTGCTGATCGGAGCCGGCTTCGCAATGTGGCGCGTCTGGCGCGACCAGCACACCTACGGCTAGGCCTCGACGCGGGCGCGGGCGCCGTCGAGCGCGTCGAGCGCGTCGCGGACCTCCATGCTCCGGCCGACGAAGATTGGTGTGTCGCGCTCGGTGTAGCGGCTCGCCTCGCTCTCGCGCAGCGTCAACATCAGGTGCATGAAGTCCGCGGGCTCGTCGCACTCGAAGGCGGTCATGAACTCCTGGTCGTCGATGCCGAACGAGTACGTCGTGTGGTTGTGGATCGTCGTGAACTCGGCGCCGATGCGGATGTGCTCGTCCATCGCGCGCTGCCGGTCCTCGAGCGGAAGCGCGTACCACGGGCGCACCTTCACGAAGGGGTAGACGACGAGGTAGGGCGATCCACGGGGAACGATCTTGCGAGCTCGGCGCGCGGCGGTGTACTGCGACGCCTTCGTCGTCGCCAGGTAGGAGTACGGCGTCTCGAGCCACCCGGCGAGGGGCGTCGCGTTCAGCTCGGAACCGAGCTCGGCGAGGTCGTCGTAGCGCTCGGTGATCTTCCACAGGAAGAGCTCGCAGTCGGGACGAACGCCGGTGAGCGAGTACGCGCGCAGGCACTCCATCCGGGCAGCCCACTCCTCGACGACCTCCGCGAACGCCTCCTTGCCGGCTGCGCGCTCCTCGACCGGCAGCCTGCGCCACGCCGGATCGAGCCGGTAGAAGGTGTAGCCGACGTACTGGCCGCTCACATCGGGAAGTCTAGGGCCCGATGCGCAACACCCTGCTGAACGTCCTGCCGGGAGGGCCGACGTTCACGGGCGTGAAGGCGCGGGCTGTGAAGCGGTAGAGGCCCGGGCGCAACCCGCGCGTCCCGAACGACACCGGTACGAGCTCGAACGCGTGCGTGCTGCCGCGCTTCTCCGCGATCGTGTTGTGGCCCGGCAGCCGCTCGAGGCGCGCGACATAGGAGCAGTCGAGGTTGCAGCGAAGCTGGAAGGCGAACTCGCCGGGGCCGGAGCTCGGGGCGATCGGACGCAGGATCGCCACGGTGGGCGTCAGCTGCAGGCCCGGGCAGCGCGCGATCACGCCGGCGCGGGAGTCGCGGACCGCGGTCTGCACGGCGGCGAAGTCCGACTTCTGCGCGCCGTCGACGTAGTAGAGGCCCGACTGCCAGCGATCGAGCGCCTGCTCGTCCACGGTGTGGAAGAAGAAGAACCCGCGGACGTTCGGCTGGCAGTACGCCAGGGCGAGGGCGTCGTGGTAGTAGGTCCCCTGCGTCGCCTCGTCGACAGGGCGCGTCGCCTGGAGCTCTGTGCCGGTGTAGAGCGCGGTCTTCCCCGGCGGGATCTGCGCCTCGACGCCGAACTCGTCGTAGAGCACCGGCAGCTGCGAGCCCGGCTGGGCGGTGCCGTCGAAGGCCAGCTTGAGGATCGCGACGAGCTTGCCGTAGTCGGCCAGTGCGATCGTCGAGGTGTTCGGGTGCTGGAAACTCGGCGGGAGGCTCGAGTAGTCCTCGTAGGGGTGGAGCGCGAGGCCGTCCATGATCGGCGTCGCCCGGCCGCTCGCACGGTAGGCGATGCCCATGTCGGCGATGAAGGCGGTGGGGGAGTGCGTCGGGCGCGTCGAGCCGGCCTTGTCCTCGCCGCGCGGGGAGACCGAGGCGCCCCAGACCTCGATCCTCGGCGAGACGGCCTTGAGCGCGTCATAGGTGCGGGCGAGGAGGCTCGTGTACGCCGGGGCTGCCGCGTCGCTCCCGTCTGCCGTGTACTGGGGAAGCCAGAACCGGTTCAGGTTGGGCTCGTTGCCCACGATGAAGTGGGTGATGTGCGCGGCCGTTGCGAGGGCCGAGGCGTAGGCCGCGAAGTCCGCCTGATCCGCATCGGCGAGTGGGGTGGTACGACTGCCGGCGTTCGTCACCTGCACGTACACGCGCACCCCGTCGAGCTTCGCGGCTCCACTGATGTTCGCGAGTGTCGCGAGTTCGCCCTCGGATGGTGCGCGTGACCCGGGAGCCCAGATCGAGCTGACGCGAACAGCGTTCAGGCCGAGGAGGCGAAGCAGGTCCATCTGCACCTTTGCAGCCATCAGCGTCGGCTGGCGCACGTTGTCCTCGGCCGCACCCACGACCATCGTCGGCCCGCCCGCGAGCGCCGCCGGGGCGAAGCTGAGCGCCGCCAGTAGGAAGCAGGTGGAGACGAGCCTCTTCACGACAGTTCGAGGGTAACCGGGCGCTACGCTAGCTCGTGTGAAGGAAGCGTTAGAAGATCGCCTCAAGGGGCTGCCGGCGAAGCCCGGCGTCTACCTCTTCCGCGACCGGAGCGGCGACGTCCTCTACGTCGGGAAGGCGAAGTCGCTGCGGCCGCGGGTTCGCAGCTACTTCCAGCGCGGCGGCGGAGGCGGCCGGATCGGCCTGGACAAGCTCGCGTCGCGCGTCGCTGACATCGAGGTGATCGTCACCGGCTCCGAGGTGGAGGCCCTGCACCTGGAGCAGAACCTCGTCAAGCGCCACCGGCCGCCCTTCAACGTTCGCCTGCGCGACGACAAGTCGTTCCCGTATATCGCCGTGACGGTCGAGGACGAGTACCCCCGCGTGATGTTCACGCGAGAGCGCCACCGCCGCGGAGTCGTCTACTTCGGCCCCTACGCGAACGCGAAGAAGGTGCGCGAGACGCTCGACGTGCTCAACCGGGTCTTCCCGTACCGGCCCTGCGAGGGTCCGAAGCCGGGGCGCCACAGCGGCATACCCTGCCTCGACTACCACATCGAGCGCTGTCTCGCCCCCTGCGCAGGCTACGTCTCCCAGGAGGACTACCGCTCGATCATCGACGGCGTCATCGAGTTCCTCTCCGGCGAGGCGCGGCCGATCGAGCGCGAGCTCGAGCGGAAGATGCAGGAAGCCGCAGCGAGCGAGCGCTTCGAGGACGCTGCGCGCTACCGGAATCGGTTGTTCGCCGTGCGGCACCTGGCCGAGCGGCAGGCGGCGGACAGGCGCGCGGTGGGCACGATCGACGTGATCGGCCTCGCGATCGAGGGCGACCGCGCGGCCGTACAGGTCTTCCCGCTTCGCGACGGAAAGCTGATCGACCGGTACGGCTTCCATCTCGAGAACGTCGCGGGCCAGGACGAGGCGACCGTCCTCGAGGCGTTCTGCCTCGAGTACTACGGCTCGGCGCCGAGCGTGCCGCCGCAGATCGTCGTTCCCCGGGAGGCGGGCGACACGACCGCTCTGGCCGAGTTCCTCTCCTCGCGCCGCGGGTCGGCCGTGGAGGTCCGAGCCGCGGAGCGCGGCGAGAAGCGCCGGCTCCAGGAGCTCGCGCGGCAGAATGCGCAGCTCGCGCTCGAGGCCGACGTCGTCCAGGCGGAGCGGAGCAGGCTGCGGCGTGTCGAGGCGCTCGAGGAGCTACGCGAGGCGCTGAATCTCGAGAGCCTGCCGCTGCGCGTCGAGTGCTTCGACATCTCCAACATCCAGGCCGAGTCCCCAGTGGGCTCGATGGTGGTGTTCGAGGACGCCGTCCCGAAGAAGGCGCACTACCGGAAGTTCGGCGTCCGCGGCCTCGACGGGCAGGACGACTTCGCTGCCATGGCCGAGGTCGTCTCGAGGCGCTTTTCCCGCCTGGCCGACGCCTCTGCGACCGGCGAGCGCTACGACGACGCCTTCGCATCGGCTCCGAACCTCGTCGTCATCGACGGAGGGAAAGGCCAGCTCGCCGCGGCGCTGGCGGCGATGCAGGCGTACGACCTCCCTCGGGTGGCCGTGATCTCGCTCGCGAAGAAAATCGAGGAGGTGTTCGTGCCGGGCCAGCCGAGTCCGATCCTCCTCGACCGTCACTCCGCGGGCCTCCAGCTGCTCCAGCGCATTCGAGACGAGGCCCATCGCTTCGCGCTCGGCTTCCACCGCCAGCGCCGTGACGCGAAGGCGCGCCAGTCCATCTTCGACACCCTCTCGGGCGTCGGGCCGGCCCGGCGCCGCGCGCTGATCCGGCACTTCGGCTCGGCGGAGTGCTTCCTCGCCGCCTCGCAGGAGGAGCTCGAGGGCGTTCCGGAGCTGCCGGCGAAAACCGCTCGGTCGATCTATGCGCAATTGCACAGGGCGGGGCGGGGATAGTCAGGGGCCTCCCGCCCCGCGCTTACCTCCCTCGCAACGCACCGTCAGGGTCCGCTTCGTGTTCGCGGTGCGATCGTTGAACTAATGGTAGGTGCCCGGCGCCAGCTCGAGCCGCCAGGTTTGGGTGCCGCGGAGGACGATCCCCGTCTTACGGTTCACACCCGGGCCGACGAAGTGGAAGTTGCCTTTCGCGGATCGATCCTGGATGGTGAGGCGGTAGTCGCCGGCCGCGATCCTCGCGGCGCTCAGCGCAACCGCCCCGGCTGCCGACACCGAGCCGTTCAGCTTGCGCACGACCGGCGGGGGCGGCGGCGGGGGCGGAGAGGAGCTGGCGACGAAGCGCCCGTTCATCTGGAACGGATGTGGCTCGCACGCGTAGGCGTACACCGTGTCGTCCTTGAACGTGACCGAGAACATCTTGTCGCCGACGAACGGCACCTCGGTGCTGATGTCGACGGTCAGGTCGGTGTTCGAGGCCAGCGGAAGTTGTGGACCATCGAGTAGTCGTGAACGAGGATCGTGTAGGTGCCGGGTCTCAGCAGGTAGACCTTCTGCCCGCTCGCGTCCGCCAGATTGATCGTGAAAGAGTCGTTCAGGCCCACCGTGCCGACCAGCACCGGATCGTCGGCGCGCGCGCCGCCGGCCGCGGAAGCAAGGAGGAGGGGTACGCAGGCGAGGCAGAGCGGGAACGCGCGTCGACGCAGCATGGGCACCCCTTTTCTCGAAGTCGGGCGTGCGTCAGCCTGCGTCGCCGCCTGCGCTCGATCAACTTCTTTAGCCAAAAGGCGAACGGATGGCTATCCGCTTCGCGGTTCCCGATGACGGCGTCGAGCGTCTCGCCTTCACCTACTCGCCGCTCCTCGAGGCGGTCCTCAGCCTGCACGTCCTGGTCGAGCCCAAGCACCATCCGCTCCAGCACCCGTGGGTGCGGGAGATGCGGCGGCTCCCGCCGAGTCTCAAGCGTGACATCGCCCAGTTCGGCTTCGCCTATCGGAGCATGATCCCGGACTTCGTCTGCCCACCGGCCGAAGCGGACTTTCGATCCTTCGAGCAGGAGCTGGAGCTGGTCTGCGCTCGACCCCGACACGCTCGCACTCGAGTTCCTCCGCCCGCTCTGGGATCACGAGGGCAGGCGGGACGCTGCGCTCCTCCGGTGCACGAGCGTTCGCGCTCATGCGGTGCGCGCGGCGGAGAGGATGGGCGCGAGCGCCGAGCTCGTGGAGCTGATCTTCGACGATCCGGTCGAGCTCACCGCGCGCTTCGCCCGTCTGCTGGAGGACTACTGGGCCGAGGCGTTTAGGCAGGAGTGGGCCTCGCTCGAGCCGCGCCTTGCCGACTGCGTGTCCGAGACAGGTCGCCAGATCGCGGTGAGCGGCGTGTATTCGCTCGTCGGCTCGCTCCCGCGGCAGCTTCGCGTCGACCGGACCCGGGGGGAGTTCGGCCTCGACCTTCCGCACGAGCACCGCGTCGAGCTCACCCCAGAGAACCGACTGCTCCTCGTCCCGAGCGCTTACGTGTGGCCGCACGTGCGCGTGAGCTGCGACGCGCCATGGCCGCTCAGCCTCATCTATCCCGCCTCGTTCGTCGCCGAACGGGCACGTCCGAGCCTCCTTTCGGCCGACCTCGTCCGGGTGCTCAGCGCGCTCGCCGACGACACCCGCTTGCGGGCGCTCCGGCTGATCGCAGAGCGTCCGCGCTCGACGCAGGAGCTCGCTCCTCTCGTCGGGATCAGCGAGGCGGGACTCTCGAAGCATCTCCGGCTGCTCGCGGACGCAGGGGTCGTGAGGAGCAGGCGGGACGGCTACTACGTTCTCTACAGCCTGGCGCCCGAGCGCCTCGATCCACTCTCGGATTCCCTCCTGTCCTTCCTTCGCGACGGCCGCGCGAGCGTAGGCTCTTCTGCATTTGCGCGGCTCGGGGCCCGGTGCCAAGTAACACAGTGTTACTTGGCACCGCTCGGCTGCGCCCAAGGCTCGCTCCTTTCTTGACGCCGGGCGGACGTAGGCTCTTCGGCGTGGCGAGGCGTCAGGCCATGGGCTCGAGTGACACAGTGTTACTTGGGGTCTTCCTCGGCGCAGCGTTCCTGCTCACAGCGGCCGGCTGCGGGGCCGCCTCGAAACGACCGGCCGCCGTCCCGAAGGATCCGGGCGCCGCCGTCCTGCGAGCGGCGGTGGCGGCGTCGAGTCAGCACAGGGACGCCGCCCTCTGGGATCTGCTTTCGCTGCAGGCCAGGCGCCGGCTCGGTCCGACGTTCGCGGACTTCCACCGGGGCGCGGCCATTGCGCTACGGCGTCGGCTGGCGCTCTTCTCGCCCGGGTACCGGGTCGTCGTCTCGGAGCGGCTGACGGGTGCCTTCGGCGTCGTCGGCATCACGCGCCGAGGACAAGCCTTCGCCGCCGCGCTGCGTCGGAGCGCCGGCCGCTGGAAGCTCGAGCTCGGCGGGCCCGTCACGGTCCGCGCCCTCGGGCCACGTCCCGGCTCCCGTCAAGCGGAGGTGCATCAGATCGCCGGAGCGGTCGACCTCGCGCGCGGCTCCGGCTACGCGACGATGTGGCTCGACGGGCTGCCGCTCGACACGAAGATTGCGCGTCTCGGATTCAAGCTGACGATGTACGTCAACCTCCCGAGTCGGGTTTCCCGGGGATCGCACACGGTCGTCGCCTTTGCGAGTGCCGGCGGCGAGGCCTCGGCGCTCGCGTGGAGGTTTGCCTCGGCTCGGTAGGGAGTGTGGCTAGTGGGCCGGGAGGAGGAGGACGATGAGGCCGAGCCAACCGGCGGCGACGGCGAGGAAGCGCATGGGGGGGCAGGCTATCCGGGCGGTGTTTGCGTCCGTTGCCCTCCGGGTTAGCAGTCCGTAAGCGTCTAGCGCCCGGCGTCGCGCGAAGCGATGCCGTCGCCGTCCGTGGACAGGAACGGATACCGGTAGTCGCGCGGCGGCACGAAGGTCTCCTTGATCGTGCGAGGGCTCACCCAGCGGATCAGGTTCCACATCGAGCCGGCCTTGTCGTTCGTTCCCGAGGCTCGTGCACCGCCGAACGGCTGCTGCCCGACGACCGCCCCCGTCGGCTTGTCGTTGACGTAGAAGTTGCCCGCCGCGTAGCGCAGCTTCTCAGCCGCGTCCACGACGGCCGCGCGATCCTGCGAGAAGACCGCGCCCGTGAGCCCGTAGGGCGCCGTGCGGTCGACCAGCTCGAGCGTGGAGTCCCAGCGGCGCTCGTCGTAGACATAGGTCGTCACAACGGGCCCGAAGAGCTCGTCCCGGAGGAGCCGGAAGTCGGGATCGCGCGTCTCGATCACGGTCGGCTCGACGAAGTAGCCCTCGCTGTCGTCCGTACCGCCGCCGACGACGACCTCTGTCTTCTCGTGCCGTCGAGCCTCGTCGATCGCCTGCTTCTGCGTCCGGAAGGAACCCTCGTCGATGACGGCGCCCATGAAGTTCCCGAAGTCGCTGACGTCGCCCATCCTGATCGAGGAAACCTCCTGCTCGAGGCGCTCGCGCAGCTGTGGCCAGAGGTTCGACGGTGCGTACACGCGCGAGGCGGCGGAGCACTTCTGCCCCTGGTACTCGAACGAGCCGCGGACGATCGCCGCTGCCAGCGCGTCGACGTCCGCCGACGGGTGGGCGAGGATGAAGTCCTTCCCGCCGGTCTCGCCGACGATGCGCGGATAGTTGCGATACGCGTCGATGGTCGTCCCGATCGTCTTCCACATGTCGTGGAAGACAGGTGTCGAGCCGGTGAAGTGGACGCCGGCGAGCCCGCGGCTCGCGAGCGCCGGATCGCCCACCACACGACCTGATCCGTAGACGAGGTTGATCACGCCGTCCGGCAGCCCCGCCTCCTGGAAGAGGCGCATCAGGTAGTACGCCGAGAGCATCGCGGTCGAGGCGGGCTTCCAGACGACCGTGTTGCCCATCAGCGCGGGCGAGCTCGTGAGGTTGCCCGCGATCGCGGTGAAGTTGAAGGGGCTGACCGCGAAGACGAAGCCCTCGAGCGGGCGGTACTCCATCCGGTTCCAGACGCCGGCTGTCGAGTTCGGCTGCTCCTCGTAGATGCGAGTCATGAACTGGACGTTGAAGCGCAGGAAGTCGATCAGCTCGCAGGCAGCATCGATCTCCGCCTGATGGGCCGTCTTCGACTGGCCGAGCATCGTCGCCGCGTTGAGCGTGTCGCGCCACGGTCCCGCCAGCAGCTCGGCGGCGCGGAGGAAGACGGTCGCACGCTCCTCCCACGGGCGCAGGTGCCAGTCCTTCCACGCCTTCGCAGCCGCATCGACGGCCTTGCCCACCTCGTCGCCTCCACCCTGGTGAACGTCGGCGAGGACGTGGCGCTTCGCGTGGGGCATCACCGCCTCGCGCGTCTTTCCCGTCCTCACGTCCTTGCCACCGATCACGAGCGGAATCTCGACACGCTCCGCCTTCATCTGCTCCAACCGCACACGCAGGCTCTCGCGCTCCGGGCTTCCCGGGGCGTAGCCGCGAACCGGCTCGTTGGCGACCGGGGGCGCCCGGAAGATCGCGTTCGCGCTCACGGCCTCGATTCTAGGCGAGCACGTCTGCTCGGGCCGTGGCCGGGATCTGTCCCCCGACATGTCGCTCCTGGCCACGGCCGGGGACAGACCCTGGCCACGGCCCCGCCGGGCGTGTCACTAGAGTCGGGATGCGTGACGCCGAGGCTCGTGCGGTACGAGGCTCCCGGATGGGGGATCGGCGAGCTCTGGCTGGAGGACGAGCTCGTCGTCTGCCACGAGGCGCCGCGGCAGCGCCGCCCGGGCTCGCTCGACGACGGGCACCCGCTCGGGCGCCGGCTGCGGTCGTTCTTCGGCGGTGTGCCGGACGACTTCGCGGACGTCGAGCTCGATCTCGAGCCGCTGACGCCGTACGGGCGGGCGCTCGCGCGCGAGCTGCGCCGCGTGCCGCGGGGTGCATTCGTCACCTACGGCGAGCTGGCCGCCCTGGCCGGGCGGCCGGGGGCGGCGCGGGCCGCCGGCGCCTTCTGTGCCCGGAACGAGCTCTCGATCTTCGTCCCATGCCACAGAGTCGTGGCGGCCGGAGGGATCGGCGGCTACGGCTCCACCGGCGTGGATTACAAGCGCCGGCTGCTGGAGCTCGAGCATGCCCATCTCTGAGGATGCCCGCAACGAGCTGGCCGCGATCGAGCCGCGGCGGAGGTGCGACCGGCTCGCCGAGCTCTCCGCGCTCTTCCACTCGGCGGGCAGTCTCCATCTGAAAGGGCGGGGGGAGGTCTCCGCCCACCTCGATCTGTCGAGCGCGGGCGTCGCCCGCCGGGCATTCGCCCTCCTCCGGAGCTTCGGCGTCGCCTCCGAGATCCGCACCTACCGTCAGCAGGCTTTTGCACGGCCCACGCGCTACCAGCTCCACGTCGAGGGCGATGCCCACGCTCTCCAGGTCCTGCACGAGGCGGGGGTGCTCGGCACCGGCGTCCGTCCCCTCGAGCACCCGCCGAAGCGGATCGTCGGGAAGGCGTGCTGCCGGGGCGCGTACATTCGCGGAGCGTTTCTCGGTGGCGGTTCGCTGAGCGGCCCGCGATCGCCGCACCTCGAGCTCCGCACGGCCACACCCGCGAGCGCGTCGTTCCTAGCGGCGGTCGGAGCCGCCGAGGGCGTCCCGCTCACCGTCCAGGAGCGCCGGAGCTATTCCGCGGCATATGCGAAGCGGGCCGAGACGATCGCCGACGCGCTCGCTCTGGCGGGCGCAAGCGATACGGCGCTCGGCTTCGACGAGGCCGCCGTCGTCGGGGAAGCGAGAGCACGGGCCAACAGGCTGGCAAACGCCGATCACGCAAATCTCGTCCGTGCCGGACGAGCTGCGCACGCACAGCTCCTGGCGGTCCGGCGACTGGAGGAAGCCGGCCGCCTCGCCGACCTGCCGCGCACGCTTCGCGAGGCGGCGAAGCTCCGTCTTCGCCATCCGTCCTCATCGCTCCGTGAGCTCGCCGAGAAAGCGCGCCCGAGGGCGACGAAGGCTGCCCTTCACCGACGCCTGAAGAAGCTCGCGAGCCTCGCCGAGCGGTGACGCCGAGGCACTGCTTGCCGGCACCGACCAAAGAGGAGGTGGCGGCTTGCCGGCGTCTCGTTTCCACCCCTCCGGCCCGCCGTTGGGGCCTCCGACTCGACACGGCGGGCCGCCGAGGCGCCGCTTGCCGGCGCCGACCAGTGGAGGGGAAGCTCCGAGGACGACCTCCCCCTCCGGTTGAACCTCGCTCCGGACCGAGGCGCCGGACGGGGTCTGAATTCGGCGCCGGACGAGCGAGGACCCGCCTCACGAAAGTATGAATGAACGTTCGCGACGAACGCTACTGTATGGCCGTGCGGCGCCTCCTCGCCCTGTCCGCGATCGGCCTCGTCGTCCCGGTGGCAGCGACCGCCGCGACCGCCGCGCCGTCGGTTCGGATCGTCGCCTGGGCGAGCACGACCTCGAAGACGGCGATCCCTCCGAAGAACGCGGTGGCGACCGGCACATACTGCACGGCACGGCCGATCAAACGCCTCTACGCGTTTATTCGCTTCAAGGGGATGAAGAACAAGACGCCGAGCTCGGCGACGTGGTACTACGAAGGGGACAAGGCCTTCGTCTTCAACTTCGCTTGGAACGACGGGCCCTTCGGGCGGACCGCCTTCGACCTCTTTCGCACGAAAGGGGCGCTCGAGGAAGGCACCTATCGCATCGAGATCCGCAACCGGGGCCGCCTGGTCGGCAGCAGCTCAGTCGAGCTCAAGTTCGCTCCCTGCAAGTCCTGAGCTTGGCGGCCTCCGGCGCGACCCCCGTTAGACTCGACGCGTCCACGCGAACGGAGGGGTGACGAGTGGCGACGCGGGTCGCGATCAACGGGTTCGGGCGGATCGGCAGGAACTTCTTTCGCGCGCACCTCGAGCGCGAGGGCGACTTCGAGGTCGTGGCGGTCAACGATCTGGCGGCGCCGGAGATTCTCGCGCACATGCTCCGCTACGACTCTTCGCACGGCGTGCTCGACGCCGACATCGCCGTGGAGGGGGACCGGCTGTCAGCCGACGGGCACTCGTTCCAGGTGCTCGCGGAACGGGACCCGAAGGAGCTTCCCTGGCGGGAGCTCGAGGTCGACGTGGTGGTCGAGTCGACCGGCCTGTTCACGGACAGGGACGGAGCCTCGCAGCATCTCCAGGCGGGCGCGAGGAAGGTTTTGATCTCCGCTCCCGCCACCGATCCGGACATCACGCTCGTCCTCGGCGTCAACGACGAGCGCTACGACCCAGAGCGGCACCACATCGTCTCGAACGCCTCCTGCACGACGAATTCGGTGGGTCCGATGGCGAAGATCCTCCTGGACCAGTTCGGCATCACGTCCGGCTTCATGACGACGATCCACGCCTACACGACCGAGCAGCAGCTGCAGGATCAGATCGCGCTGACGCGGAAGGGCAAGCCCGACCTGCGGCGCATGCGCTCGGCTGCGAACAACATCGTCCCCGCCTCGACGGGCGCCGCACGCGCAATCGGCGAGGTCATTCCCGAGCTCAAGGGCAAGCTTGACGGAATGGCCATGCGTGTGCCGGTGCCGGACGGAAGCGTTACCGACCTCGTCTGCGTCCTCGGCCGGGAGGTGGGAAGGGAGGAGATCAACGAGGCCTTCAGCTCGGCGGCCGACAGTGACGGGTGGAGCGGCATCCTCGAGTACACCGAGGACCCGATCGTGTCCTCGGACATCATCGGCAATCCTCACTCGTGCATCATCGACGGCCTCTCGACGATGGCACAGGGCAACCAGGTGAAGGTGATCGGCTGGTACGACAACGAGTGGGGCTACAGCTGCCGCCTCGTCGATCTCGCCGGAAAGCTCTAGTAGCGTGGGAGAACCCAGGGTTCCCCCACGGGCCCCCTCCTTCTGCGCTCCCGCTTGATCCGCCGCGCGTGGCCTCCCGCCGGGCAAGCCCGGTTCAGGCCGCGACCGTTTGCGGATCCTGCGCGTCTACCGCGCCGGCCAGGGTCGAAGCCCCACGGGAGAAACCCGTCACAACGTCACGAGTCTCCGCTTCCGAGAGGAGGTCGCCCGTGAGACGCCCTCGGTCGGTGCGCGACGCGCGTGTCGGTGGCAAGCGCGTGCTCGTCCGGGCGGACCTGAACGTTCCGCTCGAGAACGGGAAGGTGGCCGACGACACACGCATACGCGCTGCGCTCCCGACCCTCGAGCTGATTCTGGAGCGCGGCGCGGCTGAGGTACGAGTGTGCTCCCACCTCGGTCGTCCGAACGGCCACGATCCCGACCTGGTCATCGCACCGGTCGCCGCGCGTCTGCACGACCTGCTTCCCGCCGAGCGGGTCGTCGTGCTCGAGAACACGCGCTTCTCGCCCGGTGAAACGCGCAACGACCCGGCCTTCGCCGCCGAGCTCGCGCAGGGGTGCGACCTCTACGTCGACGACGCCTTTGGCTCCGCTCATCGTGCGCATGCGTCGACCGTCGGCGTAGCAGAGCTGCTGCCCGCTTACGCCGGCCTTCTCCTCGAGCGCGAGCTCACCGAGCTCGGGAAGCTCCTCGGTACGGTCGAGCGTCCCTTCGTCCTCGTGTCGGGTGGGTCGAAGGTCGAGGACAAGCTCGGCGTGCTCGAGCACCTCGGGGGAACGGCCGACTCCGTGCTCGTCGGGGGAAAGATGGCCGAGGAGCTCCGGGAGGACAATCCGCTGACCTTCGAGGTCGTGCTGCCGCGCGACGTGGTCGCGGCCGCCGCGTTCGAGCCGGATGCGGAGTCGCACGTGGCCCCCTACGACGAGCTTCCGGACGGATGGCTCGGCCTGGACATCGGGCCGGAGACGCGCGAGGTGTTCGGGCGGGAGCTGGCCGCCGCCCGCACGATCTTCTGGAACGGCCCGATGGGGGTTTTCGAGTGGCCGCGGTTCGCAGCCGGGACGAAGGCCGTCGCAGAGGCCGTTGCCTCGGCGGCTGCCTACTCCGTCGTCGGTGGGGCAGACTCGGTGCGCGCGTTGAACGAGCTCGGCCTGGAGGAACGGGTGTCCTTCGTCTCGACCGGCGGCGGGGCCGCGCTCGAGCTGCTCGAGGGGAAGGAGCTACCCGGAGTTGCGGCGATCCCGGAGGCCGCATGCTGATCGTCGGCAACTGGAAGATGTTCAAGGGAGCTGCGGAGACGGCGGCCTTCTGCCGAGCGCTGCGCCAGCATGACCTCGGCGGGGTGGACGTCGTCGTCTGCCCGCCCTTCGTTTCCCTCCCGGCTGCGGTGCAGGAGCTCGCGGGAGCCGACATCGCCGTCGCCGCGCAGAACGTCCATTGGGCTTCCGAGGGAGCTTTCACCGGCGAGGTCTCCGGGACGATGCTCCGGGCGCTCGGCGTCTACGGGGCGATCGTCGGGCATTCCGAGCGCCGCCAATACTTCGGCGAGACCGACGAGACGGTCGGCAAGCGTATGCGCGCGGCCCTTGACGCCGGCCTCTCCGTGATCGCCTGCGTCGGCGAGACCGAGGCGGAGCGCGAGGCGGGCGAGACGCAGGCCGTCCTGCACCGCCAGCTTTCGGTGCTGAAGGACTACGACGACCTCGTGATCGCCTACGAGCCGGTGTGGGCGATCGGGACCGGCAAGACGGCTTCGCCGGAGATCGCGGAGGAGACGCACGAGCTGATCAAGGCCGAGCTCGACCTGCCGGTCCTGTACGGCGGATCGGTGAAGCCGGAGAACGCCGCCGAGCTCCTCGCCCAGCCGGCCGTTGATGGCGCACTCGTGGGCAGCGCCGCGCTCGACGTCGACTCCTTCGTCTCGATTTGCCAGGCCGGCGCTCGTATCCCCTCGTAGCGCTCGTGATCCTCGACGGCTGGGGTTGCGCCTCGCCAGGCCCCGGAAACGCGGTCGAGCTCGCGAGCACACCGGTCTTCGACGGCCTCTGGAGGGCATTCCCGCACACGACCCTCGACGCATCGGGCCCTGCGGTGGGTCTCCCGCCCGGTCAGATGGGGAACTCCGAGGTGGGTCACCTGACGATCGGCGCGGGCCGGATCCTCTTCCAGGATCTCGAGCGCGTCAACCAGTCGATCGCGTCCGGAGGCTTCTTCGAGAACCCTGCGCTGCTCGGGGTCTTCGAACGGGCTCGCGAGCGTGGAGCGAACGTGCACCTGCTCGGACTCGCTTCCTACGGCGGAGTGCACTCCCACCTCCATCACCTGCGCGCGCTGCTCGAGCTGGCGGACCGCCTCGACTTCCGGCAGCGCACGTACATCCATGCGTTCACGGACGGACGTGATGTCTCGCCGCACGCGGCCTTGCACGATCTCGGGGAGCTTCCGGCGGACCGCGTCGCCACCGTGTGCGGGCGCTACTACGCCATGGATCGCGACGCACGCTGGGAGCGGACCGATCGCGCGTTCGCCGCCGTCTGCCGCGGCGAGGGGCGGACGGGGTCAGACCCCGTGAAGGCCGTCGAGGAGGCGTATGCCCGGGGCATCACGGACGAGTTCGTCGAGCCGGTGGTCCTGACGGGACGGCCGAGGCTGAGCCGCGGCGACGCCGCGATCTTCTTCAACTTCCGTCCCGATCGCGCCCGCCAGCTCTCGGAACGTCTGCTCGAGGCGGGCTGCGATCTGACGACGATGACACGCTACCGCGAGGATCTCGGCTGTCCCGTCGCCTTCGCCGAGCAGGACGTCCCCCAGACGATGGCGGAAGTCTGCTCGCGGCACGGCGTGCGCCAGCTGCACGCCGCCGAAACGGAGAAGTACGCCCATGTCACGTACTTCCTCAACGGCGGGAGAGAGGAGGGGTGGAAGGGGGAGACGCGGATTCTCGTTCCCTCCTCCCGCGAGGTCGCGACGTACGACCAGAAACCCGAGATGTCGGTGGCCGCCGTGGCCGACCGCTTCTCCGACGAGATCGGCAAAGGCTACGGGTTCGGGATCGTCAACTTCGCCAACCCGGACATGGTCGGCCACACTGGCATCGTCGCCGCCGCCCTTGAGGCGGTGGAGGCCACGGACGCTGCGCTGGGCCACGTGCTCGACGCGGTCGAGCGGGCGGGCGGCGTCTGCCTCGTGACGGCGGATCACGGCAACGCCGAGGAGATGCTCGAGCCGGACGGCAGCCCCGACACCGCCCATTCGACGAACCCAGTGCCGCTCGTCTTGACTGTAGCGGGTGGGCAGCTGCGCGAGGGCGGCGGGCTGCGCGACCTCGCTCCGACGGTTCTGGAGCTGCTCGGCCTCGAGCGGCCGCTCGAGATGACCGGCGAGAGCCTCTTCGACGCGAAAGAGGGAGCCGAAGCCCCCTCTCGCGTGACGCGGACGGACCCCCCTTCCGTCTGACGCGTCCTCCGGAGCAGCTTTCGTCGAGGCCCCCTCGATCGACCCTACTCCTTTCTCCCTTGTACCTCGACCGATCGTTTGCGTAACGCCAGGGCGACGAAGAAGCCCCCTGGTGACCCTCCCACCGCCCGAATCGCAGAGCTTGGAAAGGTAGGCGTAAGAATTTTCTTAACCCGGTTGCATAACGGGCATTCACGAATGCACCGGGCTATACTCCGCCACCTTGTCGCTCCCGCAACCTGACCTCGGGATCCTCCGGAAGGCGCAGCGCGGTGACGAGCGCGCCTTCGCCATCATCCTTCGGGCCTACGAGACGCCCGTCTACAACTACATCCTGCGCCTTGTCGGGGACAGGTCGCTGGCCGAGGATCTGGCGCAGGAAGTGTTCCTGCGCGTGTACCAGGGCCTACCGAAGTTCTCGCTGCGCTGCCGGTTCACGACGTGGCTCTTCCAGGTCACGAAAAACCGCGTCCTCGACGAGCTGCGGGCCAGCGAACGGCGGCCCCGTGCGACGGTGGCGCTCGAGGATCTGCCCCCGCTCGAGGTCGTCGACCAGCCGTTCGAGCGGATGGAGACGATCGACGCAGTCTGGCGCGCGGTCAACGACCTCAACGTCGATCTCAAGATGGCGCTGCTCCTGCGGGACATCGTCGGCCTCTCGTACACCGAGATCGCCGACTCGCTCGAGGTCACCCTCGCGACGGTCAAGTGGCGCATCTACAAGGCCCGGGAGGACGTCCAGCTCGCGCTCGCCCGAGAGGGCATCACGGTCGGCTCGGATGAACGGGCCGAGCCGAGCAAAGCCGTCTGAGCCGCCTGCCCGGCGCCCGAGACGCGTTCGTTACGAGGGAGGATCCCTGCGGCGGTCTCCACAAGGGCCTAGACGCCGCGAGCGAGCCGCTCCGCCAGCGCATCCGGCAGGCCGCGTTCCCGGATCTCTGCCTGGGTCGCCGCGATCGAATAGTCGACCCGGCGGAACCAACCGCGGCCACGGTCGAGGTCGAGTAGCAGGTACGCGGCACGCGGATCACCGTCCCGCGGCTGGCCGACGGAACCCGGGTTCAGCAGCCAGCGTCCCCGCGCGAGGTCGATCTCGGTACCTTCGGCGGCGACGCCGCCATCGAGCGCCCCTTCAACCTCCAGGACTGCCAGAGGCACGTGCGAGTGGCCCACCAGCACGAGCGGCGCCGTCGTCAGCTGGAATGCCGCGATGATCGCCTCGCCCGACAGGACGTAGTCCCAGACGGCGTCGCGCGGGCTCGCGTGGAAGAGCTGCGCACCGGCCCGCGCGCCGCTCGGCTCGAGCTGCTCCAGGTAGTCCCGTGCCGCAGTCGACAAAACGCTGCGCGTCCAACTCGCGCTCGCGGCGGCGTCCTCGGAGAAGTCCTCCAGATCGATGGAGCCGAGGATCCCGAGATCGTGGTTCCCGGCTAGAGAGATCGATGCGCGCGCAGACACCTCGTTGCAGCACTCGTTCGGCCGTGGCCCGTAGCCGACGACGTCGCCGAGTGACCACACCTCGTCGGGCCGCTCTCGCTCGAGTGTCGCGAGCACGCTCTCGAGCGCGACGAGATTCGCGTGAACGTCGGAGAGGACTGCGACCCGCAACCCGGACCGCTTCAGCCGGCCGCGACCGGCGTGGGAGACTGGTTGGGAATGAGGCGGGTGCGGGGGAGCATGGCGGCGCGGGCGGCAACGTTAGCGGTGCTCGCGTGCGGCTGGTCGGTGGCCTCGTTCTACCTGTGGACGTCGAGCCGGGTTCCCGGCGACTTCGAGCTGCCGAGACTCCACGAACGCGACTACTTCGGCGCCCGCGCGCTCCAGCGTGCCGCCCGGTTCGAGCGGTTCGAGCGGTGGGACTTCGTCCTGGCGGAGCTGGCGCTGCTGGGCGCGCTCGCCTTCTACGCCAGGCGGGGTCACAGGTTTGCAAGCGAGTCGGCGGCCGGTCGGATCGGCACCGGGATGCTGCTCGGGATGCTCGGCTTCGCGATCGTCTGGCTCGTCCAGATCCCATTTCGCGCCGCCGACTTCTGGTGGCAGACCCGCTACGACGTCGTCAAGGGGAACATCGTCGCCTACGTCGCCGGCGACTGGCTCCAGCTCGGCGCCGAGTTCCTCTCGCTCTGCCTCGCGCTCCTGATCGTGATGGGCCTTGCGGGAATCATGGGTCCCCATTGGTGGGTGCTGGGTGGGCCCGCCTTCGTCGGCATCGCCGCACTCTTCCTGTTCGTCTCGCCGTACCTGACGAGCCTCGATCGCGTCCACGACCCGCGGATCGCGGCCGACGGGAAGGCGATCGCGGCGGAGGAGGGGGTAGGGAGCGTCCCTCTACGCGTCGAGAAGGTCAGCGGCAACACCACCTTCGTCAACGCCTACGCGTTCGGGCTCGGGCCGAGCCGTCGCGTCGTCCTCTGGGATCCGTTGCTCGACTACCCGCGCCGTGAGGTCGACGTCGTGATCGCACACGAGTACGGACATCAGGCGCGCAACCACCTCCCGAAGGGACTCGCCTGGTACGCCCTCTTCGCGATTCCGGGAGCGTTCCTGATCGAGCTCGCGACGCGGCGTCGGGGTGGGATGCGCGACCCAAAGGCAGTCCCGATTGCACTCGTGGTGCTGGCCGTGCTCCAGCTGGCGGCGACGCCGGTGCAGAATCTGATCTCCCGCCGGATCGAGACCGAAGCCGACTGGATGGCGCTCCAGACGACGCGCGACCCGCGGTCGGCTCAGGCGCTGTTCGCGCGATTCACGACCACGGACCTGGCCGATCCGACTCCACCCACTTGGGCTTACATGTTCCTCGCCGACCATCCGACGGGGCTCCAGCGCATCGCCTTCGCACGGGAGTGGGCGGCACGCGAGCGCGCTCGCTAAAGCTCGGCCGGCGGAGTTTCCGGCAGGTTCTTGATCCCCTCCCGCGTCGCCCACTTCGACCACGAGTCCTGCATCGCGTCGAGGAGCTCACGCATGAAGCGCGTGGAGGTGTTGACCCGCGCCACGACGACGCCCGGGACGTCTCCCTCCTCGACCTCGTGATCGATGCGCGCGAAGGTGATCGTGAACTCGTAGTCCGAGAAGCTGATGTTGGCGAAGTTCGAATAGACCCCCGCCAGGTGGGCGGGATCCAGATGGATGTTGAGCTGGCGCTCGCCTCCTTCGCCGTCCACGCGCCGGGATACTACTCGCGTGGAGCGCGACTACACGCTGCGGCACTTCGCGTGGGCGCTCGCGGCGTTCTTCTCGGCCATCGCGGCCGGGGCGGTGGCGTTCTGGCTGATCCTCGGCGAGGCCTTCCACGCGGCTGTGTACCGCGCGGTGATCACGATCTCCCTCACCGGGATCGACTCGGTTCCGCGCGGCGCCGGCGGCGAGGTTGCAACGATCCTGCTCATCCTCACTGGAATGGCAATCTACGGATACCTGGCGGCCGTCCTGGTCGAGGTGATCGCTCGGGGCGTCCTCACCGGCGCCTGGACAGAGAAGAGGAGGCGACGGACGATCGAACGGTTCACGGGCCACTTCATCATCTGCGGCTACGGCCGGGTCGGCCGGCGCGTGGCGGCGGAGTTCCGCCGCACGGGCTACCCGTTCGTCGTCGTCGACCTGAACGCGGACGCGATCGTCGCCGCCCGCGAGGCGGAGGAGCTGCTGGTAGAGGGGAGCGGCACGGAGGACGAGAACCTCGAAGCTGCCGGCCTCGGGCGCGCCAAGGGGCTCGTCGTCGCCTCCGACGACGACTCCGACAACCTCTACATCGTTCTCTCCGCGCGCACGGCGCGCCCCGACCTCCTGATCGTCGCGCGTGCCTCCGACGAGGAGGCCGCGAAGAAGCTTCGGCTTGCCGGCGCAGACCGGATCGTGGAGCCGTACCTCGCCGCGGGAAGGGTGATGGCCAACCTGGTCCTGAAGCCCCAGGTGACGGCGTTCGTCGACCTGATGACGCGGCCGGGAGACGACTTCCGCTTCGAGGAGATCGCGATCACGAGCAACTGTGGCGGCCTTGGGCGCACGATCGGGCAACTCGAGGTGCACACGCGAACGGGGGCTTACATCGTGGGCCTCCGGAAGGTCGACGGGACCTTCGACACGACACCGGGCCCCGGCGCGCAGCTGGAGGAGGGCGACGTCGTGGTGGCGGTCGGGACGAGCGAGGAGCTGCGCGCGGTCGAGGAGATGCTGGCGCCGGCCGAGGCTCTTGCGCGCGCCTAGAGCTCGAGCGCTGGCGGCGCTCGAGGAGGAGCTCTCGGCTCTCGCCGGCGCAGAGGTGGAGCTCGAGCGGCCCGGCGACCCTGCACACGGCGACTATGCGACGAACGTCGCGCTCCGCCTCGCGCCGGCTCGTCGCAGGGCGCCTCGCGAGCTGGCGCAGGAGCTGGCCGAGTCGGCGGCGGCGCTCGCGGCGGTCGAGCGCACCGAGGTCGCGGGACCGGGCTTCCTCAACCTCTGGCTCGCGCCCGCGTGGTTCGCTCGCGCTCTGGGAGAGGTGCTCGAGGCAGGCCGGGACTACGGCGGAGGCTCGGCGCCGGCGCCGGCCCGAATCCAGGTGGAGATGGTCTCCGCCAATCCGACGGGGCCCGTCACGGTGGCGTCCGCGCGGAACGGTGCGTACGGCGACTGCGTGGCGCGCCTGCTCGAGTTCGCGGGCCACCGCGTCGAGCGCGAGTACTACTACAACGACGCCGGCAAGCAGATGGAGCTCTTCCGCGCGTCGGTCGAGGCACGGCGGAGCGGGGTGGAGGTGCCGGAGGACGGCTACCGGGGCGACTACGTCACCGAGCTCGCCTCCGCCGAGGGCGATCCGGTACCGCGGATGCTTCGGCGCATCGAGGACACCCTGGAGCGCTTCCGGATCCACTTCGACTCCTGGGCGTTGCAGAGCGAGCTGCAGCGCGAGCTCCCGGAGCTTCTGCCACGCCTCGACACCTACGAGAAGGACGGCGCTCTCTGGGTGCGCTCGTCCGCCCACGGCGACACACGTGACCGCGTGCTCGTCCGCTCGGCGGAGCGCGGGGGCCTGCCAACCTACGAGGCAGCGGACATCGCATACCTGGATCACAAGCTCCGGCGCGGCTTCGACCGCCTTGTCTACATCCTCGGCGCCGACCACCAGGACGTTCGCGGCTGGTACGAGGTAGTGGCGCGCATGCTCGGGCACGACCCGGGGCGGGTCGAGGTGCTCCTGTACCAGCTCGTCCACCTGACCCGCGACGGCGAGGTCGCGAGAATGTCGAAGCGGCGGGGCGACGTGGTCTTCCTGGACGAGCTCCTCGACGAGGTGGGCGTCGACGCAGCGCGCTGGTACCTCGTCAACCGGGGCCACGATCAGACGATCGAGATCGACGTGGACCTGGCGGCGGAGCGCTCGCAGAAGAACCCTGTCTACTACGTGCAATACGTGCATGCGCGCATTGCGGGGATAGAGCGCAACGTAGGAGCAGGCCGGCGATTGGCGGAGGAGGATCCGCTTTCCGCGGCGGAGGAGCGCGATCTGGTCAAGCGGCTGTTGGACTTTCCGCAGGTCGTAGCGGAGGCGACCGTACGCCGGGGGCCCCACGCAATCCCCAACTATGCGATCCGCCTGGCAGACGATTTTCATCGCTTCTACCACGGGCATCGTGTGATCTACGGTGGCGGGGTTCTTGAGACGCGCCTCGATCTGTGCCGTGCGACGAAGGAGGTCATAGCCCGCTGCCTCGACCTCGTCGGAGTCGAGGCACCCGAGCGGATGTAACAGACGGACAGCTTCTGGCCGCCACTCAGGGCCGGCGGGTCGTCTCAGAGCGTCTGGCGCGCTCGCTAGTGCGGCGTCTCCCAACGTTTCGCTCGAAACTGAGGGTTCGCCGACGCCGCACTATTCCGACCGCTCTGCGGCCGGCGGCCGCGAAGCGGCCGAGTAGTGCGGCCTCCACCTGCCCTTCGTTTCCGGTCGAACGTTA
>JBBRYP010000040.1:0-40570 GCA_038237515.1 Gaiellales bacterium
GTGGCCGCCACGAGCGCGGCCACCGTGAGTCCCCCGGCCACCGAGAACGCCAGGAGCAGCGCCTCCCCGTCCCAACCCGTGATCACGAGGCTCCGGATGCCCTCGAGGAGGTAGGAGACCGGGTTCACCGTGGCGGCGATCCGAAACCACCTGATCTCGATCAGGTTGCGCGGCAGGTTCATCGAGGACACGAGCAGGAAGACGAACAGGAGTGGGAACATGCCCTGCACGGCTTCTCCGGATCCGGTCCGCAGCGCGAGGAAGGCGCCGATCGCGCCGAACGCGAGCGCGATCAGCGCCGCCAGCACCAGCAGTACAAGAGCCCCCGCGGGGCCGGCGCGAAGGCCGGAGCCCGCGGCGAGTCCCGCGCCGAGATACACGACTGCCTGCACGAGCCCGAGCAGCACCACTCCCGCCAGCTGTCCGGCGATCAGCGCGGCACCCCGGAGCGGCGTCAGGGCGAGCCGGTTGAGAAAGCCTGTCTGGATGTCGCGAGCCAGATCAGTGCCTGCGTTCATGGTCGAAAAGAGAGCGCCCTGGACGAACGGGACCGCGAGCGCGAAGGCGAGGAAGGAATGCGTCGGGAACCCTCGCAGGTGGGTCGCCGATGCCAGGCCTCCCGAGTTCACGGCGAGGAGCGCGAGCGGGAAGAAGAGCGGCGGCACGATCTGCGCCGGCTGGCGGGCCGTGCGGACGAGCGAGCGGCGCGCGAGGTGCGCGACCTGCGCCGCGGCGGCTTTCACGCGCGCCCCTCGCCCGCGCCGGCTCCCGCCCGGCAAAGCCCTGCTCCGCCGCTGCCTGGCCGAGGAACACGCGTGCTCATCGAGGTTGACAGCGCATAAGGGCGTCTCACACGCCGACGAGCTCCGGCTCGGCGTCAGCGTCGCCCTCGGCTGCGCCCTCGAGCGTGCGGCCGGTCTTCGCGAGGAAGACGTCGTCGAGGGTTGGCGCGTGCAGCTGGAGGTTCGCCACGCGAAGACCCTCGGCGTCGAGTGCCCGGACGATCTCGACGAGATCCTGGATTCCCTCCTCGAGGCGAACGGCAACTCCCTCAGGAGAGCCGCCGGTCGATTCGCCGAAGCGCGCAAGCAGGCGCTCGAGATGAGATCGCTCGGAAGGCTGTGCCGGAACAGCCTCGACGGTGGGCCGACCGATCTCCTCCTTCAGCGCGGTCGGCGTCCCCTCCGCGACGAGACGGCCGTGGTCGATGATCCCCACCCGATCCGCCAGCACGTCCGCCTCCTCCAGGTACTGCGTCGTCAGGAAGACGGTGACACCGTCTTCGCGGGCGAGGCGACCCACCTCCTCCCACAGGGCGGTGCGGCTCTGCGGGTCGAGGCCGGTGGTGGGCTCGTCGAGGAAGAGGAGCCGCGGTGCGTGGATGAGCGCCAGGGCGAGGTCGAGCCGGCGCTTCATGCCGCCGGAGTACGTACGCACCTTGCGGTCGGCGGCGAGCGTGAGCCCGACGCGCTCCAGCAGCTCGCCCGAGCGCTGCCGCCTCTCCGCGCGCGACAGGCCGTGGAGCGCGCTCTGCAGTCGAAGGTGCTCGCGGCCCGTGAGGAGCGGGTCGAGGGCGGCTTCCTGCAGGGCCGCACCGATCGATGCGCGCACCTGCGGGCCCTGCGTCGCCACGTCGTAGCCGGCGACGCGCGCCTTCCCCGAGCTCGGGGGCAGGAGCGTCGTCAGCACGTGCACGGTCGTGGACTTGCCGGCGCCGTTCGGGCCGAGGAAGCCGTAGATCTCGCCCGGGGCGACAACCAGGTCGATGCCGTCGACGGCGCGGACGCTCTTGAACTGCTTGACGAGCTGCTCCACCTCGATGCCGTTCCCGCGTTCTCGCGCCACACATTCGAGCCTACCGGCGGCCGGTTCGCGGACCGGCCGCCGCTAGAATTTGCGCTGTCAACGAAGGCTCGGGAGCGGATGAACACGCAGGTTCGGGAAGACGTCCGGCTGGGGCCATGGGTCGCGTTCCTGCGCGCCCACAGCTCCGTGACGCGCCGTCTCAGCGCGGAGCTGATCGGCGCGCACGATCTGACGCTGAGCGACTACGAGGTACTGCTGCACCTCGCGCTCGCGCCGGAGAAGCGCCTGCGCCGCGTCGATCTCGCGGCGAGCGTCCTCCTGACTCCCTCGGGCATCACCCGACTACTCGGAGGGCTCGAGCGCTTCGGCTTCGTCGGGCGCGCCACCTGCCCCGGCGATGCCCGCGTGAGCTACGCAGTCCTCACGCCCGCCGGAGCGACGAAGCTCGCCTACGCTTCCGAGACGCACCTCGACGGCGTACACCGCCTCTTCACCGAGCGCTTCACCGAGGAGGAGCTCGACACGGTGGGGGAGCTGCTGACCCGCCTGGTGGGCGGCGAGGAGCCGCTCGCCGCTCAGTGCGCTCCCGCCCGAGGGTAGGAGAACCTCACCCGGCGGTAGAAAGCGACGCTACGCGTCCACGATGTAAACCTGCGTTCCGGCCTGGACGTGGTCGAAGAGCCACTCGGCGTCTGGGATGTGCATGCGGATGCAGCCGTGCGACTCGGAGTAGCCGATCGAGGCGTCGTCCGGTGTCCCGTGGATCCCGACTCCGGGCGAGGACAGCGCCATCCACCGCGTGCCGAGCGGGTTGCCCGGGCCGGGAGGGATCGGCTTTGCGCCCGCGGCCCACGCCGAGGCCGGCGGGATCCACGTCGGCCAGCGCTGCATGTAGAGAATCGAGAAGACCCCCGTGGGCGTCGGGTAGGCGGCCTGCCCCGTCGCCACTCCGAAGCTCCGCCAGAACCGCGTGCCCTTGTAGAGGTAGAGCCGGTTCGAGAGCCGCCGGATGACGACGACCGGCTGGGAGAAGCTCGAGCGGAGCTTCGCCGGCACGACCGGAGCGAGCGCGAGGTGGATCGGGGTGCGCCTGTTCGCTGCAACGCTGCGCTCGATCCGCCGCACCATGAGCGCCTTGCGAACCCGGACGCCGTAGCGCGCCGAGCTCACAGCCGGGCGCAGGCCCCGCAGGCCGAGGAACCGGGCGTCCAAGGCGGGCCGCGAGAAGACGTGGTCGAGGTAGTCGACGTACTGGCGCACCCACTCCTTGTGCACCGCCACCGGCAGCGTCAGGCGCGAGCCGGGCTTCGTGCTCAGAGCGTGCTGCACCGTAGCGCCGATGCCCGCGCTCGAGGCGAACAGGTACGGCGAGGCCTTCCAGGCGACGCCGTGCTTGACGATCACCCGGAGCTGGTGCTTGAACACCTTGCGGATCCGCCGGCGTGCGAGGTACGGCCGCATCCCTCCGATGTTCACGCCCGCAACGCGCACGCCCGGCGGGACGAGGGTTGGGGGAGTCGTGGCGCCGCTGACCGTCGGGCCGATGGCCACGAACAGGGCGGCGAGCAGGGCGATGTGGATCTTCATGGCGGCGGTCGGGAAAAGGAAGACTGTCGGCTGCGCGAAGTGTCGCACAGAGCCCGGTCGGAGCCTAGCGGCTCGTAGCAATCTCGCCGGCGGAGCCGGAGGGGCAACCTTCCTGCTCGCCCCGAGGCCGGAGCAGTTTCCTCGAGCGCGTTCGGCGGTGCGTCGCCCACCGTGATGAGGTGGGCAGCTCGCGGCGGAGAACGGGGGCGTGCGCACTCGCGGAAAGCACGATCGTCTTGCCGACCCGTTACGCGGGCCTTACCCGCCTCTGCATCTGCCTGCCGAAGATGGGACGCATGAGGCGGCGGTCTCCTGGATCACTCCCGACAACGCCCACAGCGAGCACCCGCCGGGTCTCCTGAGCGCCGGCCAGAGTTACGTCTCGAGCCTCGTGAACGCCGTCATGCGCGGCCCCGACTGGAAGGACACGGCTGCCTACCTCAAGTTCATCGAGGACGACTTCCTCGGGAGCGCACGCCTCGACCCGAAGACCGACGGGCGTCCGGACCCGCGGCCCACCGTCCGCGAGAAGGCTTCCCGGCTCGGAAACCTCGTCAGCGACTTCGACTTCGAGCAGGCGCCTCGCCGCCCGGCCCTGCTGACCCTCGAGTCCGCTCGCGCCGCCTCCAAGTAACACTGTGTTACTTGGCGGGGGACGTACCGGGCGTCAGGCTCAGGCGGTGGAGGCGGCGGCCCGCGCTTCCTCGTCGAGGACGGCCACGGCCCGGTCGTAGAGCTCCTCCGCCTGGACCGGGGAGTCGCCGACGGCGGTGAGGCCGAGGCGTCCATGCTCCCCGAGCGCGCTCAGCATGTGGAAGACGATGCCCGTCTGCCGCGACTGGTCGAAGTGGAGGCCGCGCCGGACGACGATGTCGAACAGGTCGTCCGGGGTGAGTTGCCGGTAGGCCGGGCTCTCGACGTGATCGCTCGCGACGAAGAACTTCCTACGCCCGCTCGGCGCCGTGAAGGTCGCCGTCTCGGGGTCGTAGGTGCCGTCCGTGAGGAACTGGAGGGTCAGGAAGGGGTGCGTCGTCCCACCCTTGCGGAGGTTCAGCTCGATCGCGTAGGGATCCCACGACCCGTCGGGCTTGCGGACGGTAACGAAGTCGATCGCGAACCGTCCGAGGACTCCCTCCCGCGCGAGCCGGCCGCCGATCTTCGCCGCCTCGCGGGTGATCGTCGCGGCGTAGGCCGGATCGGCGGGAAAGCGGCAGCCCAGGTAGCTCTGGCCGCTCGGGCCGCCGAGGAGCTGGTCGTGCGTCGAGAGCAGCTGGACCTCGCCGAGCGGAGTCACCCGGAGCTGGACGCTCGGGCTGCGGAACTCCTCCCCGGAGATGCGCTCTTCGACGACGCCGCCGCGCTCGCGGAGCTTCGCCTCGTAGTCCTCGATCGTGACGCTCGCGAGCTCGAAGCGCATCGCGCGCACCCGCTTCTCCACCGCCGCCCGCTCCACGCCGGCCCCGCGCAGGTCGACCGAAGCGTTGCCCTCGCCGGAGACGCCTTCGTTCAGCTTGACGAGTACCTCCTCGAGCCCCGGCTTCTCGCGACGCATCGCGACGATCGAGTCGACGACGTCGTCAAGCGATCGAGGCTCTCGCGTCCCGCCGGGTACGGCAGCCCCTCCTGCGCGAAGAGCCTGCGACAGCCGGTCTTCGTGCCGAGGTCGAAGTAGCGGGGATCGGCGCCGAACATCGGGATGCCGAGGCGAACCGCCAGATCGCGCTCGAGCTCGGTCGTGTTGTAGGGCACGAGGTGCGCCCGGTCCGGATTCGTGATCAGTGCACGGATCTGCTCGATCAGGCGGGGACGCTCCAGGACCTTCTCGGTGAGCGGCCGGTCCGACCCATCGAGAGGGCTCGGCAGGAAGAGGCGCCGGCGGGCGTGGCTCGGGATGACGCCCGGGAGCAGGTCGAGGTAGTAGTCGATGACGCTCGGAAGGATCTGCTGAGAGGTCACGTAGACGAGCCGGGCGCGCGGCTGGCGAAGCAGCAGGAGCAGGAACAGGAACCGTTCCTCGAACGCCTGGACCTCGGAGCCGCTACCGGCCTTGTCGAGGGTGATCGAGGGGACGACGACGATCGTCTGCTCGTCCTGTGTCAGCGCCTTCATCGACTCCCACAGCGGAACGAGCTTCGCCTGGAGCTCGTCGAAGGAGGCTGTGACGGCGCCGGCGGAGAGCGTGGACGCGGGAGAGGCGGCGGCCGTCGTGCCCATGGCGGGAAGCCTAACCTTGTAGCCGTGGCAAGCGACCTCCCTGCCGGGACGATCACCCTCCTCTTCACCGATATCGAGGGCTCGACGCGGTTGCTCGGGCGCCTCGGCGCCGGCTACCCAACCGTCCTCGCCGACCACCGGCGCCTCCTGCGCGAGGCGATCGCCGCCGCCGGCGGCCGCGAGCTCGGCATCGAGGGCGACGCAGTTTTCGTCGCGTTCGCGAGGGCGAGCGCGGCGGTCGAGGCGGCGGCCGCGGCTCAGCGGGCGCTCGCGAGCCACACGTGGGAGGGGGGACCGCTGCGCGTGCGGATGGGCATCCACACCGGTGAGCCGACGCCGACCGCCGAGGGGTACGTCGGCCTCGACGTGCACCGGACGGCCCGCATCTGCCAGTCCGGGCACGGCGGGCAAGTGCTGCTGTCGAGGACGACGGCGGAGCTGCCGGGGGACGAGCTGCCCGCAGGGGTTGCACTGCGCGACCTCGGCGAGCACCGGCTCAGGGACCTCGGCCGCGCGGAGAGGCTCTTCCAGCTCGAGCTCCTCGGCCTGCCCTCCGACTTCCCGCCGTTGCGCTCGGCGCAGGAGCGGCCGACCAATCTGCCCGCTGGCGCGACGCCTCTCGTCGGCCGCCAGGAGGAGCTCGAAGAGGCCTGCCGCTGCCTGCGAAGCGACGAGGTGCGCCTCCTGACCCTCACGGGCCCTGGCGGGAGCGGGAAGACTCGTCTCGCGCTCGAAGCGGCGGCCCGGCTGCGCAGCGAGTTCGAGGACGGAGTCTTCTGGGTCGACCTGGCGCCGATCTCCGATCCCGTTCTCGTCGCACCGACGATAACCCGAGCGCTGTCGCTCGGCGAGGCGGGCGACTCGCGGGCCGCGGAAGCGCTGAAGGAGTCTCCGCGAGCGCCGGCTCCTGCTGCTCCTCGACAACTTCGAGCAGGTGCTCGCAGCCGCACCGCTCGTGGCCGAGCTGCTCGCATCGGCGCCGCGGCTGAAGATCCTCGCGACCAGCCGGGCGACGCTGCACCTCTCCGGGGAGTCCGAGCTGGTGGTTCCGCCGCTCTCGCAGTTCGAGGCGGTTCAGCTCTTCGTCGAGCGCGCCCGGTCGGTCAAGCGCAACTTCTCGTTCAACGACGAGAACGCCTCTTCGATCGTCGAGATCTGCGTGCGGTTGGACGGGTTGCCGCTGGCGATCGAGCTGGCTGCCGCCCGCTGCCGGGCGCTGCGGCCCGAGGCGATCCTGGCCCGGCTCGGCCAGCGGCTCGAGCTCCTGACCGGCGGGCCGCGAGACCTGCCGGCCCGCCAGCAGACCTTGCGCGACACCATCGACTGGAGCTACCGGCTGCTGCGCCCAGAAGAGCAGAGGCTGCTCGCGCACCTCGGCGTCTTCGTCGGCGGGTGCACGATCGAGGCGGTCGCGGCGACATGCCGGATCGAGGCACCCGGCGGCGCCCTCGACGCGCTCGACTCGCTCGTTGCGAAGAGCCTGCTCCGCCAGGAGGACGGCGTCGCCGGGGAGCCGCGCTTCGCGCTCTTCGAGACGATCCGCGAGTTCGCGCTCGAGCGGCTGGCGGCAGACGGCGAGCGCGAGCAGGTACGCCAGCGTCACGCCGTCTACTTCCTCGAGCTCGCGGAGGCGAGCGCCGCCGGCCTCGTCGGATCGGAACAGCGGGAGCTGCTCGAGCTCCTCGACGGCGAGCTCATCAACCTGCGCGCCGCCCTCTCTTGGTCAGTCGAGGCAGGGGCGGCCGACCTCGGCCTGCGCATCTCCGTCGCGCTCGAGCGCTTCTGGGAGGCCCGCGGGCACGCCGCCGAGATCCGCCGCTGGCTCGAGTCCGCGCTGCGCGGAGCGGGCTCCGTCTCCCGGCGCGTCCGAGCGCGCTCGCTCCTCCTCGCCGCTCGATTCGACGCGGCGCTCAGCGACTATGCGCAGGCAGCGGCGGGTTTCGAGGAGCCGCTCGCGCTCTTCCGCGAGGCCGGGGATCGCGAGGGCATGGCTCAGACGCTTGCGAGCTTCGGGTGGACGACGATGATGCTCGGCGACTTCCCGCGGGGTCGCGCCCTGTGCGAGGAGGCACTCGAGGTCGCACGCGAGGTCGGCCACGCTCCGACGATCTCGCGCGCGCTCAACAACCTCGCGGCCGACCTCCTCGACGAGAGCCTCTCGATCGAGCGGCGTCTGGAGGGGCCTCGCCGGGCCGTCGCCCTCTGCAACCTCGGTCTCTCGCGGCTGCGCGGCGGCGACCCGCTCCGGGCGCGCGACGCGCTGGAGGAGGCGCTCGTCCTCGCCCGCGAGCTCGGCGACAGCTGGCAGCTCGCGTCGATCCTCGACTTCCTCGGCTGGACGGAGCTCGCCGAGCACCGGCACGTGGAGGCGGCCTCGTACTTCGAGGAGAGCCTCGTCCGCCACCGCGAGCTCGGCGACCGGCGCTACGCCGCCGACTGCCTGCAGGGATCGCGGCCGTCTGCGTCTCGCGCAGCGGCGATGCCGCACGTGCCGCGCGGCTCTTCGGTGCGGCGGAGGCGATCCTCGGCTCGCTCGGGGTGTCTCTGTCCCCGGCCGACAGCGCGTGGCACGCGGCCTACGTCGATGCAGCCCGCCAGGTTCTGCCGCCCCATTCGTTTCGCGCAGAGTGGGGGAAGGGCACGGCACTGACGATCGAGCAGGCGGTCGATTACGGGCGCGCGAGCATCGCGTCCGACGACCGCTTCGCGCGGTCGGCCTCGGGCGCCTTCGCGCGGCCGGTCGAAGCCCGGGCGACGAACGCGTAGGCCGTCCAGCGGCTGTGGGCAACGAGCGCTTCTGCGCGCTCAACTGCGGCCGCAACCTCATTCGTGGCAACGCCATCACGACCGTGCGCGACTTCGTTGCGCACGTGCCGCACAGCTTCGATCTCGTCTGCGACGAGGTGACGCCACTCAGAGAGCCGAACGAGATCCTGAACCTTCATTCTTAGCTCGCCGGCGACTCGCCGCGGATCAGCCTCTCCCGCCTTCGCGAGCCGTTCCCAATCCTCAATCTGCGACCAGAGCTCCAAGAGGCGGCTTGCGAGGAGCGCCGCGCGGTCATCGGCGCGTAAACCGCGGAGGCTTCTCAGCGCACGCTCTTCATCATGCTCGAGTGGATACACCGCCGTCATCTCAGGGTCGGCAAAAGAGGTCGCTCGGTGTCCCGTGACCGTCGAGGGAAGCGGCTTCGGTCGGTCTAGACATCTCCACGCCGGCCGCTCTCGTCAAGCCGCAGGATCGCGGCCGTCTCTCGCGGGCTGTCGTCGCCAGCCGTGACGAACTCCATGGACGGCTCCGGGAAGAGCTGTTCGACGTTCGTACCGACAATAGGTGCGACGTCCACGGCTGGCGATTGTGAAGGGGGCGGTTCCTTGATCGGCGCGGGTTCAGGGTTCGGTGCGAGCTCCTCAGTCATTGGCAACCAACATCGTATCCGCCTCGTTGTCGACACCAGGTCGCGCGTGCGAGGAAGCGCTCATCGCCTCCGAGGCTGCCGGCATCTGGACACCTTTGTCGCTTTGCCACGTGAACGCGACGGCCGCAGCGACCGCAGCCGCCAGTCCCCAGAAGAAGGCGACGAAAGCGAGCCTGAGCCAGACGCTCTTTCTCTCGTTCGCCTCCCTCGCGAAGCCGATGCTGCTGACCAGCCCCTTGAGTGTCGTTCCCCTGTACGAAGATCGGCTGACGCGTGAGGTAGCCACGGGTTGTGTACTGCTGCACCTCAAGCATCGAAAACGTCAGAAATGAACGGGGCCAGATCGCGCGCGCAGCTGTCCCTGCTGGGCTTCAACCCCGACCGAACCGGACGCTCCTCGCTCGAAGCTCTACGCCCGGACGAGGCTGCTCTCGGGATCCGGCTCCTCCACGCTGGTCGGAGGCGTGGGCAGCCGCACGACGAAGGTCGTACCCCGCTCGGGCGCGCTCTCGATCTCCACGCTGCCGCCCATCGCCTCCGTCAGCTCCTTGACGATCGCGAGGCCGAGGCCCGTCCCGAGCTTGCGCCCCCCGCCGTGGCGGTCGTAGAGGAAGAACCGCTCGAAGGCACGGGCGAGATCCTCGGCGGGAAGCCCACGCCCGGTGTCGGAGACGACGATCGATCCCGGGTGCGCGGCGACGCGCACCGATCCTCCGGCCGGCGTCGAGCGCACGGCGTTCTCGACCAGGTTCGAGACGATCTGGAGCACCCGGTCGAAGTCGGCCAGCGCCGGCGTGGCCCCCTCCGCGGTTGCCTCGAGGACGACCTCGTACTCGCGCGCGACCGGCTCGTAGCGGCGCGCCGCCTCCTGGGCGACCTCACCGAGCTCGACCGGCTCCCGGGCGACGGTGAACTCGCTGCGATTCATGCGCGCGAGATCGAGGAGATCGCGGACGAGTCGCTCGAGGCGCGCGGCCTCGCGGCCGATCGTGTCGGCGGCCTCCTCGAGCGAGACCACGCCCTCGCGCAGCGCCTCGCTGTAGCCCCGGATGGCAGTCAGCGGCGTCTTCAGCTCGTGGCTCACCGAAAGCAGGAAGGCCTGCTCGGCCTCCCGCGCGTGCGCCAGCTGGGCTGCCATCTCGTTGAAGGAGCGCGAGAGAGACACGAGCTCGGCGGAGCCCTCGGCGGGGAGCGGCTCGGGAGCGGTGCCCGCGGCGAGGCTCCGGCTCGCCTCGGCCACCCGGCGCACGGGGCGCGCGATCGCCCGCGCGATCAGGAGCGACGCGAGCCCGGCGAGGCTCGCGCCGACGATGCCGGCCAGCAGCAGCGCCTGGAGGAACGGCCGCAGGTCGGCAGCACGGACGCTCCTCGGGCGCAGCAGCACGAACCCCTTCTGCTGCACGAGCCGCGCCGCGAAGAAGTAGCCCTTTTCGTCGAGGGTGATGCGGCCGTCGATCGGGCGACCTGCTCGCACCGCCGCTCGATCCTGGTCCGAGAGAAGGGGGGAGTGCCGGCCGAGGCGGAGGATCAGCTTCACTTGGATCTCCTGCTTCGCGAGCACGGGGCGGACCGGCTTGAGGTTGATGAGGAGCGCCGCGCGCTCGCGGGTCGCCAGGAGATCGGCTTGGTGGGACAGGTCTTCGAGGTGCGCCCGCTCCACCGCGCTTCGCGTCAGGACGACGCCGATGCCGAGGGTCACGCCGACCGACAGGACGACGAGCGTCGCGGTGGCCGCGAAGAGCCGCGTGCGCAGCGAGCTCGGCCCGCGGCGCCCGCCGGCGAGGGTCACTGCGCGACGGCTTTGTAGCCCGCGCCGCGGACCGTGCGGATCAGCGCCGGGCGGCCGAGCTTGCGGCGCAGCTGGCCGACGTGCACGTCGACCGTCCGCGTCCCGCCGGGATAGGTGGTGCCCCAGGCGCGGTCGAGGAGCGTGTCGCGCGAGAGGACGACACCCGGATTCTCGAGCAGGCAGGCGAGCAGGTCGAACTCCTTCGCCGTGAGCTCGACGTACTCGCCGCCGACGCTGACCTCGCGGCCGTCGAGGTTCACCTCCACGTCGCCCAGGTTGAGGACGGGCTCCTGCGGGGACGGCTCGGAGCGGCGGAGGATCGCCTTCACGCGGGCGACGAGCTCGCGCGGCGAGAAGGGCTTCGTCACGTAGTCGTCGGCGCCGACCTCGAGGCCCGCCACCCGGTCCGGCTCCTCGTCGCGCGCCGTGACCATCACGATCGGCACCTTCGAGCGGCTGCGGATCTGCCGGCAGACCTCGAACCCGTCGATGCCCGGAAGGCCGATGTCGAGGACGACGATGCGCACGGGATGCCGTCCGAGCTCGACGAGCGCCTCCTCGCCCGAGCGCACCCAGACGACGCCGTAGCCGTCACGGCTGAGGTAGCTGCGGATGAGCGCCCCGATGGCGTGCTCGTCCTCGACGATCAGGACCGTGCCGCCCGAGGAGCGTCCCTGCGGCTGGGCGACGTTCCGGTACGGCGTGTCGAGGGTCGTCACGATTGCCTACCGCCTTCCGAAGAGGATCTCGATCCTCTGCGCCGGCTGATCCTGCAGGCGCATCGCCAGCACCGTCAGGCCGCGGCGGAGCGCGTTGAACGGTGCGCTCTGACCGTTGACCTCGACCTGCGTAGAGGGGGCGAGCGGGATCGACATGACCGTCCCGTCAAGCTCCTTGAGCTCGATCGAGGAGCGCGAGACCGAGCGGACGCGCCCGCGGTCGACTCGCCAGTCCTGGACCGCCTGGTTCTGAACCAGGACGATCTCGGCGCGGGCGAGGTGGGGGCCGAAGAAGAAGTCGCCGAGTGACCGCGGGCCGAAGGCGTGGATCGCTGCGGCGGAGCCTCCCGCCACGAGGACGAGCGTGCAGAGGGCGCCGGCGAGCATCCATCTCAATTTCTTCATCGCGAGCGTTCGACCTTCGTGTTCCGTGCCACGCCTCTCATCATCGGCCGAGAAGGTGAGGCCGCGGTGCGGCACGCGTAAGCGGAGGGTAAAGCACCCGTCCACGCCGTCTCGTTCCATGCATTCCCGTGGCCTCAGTTTTACCTGAGGCTTGCCGGAGGCTTACGGCGGGCGCACCGAGCCCTGACACGACGTCTCGATGCTGCGATTCGTCAGGCAATGAAACGACGTGAAGGAGGACGCATGAAGCTGAAGCTCGTGTTCTGCGCGCTCGCCGCGTTCGTCGCGCTCGCGGTGGTGGCGGTGGCGGCGGCGGATCGCATCAAGGGCACCAACGGCAACGACACCCTCAACGGGACGCCCTCGGCCGACCTGATGCTCGGATTCGCAGGGAACGACTCGATCTACGCCCGCGGCGGCGGGGACACCGTCCTCGGCGGCCCGGGGAACGACTCGATCTACGGCAACGACGGGTTCGACAAACTACGCGGCAACGACGGGAACGACACGATCTCCGGCGGCGACGGGGCGGATCAGCTGGCCGGAGGCCCGGGGGACGACTTCCTGCGTGGGCGGGACGGCGCCGACCGCATCAACGGCGGCGACGGCAACGACACCCTGTACGCGGGCGATGGACCGGACATCGAGAACGGCGGCGCGGGAAACGACACCCTCTACGCGCTGGCCGACGACAACAACCCCGACAGGCTCGACTGCGGTCCGGGCTTCGACACGGCGTACATCCGCGCGAACGACCACCACGGAGACAAGGTCGTGAACTGCGAGGTCGTGAAGACGATCTCGGACGCCGGTCGCAACGAGCCCGGCGAGGACGCTCCGACGGGAGACTAGTGTGCGTGGGGGAACCCCTGGTTCCCCCACGAACCCCCTCCTTCCGGACGCCAGCGGCAGGGTCATTCTCTGCGGGGCCGGTCACTGCTCGCTGCCTCCGACCGTTGCCACACCGCTTGTTGGGGGTCCCGCCGCGGGAACCGGGGCTCCGCCCGCTCCTCGTGGTCGCTCCTGACGACAGGGGACAGGACACCCTTGGGGCAACCCCACGAGCCCCTCCTTCTGCGCTATGGCCTTTCCAACCGCGCGTGACCTCCCGCCGGGCAAGCCCGGCTCCGGCCGCAACGGTTAACGGACACTGATCTCGCGGAAGGAAGCGCGTCACAAAAAGGTCGCGACCCGGCTCCCCACAAGAAGAGCGAGGCGTCCTCTGAAGTCGAGGCAGGCCCGCCGCACTAGTGGCGGGCCTCATTTTCTCCCGATCACCTGACCCACCGAGGCTCGCGAGGACGCTGCCCAGGCGACGCGGCCTCGTGCATCGAACTGCACCTCTACGTACTTGCGGGTATTCGCCAGCGGGTCGAGGTGGGCGACGACATGCCGGGTGTGCGTGTCGATGACGTCGCCGGCATCGCCGACGAGGACGAAGCGCCCGTCGCGGCTGTGGCTGAGCCAGCCGTCCTTGGTGCAGGCGTAGGCGCACGGTCGCTCCGGCTCCCGTAGGGACGACACCTTGACGCTGGTGGCGAGTCGAGGCGCCCTGCCGGGCAGCCCGCCGATCTCGAAGACGTGGACGTGCTCGTTCGGGCCGTCGATCACCCAGACGGTCTGCTCGCCCGGCGACATGCTGATCCCGTGGCTCGGGCAGTAGCTCTCGTCGAAGGCAGTCCTGTCCCAGGCGAAGCCGTGGTCGGCGAGGTCGACCGTGTGGAGGACCTTGCCGGTGGCAAGGCTTCCGACCTGGAAGCCGAGGAAGCCGGTCGCGGTCGTGAAGGCGAGCGTCTCGCGGCCGTTGACCGTGAACGGGCGGACGCCGCTGCGGAGCGGCCCGACCTTCCGAAGCGTGCGGCCGCTGCGGGTGTCCGCCACCTCGAGCTCGTCGTGGTCGCGCCCGCCCATGTAGAGGCGACGCCCATCGCGGCTGAGGATCGTGTTGTGAGGCGCCTTGCCGCCCTCGATGCGGCCGAGGACGCGCCCGTCGCCGCCGTCGAGGACGTACCAGGTCCCGTCGGCGGAAAGCGCCCCGTCCGGCATGTAGACGCGGCGCCCGTCGGGGCTTACCGCGGGCGAGTCGATCCCGAATGGGTAGCTTCGCGACCAGAGCACGCGGTCGCGCCGGAGGTCGTACTTCAGCATCGCGCCGGGTCCGTTGTCGCCGCCGTCGCCGCCGTAGCTGACATAGAGCATCCCGGTGGCGGTGCTGCCGCAGACGCCGCGGACGCCGTACCTCGTCAGCGGCAGCTTGACGTGCTTCACGAGGCGAAACTCGCGGTCGAGGTCGTAGACGTAGAGGTGCCCGTCCGGCAGGACGTATTCGTAGCGCCGGAGCGTCGCCGCCGCGGCAGGCTGCAGCGCGGCTCCAAACCGCACCGCGACCGCGGCGCCGATGAGCAGCTCCCGCCTCGTCAGCGACATCGCCTCACCGTAGTCGCGTCACACCCGGAGTGGTGAGCGGCGCGCGCGGTCGGGACGCGCCCGTCATCGAACCCGCACGGTTCGGCGGGGTCGCTACGATGCGCGCGCCGTGTGGACCTACTTCATCCCGCTGTACGTCCTCGGCGGGATCGTCCTGCTCTTCGGCATCTTCGTCCTGCTCGCGCGCGTGCGCGGGGGTCGCTACATCCGGCCGATCGTGGGCCTCCTGGCGAAGGTGCCGTTCATGCGGCGCCTGATGCGCAAGGCCTCGCAGGCTGCGCTCGAGCGGCAGAACCCGGATCTTGCCAACGCGATCAAGAAGCTCGAGCGAACCGGGGCAGAGCGTGACCCGCGCCGCGCACAGGCTGCGCTCTCGCGCCTGAGCGCGTCCGAGCGAGCTGCCTACCTGGAGGCGGCGGGGGAGCAAGGTGCGATGCCGACCCCGCAGAACCGCCAGCAGCGCCGGCAGATGGAGAAGATGCGCAAGAGCCCTCCACGCCGCAAGGCGTAGAACCCTCAGACGGGCGGCGCGGGGTCGTACTGGATGTAGCGGCGCACCTCACGGGCGCGCTCGACCGAGTGCAGGCGCGCCACGAGGTGGAGCGCCATGTCGATTCCGGCGGAGACGCCGGCCGCGGTGACGACGTCCCCGCTGTCCACGAAGCGATCCTCCGGGCGCACCTCGATCGTCCCGTCGAGTTCCGCGAGCAGGTCGAGCGCACCCCAGTGGGTCGTGGCGGGCCTCCCTTGCAGGAGCCCCGCGGCGGCGTACACGAGCGAGCCGGTGCACACGCTCGTCATCAGGGTGCCCGATCGGGCATGGGAGCGCACCCATTCGAGGACCGCGTCGTCGCGAAGGCCCTGTCGCGTGCCGATGCCGCCGGGATAGACGAGGCAATCGAGCGGCGGCGCGCTCGCCCACGTGTGGTCGGGGAGGACGCGCAGCCCCTTCGCGCATTCGACCGCGCCGTCGTGCGGCGCGATCGTGAAGACCTCGACGCCGTCGTCCGGCCACTGCTGCGCCCACCCCGCCAGCACCTCCCAGGGGCCGGCCCAGTCGAGCTCCTCGGCCCCGTCGAAGAGGGCGATGCCGATCAGCATGCGCTTCCAGCGTGCCAGCAATCCGCTGCCGGTGTCGGCCGAGAGCGTCCCGCCGGCTCAGCCGACGGGCGGCGCGACGTACACGTGGACGCCGAGCGGCGCGAAGCTGTCGGCGAAGGCGCCGGCGTTCGAGGTCACCTGGCGCCCCTCGTCGAGCACGTCCAGCGTGCGCACGCCGAGGCCGGGCACACGGACTGCCGCCTGGGTTGCCGAGTAGCCGGCGTTGACGGCGATCACGTAGACGGCGCCGTTGTGGGCGCGGGCGCCGACCTTGACGAGTGCGTGGTCCGAGTCGGCTGCGATCGAGGGAGCGAGGAGCGCCGGCCCGAGCTTCGCGATGTCGCGCGAGACGCCGGCGATGGCGCCGCCGATAGCCGGTGACCAGACCGCGGGGAAGAAGCCGAGGCCATGCGCGCCCCCGGCGATCGCGAGCCACGACTCCGCCGCCACGGTGGCGGGGGTGACGGCCGTCGCTCCTCCGGGGCAGTTCCACTCGGCCGCCTCGATCCACTGGAAGGTCGGCTTCGGCGCCGAGAGCTGCGCCAGCTCCTGCTGCGACGAAAAGACGTCGCCGAGCCGCTCGGGGCGGCACCACTCCTGCAGGGGGTAGAGGTCGAACCCGATCACGTCCGACCTCGCGATCAGAGGCGGGTAGATCGCAGGGCCGCCGTTCAGAGGCGCGGCGCCCGAGTAGAAGTGGTTCGTCAGCGTGAGGAACGCGAGCTGGCCGGCGGAACCCGTCGGCCGTGGCGGCAGCTGGGCTGCCGTGAGACCGAGCCCGTCCGGCTCGTCCGGGTAGAAGAAGCCGACGAGGCCGCCCCCGTTCCCGCCCGCATCCTTGCCCGCGACGGCGGCAGAGAGGGCGCGGCCGGCGAGCGAGTCGAGCTGGGGCTGCAGCCCGCCGCAGGGGTTCTCGGAGAAGAGGTTGACGCCCGCCGCAAGGTCTGCCGCGTAGCCGTCCGGGCATTGCGACCACACGATCTCTGGGAAGAAAGGCTGGCCGTTCAGAAGGACCGCGCCGCCTCCGATCGAGGCCGTTGGGGCACGCGGCGCCCCGGTCGCACGCACCTCGAGCGAGGTCTGGGCCCGCTGCCCGTCGTCGGCGACGACCGACAGCCAGACCCGGTAGGTCGTGCCGAGGGAGAGGCCGGTCAGGGTCGTCGTATGGGTTGTCCCTGAGTCGCGCGCATCGGCCCAGAGCGTCGGCCCGCTCTCGGCCAGCCCGTACGCGACCTGCGCCTTCGTGGCGACGCTCGAGCGCCAGGAGATCGTGGCCGAGGTCGGCGAGAGGATGGCGGCGTGGACGTTCGACAGCACCAGCAGCACCGTCGCCGGCGCCGCCGCCGGTCGCGGCGGAACGCCGGCGCGGGAGAAGGCCGCGCAGTTCACGTTTCGGGCGCCGACGTCCGAGACCACCCGCCGGAACGCGCCGTAGGAAGGCTTCGGCGTCCAGTCGGCCCAGAGGACGCCCGATTGCCAGCCCGCGAGGCTCGACTCGTCGGCGAGATGGAAGTTGAAATAGGCGCCGACCTTGGGTTGGCAGTAGGCGACGCGCACGGCGTCGGCTAGCTGGGTGGCCTGGTCGGGCGCCGGACCACGTCGCTTGTCCGCGGCGGCCGCGGCCGACCAGGAGGTCACGGGCATCCGATCGGTTTCCCGCCCGTCGTAGAAGCGCGCCTTGGCCGGGTCGATCACAGTCTGGAAGCCCTGGCCGAGGTACCAGATGCTCGTCGCCCCCTGGCCGGGCAACGGTTGCGCGGTTCCGCCGAACGCCGCCGAGATGGCCCCCATCAGCCGGTTGTAGTCGCCCTCGCCGAGCGGCGAGGTGTGGTGGCGGGCCCACGGCCGCTCCGCGGAGTCCGTTCCGTGGGCGACGTAGCCGAAGGTGTCGAGAACCGGCTGGTGCCGGTCGCTCGCCCGGTAGGCCTCACCGAGCCGGCGAAACCACGTGACCGCATCGGTGGCGAGCATCGACGCGCTCTGCGAGCTGCTCGCCGCGATCACGTTCACCGACGGCCGGATTCCGTGGAGGGTGCTCCAGCAGCGCGCGAGGAGCGCCTCGTAGTCGGCCGGCGCCGCACTCGAGCCGTCGGGGTTCAGCTGGGGACTCCAGAAGGTCGCGTCGTTCGGGTCGTTCCAGACGACGACGTCCGCGACGCTCGGGTTGTGGGCGACCAGGTCGCCGAGGTAGTCGCAGTACTGGCCGCGGGCTTCCTCCGTCCGCGGCGTCTCGGCGGCAGTGCCGTAGACCGAGACGACGAGGCGTAGGCCCCACGAACCGACGACCGCACGATCGATCAGCTGCCGGTCTGGCGCCGACAGCTGCGTCTGGCCCGCGTGCCACGGCAGGGCCACGCGCACGGCCTTGACCCCGAGGCTGCGCAGCACCGACGCGGCCAACTCTGTACGACCCCAGCGGACCGCGTCCTCGTCGACACCGACGAAGAAGTCGCCGCCCGCGCCGGCGCGGGGCGCGTGAACCACCGCGGCGGCGACCACGGCGAAGCCAAGAGCGAGCAGCCGGCGCATGCTCTCCCTTGTCGGCGCGGAGCGCTCGGAGGTAAAGCCCCGGGGCGCCGGGGAACCCAAGCTCTGCCCGCAAGACTCAAGGGCGCAGCCCCGAAGGACGGCTACTTCCCCTCGTCACCGGCACGTCCGTCGTGTCGGCGTTTCTCGGGGGAAGAGCTAGGCGAGACGGCGCTCGAGGTACGCGGAAAGCCGCGTCAGCGGAAACGAGATCACGAAGAAGACGGCCATGACGCCGCCGTAGATCGCGAAGGCGTGGGGTGTGCCGGTCTCGAGCGTCAGGCGCTCGACCGAGCGCTGGCCGGTCTCGAGCACCTCCGCGCCGCCGATGATCGCGGCCAACGTCGTGTTCTGGATCACGTTGACGAGCAGGCTCACGAGCGGCGGCAGGAGCCTGCGCAGCGCCTGCGGCAGGATGATGAAGACGTGCCTGCCCGCCCACCCGAAGCCGAGCGCCGACGCCGCGTCGTGCTGCTCGCGGGGTATCGACTGGATCGCGCCGCGCGTGGCTTCCGCCACCTGCGCGCTCCCCCAGAGCACGAGCCCGATCGCGGCCGCGAGGTAGGGACTGAAGCGAATGCCGATGCTCGGCAGGGCGAAGAAGATCAGGAAGATCGTGACGATGATCGGCAGGCCGCGCCAGACCTCGATGTGGAGGCGGATCAGCCCCCGGAGCGGCAGGAACCGGATCGTGAGCAGCGTTCCGAGCGAGACGCCGAGCACGAAGCTGCCCGTAACCGCGATCGCCGCGATGCGCGCGGTTTCCTTGAGGCCCTCGGTGGCCATGTAGTGCGCGACCGGCCCGATCCAGTCGGCGATCGCCACGAGCGCTCCGATCACGAGACCTCCGGGAGCGCGAGCCGGGCCTCGAGACCGCGGATGCCGATCGAGATCAGCCAGACTATGGCGAGGTAGGTGATCGCAAGCACCACAGTCATCTCGGCGTCGCGGAAGGTCACTGCCGCGATCGAACGGGCGGTGCCCGTCAGCTCTGGATAGCCGATCGCGGTCAGCAGCGCCGTGTTCTTCAGTACCGAGACGTATGTGTTGATCGAGGACGGGATGGCGACCCGGCCGCCGATCGGTAGCGTGACGTGCACGAACGTCCGGAGGCGGGTGAAGCCGAGCGCCAGCCCCGCCTCGCGGAACCGGCTCGGCACGGCCTCGAAGCCGGCGCGGAAGTTCTCGGTGTTGAACGCCCCGCCCCAGACCATGACCGAGAGCCAGGCCGTGGTGAACGGCGTCAGCCGGATGCCGAACTGCGGGAGGCCGTAGAAGAGGAGGAAGATCTGCGCGAGGATCGGGGTGTTGCGGATCAGGTCGACGTAGACCGCGGCGAGCTGGCTGACGACCGGGACGCGGTGCGCTCGAGCGGCTCCCAGCAGCAGGCCGATCCCGAACGAGCCGGCCACGGCGATCCCCGAGACCTCGAGAGTCCGCTGCAGGCCCCGCAGAAGCTCGGCGTGGTGCTCCCAGATGAAGGACCAGGAAAAGCCGGCGAGGAGGTGCATGCCGATCTCGTCGAGGCGCCGAGGCTCTGGAGCGACCGCCCGCGAGCGGCCGCTCCAGCATCAGCCCGCTGCTAGGCGCACACCGTCGTCAGGTCGCTGTCGGTGTAGTGGAAGCTTGACTTCGGACGCGGGACGTTGTCCGCGAACTCGCCGACGAGCCGCTTGGGGGCGTTCGCCGACAGGATCTTCACGAACTCGTCCTTCAGCTGCATCCTCCGCAGCGCGGTGTTGACCCACGCGGCCATGTCCTTCTCGCCCCTCCGGATCCCTATGCCCCACGGAAGGTTCAGGAACTTGTCCTTCGTGAGCTTGAGGGAGGGGTTCTGCGTCGCGACGCCTAGCAGGAACGCGTCGTCGAACATGAACGTGTCCGCCTGCCCGTTCTGCACCGCGAGCACCGCGGCGCTCGGGCTGTCCACCTCGAGCAGCTTCGTGTCCTTGAAGCAGTTGCGAACCCAGGTCGCGTAGATCGCCCCGCGCGTGGTCACGACCGTCTTGCCCGGGAGATCCCGGGTCGAGGTGATGCTCGAGTCGTTCGGGACGAGCAGGCGCCCGGTCGCCGAGTAGTAGGGATTCGAGAAATCGATCACCTGCGCCCGGGCCGGCGTGTAGGTGAGCGTCGAGATGATGATGTCGACCCGCTTCGCCTGGAGGGTCGGGATGCGGCTCGGCGTCGTCACGCAGACGAGCGAGAGCCGGTTCGACTTGCCGAACGCGAGCTCGGTGAAGCGCCGCGCAATCTGGACGTCGTAGCCGTCGTTATGACCCTTGACGTCGATGAAGCCGAAGGGCGGGAAGTCGCACTTGACCCCGATCACCCACCGGTGGCGGTTCTTGACGTCCGGCGGCAGAGCCGGCAGCTTCGGGAGCTTCGGCGTCGCCGACGGGCGAGCTCCGCTGTGTGAGGGAGCGGCCGGCGCGAAGGCCGCGAGGCCGCCGCCGAGCAGCGCGGCCGCGAGCGTGACAAGGACGATGCGTCTCATGAGTCTCCTCCTGATTCGTCGATTACGAGTTCGTCCAGCGAGTGGACGAGCTGGAGCGTCCGGCGGAGGAACCGCCGCGTACGCTCCTGAGCCGGTCGGTCGAGCACCTCCGAAGGTATCCCCTGCTCGACGATGCGCCCCTCGTCCATGAAGATAAGGCGGTCGCCCACCTCGCGGGCGAACTGCATCTCGTGGGTGACCACGAGCATCGTCATCCCCGACCTGGCGAGGTCACGCATGACGATCAGCACCTCGCCGACGAGCTCGGGATCGAGCGCGGATGTGACCTCGTCGAACAGCATCACGTGGGGCTCCATCATCAGAGCCCGAGCGATCGCGACGCGCTGCTGCTGGCCGCCCGAGAGCTGATGCGGGTACTCGCGCGCCTTCTCCTGCAGCCCCACGCGTGCCAGGAGCTCGGTGGCCCGCTCCTCCGCCCGTGCTCGGGGGACGCGGCGGATCCGCCGCGCGGCGAGGGTCAGGTTGTCGGTCACGTTCAGGTGCGGGAAGAGATTGAACTGCTGGAAGACCATCCCGATCCGCTGGCGGACGGCCGAGACGTCGACCCCCCGCCCGGTGATCTCGCGACCCTCGAGGAAGATGCGACCGCTGTCGAGAGGCTCGAGGAGGTTGACGCAGCGCAGGAGCGTGCTCTTGCCGCTCCCACTCGGCCCGATGATCACGAGCGTCTCCCCGGCGGCGACCTCGATGTCGATCCCGTCGAGCACGAGGTTGTGGCCGAAGCTCTTCCGGATCGCCTCGCCGCGGACGGCGGGCACGCCGGATGGCACCTCGACCTGCATGCCGCCGCTCAGCTCGTCGACGTGGATGGAGCCATCCAACGAGAGTTGGCGCGCGAAGTCAAGCGGGGGCTCCGTTGAATTCCCGGCTCGTCGGCCCTATACTCGCGCCCCTGCCGATGGGACGCCGCGCGCTACTCCTGGCCGTCATGGCTCTGGCCCTCGTGCCGGTCGCGCTCGCGGCGAACCCGAAGAGCGGTACGTACAAGGGAACGGAGACAAAGTCCGTGCTGACGGTGAGCAAGGGCGGGAAGACGGCGAGCCTGCGTGTCCAGGCAGCCACCCTCCCGGCCGGCTGCCGCCTCGCGAAGCCGGTCGTGAGCGGTATCAAGATCAAGGGCGGGGCGTTCGCCTTCAAGGGCTCGATCGGGAAGATCGCGATCACCGTGAAGGGCGAGTTTCCGACGGACTACCTCTCGACGATCACCGTCACGCTCAAGGGCCGCGGCTGCAACGGCGCCTTCAGCGACGCCCTCGCCAGATACTAACCTGACGGCGCGGCGCCTCGACGTCTGAGCGGGCGGGACGCGCGGTCTCCACGCGGTCAGCTGCGATCCTGAACGCCGTGCGCGAGCTTCCGGCCGGAACCGTCACATTCCTCTTCACCGACATCGAGGGTCCGACACGGCTGCTGGACGAGCTCGGGCCCGCCTACCACGTCCTGCTCGCAGAGCATCACCGGATATTGCGCGAGGCGATCGACCACAACGGCGGCGTCGAGTTCGGCACCGAGGGCGATGCCTTCTTCGTCGCCTTCGAGACGGCCGGCAGCGCCGTGGCGGCGGCCGGAGAAGCACAGCGGGCGCTCGCGGCCGGGCGGGTGCGCGTGCGCATGGGCATCCACACCGGCCAGCCGGCGCTGACGCCCGAGGGGTATGTCGGCATGGACCTTCACCGGACGGCGCGCATCGCTTCGGCCGGCCATGGAGGCCAGGTGCTGGTCTCCGCTACGACGCGGGCGCTCCTGGACGAGGCGACGGTGCTGCGCGACCTGGGGGAGCACCGTCTCAAGGATCTGACGGAGCCCGAGCAGCTCTTCCAGCTTGGTGGCCACGACTTCCCGCCGCTCAAGAGCCTGAACAACACGAACCTGCCGCTCGCACCCTCGCCGCTGATCGGGCGCCGCGAGGAGCTCGAGGAACTGGCTGCACTGCTGCGCCGGCCGGACGTCCGGCTCGTGACCGTGACCGGCGCCGGCGGGACGGGAAAGACCCGGCTCGCCCTGGCGGTGGGCTCGGAGCTCGTCGACGAGTTCCGCAACGGCGTCTTCTACGTCTCCCTCGCCGCGATCGCCGATCCGACGCTCGTGGTTCCGGCGGTTGCGCAGACGCTCGGGGTGAAGGAGCACGGGGGAGAGCCGCTGGATCGCGCGCTCGCTCGTGCGCTCGAGGACAAGTCGCTGCTGCTCGTCGTCGACAACTTCGAGCAGGTGCTCGACGCGGCAGCCCAGCTGTGCGAGCCACTTGTCCGATCCCCGCATCTGCGGATGCTCGTCACGAGCCGGGAACCCCTGCACCTGAGGGTCGAGCGAGAGTACGCGTTGCCGCCGCTCGGCTCCGACGACGCCCTCGCGCTGTTCCTGGAGCGAGCGCGCGCGGTGCGATCGGGCTTCTCCCTGAACGGGGACGCGCACGTCGCCCGCGAGATCTGCGACCGGCTCGACCGACTTCCGCTTGCGATCGAACTCGCGGCGGCGCGGGTGAAGGTGCTCAGCCCTCCCACGATCCTCGCCCGGCTGGGGCAGCGCCTGACGCTCGTCGCGAACCGGCGCAGCGACCTCCCTGCGCGCCAGCAGACGCTTCGGGCGACGATCGAGTGGAGTCACGACCTCCTTCGTGAGGGCGAGCGTGAACTGTTCGCGCGGCTCGCCGTCTTTGCCGGCGGCTGGACGCTCGAGGCCGCCGAGGAGGTCTGCGCCGCGCATCTCGACGACCTGGCATCGCTCGTCGACAAGAGCCTCGTGCGCGCTGATGGCGACCGGTTCTCCATGCTGGAGACGATCCGCGAGTACGCGCAGGAGCGCCTCGAGGCCTCGGGTGAGGCCGAGCGCCTGCGCGCGGTCCACGCGGAGCAGATGACCGCGCTCGCCGAGGCGGCCGAAGGCAAGCTGCGCGGGGCGGAGCAGCTCCGCTGGCTCCAGCTCCTCGAGGCCGAGCACGACAACATGCGTGCTGCGCTCGCGTGGGCACTCGCCGACCTAGGCCGTGGCGCTCCGGCGCAGCCTCGCCGACCGGCCGGGCCTCGCGGCCTCGCTGAACAGCCTCGGCATCGTCGCGCGCAACCGCGGCGACTTCGTCGGCGCCCGTGCCTATTTCGCGGAGAGCCTCGAGCTGAAACAGGAGCTCGGCGACCGGACCGACATCTCGACCACGATGTGCTGCCTCGGCCTTCTCGCCGTCGACGAGGGGCGCCTCGACGAGGCGCGCGAGCTCCTGGAGGCGAGCCTCGCGCTCGACCGCGAGCACGGTGACGTCGTGGGCTGCGCCGTCAACCGCAGCAATCTCGGTGCGGTCGCGCTTCAGCAGGGAGAGCTCGAGCAGGCGCGGGTGTACCTCGCGGAGAGCCTTCGCGCGTTCGACGAGATCGGCGATGAGGACGGTGTCGCCGAATGCCTCGAGCAGATCGCCGGGTACGCGGCCCGCAGCGGCCGCGCCGAGTGCGGAGCGCGACTCGCGGGCGCCGCGGAGGCACTCCGACTCGCCCTGGGAATCCCCGTCGCCCCGGCCGATCGCGCGCGCCTCGAGGCCCACGTCGACCGTGCTCGGCAGGGACTCCCTGCGGAGCGCTTCGCCGCCGCCTTCGCGGCGGGGCGAGCGCTGACGCCGAGCGACGCGGTGGCGGAGGCCCTCTTCGAAGTCGGGTCCTGAACGCCGCGTGGCCTTTCCGGAAGACGAGCCAGTGCGTCTGACAAGCCATACTCCTCGGCGTGCGGCGCTACAACCTCTTCTCGGCAGGGATCGAGCACGACCTCGACGATCCGGAGGGCTATCGCGGAGGCGGCGTGCGCATCGCACCCATCGTCGGCGCGACGATGCTCGGCGGGACCCTGTACGAGCTCCCACCGGGCGAGGGGATCTGCCCGTACCACTACGAGTACGGAAACGAGGAGTGGGTGATCGTCCTCGCCGGACAGCCGAGCCTGCGACATCCCGACGGCGAGGACGAGCTCGATCCCGGCGACATCGTCTGCTTCCCCGTCGGGCCCGAGGGCGCGCACAAGTTGGCCAACCACAGCGACTCGATCGTGCGAGTGCTGATGCTCTCGACCCAGCACGAGCCCTCTGTGGCGGTGTATCCCGACAGCGACAAGATCGGCGTCTGGCCCGGCGCGGAGCGAGACCACCTGCTCGTCCGGCGGGGGAGCGGGGTCGACTACTGGGACGGCGAGGCGTAGAATCCGCTCGACCGCGCCGCGGCAATCCACCGCCGCTCGGGCAGAGACTGATGCCGGCGCGAATGCTCGTATCCACGCTCCGTGACCAGGGCCCGGTCGGGGCCGCGCGGAAGATGACCGCCGCGGTTCGAATGGCGCTCCCGCTCATGGTCGTCGGTCGGCGCACCGCCGCCGGGGTCGCCGCGTACTTCGACCTGATCACGGACGACGGCCGCCTCTTCTACGGCGACAGCTTTCATTTCGGCTACTTCCGGACCGGCAGCGAGACGCTCCTGCAGGCGCTCGACGCGCACACGGATCTCGTGGCCGCGATGGCGCGACCGTTTGCGGAGGGCCGGCTGCTCGACGTCGGGTGCGGCATCGGGGCGCCTGGCATTCGGATCGCGGAGCGCTACGGATGCACGGTCACGGGGGTCAACTTCAGCGCCGAGCAGGTGCGCCAGGGGCGCCGGCTGATCGAGCAGCACGGGATGTCCTCGTCGGTCACGATCGCCCGAGGGGACGCCCGAGCGCTCGAGTTCCCCACGGGCTCCTTCGACTCGGTCGTCTGCCTCGAGGCCGCCGGTGACATCTGTGTCACGGAGGACGACAAGCGGCGGTTCCTGCGCGGTCTGCATCGCGTGCTTCGCCCGGGCGGCCACGTCGGCTTCTCCGACCTGGCGCTGCGGACCTGCCCGCCGGCGAGGGACGACCGGGCAATGCGCGCCGTCCTCTACCACCGCGGGGCCGAGCTCGTGACCGACTGGCCGAGTCTCTTCGGCGAGGAGGGCTTCACCGTCGTCGAGCGTCGAGACATCATCGCGGAGGCGCTCCCCACCTGGAACCACACGCGGCTCGTCTACGAGGAGCGAAACGGCGAGGTCGTGCGCCGCTACGGCCGCAGGATCGCCACGCGGACGCGGGCGCAGGTCGCCCGGATCGCGGAGGTACTCGCGGGGTACGGCACCTTCCCGGTGCTCTCCGCCCGCCGGGACTGACAGGTGTCGGCAAGGGGGCGGCCACACGCGCGCGGGGCACGCGTCCCGCGACGGCAGTGAGGATCCGGCATCGGGCTTGACACACCCTTCGCGTGAAGATGCCGTCCGTCGGACGCTCCTACACTCGTATCTCGCCGTGCCCGGTCTTTCCCAGGAGGCGCTCTACGCGGAGCTCGACCTCGAGCTTTCGTGGTCGGAGCACGAGCTGCCGCAGGTGGAGCGCACGAAGCACGTCCACAAGCTGCATCCATATCTCGGGAAGTACATCCCCCAGCTCGTCGAGGTCTTCCTTCACCGCTACTTCGATGCGGGGATGTGCGTCTACGACCCCTTCGTGGGCTCGGGCACGACCCTCGTGGAGGCAAACGCCTTCGGAGCGGACTCCGTCGGCTGCGACGTCTCGGCTTTCAACTGCCTGCTCTCGCGGGTGAAGACGGCGTCGTACTCGCTCGGAGCGCTCGAGCTCGCGCTTCGAACGACGCTGGAGGAGGCCCGTAGAGCCGGTCCTGCGGGAACCGACGAGGCCGGCGATTGGCCGCGGCGCTGGTACTCGAAGCGCGCCCTGGGTGAGCTCCTCGGATACCGCGAAATCGCCGCCGCCAGGCTCGACGGGGCTGCCGGGAACGTGGCGAAAGTGATCCTCTCGCGGGCGGCGCGCTCGGCCCGGCAGACAGCCCACTACGACCTGGACTTTCAACGCAACCCTGTTCGCGGCCCCTACTTCTGTCACAAGCACAAGCGGACTTGTCGGCCGGTGGAGGAGGCCTCGAAGTTCCTGGCGCGCTATACGAGCGACACGATCAGCCGTATCCGCGCGTTCGCCGGCGTCCGCACGGACTCGGCGGTCGAGGTGCTTCACGGTGACGCGCGGAGTCAGGAACTGCCGATCCGGCCGCACGGCGTGATCACCTCGCCTCCCTATCCCGGACTGATCGACTACCACGAACAGCATCGGTACGCCTACGAGCTCCTCGATCTCGAGGATCGCAGCCGGCTCGAGCTTGGCCCGGCCCAGCGGGGGACCTCGGGTCGGGCATTGAGGAACTACGTCGAGGGGGTGCGGGAGGTCTTCGCCAACGTTTCCGCGCACCTACCGGTCGGCGCGCCCGTCGTGATCGTCGTCAACGACTCCCGCAACCTCTATCCGGAGATAGCGGCCGGAGCAGGGCTTCGCCTCGAGCGGCGCTCGACCCGACACGTCAACCGCCGGACGGGCCGGCGCGCCGGCCAGTTCTTCGAGGACGTGCTGGTCTACCGCGTCGCTCGCCCCTAGCCCGGAAACCACGCGCGTTCGAACGTGCGTGAGCTTTCCTCGGGACGCAAGGAGAGGGGCGCGAGACGGCCCCTCTCCCTTTCTTGCTTCGGACGGTTCGGATCTCTAGCGGATGGTGATGCTGCCGCTCGTGACCGGGAAAGGCCCGTCGCCAGGGTTGCGCGTACCGAGGCTCCCGCAGGGATCGGTCGCGGTGAAGCTGCCCGAGTAGGTGTCGCCGGTGGTGCCGTTGTCAACGGCCTTGACGAGCAGGTAGGTGGGCTCGGCGAGCGGCGGGTTGAAGCCGGTTGCGTTCTGAACCTGTCCCCCGATATAGACGCTGTTGCCTGCGATGGCGACGCAGGCGACCCGCACCGTGTAGGAGGAGGTTGCATCGCTATAGCGGAAAGTGCCCCCGGCGTGGTGATGGCGGGTCGCGGTGTGGACGTCGAACACCACGTGACGATGGGCGACGTTGTTGGCGGCGAAGGTCAGGTCGCCTGTGGCCCGCGTCGTCGCGACTGCGCTTCCACCGTGGGCGGTCACCGAGACGCACTTGCCGAACGCGTTGGCGTCGTTGGCGTTTCTGCCCCACTTGATCGAGAAGGCAGCAGGATCGGACAGCTGCTCGGCTCGGCACATCCGGGCGGCGTTCAGGATCGCGTGCTGCTGCGCCTCGCTGAGGTGCGACATAGTCGAGACACAGTGGCCGAAGTTGCCGTACGTGTGGCGGAAGTTCGTCTCGCCCATGGCATGGAGCAGCGCATGGCAGTTGGTCGCCGGGTGGGGATGCGTGCCGCCGAGTGCTGCGGCGGGGAGCACGGTCAGCGCCACCAGCGCTACGAGGAACCAGCGTTTCATCTCTCAACTCCTTCAGTCGCCTACAATTGGTCTGCACTCCAGCATGTCTCCGTTCACGACGCTTCGTAGACCCGGCGCGGTTAGCGGAGCGAAAAGCTCTCGTAAATGCTCGTTTACACGCCGCTTGCAAAAAGCGACGTAGAAGTGACTCAGGCACCGTACGCTTGCAATGAGGCCGATGCTCTCGAGATTCCTGATTCCAATATCTGCTGTCGCGCTCGCCTTCGCCTGCTCGGGCACGGGGACGGCCGTGGGCGCGGGAACACCGGGTGCGTCTTCGACCGACCTGAATCGATCCACGACCGAGCGGGGGATCGTGCAGTCGGTCTCGGCGAACGGCCTCGTGCTGAAGACGCTGGACGGAAGCACCATCACCGTTGCGGTCGACGCACACACACGCGTCCTCGTCGACGGCCGACCGGCCTCGCTACAGGACGTGCGGCCCGGCTTCGTCGCGGTCGTCACCGAGCGCGGGAAGAGCGGCCAGGCGGCGGAGGTGGACGCCTTCGCCACGTCTTCCGGCACGCCTTCCTCGAGCAAGCCCGTGGTTGGCCTCCTGCGCAGCGTTTCCCACAACGAGGTCGTCCTGATCGGCCTGGACGGCAAGAGCCTCACCGTCGCGATCGACGAGACGACGCATCTGTTCCTCGACGGTCAGCGGGCGTCGCTCTCGCGGATCAGACCCGGCTTCGTGGTGGTCGTGCGCTTCCGGCCGGCTTCCTCGAGCGACAACGGGAAGAAGAACGCCGCCCGCCCGAGCGACCTGTTCGCGTTCTCCCGGCCGCGTCAGGCGAGCGATCACATCTATGGCGGCACTCTGGCCGTCGTCACTGGTCAGGCCGTCGCATTGCGTACCCAGGTCGGGATCGTCAGGATTGTGGTCACCGCGAAGACGCGCGTATTCGTCAACGGGGCCCGCGGCTCGATCCGGCGGCTGAAGCCCGGTTTCGTCGCCGTCGCGCGCACCGGAGGTCACCGCGAGCTCTGGGGTTTCGGCTCCTCCTGACCGGGCGGGGCTAGCGGGTATGGGCGTGAACGGGCGCAGCGTCCTGCTGATCGAGGACGAGGAGGGGATTGCAACGTTCGTCAGCGCCTACCTCGAGCGTGACGGCTATCGAGTTGCATGGGCCGCGACCGAAGCAGAGGCGCTCACCGCGTTCGAGCGTGAGCAGCCGCAGCTGATCGTGCTCGACATCGGCCTTCCCGATGGCGACGGGTTCGAACTCTGCCGACGCCTGCGGGCGGGATCGGCCGTGCCCATCATCATGCTCACCGCCCGCGACGAGGAGGTCGACCGGGTCGCCGGGCTCGAGCTTGGGGCCGACGATTACATCACCAAGCCGTTCTCCCCACGCGAGCTCCTCGCCCGGATCAAGGCCGTGCTCCGACGAACCGATCCCGCCGCGACGGCCGGGACGCTGATTCTCGGCGACGTGGCGCTGCGCGCCGACGCCCACGAGGTCAGGGTTGCCGGGCGAACGGTGGAGCTACGCCCACGCGAGTTCGGCCTGCTCGCTCATCTGATCGAGAACAAGGGTCTCGTCGTCTCGCGCGAGCAGCTGCTCGAGAAGGTCTGGGGCCTCGCGTACCCCGCCGGAACACGTACCGTCGACGTCCACGTCGCGCAGCTGCGCAGCAAGCTCGCGAGGCCAGACCTGATCCAGACGATCCGCAGCGTCGGCTACAAGGCGGTTCAGCCCGGTAGCCACCAAGAGCCGTGAGCTCGCTGCGCGCGCGCCTCTTCGTGGGCGCCGCCAGCGCGGTACTCGTCTCGATCCTCCTGACGGTGGGTATCGGCGCCTTCCTCGTTCGGCGCTCCGCCACGCAAGAGGCGCGTCGATCACTCGATCGGCAAGCGGATCTGCTCGCCGTGGAGACACGAGCCGCACCCACCACCTCCGCGCGCATCGCCAAACTTGGAGTCTTCCTGGAGACGCAGGAGGAGCGCCTCTCGATCGTGACACTCGAGCAGGCTGCTCGCCTCCTTCCCGCGGACGCCGCCGCGGCCCTCCACTCCCGCCGGCCGTCGGACGGCACGGTCACTATCCGTCGCAGCAAGTTCCTCTACGCGGCGCGCCCGGCAGGTCGCCGAGTCGTCATCCTGCTGCGCGCCGCGCGGCTCGAGGCTGCCGACAGGCGTCCATTCGCGATCAGCCTGCTGATCGCCGGCCTGATCGGTGCCGGCCTCGCGGCCACGTTCGCGCTTCTGCTGACTCGAGCGATCGCTCGCCCCATCGGGCGCGTCGCCGCCGCCGCCCGCAACCTCGCCGGCGGTCACCACCCGTTGCCTATTCCCGCAACGGGTCCCGACGAGGCCGTCGCGCTCGCCGAGGCGTTCAATGAAATGGCGGCCGACCTCGACCGGGCCCGCGCGGCCGAGAGGGACTTCCTGCTCTCGATCAGTCACGAACTGAAGACGCCGCTGACGGCGATCTCCGGCCACGCGGAGGCAATCAGCGAGGCGGTGATCGAACCGCAACCCGCAGCCGAGGTTCTCCTACGGGAAACCAAGCGCCTCAAGCGACTCATCCAGGACCTGCTCGACCTCGCCAGGTTCAACCAGCACACCTTCACCGTCAAGCTGGAGCCTGTGGACCTCGTCAACCTCGTGGAAGAGGCGGCGGCCCGCTTCCAAACCCAGGCGGACGCCCTCGGCATACGCCTCCGGACCGCCTGCTCGGCGGAAGCCTTCGCTGTCGGAGACCCTGATCGCCTCCTCCAGGTGCTCTCCAACCTGATCGAGAACGCGCTCCGCACCACCCCGGCCGGCGGCAGCATGACCATTGCAGCCGAACCTGGACTTCTCAGCGTCGACGACAGCGGACCGGGGATCGACAGCCGCGACCTCCCTCGCGCTTTCGAACGCTTCTACCTCCACGAGCGCTACAGCCACAACCGCCGCGTTGGCACCGGCCTCGGCCTCGCGATCGTCAAGCAACTGACCGAGGCAATGGGCGGCTCGGTCGCAATCCGCAGCCGCGCTGACCAAGGAACCAGCTTCACCGTCACGCTTCCGCTCAGCCCGACGCCGACCGAAACGAGAGCAACCGCCCCGAGGAAGACCCGCCTCGCCAGGTGACTAGCCCGAGGAGCAGGACGGGCCAGGTTCGGAAGAGGTGTCTCAGGTCAGGCACTACGCGTGTCGAGGCGCCGGCGGTTCACGAGAAGAGCTCACACGCAGGCGGGCGAGGCGACGATCGGCGAAGCGGGGCCGTTCTGGTAGTAGACGGCACCACCGGCGACCGATTTGAGGCAGTAGGCGCCTGCGCTCTTCGAGAGCACGGTGACTCCGGCGCCCTTGGCGGCATTCCAGCCCACGAGCTGCCCGTCGTAGAGCGCCTTCAGCCCGCCGGCCCCGCCGACGGTCATGGCGGCATAACCGCCGGAGGAATCGTGGTCGACCTTGTACGCGGCGACCGCTGGCAGGACGGCGCGGAGGTTGGCGGCCGCCGCCGAGTCGTTGGCGCGAGCCGTCAGCTTGAAGTAGGCGGGGAGCCCGACTGACAACAGGACCACGAAGACGATCATCACGATCAGGAGCTCGACGAGCGTCATGCCGCGCGCGGACCGGTGCGCGTTCCTCCAAGCCGCGGAGCGTCCCATCCCGCTGGGATCGGCACGGGGCTCATGCCGGCCTTCCCCCGAACGGGGTACTCCTTCCAGGCGCGCGCCGGCGCGAGGGCAAGGGCCTCGCGGGGAGTCCGTATCGGCCTTTCCTGCAGCACCTACGTCTCGTGCCGGTCGTCGTGCGCGCCACGGACGGCCCTGTAGAGCCGATGCGCGCCTCCACGCTGCCCTCCCGGAGAGGAGTCGAGAACGTAGAAGACCGCCGCCGCCCGGTCCGGATCCAGCTCGATCGGCTCGTCGGCAGCCCCCACCAGCACGTCCTCGATCGCGTTCGCCAAGCCGAGCGCCGCGGCCTCGTGCCCCTGATCACCGAGCTCGCCCGCGGCTCCACGTCGGAGCTTCTCCCCAAGCGCGGTCGCATCCTCCTCGGGAAGCCGGTAAAGCTCGTTCTCGAGGACGAAGAAGACGTGCATCGATGCCGAGTTCTCCACCGGCGCGAATAGTTGCACCGATCGCTCCAACCGACCGCAGCGACCTAGACTTGACCGGTGATCGCCTGCGCGGCGTGCGGGGAGGAGAATCCGGAACGGGCCCGCTTCTGCCTCGGCTGCGGCGTCTCGCTCGCGGCGCCGGCGGCGATCCACGAGGAGCGGCGCGTTGTGACCGCACTCTTCACCGACATCGTGGGGTCCACCGCGCGCGCGGAAGGGCTCGATCCCGAGGACGTCCGCGCCCGGCTCGGTCCTTACTACGCGTGCGTCCGGAAGGAGCTCGAGCGCTTCGGGGGCTCGGTCGAGAAGTTCATCGGCGACGCCGTCGTCGCGCTCTTCGGCGCGCCCCTCGCGCACGAGGACGATCCGGAACGGGCCGTCCTCGCGGCCCTCGCGGTGCGGACGGCGATCGCGGAGCTGAACGAGGAGGACGCCTGGCTCGACCTGAACATCCGCACCGGCATCAACACCGGTGAGGCGCTCGTCGTGCTCGGCGGGGCGGGCGGCGAGAGCGAGGGCATGGCGGCCGGGGACATCATGAACACGGCGGCGCGGATCCAGTCGGCGGCGCCGGTGAACGGCATCCTCGTCGGCGCCGCGACCCGAGCCGCGAGCAAGTACGCGATCGAGTACCGGAGCGCGGAGCCGGTCGCGGCGAAGGGAAAGGCGCAGCCCGTCGAGGTCTGGGAGGTCGTGGGCCGGCAGGAGGCGGTCGCCGCGCGAAGCTCCTCCGACGGCGCGCTGATCGGTCGCGACGCAGAGCTTGGCTTCCTCGAGGCGGCCTGGCGCGAGGTCTGCACCTCCGCGACGTCCCGGCTCGTCGGCGTCGTCGGGCCGGCCGGGATCGGGAAGAGCCGCCTCGTCGCGGAGTTCGTCCGTCGCGCCGAGAGCGAGGGTCGCGTCTGCAGCGGGCGCTGCCTCCCCTACGGCGAGGGGATCACCTATTGGCCGGTCGTCGAGATCGTCCGGGGGGCAGCAGGGATCCTCAGAGACGACGACGAGGAAGCGGTCTCGGCGAGGTTGGACGGGTTGATCCACTCGCTCGCGACCGACGACGAGGACGAGCTGCGAACGATCGCCGCGACCCTCGCCAACCTCGTCGGCGTGACGACCACTCCCGGCGGGACGTACTCCGCCGGGGATCTCTCGCAGGCGGAGCTGCACTGGGGCATCCGGCGCTTCTTCGAGCTGCTCGCAGAGCGGCCGCTGGTGCTGGTGCTCGAAGATCTCCACTGGGCCGAACCGACGCTGCTGGAGCTCGTCGAGCGGCTGCCGGACGAGCTGCAGGCTCCGGTGCTCGTCGTCGCCTCCTGGCGCCCCGCCGGTGCCGGCGGCGACGTGGCGATCGCGCCGTCGCGCCGCCGCCGCGTGCTCGAGCTGGAGACTCTGTCCCCCGTGGAGAGCGCCTCCCTCGCCGCCTCGATCCTGGAGAGCGAGGGCATGCCGCTTGCGGCCGAGGCCGAGCACCTGCTCCGGGCCCTCGGCGGAAACCCGCTCTTCGTCGAGGAGACGGTGCGGATGCTCATCGGTGCCGGCCACCTCGACGAGAGCGGGTGGCATCTTGCGGAGGGAGCGACGGTGCCCGTGCCCTCGACGCTCCAGGCCCTGATCGCCTCGCGGTTCGATCAGATCGGGGCTGCCGAACGCCGCGTGGCGCAGCAGGCCTCCGTCGTCGGGAGTGTCTTCTCGCCGGACGCCGTCGCCTACCTCGGTGAGCTCGAGGGCGACATCGATGGGCTGCTCCAGACGCTCGAGCGGCACGACATCCTGCGTGAGGAGGCGGGGTCGAACGCGGTGGGAGACCGCGCGTACGCATTCAGGCACATCCTCTTTCGCGACGTGGCGTACGGTCAGATCCCGAAGGGCCGCCGCGCGTTGCTCCACCTCCGCTGCTCGGAGTGGCTGGAGCGGCTGCCCGGCGCGGACGACGAGTTCGTCGAGATCGCCGCCTACCATCTCGAGCAGGCCTGCAGCTTTGCGCGGGCCGTCGCGCGCAGTCCTGTTGCACCCCCCGTGGAGGCAGCCGTCGCCGCCCTCACCCGCTCGGGACGCAAGGCCGAGCGCCGCGAGGGGATCCGCGAGGCCGACCGCTACTACGAGCGTGCGCTTCAGCTCCTCGACGATGCGGAACGGGAGGCCTCGCTCGAGCTGCGGATCGCCCGCTGCCGCACCCGCGTGGCTCTCGGCGACCTGCGTGAAGCAGCCGCCGAGCTCAGCGCCGTCGAGGCAGGCGCGGTCGTAGCCCGTCGCAGCGATCTCCGCTGCGAGGCGCTGATCGCTCTCGCGAACATCGATGGCAAGCAGGGCCGGCCGCTGGAGGCGCGGGAGAGACTCGCGAAGGCGGCTGCCCTCGCGGCCGAGACCCGCGACGACCGCCTGGCGACGCGCGCCCGCTACGAGAGCGCGAGCCTCATCGCCTGGTCTGAGGGTGACGTCGACCCGGCGATCGCGGAGCTCCGGAACGCGCTCGCGCTGGCTGCGTCCTTCGATGACCGATCGTTGCGGATCGAAGGCCACATGCGGCTCGGCGGCCTCCTCTTCAACCGTGGGCTCTTGGTCGAGGCGGAGGGCGAACTCGAGCAGGCGCTCGCGCTGGCGGGCGAGCTCGGCACGTTCCGGGACGATGCGCGGGCCACCTCCATGCTCAGCTTCGTCCGCTTCTACCTGGGCCGGCTCGACGAGGCGGAACGCCTTGCTCTGCAGGCTCTCGAATGGCTCGAGCGGACGTGCGACAGCTATCTCGAACTCCAGAACCTGCGGGCGCTGGGGAAGTACGCCCTGGCGCGCGGCGACGCTGCCGGCGCCGAGGCGCGGCTCCGAGGTGCGCTCCCGCTCGCGCTCGAGATCGGGGGCTGGCTCCTCGTCGAGATCTACCGCTACCTCGCCGAGGCGCTCGTGCTGCAGGGACGCGTGGACGACGCTGCGGAGATCGTCGCCTTCGCGGCGCGAAACCTCCCGGACGAGGATCTCTATGCGCGCGCGGCCCTTCTGCTCGCGGAGGCGGCGGTCGCGTCGGCGCGCGGCGAGCGCGAGAGCGTCAGCGTCGCCTTCGAGGAAACGCTGCGGATCCTCGAGAACCAGCACCTGGTGACAGATCTTGCGGAAGCCCGTTTCTCCTTCGGGCGGGCGCTTGCCGCCCTCGGCGAGACGGTGGGTGCGCAGACGGAGCTCGAGCGGGCTCGAAGCGCCTTCAGGCGGATGGACGCAGAGGGCCTCGTCCGCGAGATCGACCGGGAGCTCGCGGGCCTCGTGGGCGGAGCAGGCGCGGCCGGTTCGGCCGCCCCGTCAGCCCCGTAGGCGCGCGCGGGTTCTCGACGACGAACGATTCGGGGCCGGCTGAGCCGCCGGAGTTACTGCATCGTGGCTGCAGACGCCGTTCACGCAGCGATTGACGAAGCCGCAGGAGGGCCCGGTGCAGGCGAGGCTCGAGTGCCCGCCGTTCTGCACGATCACGTTGGTCACGTCGCAGACTCCCGAGCTCGTACAGTCGCTCGAGATCTCGTCCGTCTGCAGCGTCGGCACACTCGCCGCAGCTCGTGGACGCGCGGATGCGCCGGCGCCGTTGACGACGGCATCCTGGTTCGAGCGCTGCTGGAGAGCGAACCCGTTGGCCGGGTTGCCGGCCTGCAGCGCGCAGCAGTAGAGCGGGCCGATCTGGGCCTGCGAGACGGCGCTTGGCGGAGCGGACGCATCGAGGTGCTGCCGCTCGTCCTGTGAGGCCGACGCAGTCGAGACGCCCGCGCTCGTCTGGCTCACCGATCCGAAGATGCCGCCGAGCGAGTTCCCTTGGGTCTGCGAGACGAACCCACTCGAGCTCGACGCCTTGCTGTCCTCCGTCGTGCTCTGGTCGAGATCCGAGACGTTGCGGCCGGCGGTGGAGTGCTGGGCGATCCGCGCAACGGTGTGGAAGTTGCCGGACGGGCCGGGATTCGAGTTCTGGCTCTGGGTGATCGCGCCGCCGGCCGTCGCGTTCAGCGTCTGGGTCTGAGACTGGACGATCTCGGAGGTGTTGTCGCCCGCGCTCGGGGCCGAGCAGTGGTCGGAAGCATCCGCTCCGGCCTGGCAGACGACAATCGTCTGGTCGGCCTGCTGGCTCTGTTCGCCGCCGTGCGAGAGGTCGTGGGCCTGCTCGACGATCCGCTGCTCGCCGTGGACGACGTTCTTGCCGCTCCCGTTGCTCTGCTTCACGCTTGCGGACTGCGACCCTGCCTGCGCGGCCAGCTCGCCCTGGTCGATCCGCTGGTCGACGGTCGCACGGTTGACTCCACCCGTGTTCGTCTGGGTGATGTCGCACGATTGGGAGGCGCCGGGCGCATCGCTTCGCTCCACGCAGCGAGCCTCGTTGTCGGAGTGACCCGCCGCGACCTGGACGATCACGCACGCGGTCGGCCTGCTAGTGCCGGACGACGCCTGCGAGCAGACGAACGAGTTCTCGCCGCCGGCGGTCGCCGTCTGGACGACGACCGCGGCACGCGTGCAGTTCCAGGTCTTGCCCGGGCACCGCGGGCCCGCGTAGTTCCTCGCGCCCTGCTGGAAGACGATTGCCCGGGCCTGCACGCCCTTTGCCCGCAGGTACGCGGCGACCGACTCGCGGCTCCGGAGCGCGAGGCCGGTGCGGGCTCCTCCGGGCACGAGTGACTGCCCCGCGGTCGCCGGCTGCGCTGAGCCGGGCAGCATCCCCACCGCGACGAGCGCCGCGAACGCCGTCCACGTCGGGATCGACACGATCCCGGCAGGCATACGACCTCGCTTTCTCGTCAATTCACTCCTCCGGCTTGCGGGTGCGGCGGCGGCTCAGCCTCACTGCTCCGGCGGCCGCTGTCAAGCTCCCACCGCGATCGACCGCCCGGCGCGCGGTTTCGCCGCGACGCCCTGCACTGGCGCTGAGCCTCGAACGATGAGATCGTCCGCGGCGATCCTGATCTCAAACAAAGGAGAGGGTTGTATGAGCAAGGAGCTCTTGGACGACGACGCGCGCTTCGAGGATGCCGCGGAGACGGCCGGGCTGAGCCGCCGGTCGCTCCTCGTCAAGGGTGGTCTCGGAGCGGCCGGGTTGGCAGTGCTCGGCTCCCCCGGCACGGCCTTCGCCGGCCGCGCGGGGCGTACCGCGCCCGACGCCGCGATCAAGCTCGCGGTCGTCACCCACGGCGACACAGGGTCGTTCTGGTCGGTCTTCAAGCGCGGCGTCGATCAGGCCGCGAGCGATCTGAAGGCGCGCGGCATCAGCGTGTCCCAGGTCTACGCGAACAACGACGTCTCGAGGCAGGTGGCCGGCCTCAACGCCGCCGTGGCGGCTAGGGTGAACCTGATCGCGACCTCGGTGCCGGACGCGAGCGCGCTGAAGGACGCACTCGGCAAGGCGGCAGCGAGGGGCATCGAGATCATCACCGTCAACTCCGGTCTCGGCGCCTTCGACAGCCTCAAGACCTACGAGACGCACGTCGGGCAGACGGAGGACGTCGCGGGGCAGGGCGCCGGCAAGCAGTTCAACGCCGCCGGAGCGAAGGAGGTCGTGGTCGTCATCCACGAGGCGAGCAACTCCGGCCTGACCCAGCGTGCCGACGGGTGCAAGAAGACGTTCAAGGGCGGGACGAAAACGCTGCTGATCCCGAACGCGAAGTCGGACATCCCGGGGACGAAGTCCAAGATCGCTGCCTACTTCAGGGCGAACAAGAAGACCGACGCGCTGCTTGGGCTCGATCCGGACGTGACGGTGCCCGCGCTGGACGTGGTGCCGAAAGGAACGAAGGTCGGCACGTTCGACCTCAACGGCAAGGTGATCACGAACATCAAGTCCGGGAAGATGCTGTTCGCGGTCGACCAGCAGCAGTACCTGCAGGGTTACCTGCCGGTCGTGCTCGCCTACCTCTTCGTCACGAACCTCAACACCGTCGGGAACGGTCAGCCGGTGCTCACAGGCCCCGGCATCGTCAACAAGTCGAACGCCGCGAGGGTCGCCGCGCTCGCCGCCAAGGGCACGCGCTGAGTCACGACGTGGGCGCCGGGCACTCAACCGGCCCGGCGCCCGACCCTGCACCGTGGTCATGGTGAACGACGTCGCACGAATCGCCCGTGGCTGAGGCGCGTGCGCCCGCCGGGCCAGGCGACGAGCGGATCGTACGCGTCGGGCTGGCCGTCAGGGCACTCCAGCGGCCGGACATCGGCGCGTTCATCGGCGCCGTCGCCGTCTTCTTCCTCTTCGCCTACACCGCGCGGCAGGTCAACTGGATCTCGGACCTCGGCGTCACGAGCAACTGGCTCGACACCGCGGCGTACGATGGGATCGTCGCCGCTCCGGTCGCCCTGCTGATGATCGGCGGCGAGTTCGACCTCTCGGCGGGCGTCATGATCGGGAGCTCGGGCCTGCTGCTCGGGCTGCTCACGACCAGGGCCGGCCTGAACGTCTGGCCGGCGATCGCGCTCGTGCTGCTCTTCGGCGTGGCGATCGGGCTCCTCAACGGCTACACCGTCGTGAGGACGAAGCTGCCGAGCTTCATCGTGACGCTCGGGACGTTCTTCGTCCTGCGCGGGCTGAACGGCGGCGGGACGCTGAGCATCACGGGCACCGTCGCGATCAGCGACATCGACACGGCCGCCGGCTTCGGCTCTGCCCACAAGCTCTTCGCCTCGACTGTCTGGCCACGCTACGGACTGAGCGTGGCCGTCATCTGGTGGCTCGGGATCGTCGTCGTGGCGGCCTGGCTGCTCGCGCGGACCCGTTTCGGCAACTGGATCTACAGCGTCGGCGGGGATCCCGTGGCGGCGCGGAACGTCGGCGTCCCGGTCTCGAGGACGAAGATCGTGCTGTTCGTCCTCACCTCGACGACGGCGTCCCTCTGGGGGATCATGACGGCCATCGGCCTCCGCTCGATCCAGGCGAACGAGGGGGTCGGGCGAGAGTTCGAGTTCATCATCGCGGCGGTCGTGGGCGGCTGTCTCCTGACCGGCGGCTACGGCTCGGTCATCGGAGCGGCCTTCGGGGCCGCGATCCTCGGCATGGCCGGGCAGGGGATCATCTTCTCGGGCTGGGACACCAACTGGGTCTTCCTCTTCGAGGGCGTGATCCTCGTGCTCGCAGTGATGCTGAACGCGGCCATCCGAACGCGGGCGCAGAGGGCGCGAACGTGACCGGGCACGGCGGCGCCGACGGCGTCCCGCATCTCCTCGAGGTGGATCGGATCACGAAGTACTTCGGCAACGTCCTGGCGCTGAAGGACATCTCGACGCACGTGGACGCGGGGGAGGTGACCTGCATCCTCGGCGACAACGGCGCGGGGAAGTCGAGCCTCATCAAGATCCTCTCCGGTGTCCATGGCGCGGACGCGGGACGTGTTCTCGTCGACGGGGAGGAGACGCGCTTCCAGTCCCCGCGCGACGCGCGCGCGAAGGGGATCGCGACCGTCTACCAGGACCTCGCGATGGTGCCGCTGATGTCGATCTGGAGGAACTTCTTCCTGGGAGCCGAGCCGACGAAGTGGTTCGGCCCGCTACGGCACTTCGACATCGAGCAGGCGAAGCGGGTCGTCCGCCACCAGCTCCACGAGCTGGGGATCGACATCCGGGACCCCGACCAGGCCGTCGGGACGCTCTCGGGCGGCGAGCGCCAGTCCGTGGCGATCGCGCGTGCCGTCTACTTCGGCGCACGCGTCCTCATCCTCGACGAGCCCACCTCCGCGCTCGGCGTCAAGCAGGCGGGCCTCGTGCTCAGGTACATCGCGCGGGCACGGGACCAGGGGGTGGCGGTGATCTTCATCACGCACAGCCCCCATCACGCCTACCCCGTCGGCGACCGGTTCGTGATCCTGAACCGGGGGCGGAGCATCGGTATCTACGCGAAGGGAGACCTCGACCCGCAGGAGCTCGTCCGGCTCATGGCCGGGGGCCGGGAGCTCGGCGAGCTGGAGCACGAGCTGGCGGGCGCGTAGCCACAACTGGCGGCGCCCCTACGGTCGTCCTCAGCCCAGGGCTGAACCCCCGTTCGGCACTCCCGTAAGTGGCTGCACCGCCGCCCGACAGGTGCTTGCCCGCGCGCGGGCGACGCCTCCCGCGCCAGAGCGCCTTCTTTCCGATCCCGGCTTCACCCTGAAAACGCAGGCGGCCGGACAGTCCCTGAGCGAATCCAGGAAGCGGCCGAGGCCCTGGAGCTCCTTCTCTCGGCCGAGGATGAAGCCGGCCATCGACCGGGCGTAGGAGACCGCACGAGGTTCCGCAAATCGCTGTCGCCCTCCCTGGAGCACTCGAGTGGCTGCGAAACGACTGGGCCGCGCTCTCGGCCCGAGCTCCGGACGGCCGCCCAGTCGCCTGGGAGGTCGGAGGAGGAAACGAGGCACGACCTGCCGGGTGGTCTACACAGCGGTCTACCGCGGCCAGGCACCCGCTGACGAAGTTCTTCTCCTGGGCGCCGGGTGGCTCGCCCGACCTGGTCGCGGAGGTCCCGGACGCGGGCCTCTGAGCGGCGTCGTCGCCGCCGCCTACAACGCCAAGGGCGAGCTCCGGGCCGTGGGCGCTCTTGCGGCAACCGCCGACGGCGACGACCCGTCGTGGTCGCAACCTGGGGCGCCGGCACCGTGAACCGCTACGTCAACATCGTGCCGGCGCCGCGCTAGCCCGGATCGTTCAACAACCTGGTGGTGCGTCCTTGTGGCGGCGCTGCCCGGACCAGTTGAGCGCGCGGCGTGCTCTCACGAGCGGACGCTGAGTCGCGTTCGCTCTGCTCGGCAAGGAGTAGGGCGAGCCGAGGAA
>JBBRYP010000041.1:0-39688 GCA_038237515.1 Gaiellales bacterium
CGCCTTCGCCTGGCCGAGCGCGCGAGCCGCCTGCTCGGTCAGGCGCTCGAACCGGCCGAGGTCGAGCTGGTCGGGCGATAGGCGCAGCAGGTAGCCGGGGGAGCGCGTCTCGATCCAGGGCTCAGGCCCGAGCGCCTTGCGGAGCTCGGAGATCTGCCGCTGCACCTGTGTGACGGCCGTGAACGGGGCGGCGCCCCGGTAGAGATCGTCGGCGAGCCGGTCGACAGAGACAACCCGGTTCGCGCCGAGCAGCAGGATCGCGAGCGTCGCGCGCTGCTTGGGCCCGCCGAGCTTGACGGGCCCCCGCTCCCCGACGACCTCGAGCGGCCCGAGGATGCGGAACTCGAGCACGCGCCGGACGGTAGCCGTTCGGTAGGGAGGCGATAGTGGCTGACCGCATGCTCGGCAGAGCACGGTTGATCGTGCACCTCATCCGAACGAAGGGGCTATGAGTGAACAGCCGAGCAAGAGCAGCCTTCACGGCGGTCGCCGCCGCTGCGGCCGTCGCAGGAGCCGTGGCCGCGCTCGCGCAGGCGACGGGTCCGGGCAACAACGGAGCCATTGCCTTCACGCATCAGGGCAAGCTCTTCGTCGTCAACGCGGACGGAACCGGCCTGCGCAAGCTGACCACTGGACCCCACCGTGTGTACGACGGTGGCCCTGAGTGGTCGCCCGACGGCTCGAGGATCGCGTTCCACCGCTGCTTCGACCGCTGCAACGTCTGGACGGTCGCCGCGAGCGGAACCGGCCTTCGGCGGCTCGGCCCGGCGGGCGACGACAGAGCGCAGCCCGCCTGGGCGCCAAACGGCAACCAGATCGCGTATTCGCGTGGCTGGGGACGCGTGCAGAACGACCAGATCGAGCACGCCGAGATCTACCTGATGAACGCGAACGGCGGAGCGGCGCGTCCGCTCACCGCGATCACCGCGTCGAAGCCCTTCTCGGCCGACGTCGAGGGCGCGGCCTGGTCGCCGGGCGGCAAGCAACTCGTCTTCGAAGTCCACAACTCGAAGCTAGGTGAGCCGGCTGACGGGCGGGCGCTCTTCGTGATCGAGGCCGACGGCTCGGGGCAGCGCCAGCTCACGCCGTGGAGCCTGAACGCCGGCGGCGCCCGACCGGACTGGTCTCCCAACGGCCGGTTGATCCTCTTTCGAGTCGCGGGAGCCAAGCGCCAGCACGGCAACATCTACACCGTCCACCCCGACGGCAGCGGCTTGAAACAGCTCACGCGCTACCCCGAGCCCAAGTCAGTCGGAGAGGAGTCGTCCTCGTTCTCGCCGGACGGGAAGTGGATCACCTTCTCGAGGTTCTCGACGACCGCCTACCCCGAGATCTTCGTCATGCGTAGCGACGGCATGGGCGTCCGTCAGCTCACGACGACTCAGGGCAACTTCTCGCCCGACTGGGGGCGCACCCCGTGAACACCAATCTCCGATCGCCAAGCGGTTCTGGACAGCGGGCTTACCGACACAGAACGGAGAAATCAGCATGAGGACGAGACTCTTCAGCGGATCTGTGGTCGCAGCATTCATCGCAACGTTCGCGTTCGGAGGTGGGCAGCCGCTCGCCCAGGGCCGGCCGCCCACCGCCCAGCCGGGCTGCGGCGCGGTCATCACGACCGACACCAAGCTCGATCGCGATCTGGTCGACTGCGCTGGTGACGGCATCGTCATCGGTGCCGACAACATCACGCTCGACCTCGCCGGGAACACGGTCGACGGCGACGCGACGCCCGGATCGGCCAGCCCCGACATCGGGATCCGGAACGACGGGTACGACGGCGTCACGATCAAGGACGGGACGATCCAGGAGTTCGATTTCGGGGCCAGGCTCGACGGCCCGTCTGGCAACGCGCTTCTCGGGCTGGTCTCGACGCGGAACAGTAGGGCCGGCATCCGGATTCAGAACTCCGACGGCAATCGTCTGGTGGGCAACACCGCCGCGAGCAACGGTGCGTTCGGAATCATCTTCTTCGGTGAGAATCACTACAACCTCGTCGAGAGGAACACCGTGACCGGGAACGCTGCCGGCGGGATCGGCGACTTCGTTTCCGACCACGACCGGATCGTGCACAACGTCGTCGCCGGCAACGGCGAGGACGGCATCTCCGTCGGCGGCTCGACCGACACGCTGGTCGAGCACAACGCGGTGTCGGAGAACTTCGCCGGGATCGCGATCTTCGGCTCCGACCGGAATACCGTCACCGGCAACCGCGTGTTCAGGAACAGCGACGACATCTTCGTCGACGGGAACGACAACAGCGTCCTCGACAACCTCGTGACCGACGCGCTCGGGTGCGACGACGGCCAGGGCTGTGGATTCGGGATCTCGATCGAAGGCGGAGGCGGCAACCTCGTCGCGAGGAACAGCGTCGCCGGCACCCTCTCCAGCGGCATCCGGCTCGACGCCTACGGGGCGCCCGTCATGCACAACGTGTTCCGGGGCAACGTCGTCCGGTCCGCAGGCGTCGACGGGATCGCGATCGGCACCGATCAGGCTGGGCCTGTGCTGGATACCTTCCTGGAAGGCAACGTCGTGACCGGTGCGAAGGACGACGGCATCGACGTTGACAGCCCCGCCACGACGCTGACGCGAAACCTCGCGCTCCACAACGGCGACCTCGGCATCGAAGCCGTCGCCGGCGTCCTCGACGGCGGGGGAAACCGCGCCGCGGGCAACGGTAACCCTGCGCAGTGCACGAATGTGGCGTGCTGACGCCCACAACGAACATGTCCGAAGGGAGTAAGTCCTTTGCGTACCTCGAAATTCGTCGCCGCCGCCCTTGTCGCGGTCTCCTCGGTTCTGGTAGCCGGATCGGCCCAGTGCAGAGAAGAAACCATCGGCGTTCACCGTGAGATCGACGTTGACCGGAAAGACGGTGCTGCCGCGTTGGATCCACTGGTTGGCGTTGCCGAGCATCCCCTCAGCAAAGGTGGCCCGGGTCGACTTCCTGATCGACGGCGGCGCGGTGCGCTGGACTGAACGCAATCCTCCTCACAGCTACGCCGACGACGGCGGCTACCTCGTCACTTCCTGGCTCGCTCCAGGTCGTCACCGCTTGCAGATCCGAGCGAAGGCAAAAGATGGCAGCGTCGCGACCGGGACCGTCGTCGCGCAGGTAGCGCCCGCATCACCGCCCCCGGCAGGGCTTGCCGGCACCTGGCAGCGCTCGATTGACACGTCCAGCGCCCCAAAGCCCGGGTCGAAGGGCAACCCGACGTCCACGTTCACCCCGTCCGGCGTCTACCGCATCACGTTCGAGAAGCGGTGGATTCGCGACCAGTTCCCGGGCAGATTCGTCTATCCGGCAAGCAACAGAACCGGCAACGGCTTTGTCTTCCTCTCCGACTTCACCGCGACCACGAGCAGGCTTCATGTCGGTACAGAAGTCGTTTCTCACCCGTTCAGCGACAAGCTCGCCGAAGGCGGCTGGTGGTGCTATCCCAACGGCCCGGTTGCGGACTACCGCTGGACCGTCAGCGGCAGCACTCTCACCCTCGCCCCTGCGGGTGGCGGCGACGCCTGCAACATCCGTGGCTTCGTCTGGGCCGGGGAGTGGAGACGCGCCGGATAACCGATGCGGCTAGCGCGGGGAGGTGCGCGTCCGCGGCTTCCCCGAACCCGCAAAGACGACGAGACGGAGACGGAGACGGAGACGGAGACGGAGACGGAGACGGCGAGCCTTTCTCGCCCCACATCGCCACCCAGGTTGGGGATTGAGACCACCCGCCACCCGCGTCGAGCGTACCCAGGTAGCGCGCACGCGCGTGTGACAGATCCGTGCCGGGGAGTGCAGGGGTTCCTCCCCAACCGCGGCTCTGCGGGCGACCGGGGGCGAGATATAGTCGCGGCCCATGCCGAGTCTCGCCGTCAAGACCTGTGCCGTCTGCGAGCGCACGCTGCTGATGGGCGAGCTGGCCACGCGCTTTGCCCCGGGCCTCGGCTCGGAACTCGTGGAGGTCTGCCCGCTTTGCCACGAGGAAGCCCAGGAGCACGGCTGGATCCGCGAGGGCAGCCCGAGCGTGCCGACGATGCAGCCCGAGCGCCGCCGCCGAGGTCTTCTCGCCGGGCTCTTCGAGACCCGCCGGGCGGGCGCCTTCGAGCCGCGCCGCCACGGCTCCGCTGCCGAGCCCGCGACGCCGACACCCGCGCGCCGCCGGATGTCGCCGCGCGAGGCCGCCCTCGCCGAGGCGGCCGACCACTTCAACTCCAGCCCCTACCGGCGGACAGTTGCGGGGATCGCCAAGAGCCTGGGCGCGCCGAACGCGAGCATCGTGCACCTCTCCGGCGTCAACAAGGAGGTCGTCATCACCGTCGCGTGGGAGATCTCCTGGTACCAGTACCGCGTCAGCCTCGACTCGCTGCAGGCCGTGCGCCTCGCCGAGCGCGGGACGGAGCTCGAGGCGCTCGACGCCTCCTTCCAGCAGTGGAACGCGGAGGTCGACGACGAGGGCCGCCTGCACCCGAATGTCGCCCGCCGCTGACCGCGGCCGTAAACCCGGTGGGGGGATGGCGCGCCCCGACGGCCGCCCTACAATCAGAGCCAGGATGATCTACTGCGTGATCCCGCGCGAGCTCGTCGACGAGCTCTACGACAAGATGGTCGAGTACTACCGGGCCAACCCGAACGTGACCGTGATCGTCGATCGCCGCCAGGGCGACGACCGGCGCAACGGCCGGGAGTTCGGCGGCAAGCGGGTGACGCGCGACCGGCGGCGCCAGCGGGTCTCGGGCACCTTCCCCGACACGGACATCCCCGAGAGCGCCTGATCGACCCACGTAGGATTGCCGCGTGGCGATTCTCGGGGCGAAGGCCTTCAAGAACCTCGTAGGCGGCGAGTGGGTCGACGCCGCCGGCGCCGAGACCTTCGAGAGCATCAATCCGGCGACGGGCGATACCGTCGGGACCTTCCCGCGCTCCGGTGCGGACGACGTCGATCGCGCCGTGGCCGCTGCTAGGGAGGCGTTCGAGGACTGGCGGCTCGTCCCCGCCCCGCGCCGGGGCGAGATCCTCTACCGCTTCGCGCAGCTCCTGATCGAGGAGAAGGAGGCGCTGACCGATCTCGTCACGCGTGAGATGGGAAAGGTCAGGGCGGAGGCCGGCGGAGACGTCCAGGAGGCGATCGACATGACCCTCTACATGGCCGGCGAGGGACGCCGCCTCTGGGGTCAGACGACGCCGTCAGAGCTCCGCGACAAGTTCAACATGAGCGTCAGGGTGCCGATCGGGGTCGTCGGCGTGATCACGCCGTGGAACTTCCCGATCGCGATCCCCTCGTGGAAGATCACGCCGGCGCTCGTCTGCGGCAACACCGTCGTCTTCAAGCCCGCCGAGGAGACGCCGCTCCTCGCGGAGCGGTTCGTCGAACTGCTCCAGGATGCGGGGCTGCCGCCGGGCGTCGTCAACGTCGTGCACGGCTTCGGCGAAGATGCCGGCGACCGGCTCGTCCGGCACCCGGACGTCCCCGTCATCACCTTCACCGGCTCCCGCGAGACCGGGATCGCGGTAACGCACGCGGCCGCCGACCTCCTCAAGATCGTCCACCTCGAGCTCGGCGGCAAGAACGCGATCGTCGTCCTCGACGACGCCGACCTCGACCTCGCCGTCGAGGGAATCGTCTGGTCGGCATTCGGGACCTCGGGTCAACGCTGCACCGCGGCTAGTCGCGTGATTGTTCAGGCAGGCGCCTACGACGAGCTCCAGCGAAGGCTCGTGGCAGCCGCCGAGCGGCTGCGCCTCGGCGCCGGCTGGAAGGACGACTCGGACATCGGGCCTGTGATCAGCCGGAGCGCGCTCGAGAAGATCGACGCCTACACGAAGATCGGCCGGAACGAGGGCGCGCGCCTGCTGACGGGCGGCGAGATCGCCTACGGGAACGGGCTCGACGGCGGCTTCTTCTACCGGCCGACCGTCTTCGGAGAGGTGGACGCGGGGATGCGGATCGCCCAGGAGGAGATCTTCGGCCCGACGACGGCGCTGATCCGCGTCGCCGACCTCGACGAGGCGATCCGCGTCGCAAACGGCGTCAGGTACGGCCTCTCCTCCGCCATCTTCACCCGCGACGTCAACAAGGCCTTCCGCGCCGTGCGCGACCTCGCCGCCGGCATCACCTACGTGAACGCGGGCACGATCGGAGCCGAGGTGCACCTGCCCTTCGGGGGCACGAAGGACACCGGCAACGGCCACCGCGAGGCCGGCCAGGCCGCGCTCGACGTCTTCACCGAATGGAAGTCGATCTACGTCGACTACTCGGGACGCCTCCAGAAGGCGCAGATCGACACCGCCTCCTGACGGGCCTACGCTTTCTCCTATGACGGACGAGCGGCGGCGCCCGAATCTCACCCTCGCCCACGGCGTCGACTCGCCCGACGCGTTGCCGGCAAGCATCTTCCTCGACCGCGCCCTCGCGGGCGGCTACCGCGAGGTCCGGACCGAGGGCTGGCCGACCTCGGAGACGTCGCTCGAAGCGCTCGCGTCACTCGGCAGCCCGCTGCTGCGCGTCTCGCAGCGCCGTCAGGAGAGCGCGCTGTACGAGCTCGACGCAGCCCTGCTCCAGGTGACGCTCTCCGGCGCCCACGTCTACGCGCACGTCGCAGCGCCCGGTGCAGACGCAGTCGAGGAGGCCTTCACGCTCCTGCGCGAGCGGCTGACGGCGCCCGACCCGAGCTCGGCGCACGAGGTGCCGGTGACCTTCTGGACGTACGGGCCGCACGGCCCGCAGCCGTCCTGGCGCGCGATCGGGGTCCCGGGCTGGGACGAGATCGCGGGGAACTACACCGCCTCGACGCGAGCGAAGCTGGCCGCGATCATGCGCGGCTTCGAGCCGGCCCACGGAGGCCAGCTCGTGCTCTGGCACGGCGAGCCCGGAACCGGAAAGACCTTCGCGCTGCGGGCTCTCGCCTGGGAGTGGCGCGACTGGTGCCAGTTCCACTACATCGTCGACCCCGACTCGTTCTTCGGCCAGCACGCCGACTACCTCATGTCCGTGCTCATGCAGCCGCCGTTCCCGATGATGGTCGCCCACGGGTGGACGAGCTTCGTGTCTCCGATGTCGTCGGTCGTCGAGGCCGACGAGGAGGACGAGACGACGGAGGACCGAGCCTGGCGGGTGCTCGTGCTCGAGGACACGGGCGAGCTGCTCGCCGCCGATGCGCGCGCCTCGATGGGCCAGGGCCTCTCGCGCTTCCTGAACGTCGTCGACGGCCTCATCGGGCAGGGCCTGCGAGTGCTCGTCCTCGTGACGACGAACGAGGAGATCCGGAAGCTCCACCCGGCCGTGGCGCGGCCGGGGCGCTGCGCGGCCAACATCGAGTTCGGTGCTCTCTCGGCGGAGGAGTCGACGCGATGGCTGGAGAACCACGGCGCGGCCGGTGGCGGGGGAGGGGCACGCACGCTCGCCTCGCTCTACGCGGACCTCGAGGGTCGCGATCCCGCCGAGACTGCGCTCGTCGGCTTCGCCGGGTAGCCGTGGCTCGTCTCAAAGCCGTCTCGATTCAGGCACGCTCTCGTCGCTGCCTCTGAGGTACCTCTGGGGCGCCTCTGACGGTCCTCTGGGGCACGATTCGGAGAGGGGCGGGCCGCGCAGGCCCGTCCGGCCGCCCTCGTCGATTCCGCCGGCTGCCGGAATCTGTCTCAGAGCCGTCTCGATCGCAGCAGGCTCTCGTTTCTGCCTCTGGGGAACCTCTGGGGGACCTGAGAGGCTCGTCAGAGGCACCTCTGAGGAGCGGCAGAGGCTTCGGGTTCGCGGCCTAGCGTCAGAGCGTTTCTGGCGAGGCGCTTCAGGCCACAAAGATCGCGTGAGGAGCACCGCCAGCGCCGCGTTCGCCGCCTCGCTCGTCGCGGTGGCCGTGCTCGTGGCGGCGCGGACGCTCTGGCAGTTGCGGGTCCTCTTGGCACTCCTCTTCCTGGCCTTCATCCTCGCCGCGGCGCTGCGCCCGGGAGTCGAGGCCCTCCGCCGCCGACGCGTTCCCCGGGGCGCCGGCCTCGCGTTGCACTTCCTCGTGCTCGCGGGTGCAGCGGCCACCGCGATCTGGCTCGTCGTGCCGCCGGCGCTCCACCAGGCCAGGACGGCGCTCGGCGACTCTCCCGGCACCGCCGTCGCCCGCGCCGCGCGCCACTCGGGCGGGATCAAGGGGACGATCCTGACCGGGCTCGAGAAGGCGCTCCGCAGCCTGCCGGCCCCGCACGAGCTCCTCCATCCGGCGCTCTCGGCGACGATGCAGGCGCTCGCGATCTTCCTCGGCGTCGCCTTCGTCCTCGCCTGCGCCGCCTACTGGGTGCTCGATCGCGATCGGATCCTGGGATTCGTCCTCGCGCTCGTGCCGCACGCTCGCCGCCGCACCGTCCGCGATACCTGGGACCTCGTCGAGCGGCGCCTGGGCGCCTACGTTCGCGCGCAGCTGACGATGATCGCAATCGTCAGCGTCGCCCTCTCGACCGCGTTCTGGGCGATCGGCCTCCCGTACTGGATCCTGCTGGGGACGTTCGCGGGAATCGTCGAGATCGTCCCGATCGTCGGGCCGCTTGCCGCGGCGGTCGTCTCGATCGGCGTCGGCCTGACCGTCTCGACGAAGGCCGCGGTTCTCGCCGCGGTCGCCGTCTACGGCCTCCGGATCCTCCAGGACTACCTGATCGGCCCCCGCATCGTCGGGCACGCGGTCGCGCTCGCGCCGCTCCTCGTGCTAGTCAACGTGTCGGCGATGGGCGTCCTGCTCGGGCCCGCACTGGTGCCTCTCGCAACTCCGCTCGCCGAGGTTCTCGCGACACTTGTGGACGTGATCCTCGCCGGGAAGGATCCCGCCGAGATGGAGGTGCCGCGCGTCCTGCTCCCCGCGAAGGAGTGACCTATGTGAAAGTGAGGATGTGGAAGAGCTCCACGTCCAGGCCGTTCGAGGTAAGGCGCGCGACCTTCGTGATCCCGTCGCGCTCCTCGAAGCGCAGCACGAGCTCCTGGCCAGTGTCGTCGGCGGCGTCCAGCTGGTCGAGGCGGAACGACAGGGAAGACGTCTGCTCGCCGCCGACGAAGAGGATTCGACCCTCGACGTTGTTCGAGCGCCCGAAGTCATGGCCCTCGTGCAGCGTGAACTCCCAGTTCTGCCGGGGGGCGGCCCAGTCCTCGATCGTCGCCGCGAGCACGGTCAACTCCGCGTCCACCTGAACCTCGACGGGGTGGTCGTGCCGCTCCTCCGGCGTCGGCCGGGGTTGGACCTGCATCGATGCCATGACCGGTGGTTTCCCGTCCGTACAGGAGCACAAACGTGAACCGAAAGCTCGTCGTCTTCGTCCCGCGCGAGGCCCTCGACCCCGTGCGCGAAGCGCTCTTCGCCGCCGGCGCCGGCCGGATCGGCGACTACGAGCGCTGTTCCTGGTACGCAGCGGGCACGGGAACCTTCCTCGGCGGCGAGGGCACAGACCCGTCGGTGGGGGAGCCGGGCCGCGAGCAGCGCGTCGCGGAGCTCCGGCTGGAGACGGTCTACCCGGAGGAGCTCCACGAGGACGTGGTCGCGGCGCTCAAGCGTGCCCACCCCTACGAGGAACCTGCGTTCGACGTCTACGCACTGCTGTGAGCGCGCGCCTGTCGACCGACGGGGGCGCACGCGGAAACCCCGGCCCGGCCGCTTTCGCGTACGTGCTCGAGGCCCAGGACGGCACCGTTCTCGACGCCCGAGGCGAGGCGATCGGAGTGGCGACGAACAACGTCGCCGAGTACCGCGCGCTGGTGGAAGGCCTGCGCAGGGCGGTCGAGCTCGGCCTCGAGGAGGTGGAGGTCGTCTCCGACTCGGAGCTCCTCGTACGTCAGATGACGGGCGTGTACAAGGTGAAGAACGGTGCTCTGCGAGACCTCTCACGGGAAGCGACAGCGCTCGCGCGTGAGGTCGGCAAGGTCACCTACCGGGCGGTGCGACGAGCCCAGAACGAGCTCGCGGACAGCCTCGTCAACGAGGCCCTCGACCGGGCGGAGTAGCGAAAAAGGAGCTGGCCTCGAGGCGCGGATGTAGCTCGGTTCTCTGGAGACCGCCTAGCAGTGCCCGTGTTCGAATTCGTCACCGAGACCAGGAACGGGCCGGCGGCCGCGTCGCCCTGGTTCTTGACCGTGAACGAGTCCTTCGCGAGGTCGCTGACGACGAGGTCGGGCAGCACGACGGGCGGCGGCGGCGAGACCTCGATGGTCACGAAAGTCCTATCGGCGCCGACGGTCGTTCCATGTTGCCGAAGAGCCTGGTCGTTCCCCCATTCGAAGTGCCAGCTCGTGGTCGAGCCGTTGGGATTGACCGTGCCCGTGATCGTCGCCGTGTCGTTTCCGACCCCCGTCGCGGGACCTGTGACGACGACGGGGGCCTTCGGCGGCGGTGGGTCGCAAGCAGCCCCGCTTCGCCCGAAGAGGTAGTAGTGCGGGCGCCGGGTGCTACTCTCAATCGCTTCAACCTGCGGATGTAGCTCAGTTGGCTAGAGCGTCTGCTTGCCATGCAGAAGGTCGAGGGTTCGAGTCCCTTCATCCGCTCCTAGGAAATCCCCGTTCCGGCGCGGTTTCTGTTTTCTTCAGAGGCGACAGCGGGCAAACGGTTCGGCGTCGGGAAGCCCGGGATCTACTTGACGTCGGGGAACAAAGATCGCGCCGCCGGCCACATGCGGCTCCTCGAGCTCTTCCGCGTCGAGGAGGGCCGCATCCCGCCTCAGTGGGCGCACGTGCCGGAGCGGCTCGACGGAGCACCCCGTCCCTTTGTCTCTCGAGCGCTTGTCCTCGCCTCGTCGAGCTGTTGACGTCGTTACCGCCCGAGCGGGACCGCCCTTCCGCCGGGGAGGCTGTGGAGGGGAGCTGGGAGGGTGCGCACGGGCACGCGTTGGGGAGCCCCCGCTACGGGGCGAAGGAACGCGCGGACCTATGGGCCGTGATCGTCGTTGATGAGCGGAGGCGGTCCGCCCGTCAACTCACCTGCGGCAGGAGATCGCCGCCGCCCGCCAGCAGAAGGGGACTTACGACTCACGAACCGGGGCAGCTCGACATCCTCGTCGCCTTCGCGCTCCACCGGGAATCCAGGATCCGCGCCCGGATCGAGGGCTCGCGCGCCTCGGCCGGCAGGGCGACTACGGGGGCCGGGCTCGCGTTCAACCGCATCTACGCTCATGCCTCGATCCTCGATCCTCGATCCTCGATCCTCGATCCTCGATCCTCGATCCTCGGGGTCGGGCCTGACCGTACCCGTCCCAGACGCAGCGCGGGTGCTGAACGTTAGCCTGCACAGACGTGCGAACATGCGTTCGTGGGTGTCGCTGGTTCTCCGTACGCCGAGTTCCAACGCGCGCTCAGCACGGGGAACCTTCTGATCGCGCTCGCCGTCGCCCGTGAGCTGCCGCAGCTCTCCCTCGCGGACTCACTCGACGTCTGCCGCCTGCTCGCCAAGAAGGACCGGGCGCGGTTCGAGCGGGCGGCCCCACGGTGGCACGCTCGCTTCGTGCTCGAGGCGAAGCAGCTTGGCCTCGTGGAGGCGCAGCTTGCTCTGTCGGCGGTTGCGCTACTTCCTACTCAGCGCGAGCTCGCCAGTAGCCTCCTCGAGGAGATCGGGAGCAGTCACGGGATCCGCCTCCAGGCGCGTCGCGGATGAGCCCGCCACAGGCATGGGCCGCAGCCTGGCGTCGGGCCGCTCTCGTCCGCTCCTGCGGACCCCCGGCCATTCCTCGTCCACGCGCTTGCGGGGGACTGCGACGATCGTCGGCGTCGGCTTCTACGACTTTCTGCACGGCCACACCGGGGTCGCGCCGAAGAGGACACCCTCGGCGCGCGCCGCGCGAGCCATAGACACGCGAGTTACGGAGTAGACTCCCTGAGCCGTAGTTCGCTCAAGGGAGAGGGGGCCTGGTATGAAGCTCGTCGCATGGATCCGAAACCTCCGATCGCGCTCGGAGGTCTCGCCTGTGAAGGAATCAGCTCGCATCGCCGCGCGGCAGTACACCGACGATTCGAAGACGACTCGGCGCACCAGGATCCGGTCCGTCTTGACTCGCTGGTGAGGCACGAAGCCTCTGTCCTAGAGAGGTAGGAAAGTCGCCGGGCGGGGCCGTCCCTGATCCCGCCCGGCTCTTTCCGCGGATGCCACGCCGGCAGCGCCTGGACGCTACGCCTCAGTCCGCGATGCGGCGCCAGCTTCCCCGCCGGGAACACCGTGACGGCACGACCAGACTCTGGGCACGGGAGCAAGGAGGCTCCTCCAGATGCCATCCGAGCGGTGCCGCGGAACGGGCTGGGGGTCGACTCACCGAAGAGAGCCCGAGAGGCCGCAGCAGCGGGTGCTGATTCCTAGCGAGCGCGATTCGCTCGCCGCGTGCTGTTCCGCGACCGCAGAGCGGCTTTATCCGCGTGCGCCTCCGATCGCATGATTGCGCGATGCCTACGACTCCGAGGGGCATTCTGCCGACGCTTGCGATGTATCTTCGCGCTTTCGGCCCATACGTCGGCGCTTGTACGGCTAGGCTCCTCGGCCGTACCCTTCGCCGATGCCGTTCTGTCTCGCCTGTGGCCAGGAAAACCCGGCAGTCGCGCGCTTCTGCCTTGCGTGCGGTGCGCCGCTCGCCGGCGAAGGCCTGCCGCGGGACGAGCGCCGCATCGTGACCGTCATCTTCGTCGATCTCGTCGGCTTTACCGCGCGGGCCGAGCGGCTCGACCCGGAAGAGGTGCGGGCCATGCTAACCCCGTACCACGCAGGGGTCCGCCGTGAGATCGAGTCGTTCGGAGGCGTCGTCGAAAAGTTCATTGGCGATGCGGTGATGGGGATCTTCGGTGCGCCGTTTGCACACGGTGACGACGCCGAACGCGCGGTACGCGCGGCGCTTGTCATCCGCGACAGCGTCGGCGAGTTCACGGACCGTGACCTGCAGATCCGGATCGCTGTCAACACGGGCGACGCGGTGGTCTCGCTCGGAGCGCGGCCGGCGCTCGGTGAGTCAATGGTCGCTGGCGACGTCGTTAACACGGCTTCGCGCCTGCAGGCGGCGGCTCCCGTAAACGCGATAGTCGTGGGCGAGGAGACATATCTCGAGACGAGAGACATGATCGCGTACGACCGAGCGGAGTCCGTTGTCGCGAAGGGAAAAATGCAACCGATCACGGCGTGGGTTGCGGTACACGCGCTCACTGAAGCGGGCGAGCGACCGCTCGCGGACTGGTCGATCGTCGGCCGCGCCTCCGAGATCGCGATCCTGGATGCGCTCTGGCAGCGAGTCTCCCTTGATCGGCTGCCGCATCTCGTCTCGGTCTTCGGACCGGCAGGCGTCGGCAAATCGACGCTCGTCACCGAGTTCGCGTTGATCGCGTCCGAGTGTGGCGCGCGAACTGTCCGCGGCCGCTCACTGCCGTACCGCGAGAGCGGCGCCTATGGTGCTCTCGCCGCACAGCTGATGCAGCTGTGCGGCGTCTTCGAAAGCGATCCCGCACCCGTCATCGCGGAACTGCTGCGCGCGCGAAGCGCCTCTCTGCTCGCCGACGCCGACGCCGATCCGGACGTCATTGCCGGGCACCTCGGGGTGATCGTGGGGATCGATGCCGGGAACGAAGCGGCCGACCGGGACGTGCTCTTTTCGTCGGTGCGGCAGTTCCTGGAGGCGGTCGCACGGGAGCAACCGACGATCCTCGTCTTCGAGGACACTCATTGGGCTAACGCGAACATGGTCGACCTGATCGAGACGATCGCACGGTGCGTACACGGCCTCCCGCTGCTCCTCGTCACGCTCGCGCGCCCCGAGTTCCTCGATGCTCGCGAAGGCTGGGGTGCCGGGGTTGCAGGCTACACGGCCCTGACGCTCGGGCCGCTCGGCGAGCAGCACGCGCGGGAGCTGGCAGTGCGGCGTCTCGGCGATGTCGACCGTGTGGACTACGTGGTCGGAGTCGCTGAGGGGAACCCACTCTTCATCGAGCAGCTCGCGGCGACCATCGATGAAACTGCCACGGGCACGCTGCCCACGAGCGTCCGCGGGATCGTCGCCGCGCGTCTCGACGCGCTGCCGCGGCACGAACGAGCAGTGCTCCTGGACGCGGCCGTCGTCGGCAAGCTGTTCTGGCACGGCGCGCTGCACGCAATGAACCAGGACGGGGCGCGCCTCGAGCAAGTGCTGGTGGAGCTCGAGCGTCGCGATCTCATCCGCCGAGAGCCGAGGTCGATCATCGAGGGCCAGCAGCAGTTCTCGTTCACGCACGTCCTGATCCGAGACGTCGCATACGACCTCCTGCCCCGCGCTGACCGCGCGCGCCGCCACGCGCTTGTCGCGGAGTTTTTCGAGCGCTCAGCGGGTGCGTCCGGCGAGGCGATGGGCGCCCTCGCGCGCCACTGGCGCGACGCCGGTGACTACGAGCGCGCGGTGCAGCAGCTCGTCCACGCCGCCGAGCAGGCCGAGCGCGGCTGGGCAAAGGATCACGCTGCGCTCCTCTACCGCGAGGCGCTCGAGCTCGTACCCGAGGAAGACGCGGAGCGACGGAGCACGCTGCGCCGCCGCCTAGCTCTCGCGAGCTCGGCGTTCTTTCACGTGCCGGACCTCAGGCGGCCGGAAAGTCCGCAGGCGTGACGTCGCCCGCGACCTCGTCGATCGAGTCGAGCTGATGCTGGCCAAACCGCACCGCGTGCTGCCGAACGACCTCTTCGCTGGGCGCGTCGTAGATGCAGAACGTGCGCACCTTCCCGGAGTCGTCGACGACGACGTGGCTGTGCTCCCACGTGACATCCGGGAACTCGTTCTCAAGGATCTCCCTCGACCGCCGGCCGACCGCCGGCATCTCCGCCTCGCCGACGTCGAAGCTGCGGACGATGATGTAGCGGGGCATCAAGCGATACTAACGCGATGACCGGCGACCGTGAAATCAGCCTCGAAGAGCTCCAGCTCGCGACGCGCAACCACGGGATGCCGCTCGAGGCGCTTCGCGAGTCGATCACGCCGATCGGGCTGCACTACCTGCTGATCCACTACGACATCCCGCACGTCGACGAGCTGACCTGGCGCCTGACAGTCGACGGTCACGTTGCGCGGGAGCTGGCGCTGAGTCTCGAGGAGCTCCGCGCGTTGCCGGCGCCCGAGGTCGTCGCGACGATGGAGTGCGCCGGCAACGGCCGCGCGCAACTCACGCCGCGCCCGCTCAGCCAGCCTTGGCTGCTCGAAGCCGTCGGGACCGGCCGCTGGCGCGGCGCCAGGCTGCGCGACCTGCTCGAGCGCGCAAGGACTGAATCGGACGCCGTGGAGGTGCTGTTCACGGGGCTCGACCGCGGCATCGAGAACGCTGAAGAGCAGTTCTTCCAGCGCAGCGTGGCGCTCGCGGACGCGCGTCATCCCGACGTGTTGCTCGCCTATGAGCTGAACGGCGTGGCGCTCCCGGTCCAGCATGGTTTCCCGCTCCGGCTGCTCGTGCCTGGCTGGTACGGGATGACGAACGTCAAGTGGCTCACCCGCCTCACGCTCATCGACGAGCCGTTCACCGGCTATCAGCAGGAGCGCGGCTATCGACTCCGGCAGACCGACGTCGAGCAAGGAGAGCCGCTGTCGCGCATGCTTCCGCGCGCTCTGATGGTGCCGCCCGGGATCCCTGAGTTCATGACTCGCGAGCGGACGGTGTCGCAGGGCAAGTTGCCAATCGAGGGCCGTGCCTGGTCGGGGCACGCGCCGATCGCCGCCGTCGAGGTCAGCGCCGACGACGGCGCCACGTGGCAGGACGCCACGCTCGACCCGCCCGAGCTCGGAAGGTGGGCCTGGCGTCGCTGGAGCTTCGAGTGGAACGCCGTGGAGCCCCGACGGCACGTGCTCTGCTGTCGCGCCCGCGACGAGTCGGGACGCGAGCAGCCGGCCGCGCAGGCATGGAACGTCGGCGGCTACGCGAACAACGAGGTTCAGCGGGTGATCGTGACGGTCGTCTGAAGCAAGATCGAGTGGATCGAAGCCTTGGTGGAGACCGCGAATGTGCGTCCCGCCGTCTCGGCGATCAGCACCTGGTACTGGCCGGGTTGGACATCCGCCGGGGGGCGTGCGGGCGCAGAGCAGCCGTTGAACGACGAGTTGGCTTTCTTGGCGCCAGGTACCGGGCGCTAGTTTCTCGAAGATGCCGCTGTGGTCGCTGTTCCGACCCACGTTCGCGCGCCGTCGAGCCCCACGGCCTGCAGGCGGTAGCGGACGGCTCCGCGAGCGCCGGCCCGGTCGAGGAATGAGTACGCGTGACCCGCGGCGGTGCCGCCGAAGACACCAGTGATCAGCGTGCGATTCAGCCTCACGAGCTTCCCGGCGCCCACTCTGTAGAGGTTGAAGCCGAGCAGGTCGGCCTCGGTCGCCGTGCGCCAGCGCAGCACGGCGCGGTTCCCCCGCAGCGTCGCTCGGAACCCGTTCAGCCGCACCGCCGTCGGCGAGCCGATGTCGAGGCTCCACCCACCGGAGATGCTGCCGCTGTCCTTGCTGTCGAAGTCCTCGACATACAGGCTCCAGGTCCCGTTGGGCGTCGAGGCGTCGAGGTCCGCGAGCGCCGTCCCGTACGGCTGACTCGGGGCCGGGGCGGAAAAGGTGTCGGCCGGAAAGTAATTCGACGGCTTGTACGTCCCGCTGCCGAAACAGCCGTCGTTCGGTAGCGGCGCCGCCGCGGCGTCGTTGAAGGTGAGGGTGAGGTTGCTGACGGAGCATGCCGGTTGAACGTCGTTACCCGCCGCGTCCATGAGCACCACGTTCTGCCCGCCGGGAGCCACGAGCAGGACTCCGATGTCGTTGGTGTAGGTGTGGCTAAACCCGTTCAGCGTCACCCTGACGTTCGTGACGGCGCTCAGCCCCGAGACCGTGACCGTGGACGGGTAGGGACTCGCGGTGCCGAAGTCCGGGATCGTGATCGGGGTGGTGTTGCTGAACGGCGTAGCACCCGCAGTCGCAGCCGTGATCGCGGCCGCGATCATCGTCGCGACCGCAGCCGCCAGACACCTTCTTGGCAATGCCCACTCGTGCATCTGCAGCGCCTCCTGGAATGTGGGTGTATCGCTCGATCCGGACGTGACGTGGTCTTCCCACCCTTTGCCTTGCTAATCCCGCCCGAGGCCGATGTCTGCGAGAAGCCCGCCACGCTCGTGGTCATCGGTTTCCGGTTTCTGCAGGGACCAGACGGGGTGGCTCCTGGGATCGAGCTGCACCAGGGGTGCTCGTCTGCCGAGGCGCCGCCAAGCTGAGCGGCTCACGGCTCGGCGACGGACCGGGGCACGATCCGCCGCCATGGAGAGCCTGTTCGCCGCTGCGTACTACCCGGACTTCGGGTGTGGGAACGGCGAGTCGTTGATCGACCCCGTCCGGCCGCCTTTGGTCAAGTCCTGGGCCGGGCCGAGGACGGTCAAGGCTGGAGCCTCGTATGTCCCCGAAGCCTCCTTCTGCGCAGTCATGTCGTCACCCCCCAGTCGGACATTCGCCTGACGCAAAGTAGGTCAACATCAGGCGCAGCGGCAGATGCTAGGAGCCCGAATTACAGAGCATTTACGCGTGGTTTTCCCTCCGCTAACGTGGGTGCGATCCGCCACGTCCGGTCGGCTCCGAGCGAGGCGACTTTGCCGCGGCGGGCCGGAAGGGCGCAGTGCCGAAGAGGGAGGTTCCGGAAGGGGCGCATACCGTTACCCTCACCAGCGTGTCCCGCTACGCACCCCCGGCCCAGCAGCCACTCGAGGTGCTCGCCGCAAGGTTCGGCTTCGACTCCTTTCGTCCGGGACAGGAGCAGGTCGTCGACGCGCTCCTCGCCGGGCGTTCGGCGCTCGCGGTGTTTCCGACCGGTGCCGGCAAGAGCCTCTGCTACCAGCTGCCGGCGCTGTTGCTCGACGGCCTGACGGTCGTCGTCTCGCCGCTGATCGCGCTGATGAAGGATCAGATCGACTTCCTGCAGCGGAGCGGGATCGACGCCGCCCGGCTCGATTCCAGCCTCGACGCCGCCGGGCAGCGTGAGATCTTCGAGCGGCTTCGCGCCGGGGCTCTGAAGCTTCTCTACGTCGCACCCGAGCGCTTCAACAACGAGCGCTTCCTCGCTCAGCTCGCGCGCACCCGCATCTCGCTCTTCGCAGTCGACGAAGCGCATTGCATCTCCGAGTGGGGCCACAACTTCCGGCCCGACTACCTGAAGCTCGCCGAACGCGCCCGCGAGCTCGCAGCCGAACGCGTGCTGGCGCTGACCGCGACAGCCACCCCGGCGGTCGTCTCGGACATCAGGGCCGGCTTCGGGATCGACGAAGCAGACACGGTCGTCACCGGCTTCTACCGGCCGAACCTGACGGTGCTCATGACGCCGGTCACAGCCGGCGAGCGGGACGGGCAGCTGGTGGAGCGGTTGCGCGAGCGTCCGCCCGGCTCGGCGATCGTCTACGTCACCCTCCAGCGAACGGCGCTGCGGATCGCCGAGCGACTGGCCGCCGCGGGACTGCCCACCCGGCCCTACCACGCCGGCATGGGCGCAGAGGAGCGAGACGCGGTGCAGGATTGGTGGGCGAGCTCGGGGAAGGCGATCGTCGTGGCGACGATCGCCTTCGGGATGGGAATCGACAAGGCCGACGTCCGCTACGTCTACCACTACAACCTTCCAAAGAGCCTAGAGTCCTACTCGCAGGAGATCGGACGCGCCGGGCGCGACGGCAGGGAGAGCATCTGCGAGCTCCTTGCCTGCGCGGACGACGTGCCGACGCTCGAGAACTTCGCCTTCGGGGACACGCCGACGCGGGAGGCGCTCGCGGGCCTGCTTGCCGAAGTGCTGGACCATCCCGCCTGCACGGAGTTCGCGCTCTCCGAGTACGAGCTCTCCGCTCGCCACGACCTGCGGCCGCTCGTTCTCAAGACCGTCCTCACCTACCTCGAGCTCGGCGGAGTGCTCAGACAAGGCACTCCCTTCTATGCGGGTTACCGGCTCCGCCCGCTCGGCGCGGCGTCGCTCGAAGAAGTGCTCGGGCGCTTCGACGGATCTCGGGCCGCCTTCCTGCGCCGCCTGATCGCGGCCGGCAAGACGGGCCGGACCTGGACGACGCTTGCGCCCGACCACGCAGCGGCGGAGCTCGGTGAGGAGCGACGCCGGATCGTGGCCGCGCTCGAATACCTCGACCAGCAGGGCCTGGTGGAGCTCCAACCGTCCGAGTTGCGTCAGCGCTACACCCTCATCGCCCGGCCGGGCCCCGGAAACGAGCTCGTCGAGAGCCTGCTCGAGCGTTTCGCCCGCCGGGAGCGGGCGGAGACCGGGCGGATCGAGAACGTGCTCGGCCTGGTAACGAACGACGGCTGCCAGGTGAGCGCCCTCGTCGGATATTTCGGCGAGACCCGGCAGGCGCGCTGCGGGCACTGCAGCAATTGCCTGACCGGACGCGCGCAGCAGCTTCCCGAGGCGGAGCCGAAGCCGCCGATCGAGACGGTCACCGACGCCGAGGCGCTCGCGTCGCTGCGCGCCAGCCATCCCGACGCGCTGGGCACCCCTAGGCAGCAGGCGCGGCTCCTTTCCGGCATCGCGAGCCCGGCTACGAGTCGCGCGAAGCTGACGAGAGACCGGCTCTTCGGCTCACTCGCCGAGCGGCGTTTCGCCGACGTGCTCGCCTGGTGTGAAGCGACGGCCGCATAGCGGCGTCTCCCCGCCACGCGTCGGCCGCGGTCCCGGGTTTGCCCGCAATCGTTGCCGCCCCGCATACCTACACTGCACCGATGGCACTCGGCAGAGCCGCAGCAGCCCAGAGGCTCTCGGCGGTGCCACTCTTCTCCGGCTGCTCGAAACGCGACCTCGCCGCGATCGCGAAGCTCGCCGTGGAGATCGATCTTCCGGCCGGGCACACCCTGATCCACGAAGACACTCCTGTCGCCTACTCGTTTTTCGTCCTCCTCGAAGGTGGAGCCGAGGTGCGGCGCCGGGATCGTCTGGTCGCGACGCTCGCGCCCGGCGATTTTCTCGGTGAGCTGGCGCTGATCCTGCGTCGCCCGAGGACGGCAACAGTGACGCTGACAGCACCGTCGCGGCTGCTCTCGATCAGCGCGCACAACTTCCGTTCGTTGCTCGACCGCTCGCCCGAGATCGAGTTCAAGCTGCTCGCGCCGCTCGCCGAGAGACTCGCGCCGGCGACGCTCTGACGCGGGAGCCGATCAGGGCTCGACGCGAGAGACGGCGCCGCGGTCGGGCCCGCCTGAACGTGTCACGTGGCTTCGCTCGAGCGGGAGTACTGTTCCCGCGTGACTCGGGGACCGGTGCTCGCCCTGATCGCGGCGACCCTCCTCCTCGCCGGCTGCGGCGGGCCGAGGCCGATCGCGCAGGCCCGGCTCCCCGACCTCGTGCTCCGGACCCGGGACCTGCCGCGCGGCTTCTCGTGGTTCTACCGCGGCCCGCAGGTCAGGCTCGACAATCAGGGCACCGTGCGCTCCGACCAGAGTCGCTTCGGCCGGGAGGGGGGCTGGATCGTCCGGCTCCGGAGACGAGGCTCGAGCTCGACGCCGGGGCCGCTCGTCGTCGAGTCGCGGGCCGACGTGTTCACCGGGACGGGCGGCGCGAGGTCTGACCTTCGCGCGTACGGCGTCGAGCTCGCGAGCATCGCGGCGGTGCGACTTCGTCGCCTCGAGGTGCCGAAGACGGGCGATGCGGCGATCGCAGTCACCTACGTTCAGCCGGCTCTCGTGCCGGTCCGCTTCTTCACGATCGCCTGGCGTTACCGGAACGTGACGGCGTCGCTCACCCTCAACGGCTTCGAAGGGAAGGTCAGCCTCGCGCAGACGCTCGCGCTCGCGCGACGCCAGCAGCTGCACATCGCCGCCTCGTGAGCGGCCTTGCCTGAGATTGCAACTGCTGCCGCAGCGGCGTATGGTCGCCCTCGGGCGGCGGACGCCGCCGAGCCTAAGGAGGAGGAAAAGAGAGTGAGAGGACGTTTTGGCCTTCTTGCTGCGCTTCTGGCGCTGTGCGGCTTCGTCGTCCTGTGGGGCGGCACGTCCGCTTCGAGCTACCCGGGCCTGTTCGAGGACGACGACGGCGCGGCCGTCGTCTCCGGTGCAGTCGACTTCAAGGACGTGAGCTACGGGACGACCATCACCGAGTGCCCCCAGGCGGGGAAGATCGACGAGCAGCCGAAGCCGCTCGACCGCCGCGTCATCGACGAGGCGGAGAAGCAGTCGAACGGCGCCGACCGGCGGCTGAACCAGGACTACTCCTGCCTGCCGCAGGACGAGACGACGGTCGACCAGAACCCGAACGCCCCGAAGAACTACGTGGCGGGAGCGAACGATTACCGCCTCGGTTGGGGGACGTCCGGCTTCTACTCGTCGACCGACAACGGCAACCACTGGTATGACGGGATCACGCCGTTCCCGTCGCTGCCGAGTGGCGACAACCTCGACGGCGGCGGCGACCCGGTCACGGTCTTCGACCGCGCGGGCATCGTGTACTACGCGCAGATCAACTTCAACCGGACAGACGACACGAGCGGCGTCTGGGTCAATCGCTCGACGAACGGAGGGTTCACCTGGACGAGGCCCTGCGTCGCTATCGCGGTAGGACCCGGCCCGAACGACGCCGTCTGCGGTGGCACCGGCGATCCGCGGAGGCCGGGCGACGGGACGGTCGCGTTCCAGCAGGACAACGACGCCGTCCTCAACGGGAGCGTCCCCGCGTACGACAAGGAGTGGATCACGGCGGGACCGCGGCCGCATGATGTCGAACCGCAGTGCTTCACGCCGATCACGCGCACCTCGGCGGCCTGCCAGGCACCCACTGTCGGGGTGGATCGCCTCTACGTCACCTACTCGCTGTTCTCGGCCAATGGATCCGCCGAGATCTACCTGAGCTACTCGGACGACCAGGCACGGTCCTGGTCGCCGCCGCGGTACATCGCGGGCAGTGGGGCATTCTGCCTCTTTGGAGGCCGCTGCTCCGACAGCCAGGGCTCGGAGCCGACGGTCAGCCCGACGACGGGCGAGCTGTGGGTCGGCTTCATCAACGGGGACACGGCGGACGAGGATCAGTACCTGGTCGTCCACTCGACCGACGGCGGCCAGACCTTCTCGGCACCGTCCCGCGTGGACACGCTCTACGACGTCAACGAGCCCCGGGCGGTGAACGGTCGCACCGACTGCAGCGCCCGCGGCCAGGGCTCGACTCGCGCCGTCCTCACGAACACGTGCTTCCGTGCCGACCCGATCTTCAACTCGATCGTCGCGGACAAGCGCGACGGCGGCTTCGCGGACGATGTCTACGTGGTTCTGTACGACAACCGCAACGGAACGATCCGCAACTCGAACAACGATGTCTTCTTCTACAAGTCGACGGACGGCGGGAACACGTGGATCGGGCCGACACGCGTCAACAACGACGCGTCGCAAACCCCGGCGAGCCGCGACTGCGGCCGGAACCCGAACAGCATCCGCGGCAACGCGGCGAGCTGCCCGACAACGAACACCGGGAACGACCAGTTCTTCCCGTTCGTCTCGATCAGCCAGAAGGGCACCTTGAACGTGACCTTCCAGGACCGGCGTCTCGACACGACCTCCACCACGGGCGAATGGCCGACGAGCCGCACGGAGACGGGGAACTACCTCGTCTGGTACTGGGGAGCCCAGTGCCAGATCACGCAGACGCAGACCGTCTCGAGCTCCGGGCCGGTCCCGGCGGGTGCGAAGCAGTGCCTCGCGCCGGAGGCGGTCGTCAATCCGACGGGCGTGACCGGCTTCGACCCCGGGGCCGGGCCGGTTCCCGGCAACGGTCAGGACACGGCGACGCTCCCGTTCCGGAACTTCCAGATCTCGGATCTGGGGTCGAACTACGACTACTCGTTCCGTGCGGGCCTCTTTGCCGGCGACTACACCGGCAACACGGCGGGCCCGAAGAACCCGAACGGCGACGAGCGAGGCGGCGAGCAGACGATGGCTGTCTGGACGGATGCCCGGAACGGCCGCGGCTCCGGCGGCCCGACGAACCTCCAGTCAGGCCGGAATCCGATCTGCGAGCAGTCCGACGTCTTCTCCCAGCGCTACAGCTCCGAGAACGGCGGTAACGGCTCGAAGGGCAACCCGGCGGACAGCGTGAAGTACTTCTCGGTCACGCCGTGCCCGAGCGACATCAAGGACCACGGCGTCAAGAAGTAGGCGCTGAAGCAGCGCCGGCGGGAGGGTCCCGTGTGGCCCTCCCGCCGGCCTACGCCGGTGGGCAGGCGCGGAGCGGCAGCTTCAACGCTGCGCTGTCGCCGGCAGAGCCCGCGGCGAGCGCGACGAACGAGGTCGTGCACGGGTCGTACGGGAGCGGCGTCTCGATCGCCACGCTGAACGCGCCGGTCCTGGTCGTGCGCACGATCCGCCGGTATGTCGCACGGTCGAGACGGACCCGGACGGTGACGGTCTCGGTCGGCCTGAAGTGCGTGCCCCGGAGGAGGAGCGGCGACCGCTCTGAGAGGCGCAGCGCGGGCCGTGGCCGAGCCGGAGAGGAGTCGACCACGACGAGGGCGACGGTCGCCGCGACCCCTAGGAGCACGAGAACCCGCACGAGGCAAGAGTAGCGCGGCCCGCGACCGGGATCGATCCTCCGGGGAAGGAAGGGCGGCCGCGGCAGTCCGGCAGCTTCGGCTTCGCGACGCGGGCTCAAAGGCGCGCGCGTGAGCTCATGCGGCTCTCGCCGGTCAGGGCGAGGTCTTGACGCCCGCGAGAACGAACACGGCTGCACCCCTGGTGGGCGAGAATTCGGTCACGCCCACCTCGCCGCGCGCGTTCCGATAGATCCGGTTCCGCCGGTGATCGCGACGACCTTGTTCGTCGGCGGCGTGTTCAGCCACTGTCCCGCGACGATCCCGCCGGGGAGAGAGAAGGTCATTGTGCACGCCTCTTCGGGAATCGCCGTTCCGGTGAGGAGGCACGAGCCGCCGGTGTGGCCGACCTCCTTCCCGCCCTTCAGCAGGCGGTCGGAGAGGACGTGGGGTCACCGGGGCTCGGGCCGCGGCGGCCGAGGTCGATCCGGGGGTCCGGGCCGAACTCGACTGCGAGTCGTACCGTGGTTGTGGCGGGGTGGCCGGGAGCCGCCGAGCTGCCGGAGGCCGCCGTTTAACCTGCGCCCGCGCCGACCGCGGCGACGACCGCGACGAGCACCGTTGTCTTCCGCATCTTGGTCTCCTTCGTGTCGCTTGTGTACGCGAGGCTGGCCCGGCTGGCTCAACCGAACCGGTGGAACCGCGCGATCGGACCGGGCGCGGCGCCCTGTCATCGACGAGCAGGTAGTTCCCCGGCGTGAGCAGCGTCGTCCAGGCGCGTCCGGTGAAGCGGCCGATGTGGGAGAGCCCTCCACCGCCGCTCACCTCGCGGAAGATCGCTGCGAGGTTCCCTGCGACCAGGTCCCGCCGGATCTTCGCCGAGGTGACACCAGGGTTCAGCCGGGCGACCTGCATCGTCTGCGTCTTCCCGGTCCTGGAGGAGACGGTGAAGGTCGTGACTCCGGGTCGTACGACGCTCGGCGCGTGGATTCCCGAGCGATCGACGCTGACGGCGACCTTGGCGGGCATCGAGGTCGATCCCGCGGAAGCTCAGGCAGCTGCGGGGCAGACGAGCGCTACGAGCGCAGCGATCCCGAGCGGCCTGAGCCGGTGCACGTGGCTCTTCGTCTTCATGATTCCGCGCTCCTTTCGTGTTTGACTCGATCGACGCGGTCAGCGTGTACAAGAGCACGGCGATTCGCACCGGGGGCGACCCCATTTTGCCACCCTGGTCTTTCGGAGTCCGACCCTTGCGGGAGCGAGCTAGGAAGCCGCTGTGGCGGGCTCGCGCGCAGCCGCCAGCACGCGCGCGAGCTCGGTTCGGGCGGCGATGTCGAGCTTGCGATAGACGCTGCTCAGGTGAAGCTCGACCGTCTTCACGGTGATGAAGAGCGCCTGCGCGATCTCCTTGTTCGTCATTCCTGTGGTCGCCGCCTCGGCGACGCGACGTTCGCTCGCGGTTAGCGCGTCGACGCCGCTGACGAGCAGCTTCCGCTGCCGCGCACCGGTCGCGGCGAGCTCGTTGTTTCCGTGCTTCGCCAGTGCGGTCGCGCCGCAGCCGAGCGCCAGCTCGACGCCCCGGCGGAGTTCGTCGCGAGCATCGATGCGGCGGTTCGAACGGCGCAGTGCGGCTCTCAGCTCGACGAGCGCCTTCGCCTCCTCGGGTCTCGCGCCCGACCCGTGGATGGTCGCCGCGGCCTCCCGCAGAAGCTCGAGCCCCGCATCCCCGCCGTGGACGAGCCCGGCGGCGCGGAGGGCGCGTGCGAGCGGGCGCGGCGCACCCCAGCTTCGAGCGAGCTCGAGCTCTGCGGCGGCGAGCTCGCGTGCCTCGTCGCGGCGGCCGAGTCGGAGCGCCACGAGCGTCGCGTTGGAGCGCCAGGGGAAAAGGCGGGGTTCCGTCCGCTCGTAGCGACTCCCGCTCTCGAGCATGTCCTCGAACGCTTGCTCGAGCTCGCCGCGGTGCGCGCGCAGCCGGCTGCGTGCGGCGAAGAGGTAGAGCGCGTGCGCGTTGTCGGGGATCAGCTCGCCGAAGCCGGCGCGGGCGATCGCGTCCTCGGCGCCGTCGGGGTCGTTGCGCTCGAGCAGGGCATTCGCGAGGTACGCGGCGGGGTAGCTGCGGCCAAGCTCGATCCCCCAGGCGTCGTTCGCCGCGATCGCCTCGCGCTCCTCGGCCTCCGCTGCCACGAGGTCGCCGCGGGCGAGGAACACCTGGCCACGGAAGATGCGAGCCGCCGCGTACGCGAATCCGGAGCCCTGGCGGCCCGCTGCTCTCGATCAGCGCGCACAACTTCCGTTCGTTGCTCGACCGCTCGCCCGAGATCCAGTTCAAGCTGCTCGCGCTGCTCGCCGAGAGACTCGCGCCGGCGACGCTCTGACGTGACGGGCCTGGAGAGAAGAGTCGCGCAGCACCACTGCGGGTGAAGCTGGACGCTCGTGGTGGGACCGGGCGACACGATCACCGAGGGAAGCATCACGTTCGCTGTGGGCGATGAGACGCGATCGATCTCGGCGGGCCAGTCCGTCTGTCTTCGTTCCGCCCAGCACGCGGCACCAACGTCGAATGGTCGATGACCGCGGCACTCCGAGCCCGCACCACTCGGTCGGGCGCTTTCACCCGCCTGAGTCGTTTCGTTTTCGCGATGCGAAGCGACAGACATCGTCTCGTAGACTCGGCCGATGATTGCCTGCCCGAGTTGCGGCGAGGAGAACCCGGAGCGCGCGAAGTTCTGTCTTGAGTGCGGCGCGACGCTTCGGCCGGCTTTGACGCCGTCCGCGGCCGAGGAGCGCAAGGTAGTCACGGTGCTGTTCTGCGACCTGGTCGGCTTCACGGCGCGCTCGGACGCCGCCGACCCCGAGGACGTGCGCGCTCGCATCCGCCCCTACCATCAGCGCCTTCGCTCAGAGATCGAGCGCTACGGCGGCACCGTGGAGTAGTTCATTGGCGACGCGGTCATGGCGGTCTTCGGCGCACCCGTGACGCACGAGGATGACGCTGAGCGCGCGGTCAGGGCCGGCCTGCGGATCCTCGAGGCGATCGACGACCTGAACAGCGCCGATTCCGGCCTCGAGCTGCGAGTCAGGATCGGGATCAACAGCGGCGAGGCGGTCGTCTCGCTGAGCGCGAGGCCCGAGCGGGGGGAGGGGATGGTGACCGGTGACGTCGTCAATACTGCTTCCCGCCTGCAGTCCGCCGCCCGGGTCGGCGAGATCGCCGTCGGCGGGCAGACGTTTCGCGCGACGGAGGCGGTTTTCGACTACGAGGCGCTCGAGCCGGTGAGCGTGAAGGGCAAGGCTGAGCCGGTCGGGATCTGGCGGCCGCGCGCCGTCCGCGCTCGCCTGGGCACCGACATCACGCGCGCATACACGACGCCGTTCGTCGGGCGCGAGCTCGAGCAGAGGCTCCTCGAAGGCAGCTTCGAGCGTGCCGTACGGGACGCCTCTGTCCAGCTCGTCACCGTCGTCGGCGAGCCCGGCGTCGGCAAGAGCCGCCTGGTCGCCGAGCTGCTCGCCTTCGTCGACGGCCGGCCGGAGCTCGTCAGCTGGCGCCAGGGCCGCTGTCTGCCCTACGGCGATGGGATCACGTTCTGGGCGCTCGGCGAAATCGTCAAGGCGGAGGCGGGCATCCTCGAATCCGACTCGCCCGAGCAGGCAGCACAGAAGCTCGACGCGGCGATCCCCGCCGGCGAGCCCGACCGCGAATGGCTGAGGGCCCGCGTCGGCCCCCTGGTAGGCATCGATACCGAGGGAGTCTCAACGCGGGAGGAATCGTTCACCCCCTGGCGGCGCTTCCTCGAGCTGCTCGCGGACGACCGGCCCGCGGTGCTCGTCTTCGAGGATCTGCAGTGGGCCGACGAGGCGCTGATCGCCTTCCTCGAGCACCTTGCCGACTGGTCGGAGGGCTCGCCCTTGCTGGTCGTCTGCACCACGCGTCCCGAGCTTTACGAGCGTCAGCCCGGCTGGGCTGGCGGCAAGCGCAACGCGACGACGATCAACCTCGCGCCGCTCGCCGATGAAGAGACGGCGCGGCTCGTGTCCCCGCTCCTCGACACGACGGTGCTGCCGGCCGAGCTGCAGACGCTGGTCCTCGAGCGCGCGGGTGGCAACCCGCTCTACGCCGAGGAGTTCGTGCGGATGCTGCAAGACCGGAAGCTCCTCGTGCTGGTGGGACGAACGCTGCGGCTGCGTGAGGAAGCGGATTTCACCTTCCCCGACGGTATTCAGGCTCTGGTCGCTCCCCGCCTGGACACGCTCGATCCGGAGCGGAAGGCGCTGCTCCAGGACGCCGCCGTGGTCGGCAAGGTCTTCTGGGAGGGGCGCTCGCAGAGATGGCCGGGCTCGACGCGCGGGTCGTCCGTGATGCACTCCATGATTTCACTCGGAAGGAGTTCGTCCGGCCGGCGCGCGTCTCTTCGATGGACGGCGAGGCCGAATACACCTTCTGGCACGCCGTGCTGCGCGACGTCTGCTACGGGCAGATCTCGCGGGCGCCACGCGCCGCCAAGCACAGAGCCGCCGCCGGCTGGCTCGAGCGGCAGGCCGGCGAGCGGGTCGAGGACATTGCCGAGGTCCTCGCTCACCATTACGGAGAAGCACTTGAGCTCGCCCGCGCGGCCGGCGAGGCCGGCGGGGCAGAGGCGCCGGCGCGGCGATTCCTCGTCCTCGCCGGCGACCGAGCGCTCGCCCTCGATGTCGGCCGGGCTGAGGCCCACTACGCGAGAGCGCTCGCGCTCGCTCCCCCGGGCAGTTCGAGCGGCCGGGTATCCTTGCCCGCTGGGCCGAGGCCGCCCGACAGGCGGGGCGGTTCGCGGAGGCGGCGGTGGCGCTCGAAGAAGCGGTCGCCGGCTTCCGGGAACGGGGGGACGCGCTCGCCGTAGGACGGTCTCTGACCGTGCTCGCACCGGTGCTCTGGCAGCCGGGGGGACCCGCGCCGGGAGCAGGCATTGCTCGAGGCGATCGCCCTGCTCGAGTCCGAGCCGCCGGGCCCGGAGCTGGTCGATGCTTACGGGCTGAAAGCCAGCATGATGTTCGTCGATGCCGCGTTCCCGGAGGCGGTCTCCTGCGCGGAGCGTGCCCTCGCCTTGGCTGCCCAGCTCGGGCTGGAAGAGCCGGCCCGCGCGCTCGGCTCGCGCGGTGGTGCCCGCTGCATGCTGGGCGACGCCGCCGGCCTCGACGACACGCGTCGCGCGATCGAGCTCGCCGTCGAGGGCGGGCGCGGGCGCGATGCGGCCGTGCTGCAGAACAATCTCGCCTTTACGCTCATGGCGATCGAAGGGCCGAGAGCTGCGCTGAAGGCGAACCGCTCGGCAATCGACTTCGCTGAGCGCCGCGGAATCGGCGAGTGGGCGATCTTCGGCTGCGTTGGCAACCTCGCGGCGCTCGTAGCGCTCGGCGAATGGGAGGACGCGCTCCGCCTTGCCGCGTCACTCGTCGAACGCGCCGAGGCAGCCGGATCGCTGGTTGCCTTGCTGGCGGCGCGCCGCGCCCGACGCGCGGGTGCGCCTCGGGCGCGGCGATGCGGAGCAGGTCGCGGCCGAGCTGGAGTGGCTGGAAGGGGCGGCGCGCGAGAGCGGCGAGGCGCAGCTGATCGCCGCGGCGTTCTCGGTCGTCGCGCGGGCGCGGCTCGCCCACGGCCATCCCGACCTCGCGGCGGCACTGCTCGACGAGCGCGAGCCAGTGCCGCACGTTCGCGAGACCACGGTCTATCTCCTCAGCGCTCCCGAACTTGTCCGGACTGCGATCGCCTGCGGACGGATTACGCTCGCTCAGTGGCTCGCGGAGCCGGTGGGGCCGCTCTTCCCCCTGCGGGAGCACGCACTCTGCGGGGCCCGGGCCGCCCTCGCCGAGGCTCGCGCGGAGCACGCCGAAGCCGCGGTCCTGTACGTCGAGGCCGCCGAACGCTGGCAGTCGTTCGGCGAGGTTCCCGAGCGCGGCCACGCACTGCTCGGCCAGGGCCGCTGCCTGCTCGCCCTCGGTCGCCCCGACGCGGCGGCGGCGCTCCGCGAGGCGCGCGAAGTATTCGCGGGCCTTGGTGCACGTCGACTCGTCGGGGAGACGGACGCCGTCCTCCAGCCGTCTCTGGCACTGAGCTCGTAGTCCCCGTCCAGCCTCGTGCGCCCGAGCCAGCTGTCCGCGCCTCGAAGGTAGACGGCGCCGGTCAGGTCGCCCGACTAAGGGCCTGTCCGAAAAGTGAACCAGGGCGCCTGACAGGCGTCACGCGCCTCGAGGCGGCGTCCTCGGTCGCGCAGAAATGCCTGCAGATCTACGCTCCCTGCGTCCTTGCCTCGAGACGCGTGCCGCGGGTCATCCACCGTGGCCACTTTCCGGACAGGCCCTAGAGCTGGCGATGTTGGTCCTCGACCGCCACTACCGGCGCGGCGAAGCCGGTCACGGCTCTGCTCGGAGTCCGGTTTGGATCCCGAGCAGCAGCAGGGCGTGGTCGTTGTATCGGGGTTCAGGTGGAGCGGTCGGATGCGACCCTCACCTCCTCCACCATCACTCGCCCAAGCCCGAGCAGCCAAGCGAATACGCTCCCTCGACCCCGGAAGTCGCGATCGGATCCGGGGGGAGCCGTCGAAGCCGGCGTTCTCCGTAGACCTCCCGCGGCTTCGGCTACCGCCTACGGCTTGACGCGGTAGACGGCGCCGGTGAGGTCGCCGACGTAGAGCTGACCGTTGTGGGTGCCGACCGCGACCACCGGCGCGACGAAGCCGGTGAGGAACGGCTTGTAGGGGCCGCCTGCCGTGGGCATCGAGACAACATCGGGACCCTTGCCGGTGCCGCCGAAGAGGCCGACGTAGAGCCGCTTGCCGACGTACCCGAGCCCGGTGGGCGAGGCATGCGCCGGGAAGAGGGCGAATGGCTTCGCGTAGTGCGCGCACGCCTTCGGCTGGGCCGGACACCTTGGGAATCCGAAGTCCAGGCCAGGCTCGATCACGACCAGGCGGTCGGGCGGGCGCTTCTTGCCGAGGCTCTCCTGCCCGAGGTCTGCCACGAGGGGCCCGCGCAGGCCCGGCACGAAGATCGGCTGCCAGGGCTGCCGCAAGCCGGTAGCGAGCAGCTCCAGCTTGCCGGTCTTCGGATCGACCGCCAGGAAGCTGTTGGCGTAGGGGGCCAGGCTGTGCTCGTAGTCGGCGTTCTTGGCGTCTCCCAGCGACACCCCAGCGTAGAGCCGCCCGTCCGGGCCGACGGCGATGCCGTTGAAGCCCGAGAAGCCCTTCGGGCCGCGCGCGACGACCCGCTGCTTCCTGAAGCGCGTTCCGTTCCAGCCACTCCACGCAAGGATCCGGGCGGTCGGGCCGAAGCCCGTGGAGAGGTAGAGAGTTCCCCTGTCGAAGGCGAGCCCGAAGGCCACGTGCGGGGAACCTGGCACCCTGACAGCCCGACCGTCCTTGACGGTGAAGACGCCGCCATGGATCTTCGGATTCTGCTCGTCGCCGAAGGCGGCGACGAAAACCTGCCCGTGGCCGAACGCGAAGGCGGTCGGCGTCGGCACTCCCCGCGCCAGCACCGCGACCGCCTGGCCACCGGCGGCCTTGGGAGGCGGCGGCGGTCCGGCGGCGGCGCCGGCGCCCGCCGCGACGACCACCACGGCCAGCGCCACGAGCAGGAACCTGGCTCTCACCGCGGCATCCGGCCCGGGAACGAAAGGATCGACTCGAGTTTCAAGCGCCTACCTCCATCTGGGCCGAGTATTCCGGATGGCGCGACACCTGTCCAGCGGTTGGGTCAGGAGGTCGATGCCTTGGCGGAGTCGTGCAGATTCCTAGTCGAGTTCACCCTCAGCCTCTACCGGGCGAAGCCGCCCCAGGGAGCGAGGTAGCGCCCTCCGAAAGAAGCCAGCAGCTCCCTCGCGGCCTCGCTCGGATCGCCGTAGACCGTGAAGCGTGTCGGATTCACCGACTCCATGAACCGTTCCGCCCACTTCTCCATGAAGCCGTTCACGTGGGTGATCATCGCGTCCGAGCTCGCGTACTTCTCGAAGATGTGGATCGTGCCCTCGTCGTCCGAGATGTACCACTCGTAGTTGAGCGTCTCCGGCTCGGTGTTCGAGCCGGTGACCATCTCTTCCATCAGCTCCCTGAAGGAGTCGAGCCGACCGGGCTTCACCGCCAGCTCGATCACCCAGGAGACGTGTTCCTTCATCGATCCCTCCGATCGCTGTCGTTGACGGCGGATCCTATTGCGCTCTCACTGCGGCGGTCGGACCGGCGCGGACGTGTCGAATGACGAGTACACGTCGTGCATGCCATGCCGCCTTGCTTTTCACCGACACGGTGTCAAGGATGTAGGCGTCGATCGCGGAGACCCAGAACGGGACTGGCTGGGTGATTCGCGTCTGTGGCGAGGCGACCCAGCGTCCACCGGGGCGCCGATCCCAGCGGCGTGGCCCGATGACGACGCCTGCCCAGCCGCCCTCACCTGGTAGGCGAGCCGATCGGGTGCCTGCGTCCGCCAGATGCTCGAGATCGCGTGACGGCTGTCGGAGGCGAAATCCTCTCGGAACGTGACCGAACGCAGTGACCGCCAGGCAAGAGCGCGCCCGCGACCAGCGCGCTCGCGTCGCGGGGAGGCCAGGCGCTCGGCAGCGGCACGCGCCAGCGAGTTGCCATCGGCCCGCCGCGAACCTCGATCTCGACCGTCCGAGGTCGCTGGGGCGTCTCCAGGGTCGCCCGGTAGCAGCCTGCGCCGCAGGGTGTGGTCCGCTCGAACGCTCGTCCCGCCGTGAAGGCGACCGCGAGGCCGCGAACACGGCTGCCTTGCGTGTCGAGCACGGATGCCTGCAGCAGCACCTTCCCGGACTGCGGAACGATCCCGAGCGCAAGCGCTTCCGAGCCGAGCTGTCGCGCGAAGACGACTGCGGCGGGGCCGGGAACCGGGGCCTCCCTGGGAGCCGGCGCGGCAGCGTGCCTGGATGCCGGCCGCGTGAGGATGACGGCGAGGAGGATGGCGGTGCCGAAGAGGATCACTCCGGCGACCGCAGCGAGGAGCTTCACCTGGGGGCGGCGAACGTCAACGATCAGAGTCGCTCGCCGCCTCGCGACACGTGCCGCGTGTCATCCACCGTGGCCACTTTCCGGACAGGTACCTAGGCCAGATACTCGATCGATGCCGCGTACGTTGCCGGTCTCTCCGGGCTGTGGTATCCAGAGGGCAAGATAGGACGACGACCGGAGAGATGCGTGGTGGAGGAGGAGCGAGGGCCGAGCACGCGTGTCGTCGGCCGCGAGCGTGAGCTTGCGATGTTGCATGCGTTCCTCGGGGCCGGCCGCTCCCAGGGGGCTTTCGTCCTCACGGGCGGGCCGGGCATCGGCAAGACGACGCTGTGGGAGGCGGCCGTCGATGATGCGCGAGAGCGGCGGCTGCGTGTTCTCTCGGCTCGATCGAGCGGCGCGGAGGCACAGCTCTCGTTTGCGGCGCTGATCGACCTCCTCGACGGTATCGACCTGAAGGAGCTGGCAGGCCTGCCGGCACCGCAGCTGCGCGCGCTGCAGGTGGCGCTCCTGCAGGCTGAGCCGGTCGGCGTGCCGGCGGAGCCGCGGGCGATCGCAGTCGGGTTCCTGAACGTGCTGCGCGCGCTGGCTGCAGATGCGCCCCTGCTGGTCGCCGTGGATGACGTCCAGTGGCTCGATGCTCCCTCTGCCGAGGTGCTCGCCTTCGCCGCGCGCCGGCTCGATATCGATGCGGTCGGCTTCCTCCTCGCCAGGCGCTCGGGCGGCTCCACGGCTCTCGAGCTCGCGCTCGAGCGGCGAGGGCTGGAGCGGCTGGAGGTCGTCCCGCTGAGCCTCGGTGCAATCCGCCGCCTTCTGTCGGAGCGGCTGGGCCTGACGGTGCCCCGGCACCTGCTGCGGCGGATCCTCGAGGCCACGCTGGGCAACCCGCTGTTCGCGCTGGAGCTAGGTCGGACGCTGGCCGAGCGTGGGCTGCCGGAGATCGGCGGCGACATCCCGGTGCCGGACACGGTCGAGGATCTGCTGGGCACGCGCGTGGCGCGGCTGCCGGCCTCAGTGCGTCGGTTGCTGCTCGCCGTCGCGCTGAGCGCCGATCTACGCGCCGACCAGCTCGCAGCGATCGGCAGCTTGGCTGCTGTGGAGGACGCCGTCGACGCAGGGCTGTTGCTCGTCGACGGCGGGCGTATCCGCGCGTCGCACCCGCTGCTCGCCGCGGCGGCGAAGAAACGCTCCCGCGCTCGTGAGCGGCGGCAGCTTCATCTCGAGCTCGCACGCGCTGTCGCCGACCAGGAGTTGCGCGCCCGTCACCTGGCGCTCGCGACGGAGCTTCCCGATGCGGAGCTCGCAGCCACCGTCACCGTTGCCTCCGCCGCCGCGTCCGAGCGCGGCGCGCGGCAGGAGGCGGTGGAGCTGGCCCAGCACGCGCTGCGCCTCACGCCCCTTGAGTCGACGGAGCGTAGCGATCGGCTGCTCACGCTCGCCGTCTACCTGGAGGTGGCGGGCGAACGGCAGCGGATAACGGATCTGCTGACGCCGGAGCTCGACTCGCTCTCTCCCGGCGGGCCGCGCGTGCGAGCCTGGCTGCTCCTGTCCGAGGGCGGCGCGATCAGGAGCTACGACGATCACCAGCAATACTTCGGGCGCGCGCTCCTCGAGAGCGGGGGCGACCCGGCTTTGCGGGCGCACGTGCTGGCCAGAAGGGCGATCAACACCGCGGCCGAGGGCGTCGAGCGCATCATCGAGGCGGAGGCGTGGGCACTCGAGGCGCTGCCGGAGGCGGCTCGCGCCGGGCCCGAGGTCGAGCGACTCGCTCTGCGTGGGCTTGGTTGGGCGCGCAGCCTTCGCGGGCGCCCGATCGACGATGTCTGCGAGCGCTTCCGCGCCGCGTCAGACACCGCCTCCCACATCATCGATTCGCCCGAGCCGGTGGCGGGCCTCCGGCTCGTCTGGCGAGGCGACGTGAAGCAGGCGCGCGTGACCTTGACTCGGTTCCTGTCGCTCGCGGACGAGCGGGGTGAGGCGGTGTCGTACGCCTGGTTGCGTCTGAACATGTGCGAGTTGGAGCTGCGGGCGGGTGAGTGGGATGCAGTGTCGCGGCGACTCGACGAGTGGGCCGAAACCGACGACGGACGACTGTTGATCACCCCGACCTACCAGCGGTGTCGTGCGCTGCTTGCCGCGGGACGAGGTCTTGCACACGAGGCGGAGCGGTGGGCGACTCCGGCACTGGCGGACGCTGAGACGCGCGGGTACCGCTGGCAGGTGCTCGAGTCTTTGCGGGCGTTGGGGCTCGCCGCGTTGCTGGCGCACGAGCCGGCGCGGGCGGTCGAGAGCCTGCGCAGGGTGTGGGAGCACATGCAGCGCGAGGGGGTGGACGAGCCCGGAGCGTTTCCGGTCGCACCGGATCTGGTGGAGGCGTTGGTGGAGGTGGGTGAGCTGGGGGAGGGGCTGGCGGTGACGGCGCGTCTGAGGGAGCTGTCGGAGCAGCAGGAGCATCCGTGGGGGCTTGCGACCGCGATGCGGTGCGGCGCTCTGGTGCAGCTCGCGGGTGATCGTTATCAGGAGGAGGCGGCTGCGGCGCTGGCGCAGGCGGCGTCGGATTACGGGGGGCTTGGTTTGCGCTTCGATCGCGCGAGGTCGCTGCTCGGCCTGGGGCGGGGGCAGCGTCGGTTGAAGAAGTGGGGCGCGGCGCGAGCCTCGCTGGAGGAGGCCGCGGTCGCGTTCGAGGAGATCGGCTCGCCGGGTTGGGTCGAGGAGGTTCGCTCGGAGCTGGCCCGGGTGGGTGCGCGGCGACCTCAGCCGAGCGGTGAGTTGACGAAGGCGGAGCAGCGGGTGGTCGAGTTGGCCGCGGAGGGTTTGTCGAACAAGGCGATCGCGAGCGCGCTCCACGTCACGGTGAACACGGTCGAGGTGCACCTCTCGCACGCGTACGCGAAGCTGGGAGTCCGCTCGCGAGCGCAGCTCGCGGGCCGCCTCTCGGACGGGTCGTAACCTCAAAAGTCTCAGGGTTTCCGTTATTTCGCGGGAGCCCGCGCAGCCGTAGCGTCGGAGGCGTGAATCAGTTCCTTGCCGTTCGAGCGCGTCACCGAGGCGATCGCCGAACCGAGAGAGACGTGGGACGAGGCAGAAGGAGCCGTCGAGACCCAGCCCGCCCCGCTCGTGCCCTTGATCTGACCACCCCACGGCCAAACCGACGACTAAGAGGAGACAGACCATGAAGGACGACGAACACAAGATCAGCCGCAGGCGCTTCCTGGGAACGGTCGGCGCGGGTGCGGGAGCGGTCGCGCTGAATCCTGCCAGCGCTCTCGCCGCGCCCCGCGCACCGCGGGCAGGCTGCGGACGGCCGGGCATCCGGACCGATCACTTCGGGCGAATCTTCCGGCTGCCGCCTTTTGCCCACCAGAACGCGCAGGTCGAGGCCGCGCTCGTCGAGCTCGGCAAGCCGGGCGGGCTGCTTGACGCGAAGGATCCGCTCTCGGCGGGGCCGAAGCAATTGATCGTCGACCTCTCGCTGAGCGCGAACAACCCGAACAATCCGACGCAGACGGCGGGAACGACCTTCTTCGGCCAGTTCCTCGATCACGACATGACCTTCGACGCGTCGTCCCGGATGGGCGAGGCGACGAATCCCGAGGACGCGCGCAACTTCCGCACGCCGGCGCTCGACCTCGACTCTGTCTACGGGGCCGGCCCGGTCGCCGACCAGGCGCTCTACGACCCCGTCGACCACATCAAGCTCAAGGTCGAGAGCGGCGGCCTGTTCGAGGACCTGCCGCGCCGGGCTGACAGCGCAGCGATCATCGCCGACCCGCGCAACGACGATAACCTGATCATCGCCGGGCTCCAGTGCGCATTCCTGCTCTTCCACAACCGCGCCGTCGACTTTCTGCGCGGCAAGGGCCACCTCAAGAGCCCCTCGAGCGTCTTCGCGGAGGCGCGCAGGCTCACGACCTGGCACTACCAGTGGCTGATCCTGCACGAGTTCCTGCCGCAGATCGTCGGACAGGCGATGGTCGACAACGTGCTCGGCCGCGGCCGCCGCTTCTACACCGCCAAGAGCGGGGAGGCTTCCATCCCGGTCGAGTTCCAGACCGGCACCTACCGGATGGGGCACAGCATGGTGCGGCCCTCGTACCGGGCGAACCTCGCCGGCGACAACGGGCAGCCGTTCTTCGGCTTCATCTTCGACCCCTCACAGGAGGGCAAGGCCGACCCGGACGACTTCCGCGGAGGCTCTCGCGCGGCCCGACGGTTCATCGGCTGGCAGACGTTCTTCGACTTCGGCGACGGGCAGGTCAAGCCGAACAAGAGAATCGACACGAAGATCTCCTCGGCGCTCTTCAGGCTGCCTCTCGGCGCGATCGCAAGCCACGACACCCCGATCTCGCTCCCGGAGCGCAACCTTCTCCGGCACCTGACCTGGAAGCTCCCCTCGGGGCAGAGCGTCGCTCAGGAAATGCGCGTCACGCCGCTTGCCGCCGCCGACCTGCAGGAGCTCGCGCCGCTCGGCGTCGGGTTCGAGCGGAGCACGCCGCTCTGGTACTACGTGCTGAAGGAGGCCGAGGTCCTGGCAGACGGCCTCCACCTCGGTCCCGTCGGGGGCAGGATCGTGTCCGAGGTCTTCATCGGCCTCCTGCAGGCTGACCCGGCCTCCTACCTCGCGAGCCAGCCGCGCTGGCAGCCGAGCCTGCCTAGCAAGAACGGCTCCTTCCGCATGACCGACTTCCTCACCTTCGCGGGCGTCGATCCGCAGTCGCGTGGCCAGTGACCGGCCGCAGCCGGTGGGGAGATCTGGCGGCGCTCTCGTGGGGGAGAGCGCCGTCCGATCCTCCGCTCGCCTCGTGAAGACCGTGGCTGAGCGGCGCTCCCGGCGTGCGGCCTGCCATGGGTGCGCGAGGCCTGACCGGCCCCGCGCACCCACGAGCCCCTAACGCACGTCGACGAGCACCTGGGTCAGGCGGCGGCTGGAGACGCCCGCGAGGACGCTGCCTCCCGGCTTCCGCGCCCGGACGAAGACGACGATCGCGGACTTCTTCGGCACGATGGAGCGCACGCGGAACTGGACGGTCGCCCAGCCGTCGGTGCCGGAGCGCGTCTCGGCGGGAGACGACGCCCAGACGTATGGAAGCGGTGTCGCCAGGACGAGCGCGTCCCGAACGACGTAACCGCGGGTGTCGCGCACGCGGTAGCGCGCGGTCTCGATCGAGTTCCTCGAGCGCACGACGCTCGGCGTGTACTCGATCTTCGAGACGACCAGGCGCTCGCTCGTGGGAACGCTCGTCACCGGGATCGACGTCTCCCCGGAGGGCAGCTTGATCGCACCCGCGGGACCTGCCGAGACGACGACTGCGCTCGGGCCGGTGGTGGTGGTCGACTTCCCGACCGCGTTCGAGGCAGTGACGATCGCGCGGATCCTGTGTCCGATGGAAGCGGCGGTGAGCGTCCAGCTCGTACCGGTCGCGCCGGCGATGTTCGCGCAGGCGTTCCCGTTCACGTCGCAGCGCTGCCACTGGTAGGTGTAGGTGATCGGGGCGGTCCCGCTCCAGGTGCCGACTGCGAGCCTCAGGACCTGCCCTTCGACCGCGCCGCCGCTGAGGGACGGAGCGCCGGTGTTGGCCGGAGCGGTGCCGAGAGCCGCGATCGTCCCGGTCGGGCCGGAAAGGGCTTCGGCCGAGCCCGCCGAGTTCGTCGCGGTCACGCGGACGCGCAGACGCTTGCCCACGTCGTCCTTCGTGAGCGTGTAGCTCTGCCCTGTCGCACCGGGGATGAACGCGCACGAGTTGCCGTTGCTGTCGCAGCGGCCCCACTGGTACTTGTAGCTCGGGGAGGGGTTGCCGTTCCAGCCGCCGTTCGTGGCCGTCAGCGTGCTCCCCTGCCGCTGGGTTCCGGAGATCGCCGGAAGCGACGCGTTCGTGGGGGCGGTCGCAGCCGCGGTGACCACCGCAGACGGATCCGAGATCGCGGTCGCCGTTCCGTCGGCGTTCGTCGCCGTCACCCGCACGCGCAGCCGCCGTCCGATGTCCGCGGTCGTGATGGCGTACGACTGACCGGTTGCGCTCGTGATCTCGAAACAGGCCCCACCGGCCGCGTCACAGCGCAGCCATTGATAGCCGAAGGCGATGGGAGTGGTCCCGCTCCACGAGCCGCTGTTGGCAATCACCACCTGACCCACCGCAGCCTGGCCGGACGCCGTCGGCGGAGCGGTGTTCACCGGTGGTGAGGCGGACGGCTCGGCCGTGGCGCCCATCGACGTGATCAAGGCCGTGACGAGCGCCGTCAGGGCCGCCAGCAGCAGCGGCGGCGAGTAGAAGCGTCGGCGCCGACGAGTGTGTGGATCTCTGTGGCTCATGTCTTCGCTTTCCTCCTTGGGCAGGAGCGGGCGCACGATCGCGCCACGCCTTGCACGCACCGTGCTCGAGGGAAGGTCGGAGCGCCCTCCGTGCTGCCCGCCATCTGCACTCGGGAGCCACCCCCACTTTCTGGTACGAGAAGGGGTCAGACCTCGATCAGGCCGCGGCGGATTGCGTACTTCGTCAGCTCGACGCGATCGCGCATGCCGAGCTTCTCGAGGACGTTCGACCGGTGCCGCTCGACGGTCTTGACGCTGATCACGAGCAGCTCGGCGATCTCCTTCGAGGAATGGCCCTCAGCCACGAGCTTCACGATCTCGGACTCCCTCGGCGTGAGCACGTCGAAGGTTCCGGCATCGCCCGCTCTGGCGCGCTCGAGATAGTCGCGGATCAGCGCCGTGACGGCGGCCGGATAGACGAAGGGCTCGCCGCGGATCGTCGCCCGGCAGGCGGCGACGAGGTCGCGATCGGCCGACGACTTCAGCACGTAGCCGGACGCGCCCGCCTTGAGGGCCTCGTAGAAGTACTGCTCGTCGTCGTACATCGAGAGGATCAGGATGCGCAGCTCCGGTAGCCGGCGGGAGAGCTCGCGAGCAGCCTGGAGGCCCGTCATGCGGGGCATCGCGACGTCGAGGACGGCCAGGTGGACATCGAGCGCGAGCGCGAGCTCGACCGCCTCGGCCCCGTCCCCGGCCTCCGCGACCACCTTGAGGTCAGGCTCGCGGTCGAGGACGAGGCGCAGCCCGTTCCGCACGACGGCGTGATCGTCCGCGAGCAGGATCCTCGTCTCCAGCGGCACCGGCATCTAGTGCGGCGTCTCCCAACGTTTCGCTCGAAACTGACGGTTCGCCGACGCCGCACTATTCCGGCCGCTCTGCGGCCGGCGGCCGCGAAGCGGCCGAGTAGTGCGGCCTCCACCTGCCCTTCGTTTCCGGTCGAACGTTA
>JBBRYP010000042.1:0-39015 GCA_038237515.1 Gaiellales bacterium
ACGTTTCGCTCGAAACTGAGGGTTCGCCGACGCCGCACTATTCCGACCGCTCTGCGGCCGGCGGCCGCGAAGCGGCCGAGTAGTGCGGCCTCCACCTGCCCTTCGTTTCCGGTCGAAGGTTATGAGAGGCCGCACTAGCTCCCACGCAACGCTACGACGAGCAGAGCCGCTGCGGCGAGAGCCGACGCGGCCGCGCCTACGTAGAACGGAGCCGCCGGGCTGACGTGCGACCACAGGAGCCCGGCCGCGACGCTCGCTAACAGGAGCGCTGCGCCGGACGCCGCCGAGAAGATCCCATACGCCGTTCCTGTCGCGCGGGCGGCAACGTGGTCGCCGACCCAGGCACGCGCCACCCCCTCCGTCGCCGCGACGTAGACGCCGTAGACGGCGAAGAGGGGCCAGACGGTCCAGCCCGCGTTGGCGACCGCGAAGCCGAGGTAGACGAACGCGAAGACGGCGAGACCCCCGCCGAGGACGACCGGCCGCGGCACGCGATCCGACAGCGCGCCGAGCGGCCAGGAGAGGCCCGCGTAGACGAGGTTGTAGAGCGCGTACGCGAGCACCACGAGCGTCGAGGAGAGGCCGAGGTCGTGCGAGCGCAGCAGGAGGAAGACGTCGCTCGAGTTCCCGAGCGAGAAGACGACCCAGATCGCGAGAAGGAGCCAGAAGGAGCGCGGAAGCGCGCGCACCGAGCCCGTCGGCACCGCCTCCCGCCGCTGCGACACGGGGGCCTCGCGGATCCTGCGGAGGAGGATGATCGTGAAGAAGCCCGGGACGACGGCCGCGAAGAGGATCGTCCGCAGCGACACGTGAGCAGCCAGCAGCCCCGCGGCGACCAGCGGCCCGATCACCGCGCCCGTCGTATCCATCGCCCGGTGGTAGCCGAAGCTCGCGCCGCGAAGCTCCGGCGCCGAGGAGTCGCGGATCAGCGCGTCACGGGGAGCGTTGCGGGCCGCCTTGCCGAGACGGTCGGCGAGGCGGGCGGCGAGGACCCAGCCCCAGGCCGGCGCCGCAGCCAGCAGCGCGCGTGCGGCGGTCGTCGCGCCGTAGCCGCCGACGATCCAGGGTCGCCGGCGCTCGCCCTGCCGGTCGGAGAGCCAGCCGGAGACCATCCCGAGACCGACTGCCACGCCCTGCGCTGCACCCTCGATCAGCCCGATGGCGGCGACGGGTGCTCCGAGCGTGATCGTCAGGAAGAGCGGTACGACCGGGTAGGCGAGCTCGCTCGCCGCGTCGTTCGCGAGCGAGACCCAGCCGAGTGCGCGCACGTTCTCGGGCAGGCGGCGCTGAGCGCGCAGCAGCCGCCGGATCATCGGCGGGCGAGGAGGTAGTAGGCGCCGCTGACGGCGACCTCGCGGAGCCCCGGGATCCTGCCGAGCACGCCGGCGCCGCGCGGGCGGAGCCCGTAGCGGAGGGAGTGCTCGGGGCGAACGAGGAAGAGCTCCCGGTCGGCAACCTCCAGGCCGGCGTGCACGAACGCCCATTCGGCCCGGGCGAGCGTCAGCCTCGTCGACCGGACCGAGCGCAGGTCCGCCAGCGCATCGTCTGCGGCCATGTACTCGTTCGCACTCGGACGGGCGAGCCGGAAGAAGAGGGGCGCGGGCAGGAGGTGCACGAACGGTGCAGCGCGCGCCCAGCCCGCCGCGGTGTGCTGGTGACCGCCGAAGACCGACCCGTACGGCGGGAAGACGACGAACAGGCGGCCGCCGGGGCGCAGCCGTCTCGCCGCGGCCTCGACGACCGGCTCGACCTCGACGACGTGCTCGAGGACGTCGTGCAGGAGCACCAGGTCGAAGTCGCCGAGCGCCGGGTCCAGCCGTCTCAGGTCGCCGGCGACGAGGTGGAAGCGGTCGTCGCCGACGAACGGACTCGAGCGGACGAGGGCCTCGTTCAGCTCTACGCCGACTCCGCCCGCCGCTCGACCGTCCTCCCGGAACGCCTCGAGCGCGCCTCCCTGGTGGGCGCCGAAGTCGCCGATCCTCACTCCGTCGAGCGCCAGGCGCCGGGAGAGCCACGGGATCACGGCCTCCCGCGCGACCGCGACCTGGTAGTCGAAGTAGGAGCGGCCCGCGGTGATCGTCCGGCGGGAGAAGAGGGTCGAGAGGCGAGCCATCCGCGTGGGGGCAGAGCTTAGGCTGGGCCGCGTGGAGGAGACCCGATTCCGCCGCATCGCGCTCGCGCTCGCGATCGCCGGCATCCTGCACGCTCTCCTCTACCTGCCGCTGATCAGCCCCCACGGCACCGCCGACACAGAGAGCTACACCGACGCCGCCCACGCGATCCTGCGGGGGAGCTATTCGGTGCCGCTGCGCAACCCGGACATCACAGGTCTCTACCTCCCGAAGGCGGCGGCCGGAGCGTACGAGCACGATACCTTCCGGCCCCCCGGCTACCCGCTGTTCCTCGCCGCTGCGGGCGGTGGCACGTCGGCTGTCTCGAAGGGCTTTCTCTTCGCGCTCCAGAGCCTGCTCGTGGGGGTGGCCGTGTGGCTGCTCGCCCTCGTGGCACGCCTTGCCTTCGGCGCCCGCGCAGGCCTCGCCGCAGCGGCGCTCTACACGCTCGACCCCTACTCGAAGCGCTACGCGGCGCTCGTCCTCTCGGAGCAACTCGCCGCCGCGCTCGCGCTCGCGACGGCCTACGCGGCCGTACGCGCGTGGCGCTCCGGCTCGCCGCGCTGGTGGGTCGCCGCCGGAGCCGCCGCCGCCGCTCTCACACTCACGCGGCCGCTGCTCGCGCTCGCGATCCCGCTGCTCGCCCTGGGGGCCCTCCTCACCGTCCGGCCGCTGCGACGCGGCACCCTCGCCGCGGCCGGGAGTCTCGCCGCCGCGCTCGTCCTGCTCGCACCCTGGGTCGGCTGGAACGCGGCCGTGACCGGCAAGACGACCCTCAGCACCTCGGGCGAGGGCGTGAACCTGCTGCTCGCCTCGCACGGCGAGGGGCTCCACCGGACGACGGCGGAGGTAGCCCGCGACCCCGCCTACGAACGCGACTTCCACTCCGTGCGCCGGTTCGCTCCGAACGCCGCCGAGATCCGTCGCGACAAGGACGCCCACGGCCGCTATCTCGCCCGCGCCGACTCCGAGCTCCGCCGGTTCGCGGAGCAGGAGTACCGCCACCGTCTGGCCCACGAGCCGGCGACGGTGGTTGGAGAGGTCGTGTACCGCGGCTACTTCCTCTGGATGGCCCACGAGGACTGGTACCAGCCGCGGCGCGGCGCGCTCCTCTTCCTCCTCCGCGCCGTCGACTGGGGCGTGCTCGCCCTCGCCGCCGCCGGCGCCCTCCTCGCGCTGGCCCGCGCCGGCCCCGGCCGAGGCCTGGTGATCTTCCTGCTCGCGTTCACCGCCCTGAACGCGCTCCACCACGTCGAGGCGCGCTACGCGATCCCGGTGCGCGGCCTCTACCTCGCCCTCTGCGCGCTCCCGATCGTGCACCTGGCCGAGAGGAAGCGTCGAGTCCATGGAGTACCCTGATTTCCGGATGTCGACGCTCCGCGCGCCCACGCGCCCGACGGCGCTCGAGCTCGAGGGGGAGCGACAGGTCGAGCTCTCGATCGTCGTTCCGGTGTACGACGAGGTCGAGACCGTCGAGCCGCTCTATCGCGCTCTCTCCGAGACAGCCGGACGGCTCGGCCGCAGCTACGAGCTGATCCTCGTCGACGACGGCTCGACCGACGGCACCTACGCGGCGCTCTCGCGGCTCGCGGAGGAGGATCCGCGGCTCCGGCTGATCCAGTTCCGCCGGAACTTCGGCCAGACGGCCGCGATGGCAGCCGGATTCGATCACGCGGGCGGCAAGGTCGTCGTCTCGCTCGACGGCGACCTCCAGAACGACCCGGAGGACATCCCGCGCCTGCTCGACCGCCTCGACGAAGGCTACGACCTTGTCAGCGGCTGGCGCCGCGACCGTCAGGACTCGGCGATCAGGCGGATTCCCTCGCGGCTCGCGAACTGGCTGATCGGCCGCGTGACGGGCGTCCACCTACACGATTACGGCTGCACGCTCAAGGCCTATCGCGCCGAGGTGATCAAGGAAACCCGTCTCTACGGCGAGCAGCATCGCTTCCTGCCGGCGCTCGCCCACCTGATGGGCGCGCGGATCGCGGAGATCGAGGTGCGCCACCACCCGCGCCGGTTCGGGCGCTCGAAGTACGGCATCGGACGGACGTTCAAGGTGCTGCTCGACCTGATGACGCTGAAGTTCCTCGGCGACTACTCGACGAAGCCCATCTACGTCTTCGGCGGCAGCGGCATCCTCCTCTGCTCGGGTGGGATCGTCGCCGGCGGCTACGTCCTCTACGAGAAGTACGCGAACGGCGTCTACGCGTACAAGAACCCGGCGATCCTGCTGGCGGTCTTCCTGTTCCTGCTCGGCGTGACGCTGATCTTCATGGGGCTGCTCGCGGAGCTGATCATCCGCACGCACCATCAGTCGCACGCGCGGCCGACGTACTGGATCCGCGAGGCACGGAACTTTCCGCCGAGCGGGGAATAACCCGCTTTCGACCGCACCTACGAGGTCACCGGCTCGGCCTCGCGTCAGCGGGGGAAGGCTAGCCTAGGCACAGATGTGCGGGATCTGCGGCGTCGTCGGCTACCGGGCCTCCGTCGACCCCGAAGTGCTCGGCAGAATGGCGACCTCGCTCCGCCACCGCGGCCCGGACGACGAGGGCTTCTTCGTCTCGGAGGGCGGCGGGCCGCAGTGCGGGCTCGGGTTCCGGCGGCTCTCGATCATCGACCTCGCCGGAGGCAACCAGCCGCTCGCGAGCGAGGACGGGCGGTTCCAGCTCGTCTGCAACGGCGAGATCTACAACTACCGCGAGCTCCGCGAGCACCTGCGCGGACAGGGGCACCTCTTCGCGACGGAGAGCGACGTCGAGGTGATCGTCCACCTCTACGAGGAACTCGGGCCGCGCTGCCTCGAGCGCCTGAACGGGATGTTCGCGCTCGCGATCTGGGACGACCGCGAGCGCACGCTCTTCGCGGCGCGCGACCGCCTCGGCAAGAAGCCGCTCTACTACGCCGACACCGGACGCGAGCTCCTGTTCGGCTCCGAGCTGAAGGCGCTCCGCGAGCACCCGTCCTGCCCCGGCGAGATCGACGCCGACGCGCTCTCGCGCTACCTCGCCTTCGAGTACGTGCCCTCGCCGCTCTCGATCCTGGCCGGCGTGCAGAAGCTTCCGGCCGCCCACTTCCTCGTCTGGGCCGAGGGGCGGCTGACGGTGGAGCGGTACTGGCGGCTGCCGCCGCCCGAGCCCGAACGGCGGCGCGAGGAGGATCTCGTCGACGAGTTCCGCGGCCGCCTCCGCGAAGCGGTCCGGCTGCGCCTGATGGCGGACGTGCCGCTCGGTGCGTTCCTCAGCGGCGGTCTCGACTCGAGCTCGATCGTCGCGCTGATGAGCGAACTCGCGCCGGGCCGGGTGGAGACGTTCTCGGTCGGCTTCGCCGAGCGCAGCTTCGACGAGTCCCCGCACGCGCGCCGCGTCGCCACCCACTTCCGCACGAGCCATCACGAGGAGCGCTTCACGCCCGGCGTCCTGCTGGAGGTCCTGCCCGAGGTCACGTCCTTCCTCGACGAGCCCTTCGCCGACGCGTCGGTGCTCCCCACCTACCTGCTGTCCCGATTCACGCGCCGGTCCGTGAAGGTAGCGCTCGGCGGTGACGGCGCCGACGAGCTCCTCGCCGGGTACCCCACGTTCCAGGCCGGCCGTTTGGCGCGCCTCTACCGCCTCCCTTCCGCGATCCACGAGCGACTCGTGCTGCCGCTCGCCGAGCGGCTGCCCGTCTCCGACGAGGACTTCAGCCTCGAGTTCCGCCTCAAGCGATTCCTGCGCGGGATGTCCCACCCGCAGGCGACCCGCCACCAGGCCTGGCTCGGCTCGTTCACGCCCGACGCTCAGGCGGAGCTGCTGCGGAACGGAGTCGCGCGCGATCCCTACTCCGACCTCCGCCGCCTCGACCATGCCACTCGCAGTCGGCATCCGCTCGACCGCGCGATCGAGCTCTATGCGACCACCTACCTCCCGGACGACATCCTGGTCAAGGTCGACCGCGCGAGCATGGCGTGCTCGCTCGAGGTGCGCGCTCCCTTCCTCGACTACACGCTCGTCGAGTTCCTCGCCCGCGTCCCCGCGCGGCTGAAGCTGCGCGGGCTCGAGCGGAAGGTGATCCTCAAGCGCGCGATGGCGGGCCGCCTTCCGCCGGGCATCGCGAGCCGGGCGAAAAAGGGCTTCGGCATCCCGACCGCCAAGTGGTTCAAGCGGGAGCTGCGGGAGGCCCTGCTCGACGAGCTCTCGCCTGAGCGCCTGCGCCGACAGGGACTTTTCGAGCCTGCGACGGTCGAGCGTCTCGTGCGCGACCACCTGGACGGCCGGCGCGACAACCACAAGGAGCTCTGGACGCTCTTCGTGTTCCAGCTCTGGCACCGCCACCACGCGACAGCGACGACGCGAGTGATGGCCTCGCCGCGCTGAACGCCCGGGACAACCGGCGGACCCTCGCCACCTCTCGTCAGAGCCTGGAGGTGGCGATCAGGGGCTTCCAGAGCTCCTCGAGCGGCGCCCGCAGGCGGCACGACGCGATCAGTCGACCTCGTTCAAGGTTCGGGAGGCGCCAGCGATTCTCGATGCGTCCGCGCCTGCGCCACGAGCTGCACAGGCGGGTCAGGAACGCCGGCGGATAGCCGACGACGAGTGCCGACCGTTGCCGCAGGTGCGCCGGCCGCCAGTACTGCCAGCTCAGGTAGCCGCTGAGGACGAGCGGGCGGTCCGGCGAGCGCCAGTAGAGGTCGAGGGCCGACGCCTCACCGTAGTTCGACGCGAGCACCACCTGCGGGGCGGACTCGGCCCGCGGCAGCGACCTCCACACGCGCATGGTTGCACGGGCGAGCTCCGGCCAGCCGATCTCCTCCTGGTAGAAGGTGGGCCTCCAGCCGGTCGCCCGCCAGGTTCCCGACCGCACCATCGACGCCGTGGTGCGCACCGGGAGGACGTGGGGCAGGAGCAGGGCAAGCACGAATGCGTGGAGCGCGACGAGCCCGGCGGCGGCGGATCGGCGGACGCGGCGGGAGGCACTCCAGCGCTCCAGCGCCACCGCGCCGGCGGCAAGCGGCAGCGCGTCGGCCGGGAGCGGGTAGGCGCCCTGCCCACGTTCGAAGAGGAACAGGAGGGTGACGATCACCGGCACGGCCGCGAGCGGGCGGAGCCGCGGGCGCCGCCAGAGCCAGACGGTGCCCACCACGGCCAGGGCGAGAGCCGCGCCCAGGAACAGCAGCTGCTGCGCCACGTAGTCCGGCCGCGAGGTCGCGCCCGCGGTGAACGCGGCCTGGCTCTTCGCGAACCGAAGGCTCGGCCAGCCGTGCCGCGCCTGCCAGACCAGGTTCGGCGCGAACAGGAGCAGAGCGATCGCTGCTCCGATCAGCGGGCCGCGCGAACGGAGGAGACGCCGCTCGCCGCTCGCGACCAGAGCGACGAGGAAGGCGCCGAGCAGCGCGAGGATCGTGTACTTCGTGAGCAGGCCGACGCCCGCCACCACCCCGAGCAGCGGCCACAGCCTTGGCTCCGGGCGGCCGAGGACGCGCAGGGCGACGTACAGGAACGCGACCCAGGCGAGCAGGTCGAACCAGCCGGTGTAGTAGATGCTGCCGGAGGCGAGCAGGAACGGTGTCACCACCCACGCGACCGCTGCGCCGAGTTGCGCGCGCCGGCCTCCACCGAGCTCGCGCGCCATGAGTGCGACGAGGATCGCGGACAGAGTCGCGCAGGCTAGACCCGTCAGCCGGAGCCCGATCCGGGAGTCTCCCGCGACCTCGCGGACGGCCCAGCCGACCCAGGCTGTGACCGGCGGGAAGTCCACGTACCCGAGCGCGGGCCGCCGCGAGGCGGAGACGAAGTACAGCTCGTCCCGCTCCCAGCCGTAGCGGCCGAGGAACGGCGCCGAGATCGCAACGAGGAAGGCCCCGGCAGCGAGGCCGCAGAGGAGGGCCGGACGCACCGGCGGCCGGCGCTCCCCGCCGGGAGCGGCCGCGGCTCCCGTGGCCGAGCCCGGCTCGATCTCGGCCCGCTGCGCCTGCACCATCCCGCCGGCGGGCGCGTCCCCGGAAAACGCATCGGCTGGAGCAACGGGGCGTACCGAGGCTGCGAGCGCCAGAGCTGCGCCCAGCCAGACGCTGATCGTCGCCACGTTGCCGACGGAGGTGAGATACGACTGCGTCAGGGCGAGGACGAGGCCGCCGACGAAGACGGATGCCGCAGCCGCCGAACGCCGCCGCGCCTCGGGCCTGAGCCTTCGGAGCCCCCGCGCCGCGCCGAGCAGGAGAGAGAGCGCGAGCGCGCCGAACGCGGCCACCCCGGCGATTCCGACCTGAAGCCCCAGGCCGAGGTACGAGTTCTCCGGGACGTTCGAGTAAAAGTAGTAGAAGCGATCGACGAAGACCTTCTCCTCGGTCCCGAAGCCGTAGCCTCCGAGCGGCCGGTCGGCGGTCTGGCGAAGCGCACCGCGCCACGCGATCGAGCGACCGCTGCCGCCTAGCAGCCGCCGCCTGATCGGCGGCGCGTCGCTGCCCGGATCGCCGCGACCGATCTCGCCGTCGAGCGGCAGCGTGCTCTGAGCGTCCCGCGTGACCGGTCCCGGCCGCTCCGAGGCTCCGCTCGGCGCCGCCTTCGGAATCTGCGAGATGCCGATCCCCGCCACGCCGAGAGCGACCACTCCCACGACGAGGGCGCTGCGCACCCGCGCCGACGCCCCGGACGAGACCGCGAACGCGAGAAGAGCGACGAGCGAGGCAAAGATGGCGCCGCGCGAGGCCGAGGCGACGATCGACCCCTCCAGGAGGAGGAACACAAGAGCGGCGGCCAGCCGACGCAACCCCCGCTGCTCCCACGCCTGCCAGGCCGCGACCGGGAGCGCGACCGCGAAGAGCCCGGCCATCGTGTTCGGGTTCAGGCCCAGGCCCTGGTAGCGGGCCCCGTATTGCGGGGATGCAGCCTGCACCGCGTCGCCGTGGACGATCGCGAGGACGAGGAGCCCGGCCGCGGCGACGATCGCGGCGCCGGAGAGGAGAGCGCGAAGCAGTCGCGACGCCAGCTCGGGGCGTTCGGCAGACGCCCGGGCGAGAGCCGCGACGACGGCGAAAAGGATGGTCAGAGAGGCGGCGCGGGTAAAGGTGAGCCTCGGTGCAACCGACCAGGCGACCGACGCGAACGCGACGCCGAGGAACGCGAGGGCGAGGGCGGCAGGGGCGCGAAGCTCCCGCGCCCGGCGGCGGGAGTCGAGCGCGAGCACGACCGAGGCTCCCGCGAGTGCCAGGAGCGAGACCCACCGCAACTTCCAGCCGACGAGCTGGAGCAGGTCGACGGTGCTCGAGCCGAACGCGAACGCGACGACGGTGAAGGCAAGGAGGCCGGGACCGAGACGGTTAGCCCACCGGGCGAGCCCCTCGGGCACCTTCATCGCGCATAGCCGGGCGCGCCCAGCCTCCGCAGCAGGCGATCGACCAGCCGGCGGTCGACGCGAGCGGTGGAGCGCGAGGGATCCTCCCGCAGGCTGAAGATCCGCGGATCGCCGGAGCCGCGCCGGTCGATCGCTTCGATCAGCCGGCCCTGACCGTCGAAGCAGAGCTCGAGCGCGAAACGGTTGCGATGCCGCCGGTACAGCAGGCAGTCGAAGCCGAAGCCAACGCGCACCCGGTAGGCGTCAAGCGAGGGGTCGCCCACCTGCCCCACGAGCCCGCGGATCTCCCTCATCCCGCTCAGCTCCTGGTGGGCATGGCGGCGCCTCTCCCAGCGCCCGATCGGAATCAGGAGCAGGAGCACGAGCGCGAGTGCCGCACCCACGAGGAGCGACCTCCGGCCGGCGCGGAAGAAACGATCCCTAGGCACGCTCGGCCGTGACCTCCGCGAGGAGCGCCCGGTACCGGCGAATTGCCACGTCCCGGTCTGCGTGGGTCGCCACGTACTCGCGTGCGCGAGCGCCCATCCCCTCCAGATCGAGCTCCCCCGCCCACGCCTGCCTGATCGCAGCCGCGAGCAGCTCGGCCCGCCCGGGCGGCACGACGACCCCGCAGCCGGCCTCCTCGACGACCTGAGCCGTCTCGCTGTCAGCGTCGGCCGCCGCGATCACCGGGCGTCCGACGGACATGATCCCGTAGAGCCGGCTCGGCACGACGTACCCGGCGAGCCCGCGCGCCAGGCCGACCACATGGACGGACGCCGCCGAGAGCGACTGCGAGAGCACCTCGCGCTTCTGGTAGGGCAGGAAGAGCACCTGCTCCGTCTCGAGCGTGTCCGCGAGCTCGAGGAGCCACGAGCGTCGGGCGCCGTCTCCGACGATCGCGATGGTCAGGTCGTCCAGGTCGCGCAGGAACGTCGCTGCTCGCACGAGCGCGTCGAGGTTCTGGGCGTGGCCAACGTTGCCCGAATGCATGACCACGAACCGGTCCGCCAGTCCGTGTCGCCGCGCCCACTCGTTGTCCTGCGGGCTGGGTGTCAGCGCGCGCGTGTCCACCCAGTTGGGAATCACCCGCACGCGCTCCGCAGGGGCGCCCTTCTCCTCGAGGCGGCGGCGCATCGTGTCGCCGATCGCGACCACGCGGTCGGCGCGCCGGAGGTAGTAGGCGATCGCGCGGCGCAGGAAGTCGATGAGCAAGGGGTTCTCGAGCCGCTTGAGCTCCACGGCGACCTCGGGGAAGACGTCCTGGCTGATGACGACGAGCGAGGCCCGGAACCGGCGCGCGACGAGAAGCGCGACGTCCGCGATGATCGGCGGGTCGGTCATGCAGAGGACGATGTCAGGCCGCTGGGCCCGCAAACCCTCCCGCAGCGACGAGAAGAGGTAGGTCGCATAGTTGACCGCGCGCAGCGGGAGCCTGCTGCGGTCGTAGGCGGTGGAGCGCACGCGGATGATCTCGACTCCGTCGGCGACCATCGTGCCCGCCTCGGCAGGCACTGGGGCACCCCACAGCATGCCGGTCACGACGGTCACCTCGAAATCGGCGGTCAACGCGCGGCAGAGCTCGTGCAGGAGCTGCGCGGTCGCCTCGAAGCCGGGCCAGTAGTACTGGTTGAAGACGAGCAGACGCGGCTTGACGATGCTCACGCGACCGCCGCCCGCCTCGCGGCGAGCGCCGTCGCGAGGAACGCGCACAGCCAGACGCTGAGGGTTGCGGTGTTGCCTGCGGCGTAGAGATAGGACTGGAAGCAGGCCAGGATGACTCCGACCGCGAGCACGGCGGCGCAGGCAGCCGCCAGCGGCGCGAGCTCGGGGTCGGCGCCCCTCAACGCGCGCACCGCGGCCGCGGCCAGGGTCGCCAGCAGGCCGAGGAGCAGAACGAGGCCGGCGACGCCGAGCTGGAGGAGCATCCCGACGAAGGAGTTCTCGGGCACTCCGCCCTCGAAGGAGTAGTACCGATCGACGAAGGTCCGGCCCTCGGTCCCGAAGCCGTAGCCGGCGAGCAGGCGATCGGCCGCCTGATGGAGACCGCCCTGCCACGCGTCGATCCGCCCGCTCGAGCCGAGCAGACGCCGGCGGCCGGACGGCCGATAGGCGCCCCCGGCAGGCCTGCCGATCTCGTCCTCGAGGCGCAGGTAGCACTGTGCGTCCCTCGCCGTGCACCTGACCGGCGAGGTGACGGGCGTCTTGTGGTAATCGGGATTCGGCTTCGGGATCCTCCCGAGGGCGAGGCCGAGGCCGAGCAGCGAGAGCAGGGTCCCTGCCGCGACGAGGATCCGACGGCGCGTGCGGGCGGCGGCGAGAGCCGGCGCGAGCGCCGCGGCGAAGCCTGCGAGCATCGCTGCACGCGATCCGGACGCGACGATCGAGCCGGCGAGCAAGAGGAAGGCCGCCGCCGCCGGCGCACGCTTTGCGCCGCGCCGCGAGAAGGCCCAGGTGGCGATCGGCATCCCGACCGCGAAGAGCATCACGGCCGTGTTGGGGTTCTGCCCGAGGCCGCGGAAACGCGCCGGCGAATGCTGGGTCGCCTCCTGGATCGCCTTCCCCGGATCGACCGCGAGGATCGCGAGACCGGCCAGCGCGACAAGGATCGCGCCCCCGAGCACCGCGAGCAGGAGCCGCGCGACGAGCTCCGGCCGCCCCGCTGCCGCAGAGGAGAGAGCGGCGGCGATCGCGAGGACGGTGCCGAACGCGACGACCCGTCCGGCCGACAATCTCGGGTCTGCGGACCAGAGGCTCGATACCAGGGCGGCGCCGAGGAGCAGGGCGGCGCAGATGTGCACCGTCGTCGTCCGACGACCGGCCGCAGCCCGGGCAGCGGCGAGCAGGAGCGAGAGCGCGCAGAGCGCGGCCAGGCAGAGCCAGCGGAGAGGGCCGGCGACCGAGCGCAGAGCCGGCGACCAGTTCGAGCCGCAGGCGACCGCGAGGACGGTGAGGACGATCGCCAGCCGGACTGCTCCCTCGAGCGGTAACCGGCGCAGAATGCCTCTCAAGTCCCTGGAGGATACTTTGGCGGGATGGCCTACCCAGAGCGGATCGTGCCCGACGAGGAGGGGCCCGGGATCGTGGCGATCCATCTCAAGCGGTACGAGTTCGCCCGTGAGCGGGCCTCGGGAGCCGACGTCCTGGACGCCGCCTGCGGGGTCGGCTACGGAACGGCGTATTTGGCCGAGGTCGCGCGGCGCGTGGTGGGCGTCGACCGGGACCAGCAGGCGATCGACTACGCCCGGAGCCGCTACCTCCGGGAGAACGTCGAGTTCCTCGAGCAGGACGTGCTCGCACTCGATCTCCCCGACGCCGCGTTCGATCTCGTCTGCTCCTTCGAGACGATCGAGCATCTCACCGAGCCCGATCGCTTCGTGCGCGAGGTAGCCAGGCTGCTCCGGCCGGGCGGGGCGTTCCTCGTCTCGACACCTCGGGTCGAGCACACGACGCGGCGTCCGCAGAATCCCCACCACGAGATCGAGTTCTCGCAAGCCGACTTCGAGGCGCTGCTCCGCCGTTCGTTCTCGGAGGTCGACCTCTACGGTCAACGGCGCCTCCAAACCGGCCGGCACCGGCTGATGCAGCGCCTGGACGTGCTCGGCCTGCGCCGGCGATTCGCGTTCCTCAGGCGCGCCGCGCCGCTGCTGGGCACCGTTCCGATGGCCGAGGTCGGCGCAGCGGGAATCACGATCGACCGCGTTCGGCTCGAGCGGGCGAGCGAGCTCCTGGCCGTCTGTGGCGGCCCCAGGCGCCGGTGAGGATCGCCCACCTCGTCATCGGCGGCGACGTGGCAGGCGGGCAGATCATCGCCCTGACCCTCGCCCGCGCCGCGCGCGACCGTGGAGACGAGATCGTCTTCCTCTCCCCCGGCAGAGGGCCGTTCACGGAGCTCGTCGAGAAGGAGGGCATGGCGGTGGCCACTGCAGACGTCGGCAGGACGTTCCGGGTCGGGGGCGCCTGGCGCCTGGCGGCGACGCTGCTGCGGAGCCGCGTCGACATCCTCCACACCCACAGCGCCCTCGCGGCGAACGTGCTGAGCCGCGTGGCGGCGCGCGCGGTGGGGGTACCCGTGGTCTCGCACCTCCACATCGAGAACCACCTCCCCGCGAACCCCGCCCGCGCGGCCGTGCTGCAGACACTCGACAACGCGACGGCGCGGCTCTGTGCCCGCGTAGTGGCCGTCTCGGACGAGACGCGCCGCGCGTTCGTCCGGCAGGGATACCCGCCGGACTCGATCCAGGTCGTCCTCAACGGCGTTCCCGTTGACGTTCATGACAACGGAGCCGGACGAAGCGTGCGAGCCGAGCTCGGGATCGGGTCGGAAACGCCTCTCGTGGGCGAGATCGCGCGCCTTTGCGAGGTGAAGGGCCAGCGCGACCTCCTCGAAGCCCTCACCGCGCTTCCCGGCGTCCACGCCGTCTTCGTCGGCGAGGACATCGAGCAAGGCGGCGACTACCGCGAGCGGCTCGAGCGAGAGGCGCGTGCACTGGGACTCGCGGATCGTGTCGTCTTCGCCGGCTATCGGACCGACGCGGGCGCCGTCCTCGACGCGCTCGACGTCTTCGTGCTGCCTTCGCGGATCGAGGGGATGCCACTCGTGGTTCTCGAGGCGATGGCAAGGGGCAGGCCCGTGGTTGCGACGGCGGTCGGCGGAACGGCGGAGGTCGTCGTCGAAGGCGAGACTGGTCTGCTCGTCCCGCCCCGCGATCCTGCGCGACTTAGCGAAGCCATTGGTCGCCTCTTCGCAGATCGGGCGCTGGCAGATCGGCTCGGTAAGGCGGGCCGCGCGCGCGCGGTGGCGCACCACTCCGAGGCGGCGATGACGCGGCGCGTGCTGGCCCTCTACGACGAGATCCGTGGCTGACGTCGCCGTCGTCGTCCCCGTGCACGGCGCCGTTCCCTACCTCGAGGAGGCGCTGAGGAGCGTCGAGGAAGCCGACGAGGTGATCGTCGTGCAGGACGGAGAGTCGAGTGCCGACCGGTCCGACCTCCGCGGCGCGCGGCTGGTGCGCCTCGCGCACGGCGGGCGCTCTCGTGCGCGGAACGCGGGTGTCGAGACCGCACGAGCCCCCTTCGTAGCCTTCCTGGACGCCGACGACCTGTCACTTGCCGGACGCGTCGAGCGCCAGCGGCGGGCCCTCGAGCAGGCCCCGGCCGCCGCCATGTGCGCCGGGCGCGTCCAGGTCGTCGACGCTCGCCTGACCCCGGCCGGGGACTGGAACGCGCTCCTGAAAGCGCGCTCCGATCGCCTCGTGGCCAGGGGGATGAGCTACGAGGCCCTGCTCGCTTGCCGTTGCCCGATCTACACCTCGGCGACGATGGTGCGGCGCGAGGCATTCCTGCGCGCCGGGGGCTACGACGCGCGCTTCGACGCCTACGAGGATCTCGACCTCTACCTGCGCCTCGCGCGCTCCGGCGGTCTCGTGCCCGTCGGGCCCGAGCCCGTCGCGCTCTACCGCCTGCACGGCGGCAACACGAAATCAGAACGGCTCTACCGAGGCATGCTCGAGGTCGTCGACAAGCACCTGCCCGCCGCGAGCGGGCACGAGCGACAGCTCCTCCTCGAGCGCCGCGTCGACGCGCTCTGGGGCCTTCGCCGGTTCCGGGACGCGCGGGTCGCGGCGCGGAGCGCTGCACGCGAGGCGCCGGCCCTGCTCACAAGTCCTCTCTTCCTCAAGCGCCTTGCGGGTGCACACGCGCCGGAGGTCGTCCTCGAGCGGCTCCTCCGATGAGGATCTTGATCCTCAAGGACATCGTCTCGCCGTACCGGGTCCCCCTCTTCAACGCGCTCGCCGAGCGCGAGGGGGTCGAGCTGCGCGTGGTCGTCGCCCGTCGCACGGATCCCCGTCGGGACTATCGCTTCCACGAGAGCGAGTTCCGCTTCGCCTCGAGCGTCCTCCCGGGGATCGAGCTGCATCGGGGGATGCGGTGGATCGTCTTCAATCGCGGCCTCGGCACCGTCCTGCGCGACTTCCGGCCCGACGTGCTCGTCGTCGGAGGGTGGGCCCAGCCGGTCTTCTGGCAGGCGATGCGGTGGGCTCGCCGTCGGCACGTGCCTCTCGTCCTCTGGGTCGAGAGCACCGTGCGCGACTCCCGAAGCGGCTCGCGCCTACTGGAGGCTGCGAAGCGCCTGGCGGTCCGCTCGGCGGCGGGATTCCTCGTCCCGGGGAGAGCCTCGGCCTCCTACGTGGAGTCGCTCGGCGTGCCGCGGGAGCGGATCGCCATCGCTCCGAATGCCGTCGACCTCGGGCTGTTTCGCGAGGAGGTCCTGGCGCAGCGCGCACGCCGAGGCGAGCTGCGGGCGGAGCTCGGCCTCGACGCCTGCGCCTTCCTCTGCGTGAGCCGGCTGTCGCGGGAGAAGGGGGTCGACGTCCTCGCTCGTGCCTTCGCCGGCGTCCCCGGGCACCTGGTGGTGGCGGGCGACGGCCCGGAGTCGCGTGCGATCCGCGCCGCCGCGCCTGCCGGCACGAGGTTCCTCGGCAGCGTCCCCCGGGAGGAGCTTCCGCGGTGGTATGCGGCCGTCGACGTATTCGTCCAGCCTTCGCGCTCGGAGACGTGGGGCATGGCGATGACCGAGGCGGCGGTCGCCGGATTGCCCCTCGTCAGCTCGGAGGCGCCCGGCGCGGCCTGGGACCTGATCGAGCAGGGCGTCAGCGGGTACCGCGTGCCGGTCGAGGACGAGACCGCCCTGCGCGCGATCCTGCAGCGAATCGCAGGCGATCCGGATTGGCGCACGAACGCCGCTCGGAGAACGCTCGAGCTGGTCGCAACGCATACGCCGGATGCGTGGGCCGACGCCGTCACGGTGCTCGCCGGAAGCTTCGCCGGCCGCGATCGACGGCAATCTCGGCTCGGGTGAGCGGAACGACGCTCGCGCGACTCTCGACGGGATCCGTCACCTGCTCGGCTAGGCTCAGCAGCGTGGCGACGGCCTCTGCTGCCACTGAAAAGGATGACAGCCTGATCGCGCTAGGGACCTGTCCGGAAAATGAACCCGGGCGCCTAGCTCCGTCCTCGCCCATCGCAGCGTGGCACCGCGTGGTCGGTTCGAGATGAGCTCCGGGACGGCGCTCATCACCGGCTCGAGCGGCCTTGTCGGCTCGGAGATGGCCAAGTACCTCGACGCGCGCGGCTGGCGCGTCCACGGCGTCGACAACAACCTGCGGCGCGACTTCTTCGGCGAGCACGGAGACACGACGCGGAACCTCGAGCGCCTGCTCGCCTCCACGAGCCGCTTCGAGCATCACCACCTCGATGTCCGCGACCGCGGGGGCCTCGCACGGCTCGTGCGAGAGGTGCGCCCGACGCTCGTCGTCCACTGCGCTGCGCAGCCCTCGCACGACCTGGCGGCGAAGCGACCGTTCGACGACTTCGACGTCAACGCGGTCGGCACGCTCAACCTGCTCGAGGCCGTGCGGCAGCACGCGCCGGGGGCTCCCTTCGCGTTCCTCTCGACGAACAAGGTCTACGGGGATGCCCCGAACGAGCTGCCGCTCGTGGAGCTTCCGACGCGATGGGACTACGCGGCGGCGGCGAACGCGAACGGGATCGACGAGACCTGCCGCATCGACGCGACGATGCACAGCCTCTTCGGCGCGTCCAAGGTTGCGGCCGACGTCCTCGTCCAGGAGTACGGCCGCTACTTCGAGCTGCCGACCGTCTGCTTCCGTGGCGGCTGCCTGACGGGGCCCCAGCACGCGGGGGCCGAGCAGCACGGCTTCCTCGCCTACCTCGCGCGGGCGGTGCGGGACGGTCTGCCCTACCGGATCTACGGCTACAAGGGCAAGCAGGTGCGCGACAACATCCATGCCGGCGACGTGTGCGCGGCCGTCGCGGCGTTCGTCGAGAGGCCCTCGGCCGGCGCCGTCTACAACCTCGGTGGCGGCCGCGCGAACAGCGTCTCGCTGCTCGAGGCCGTGGCGCGTTTCGAGGATCTCTTTGGCCGCAAGCTCCATACCGAGTACATCGAGGCGCCGAGGCGCGGCGATCACATCTGCTACATCACGAACCTCGGCCGGCTGCGGAGTGACTACCCGGAGTGGAACGTGACGGTCTCGCTGGAGGAGATCTTCGAGCAGTTCGCCTCCGGGGGCGTGACCGCCGCCCTCGCGACGTGAGCGAGTCGACCGTCCAGGTCATCCGCCCCTCGCAGGGCTGGGTCGGGTTCCGGTTCGGCGAGCTCTGGCGCTACCGCGAGCTTCTGTTCTTCCTCGCCTGGCGCAACGTCTTGATCCGCTACAAGCAGACGGTCCTCGGGTTCGCCTGGGCCGTGCTCCAGCCGCTGCTCCTCATGGTGGTGATGACGCTCTTCTTCGGCTCCTTCGCCAGGCGTGCCGGCGTTCCCGGCCCGATCTTCTACTACGCGGGGCTCGTGCCCTGGACGTTCTTCGCGAACGCGGTCTCCCAGGCGTCGAACAGCCTCGTCGGGAACGCGAACCTGCTCAGCAAGGTCTACTTCCCGCGGCTGACCGCACCGATCGCCGCCGTCCTCGCGGCGCTCGTCGACTTCGCGGCGGCATTCGCCGTCCTCGTCGTGATGATGCTCGCCTACGGGATCGCGCCCCGCCCTGCTGCCGTGGCCGTCGTCCCGGGCCTCCTGCTCCTCGCGCTCGCGACGGCGCTCGGCCTCGGCCTCTGGCTCTCGGCGCTCAACGTGTCGTACCGGGACGTCCAGTACGTCGTGCCCTTCCTGATCCAGATCGGCCTCTTCGCAAGCCTCTTCGCATCGAACATCCACCGCGAGCCGTGGCGGACGCTGCTCGGGCTCAACCCTCTGGCCGGCGTCGTCGAAGGGTTCCGCTGGGCGCTCGTAGGGTCCGGGAACGGCTTCTCGCGGATGGCAGGCATCTCCGTCGCCGTGTCCGCACTCCTGCTTCTTTCGGGCGCCGTCTACTTCCGCCGCGTCGAGCGGACGTTCGCCGATGTCGTCTGAGCCTGCGATCGCGACGGAGGGCCTCGGCAAGCGGTACCGCCTCGGCATCCGCCCCACCGCCTACCGCACGCTTCGCGACACGCTCGCCGAGCGGCTGCGGCGCGTGGGCCACGGCGTTCCCGCGGAGACCGTCTGGGCGCTGCGGGACGTCTCGCTCGAGGTGCGGCCGGGGGAGGCGATCGGCGTCATCGGCCCGAACGGCGCCGGCAAGACCACCCTGCTGAAGATCCTCTCGCGGATCACGGAGCCGACGGAGGGGGTGGCACGCGTCGCCGGCCGCGTCGGCTCGCTCCTCGAGGTGGGGACGGGGTTCCATCCCGAGCTGACCGGCCGCGAGAACGTCTTCCTGAACGGCGCCATCCTCGGGATGCGCCGCGCCGAGATCGCGCACAAGTTCGACGCCATCGTCGAGTTCGCAGGGGTCGAGCAGTTCGTCGACACCCCCGTGAAGCGCTACTCGAGCGGGATGTACGTGCGGCTCGCCTTCGCCGTGGCGGCTCATCTGGACACGGAGATCCTGCTCGTCGACGAGGTTCTCTCCGTCGGGGACTTCGCCTTCCAGAGGCGCTCGCTCGGGAAGATGCAGGAGCAGACCGCGGCCGAGGGCCGCACCGTCCTCTTCGTCAGCCACAACCTCGGCTCGGTCAAGGTGCTGACGGAGCGTTGCATCTGGCTCGAGCGCGGCCGCGTCCGCGAGATCGGCCCGACCGAGGAGGTGTTCCGGAACTACGTCGCCTCGTACGGCGGCGAGAGCGGGAGCGGCTTCGTCGACCTCTCCGACCTGACGCGGGGCCGCGCGAGCACGCCGCTGGCGCAGGAGGTGAGCTTCGAGACGCTCGAGCTCCTCGACCCGACCGGGACGGCGACGGGCGCGCACCTCGAGGGCGAGCCGATCACCGTGCGCCTGCGCGTGCGCGCCCACACCGGAATCCGCCGGACGCGGCTCCAGCTCGTCTGCCGCCTCGCGACGGCGGACGGCGCCGTGCTCTTCTCAGCCGCATCGGGGCCGCGACTCGTCGACCTCGAGCCGGGGCTCTACGAGACGGCCTTCACGATCGATCCGAACCCGCTCAGCGCCGGCGGCTACGTCGTCTGGCTCTACGCCGTGACGATGTCGGACGTCGCCGCCGACCGCGGCCAGGACCTGCTCCGGTCGGCCGCGCGACTGACCGTCGAGGACAACCGCAGCGCCGCCGGCGACGACGACGGCTACACCTGGAAGGAGAAGGGGCTGATCCGCGTCGACTACCCGTGGAACCCGCTCAGGGCCGCGTCCGAGCGCGTTGACACTCCGCTAACCACGCTCGGCTAGCATCGCCCGCGATGCGGATCCTCGTCCTCGGCGGCGACGGCTACCTGGGTTGGCCGACGGCGATGTTCTTCTCGCAACAGGATCACGAGGTCATGGTCGTCGACAACCTCGCAAAGCGGCAGTGGGAGGCCGAGGTCGACGGCGCGCCCCTCGAGCCGCTGCCGACGCTCCGTCACCGGGTGCAGGTGTGGAAGGAGGTGACGGGGCGGGAGATCCAGGTCGAGATCGGCGACATCGCCGAGAACCACGCCTTCGTCTACCGAGTCTTCGAAGGCTTCGAGCCCGAGGCGGTCGTCCATTACGCGGAGCAACCGTCGGCCCCCTACTCGATGATGGGTCGGGACCACGCGGCGTACACCCAGCGCAACAACGTCGTCGGCACGCTGAACGTGCTGCATGCGATGAAGCGACACGTCCCGGACGCGCACCTGGTGAAGCTCGGGACGATGGGCGAGTACGGCACGCCGAACGTCGACATCGAGGAAGGCTGGCTGAACGTCGAGCTCAACGGCCGCAGCGACCGGCTGCCGTTCCCGAAGCTGCCCGGGTCGTTCTACCACCTCTCGAAGGTGCACGACTCGCACAACATCCACTTCACCTGCCGGATCTGGGGACTCGCGGCGACCGACCTCAACCAGGGCGTCGTCTACGGGATCACGACGGAGGAGACGGAGCTCCATCCCGAGCTCCGGACGGGCTTCCACTACGACGCCGTCTTCGGCACGGCGCTGAACCGCTTCTGCGCGCAGGCCGTGTCCGGGGCGCCGCTGACGGTGTACGGGTCGGGCGGACAGAAGCGGGGCTTCCTGAACATCCGCGACACGCTCGAGTGCGTGCGCCTCGCGGTGGAGAATGCGGCCGAGCCGGGCGAGTTCCGCGTCTTCAACCAGTTCACCGAGGTCTTCAGCGTCCTCGAGCTGGCGCAGATGGTGCAGGGAGCCGCCTCCCGGCACGGGTTCGACGCCTCGATCGAGAACCTCGACAACCCTCGCGTCGAGGCCGAGGAGCACTACTACAACCCTCGGAACGACAACCTGCTCGCGCTCGGCCTCCGGCCGCGCCTGCTCTCCGAGGAATTGCTCGAAACGATGATCGCGAGGATCGCGGCTTCGGCGAAGCGGATCGACCGCTCGACGATCCTCCCGCGGGTGCGCTGGCGATTCGAAGCGCCCGCAGGCGTCACTCCCTAGGCCCTTGATGCCACCGCAGGCGCGCTCCATGCTCGGGCTCGTCCCCGCGCGCGGCGGCTCGAAGGGGATCCCGCGCAAGAACGTCCGGCCACTCGGCGGCCGGCCGCTCCTCGAATGGGTGCTGGCGGCGATCACCGCGAGCGCTTCGGTCGAGAGGCTCCTCGTTTCGACCGACGACGAGGAGGTCGCGACGCTGGCGCGGACGGCGGGGGCCGAGACGCCGTTCCTGCGCCCGGCCGAGCTCGCCGGCGACGATGCCCCGGGAGCCGCGGTTGTGGAGCACGCGCTCGAGTGGCTGGCGCGGGAGGAGGGTGTCGAGCCCGACTGGATCCTGTTCGTGCAGCCGACCGAGCCCTTCGTGCGGCCGGAGCAGATCTCGCGCGCCATCGAGCTCGCACTGGAGCGAGAGGCCGACTCGGCGATCACGGCGATCCGCGTGCCGAGGAACTTCCACCCCTTCCACGTCCGCCTCGAGCGGGACGGCTTCCTCGCGTTCGACCGGCCGGACGAGCACCGCGCGCACCCGACGCGTCAGGGCGATCCCCCGCGTCTCGCCTTCGGCAACCTCTACTGGGTCCGGCGCGAGGCCTTCCTCGCCGACCGCTCGCTCGAGGCGGGGAGGCGCGTGGGCCTCGAGATCGAGGCGCTGACGGCGCTCGACCTGAACACGGAGGAAGATTGGCGCCTCGCGGAGCTCCTCGCACCCGAGATGCGACTGCCGTGACGGCGGCGCTCGTCCCGTCCCCCGAATCCCGCGATCCCCGGCAATCGTCCCCGACCCTCGCCCGTGCGACCGACGATCCAGCTCGCTGAGGCGGCGGTCGCCGCCTCAGCGCGCGCCGTGCTCGCCGAGGTGGGCGAGGTCGCGGAGCTCGACTCGCTCGACGAGCGGATCGGCCAGGCCGAGGCGCTGCTCGCGGGGCTGGAGCTGACGCTCGACAAGCCGCTCCTCGACCGGGCGCCGAGGCTGCGCGTGATCGCCTCGAGAACCACGCAGCTGCGACACGTCGACCTCGAGGAGGCGCGGCGCCGCGGCATCGCGGTGCTCTTCGTGGAGCCGGACGCCCCCGCGCTCCTGGAGACGACCTCAACCGCCGAGGAGGCCTTCGCGCTCCTGCTCGCGGTCGTCCGCAACCTCCCCTGGGCGTTCGACTCGGTCAAGGAGGGCAGGTGGGAACGCCGCCGCTACAGCGGCCACGAGCTACGCGGCAAGACGCTCGGCCTCGTCGGCTTCGGACGGCTCGGCCGCATGGTCGCCGGGTACGGCCGCGCGTTCGGCATGCGGGTGCTCGCACACGACCCGTACGTGGACGTCGCGGAGCCCGGAGTCGAGGCCGTCTCGCTCGAGGCGCTCCTCCGAGAGACGGATGCCGTCTCGGTCCACTGCACCTTCTCGGAGGAGACGCGCGGGCTCCTCGGCGAGCGGGAGCTGCGAACGATGAAGCCGACGGCGGTGCTCGTCAACACGGCCCGCGGCGAGATCGTCGACGAGGCGGCTCTCCTGCTGGCGCTCGAGGATGGACGCCTCGCGGGCGCAGCACTGGACACGCTGGCGGGAGAGGATCCGCGAGGAGCCCATCTGGAGCGGAATCCGCTCGTGGAATACGCGCGGAGGCACGAGAACCTCATCGTCCTTCCTCACCTGGGCGGAGCGACCTTCGAAGCGACCGAGCGGACGCAGCTGTACATCGCGCGGCGGCTCGCCGAGTACCTGCGGTGAGGTCGCTCGCGGCGGAGGGGCGCGTGCTCCTGATCGCCGAGGCCGGCGTCACGAACTACGGCGATCCCGAGCTCGCGCGCCGCCAGGTGGACGCGGCGGCCGACGCCGGCGCCGACGCCGTGAAGTTCCAGGCCTGGTCGACGCCGGAGCTCGTGAGCCGGCCGGTCGCCGCCCGGCTCGAGACGGAGCTCGGCTACGACTGGTACGAGCGGCTGGCGGGGCGCGAGCTGCCGCGCGAGACGCTACCGGAGCTCCGCCGGCGCGCGGAGGAGCGCGGCATCGTCTTCTTCGCGACGGCACACGACGTCCCCTCGCTGCGCTTCCTCGTCGAGGAGCTCGACCTCGCGTGGTTGAAGGTGGGTTCCGGGGAGGCCTCCAACTGGACATTCCTGCGCGAGGTGGGCCGGACCGGCCGGTCGGTGCTGGTGTCGTTCGGCCTCCAGACCGACGAGGAGGCGGCGAGGGCCGTCGGGCTGCTGCGCGAGGCGGGCGCGCGCGAGGTGCTCGCCTTCCACACCGTGAGCCTCTACCCCACCCCGGCTCCCCTGGCCTCGCTCGAGCGGCTCGCGCGGCTGCGCGAGCTGCTCGACGCGCCCGTGGGCCTCTCCGACCACACGGTCGGGATGCACGTGCCCCTGGCGGCAGTCGCGCTGGGGGCTCGGGCGATCGAGAAGCACCTCACCTTCGACCGCTCGGATCCACGGTCGCTCGACAACGCCGGCGCGCTCGAGCCGCACGAGTGGGCCGAGTTCGTCCGCCAGGTCCGCGAGGTCGAGGCGGCGCTGCGGCCGCCGCCGGGCGGCGAGCTCGAGGCGGCGGTGGAGCGCTCGCGCGACTGGGCGCTGCAGGCGGTGGTGGCGTCGCGCACGCTCGCGGCGGGGTCGGTTCTCCGGTCCGACGATCTCGCGTTCAAGCGACCGGCGCGAGGCGGTATCCCAGCGAGCCAGGCCGAGGCGGTCGTCGGGCGGACACTGGCGCGAGCCGTTCCGGCGGACGAGCAGATCCGCCCGGAGGACCTCGCGTAGGGTCGCGACCGAATAGCTGCCGCCCGTGCGCGGGACTATCCTCGGCGGGATGGACGCCGCTCTGAGCGACCGGCCGCGTCGCCTCGTGCGGCGCGCGCGGGCGGCGGCGATCGACCTGCGCGAGCCGAGGGCGACAGTGCAGTCGCTGCGCGCCCTCGCCGCCCTCGCACGAAGGCACCCGGGCCTTACGACCGACCTGCAGCCCCGCTCCGGGAAGCGCTTCCTGATCGTCAGCCTCACCGACCATGCGAGGCAGGTCCGGCTCGAGGCGATCGTCGCGAAAGCGCTGCAACTCCAGGGAGCGCGGGTGAGCGTTCTCACCTTCCGCTCGGCGCGGCGCGGCGTCCGGCTGCTGCGGACGCTCGGCATTCGCGACCTCGTCTTCTACGACGATTTCGCGGCGCGCGGCGCCGTCGACGAGACCGCGCTGCGCCACGCGGTCGAGCACGCGCGGACGGTTCAGGACTTCAAGACGCTCCGGTACCGAGGCGCCCGCATCGGGAGGCAATCGCTCTCGTCGGTCGTGCGCGCGAGGCGGGAGCCGCAGATCGACCTCGAGCGCCAGGACGTGCGCGAGGCGCTCTCGCGCACGCTCGGGTACGCCGCGGAGGGGGTGCACGTCGCCGAGCGCGTCCTCGGCACAGTCGCTCCGGACGGACTCCTGATGATCGAGCGGGGCTACGCCGGCTTCGGCTCGATCTTCGACGTCGCTCTCGACCGCGGCCTGCCGGTCGTGCAGTTCAACTCCGCGCATCGCGACGACGCCTTCATGGTCAAGCGCTACGACGGCGATACGAGGCACCTGCCCCCGCGCTCGCTCGCACCCGCCACCTGGCGCCGGCTGGTCGCGAGCGGCTGGAGCGAGGAGCGCCGGCGGATCCTCGACGAGGAGCTCGCGGCGCGCGCGGAGGGGCGCTGGTTCATGGCGCAGCGCCTGCGCCACTCCTCGGGACGCCGCGGCGGGGAGGGCCTGCGCCGGCACCTCGGGCTCGACGACCGGAAGGTGGCCGTCCTCTTCTCGCACGTCCTCTGGGATGCGAGCATGTTCTACGGCGAGGATCTCTACCCCGACCAGGGGCGGTGGTTCGCCGAGACGCTGCGGCTCGCCGCTCAGGACGAATCCGTGCAGTGGCTCGTGAAGCTCCACCCCGCCCTGCACTGGAAGCTGCGCACCGACGGCGACACCTCCGAGCCTGCGGAGTACTCGCTCATCCGCGAGGCCGTGGGCGGCCTCCCGCCGCACATGCGGTTGATCCGCCCGGACGATGACGTCGACAACGTCGACCTCTTCCAGCTCGTCGACGCAGGGGTGACGATCCGCGGGACCGTCGGCCTCGAGCTTCCCGCGCTCGGCGTGCCGGTGATCACCGCCGGCACCGCCGACTACGGCGAGCGCGGGTTCACGATCGATCCGCCCACGGTCGAGGCATACGAGGAGGCGATTCGCTCGATCCCCGCGCTCGAGCGCCTCGACGAGCGGCAGGTCGAGCTCGCCCGCCTCTACGCCTACGGCGTCTTCTGCGTCCGGCCGTGGCGGTTCTCGAGCTTCGCGCTCGAGTTCCTGCCGCTGGAGAGCGCCGGGCACACGCTCGAGCACTCGCTCCGGTACCGAATCCGGACGGTCGAGGAGCTGCGGGCGGCGAGCGACCTCTCCGCGCTCGCGCGCTGGGTGGTGGACTCGGAGGACGCCGACTACGTGGACGAGACGGCGCTCGCCGCCGGCGCCGCCGAACCTCAGCTGTCGGAGGCGTAGCCGAGGCGCTCGAGGAGGGGCGCGAATCGCGCCTGTAACCGGGCAGCCGCCTCCTCGTCGAGCTCGTCTCGCCAGCCACCGACCCGGCCCTTCCGCACGAGCCGTTCCCCGCTGCCGGCCCCCGGTCTGGGAACGGAATCGCCGAACCGGTCCTCGAGCGAGCGCATGCGCTCGAAACGCGCAGCGGCGACCGCGGCGTCCACCGCCTCCGCGCGGAGCTCCAGCCCGGCGTGGGAGAGCACGCGTGCCAGCTCCCGAGCGGGGTCCGCGTGCAGGTCCTCGTAACGGACGAGCAGGAGGTCTTCCCGCACGAGCCACCCTCTGACGTGCTCATCCCAGGGCGCGGGCCAGTAGGCGCCGCGCAGGACGAACTCCCGCAGCGAGAAGTCGAACTCGGGCTTCTCGAGGCGCTGCAGGTGGTAGTGCGAGACGAGGACGTCTCGCGGATCGCGGACGACGTAGACCACACGCGGGAACGCCGGGTCGTACGTCGCGTGCACGCGGAAGAAGCGCGGCGAGGGCAGCGACGCGTGGCGCTCGAGCGAGCCGCGCCCCCAGAAGTACTCGTCGTTCACGTCCGGGACGAGAGCACCGAAGGTGGCGAGCGTCAGGTCGCCGTGGCGCTCGGGCGCGAGGGCGTTCGCGAGCATGAAGCCGAGCCACGTGTTGCCGGAGCGCGGGAAGCCGACGACGAGGACGTCGTCTCCCCGAAGCGCCGCCCGGAAGCGCCGCCTGCCGGCGGAGCGCCGCACGCGCTCGCTCGCCTCGAACACGCGCGCCCGGAGGCGCACCTCAGTACGCCAGCTGCTTCTCGAGCAGGCGCGCGTCCAGCGGCGTCGCCTTCAGCTTTGCCACGATCCGCTCCGAGGCCCGACCGTCGCCGAGCCGCGGCTGCAGCGAGGAGAGCGAGTGCCGGAACCCCGGATCGCGCGCCCGTTCGAGCGCGATCAGGACCGCATCCACCGTCGCCTCGGCGTCGAGGACGCTCGCGTCGCGGGCACGTCCGGTCTGGCGGCGGCCAACGTTCACGGCCGGGAGCCGGAAGTAGGGCGCCTCGACGAGTGCCGCCGACGAGTTCCCGAGCAGCGCCTCGGCCCCGGCCATCAGCCCGAGGTAGACGTCGTTGTCGAGGTTCCGGCGCACGACGAAGGCCGGATCGCACTCGAGCGCGCGCAGCTGCTCGACGATGACCTCGTAGCCCGGGTCGGAGGCGGGGTAGGTGACGACCGACCGGAGGCCGCTGCGCCGCGCAGCTTCGAGTACGGCAACGGCCTGCGCACGGATCCCCTCCCGCTCGAGATAGGTCTCGGGATGGACGAGGACGAGCAGGAACCGCTCCTCCGGGCCGAGCCCGACCGCCGCTCGCGCCTCCGACGGCGGCGCGTACAGGCCCTGCACGATGCGGTCGACGTAGGTCGAGCCGACGACGTGGATGCGCCAGTCGTCCTCGCCCAAGCGACGCAGCCGTTCCCCGGCGTCCTCCGTCTCGGGGAAGTGCAGGTGCGCGAGCTTCGAGATCGCGTGCCGCTGGATCTCGTCGAGGTTCCCGCTGCGCTCGCCGCCCTGCGTGTGGACGACGGCGAGGCCGAGCTGGAGCGCCGCGAAGGCGACCATCAGGTGCTCGCCCCGGTCGCCGTGGACGAGCACGACGTCGGGACGGCGGCGCTGGAGCACGCGCGCGGCCAGACCGAGGCAGGCCGCGAGGTTCGCGGCACGGGCCAGGGGCGAGTCGTCGCGACCGGTGCCCATCTCGATCAGCTCCAGCTCCGCGTGCGGGAAGTCGGTGCGCACCTCGTCCACCGTGCGCCCGAACTCCTCGGAGGCGTGCTGATCGCCGAGGAGGATCAGGAGCTCGAGCTCGGGATCGTCCTCGACGCGCCGGAAGAGCGGGACATAGGCGCCGTAGCCGCCGCGCTTCCCGGAGAACGCGCAGATCCTGCGGATGGGCCTCAGGACGCTCGGCTGCGCTGATCGTAGGCCGAGAGCCGGACGCGCGACAGGACCGCGAGGTCGTTCGTCAACTCGAGGTTCCGCTCGCGCCCGTCCTCGTCGAATCGAACCTCGCCGTTCGTGAGGACACCGTCCACGTCGAGCGCGATCAGCCGGATCCTCATCGTCGAACAGTACGCAAGCCGGTGGGGCAGTCAGCGCCTCACCCGGGCGCCGCGCGGTGGAAAGCCGGTGACATCCATGCGCGCTCTCGGCGTGCGACGGCTCGATCGGAGTACGGGGGAGCTAGGAGCCGACGAGCTTCCCCGCGGCGTCGACCGCCTTTACGAGCGCAGTCGTGGCGGTGTGGATCTTGCCGGTGGAGCCCCCCTTGACCGCGGCCGCGACCCGCTCGAGTGCGGCCATGATCGTTTCCTCCGCCTGCGGCGAAGCCGCCTCGATCTGCTTGCGGCCGGCGTTGAAGGCCTTGGTGAAGGAGGTCAGCGACCGCTGGGTTCCCTCCTTGTCCTTGAAGCCCGCTTCCTGGTCGAGATCGCGAGCGGCCGCCTTCAGACCCTGGACGACCGCCTTCGCACCCTTCGCCGTTCCCCCCGTGCCGCCTGCGATCTTGGCCGCCGCGGCTTCGACCGCCTTCTCGATCGTGACGGAGAAGCCGTTCGCCTTGCGCAGGTCTCCCGCCTTCAGCGCCGAGTCGACGCTCTCGATCAGCCGGTCAATCGTCGCCTCCTGCGCCGGTGCCTTCTCCCTCAGCTGCTCCTGCGCCCGGCCGAACGCCGCCTCGAGCGCGGTGAACGCCCTCCGCGAGCCCTCCTTGTCGCGGTTGGACGTCTCGCGCACGAGATCCTGGGCCGCCGTCTGTAGCTTGGTGGGAAGCGAGGCGAATCCGCCGGTGGTGCCGCCCGAACCCGGCCGGCTCGTGATCTGGACGAGGGTCGTTCGCGCCTCGGTGCAGGTCTCGCGGAGTGCGATCTGGCCCGTGGTGCCGCCGCCCTTGTAGTTGATCTCGGCGTCGTGCGCGTCGTGCTCGGTCTTGAGATCCGTGTAGTGCGCGCTGCGGACGGCGTCCTTGTACTCGGCGAGGGCCTCGTCGAGGTCCGCCGCGAAATAGCCCTGGACGATCAGCGACGGTCCCGCCTGCTTCGCAGAGGTGTACGTCACCTCGTGCGGCTTCGGAAAACCGGCCGGAAGCTTCGGCGCTCGCGAGAGTGCCGCCGTCCTGCACTTCACCTTGGTCTCCGTCGCGCCCGCCGCCGCGGCGCTCGTACCCCCCGCAGCGACGGCCACCGCCGCGGTAAGCGAGAGCAGGAGCGCGGATGTACCTCTGTGCATGTGGTCTCCCTTCACTGACGCCGTGCCGCCCCGTGATCTGCCTCGACCACCGAGGTCTTCTACCCCCGGCGAATCGCCGTGTCAAGTGAGAAAGCCCTGCAAATGACGATATCACGGACGTCGGAGAGACCGGCGCATTTGATATCAGCGCCGACGCCCCTCGACGTTTCCCCTGCTCTGCGGGGCTTCCGCCGGTGGCCCCGGCAGGCGTCTACGGTCTCAGCGGCCGTAGAGCTCGAGCGTCCGCTCCACCATCCGGTGTTCGGAGAAGCGCGCGCGGACGCGCCGGCTCGCCTCCTCCGCAAGGGCATGCGCAGCGGCGGGACGGCCCAGCACCCACTCGATCTTCGCGGCGAGCGAAACCGGATCGCCGGGCGCGACCAGAAGTCCCGTCTCCCCGTCGACGACGGTCTCGCGGATGCCGCCCACCGGGCTGGCCACAACCGGCACGCCGGCAGCCTGCGCCTCGATCACCGCCAGGCAGAGCCCCTCGTAGAGCGACGGAAGGGCGAAGCAGTCGAGCGAGGCCAGGACATCGGGGACGTCGTCGCGGGCACCGGTGAAGAGGACGTGGTGCGAGATGCCGAGCTCGCGGGATCGCTCCTCCAGCTCGGCACGGAGCTGTCCGTCGCCGACGATCGCGAAGCGGACGCCGGGCCGGCGGTCGAGCACGAGCCGCGCCGCCTCGAGCAGCGTGCGGTGACCCTTCTGCGGTGCGAGCCGGGCGATCGTGCCGACGAGCGGTCCGTCCTTCGGGAGCGACGGCCTGCCGGAGGCGAACCGGTCGAGATCGATGCCGAGCTCGACGACATGCGTGCGCAGACGGGTGCGACCGTCGCGCTCGCGATCGGTCTGTGAGGTGTAGATCACGTCCGGGCGCAGCGCGAAGCCGAGGCGAAACCAGGCCTTGCCGGTCAGGTTGTCCCGCCGGGGGAGCTCCGGCGTGTGGTGGGTGAGGAGCAGCTCGGGAACGCGGGCTGCCCGGGCGGCGAGGAGCGCCGGCGGCCACACATCGGTGACGTGCGCGAGACGCGGACGGAGCCGGCGCAGGAGCGCCGCGAGCCGCGCGGCGAGGAGCGGCGCCGGCGACGGCGGCACCACGATCGTTCGCAGCGGCAAGCGCTCGAAGGGTTCCACGCCCGTGTGGACGAGGACGGCTTCCTCGGCCGAGCTCGTCGCGGCGAGCCCCCGCGCGAGGGCCTCGACGTAGCGCTCGACGGCCCCCCAGGCCTGCGCCCCGTGGAGCAGGACGATCACGAGCCGACAACCTCGTCGAGGATCTCGGCGAAGGCGGCGGCCGTCCGCTCCCAGGTGAAGAGCGCGGCGCGCTCGAGGCCGCGCTGCCGGAGCTCCGACGCGAGCTCTCGATCCTCCAGCACGCGCACGAGCGCCTCCGCGAGGGCCTCGGGGTCGTGCGGGTCGCACAGGATCCCGCCGTCGCCGACGACCTCGGGAATCGACGAGGCGCTCGAGGCGACGACCGGAGCGCCGCAGGCCATCGCCTCCAGCGGCTGGTAGCCGAAGCCTTCGTAGAGCGTCGCATCGAGGTACGCAGCGGCGGCGCGATAGGTGGCGACGAGCTCCTCGTCCGGGAGGTAGCCGAGCACCTCGACTCCCGCGCGACCCGCGAGCGCGGCCCCGGGCAGGCTGCCGCCGACGAGGAGCCTGACCGGGTTCCGGAGCCGGTCCCGAGCGCGCGCGAACGCCTCGACGACCGTCTGGGTGTTGTCACGGGGGTCGGCGGAGGCCAGGTGGAAGACGTAGCGTCCGCCGGAATCCATCCGAGGAACAGGCGCCAGGTCGCGCCCGAAGCCGGCGTCCAGGCCTGGGTAGACGACCCGAATCCGTCCCCGCAGCTCGGGAACCGCTTCCTCGAGCTCGCGCGCCGTCGCCTGCGAGCCGGCGACGACCCTGGCCGCGTGGCGAAGACTCGGCTTCCAGAGCGCGGACGTGAAGAGGTCGCTCGCGCGCTGCCAGGGTCCCCGCGGCTGCTCCATGCGGTGTGTCGGCAGCTCGAACAGCCAGACGACATAGGGGGTCCGGTCCCAGAGCGGGAGCCGGTCGGTCAGCGTCACCAGGGCATCGAGGCGCGCCCTGCGGGCCGCGAGCGGCATCCCCCACTGCTGCCAGACGAGGAAGTACCGCTGTCGGATCGGCTCGATCCGAGCTCCCGAAAGCGTGAGGAGCCGTGCACCCTCGCCCCGGACGAACGCGACCACCTCGTGGCCCCCGTGCGCGGCGAGCGCCTCCACGAGCCGCCGCTGCGAGCGTGCGTGTCCCTTGCCGCCCGCGGCGACCTGGATCGCGTCAACCCCGATCCGGGCCACGGCGACGCGCGCGCAGCCGGCGGACGGCGTGGGCCGGCAGCAGGCTCTTGAGGGCGAGGGCGAGCGATCGGCTCGAGGCGTTCCGCGGGTGGAGGGCGAGCCCGTGCCAGAGGTAGCGCCTGGCACGCCAGAGGTCGAGCGCGTCGTAGAGGTAGTCGCCGGCCGCGAGGTACGCGCTCGAGCGTCCCTCCCGCGCGAAGGGCCGCAGCTCTGCCGGCAGGCTCGCCCCGCCGAGGAAGTCGTCGGCGAAGCGGATGTAGTCGTTGGCCTTGCGGACACCGCTACCCATCGTCTTCGAGGCCGGATGCTCACGGTAGGTGGAGAGCGGCGTGGGGATCCGCTCGACCCGGCCGAGCGCCGACACTCGCAGGTAGAACTGGAAGTCGAAGAAGTAGTAGCCGCTCTCGTCCAGCGGCCCTGCCCGTTCCCAGGCGTGCCGGCGCCACATCGAGCTGGGCTGCACGACGTGGTTGTCCGCCCGGCGAACCATGAGTGCGGGCTCCCAAGGCCGCGACGGCAACCTCCCCGTCTGCCGGGACTCGGCGTCCGTGTAGATCGCGTCGCCGTAGACCATGAGGAGCGCCGGATCGCGCTCGAGCGCCTCCACCATCGTCGCCACCGCTCCCGGCAGGAGCGTGTCGTCGGAGTTGACGAAGGCCAGGTACTCGCCGCCCGCCCGCGCGAAGCCGCGGTTCAGCGCCGCGACCTGGCCGGCGTTCTCCTGCTGCGTCCACCATGCGAGGCGGTCCGCGTGACGGCGGACGATCTCCAGGCTCCCGTCGGTCGAGCCGTCGTCGACGACGATGTACTCGATCGGCGCGTAGTCCTGGTCGAGCACCGATCGGATCGTCTCCTCCAGGAACCGGGCCTGGTTGTACGACGGAGTCACGATCGAGACGAGCGGCTTCAAGCTGCCAGCGTCTCCTCGTAGAGCCGCTCGTAGCGATCCGCCTGCAGCCGGAGCGAGAACTCGGCAGCGGCGGCGGCACGAGCGCGAACCGACAGGTGCTCCCGTAACTCGTCGTCGCGGAGGAGGCGATCCAGCGCCTGCGCGAATGACCGGGCGTCGGCGAAGCGCGCGTGGAGGCCGGTCTCGCCGTCGCGGACGACGTCGGTGACGCCGCCGGCGTCGAAGGAGACACAGGGGGTCCCGCACGCGAGGCTCTCAGGCGCGGTCTGCGTCTGGACGTCGGCGAGCGTCGGGACGGCGAAGACGTCGGCAGCACGGTAGGCATCCGCCAGCCGCTCCCCCTCCAGCGGCCCCAGCGCACGGTGCTCGATGCCCGGCGCGACCGCGCCCGAACCGGCCGTGACCAGCAGCGGCGGCCGCTCGAGGAGCCGGAGGGCCTCCTCCAGGAGGTGCAGTCCCTTCCGGCGCTCGCGCAGGTCGGACGCGACGAAGAGAACGACCGGCCGCTCCATCGGGAGACCGACTCGCGCTCGCGCCTCCTCCCTCGGACCGGGGGCGAAGAGGTCGGTGTCGACACCGTGGGGAATCCGGTGCACCGGGAAGCGGCGCAGGAGCGGGCTCGTGCGAACCCGGCCCTCGGACCAGCGGGAGGCGACGACGAGCGTCAGCCGCGGCGTTCGTGCGTAGACGGACCGCTTCAGCCGCCACAGCAGGGCGGTCGTATCGCGACGGAGCCGCGGGTACTCGCGCAGGTGGGGGCAGGCGCCGCAGCCGGTGCGCCACCGCTCGCACTCGAGCGCGTACGCGACGTGACCGGTGTAGGCCCAGTCGTCTTCGAGCAACCAGACGAGGGGACGCCGCCGGCCGAGCAGCGGCAGCGCCGTGAAGGCGAAGTAGCTGCCGTGGAGGTTGTGCAGCTGGACGACATCCGCCTCCCGGAACCAGGGGTCCGAGACGAGGGCGAAGGAGGACGGGTAGAGCGCGTACTGAAGCCCGAGCCTGTCGAGCAGCTCTCCGCAGGCGCGATCGGCGGCGCGCCAACCCGCATGCCGCTTCAGCGACCGCGTCTCCGCGTCCGGCGTCAGCTTGCGCCCGACGAGCATGCGGGACACGTGGCGACGTCCCAGGAGCTCGCGGTGGAGCTTGTACGCGACGAGGGCCGCGCCTCCGCCGCGGTCGGATTCGCTGATGTGCAGGACGTTCAAGGGTGCCGGGCTAGCATAGGCTCGCAGCCCTGCCGCCCCGTGATGCGCCTGCCCATCCCCGTCCTCTACGTCCACCACCGCTCGGAGCTCGGCGGTGCTCCCGCGAGCCTCTCCTATCTCATCCGGGAGCTCGCGGACAGCGAGTTCGAGCCGCACATCTACTGCCCCCCCGGCCCGGCGGCCGAGCTGTTCCGCCAGTCCGGCGCCCTCGTCCACACCGGCCCGGTGGCCGGTTTCACCCACATCTGGGCCTCGACCTACCGCGGCCGCCGGTGGCTGCTCTTCCTCCGCGAGCTCGCCCTCCTGCCACGGCATGTCGTGAGCTTCCGACGAACCCTCCGTCGCCACCGGTTCGAGCTCGTCCACTTCAACGACTCGCCGCTGATCCCGGCCGCGTGGATCGCTCGACGGGAGCGCCTGCCGGTCGTCTGGCACCTGCGCTCCGCGCTCCCCGACGGCGGGCGCGACCGGCGCTCGGACCTCGTGCGCATCGCGATTCGTCGGCTCGCAACGGCCTCGATCGCGATCAACCACGACGTCGCCGGCGTCTTCGACGTGGGGGCTGTCGTGGTCCCGAACTCGGTCGACCTCGAGCGCTTCCGGCCCGGCGAGGGAACTCGAGCCAAGGCGGCCCTCGGGCTCCCCCACGACCTGCCCGTCGTCTCCTTCTTCGGCTTCGTCTATCCGTCGAAGGGGTTCCGGGAGTTCATCGAAGCGGCGGCGCTGCTGCGCGACCGCGGCATCGACGCGCGCTACCTGATCGTCGGCGGCGCCGTCCGTGGCGAGGAGTTCTTCCGGACGATGGTCGGCCGCAGCCTCCAGCTCGCCGACCTGACACGCGACTACGAGTCGGAGGCGAAGCGGCTCGTCGACGAGCTCGACCTGACCGAGCGGGTCCGGTTCATCCCTTTCACACAGGACACCGCCAACCTCTACCAGGCGAGCGACATCGTCGTGGCGCCCTCGCAGGGGCCCGAGCTCGGCCGGCCGGTGATCGAGGCGGCGGCGAGCGGCGTGCCGGTCGTCGCCTCCGGCTCCCGCACGGGCGGCGGCGTCGTCGTTCCAGGCGAGAGCGGCATCCTCGTCGAGGGCTACGGCGCGGAAACCCTCGCCGACGCCGTCGCGGACCTGCTCCGTGACGAGATGCGGCGGCGAGCGCTCGGCCGCGCCGCGCGAACCCACGCGGAGCGCAACTTCGACCCCGCCCGGAACGCGCGCCGGATCGAGGCCATCTACCGCCGGATCGCCCCGCCCCGCGGCCGGACGCCCGTCCTCTACGTCCACCACCGACCCCAGCTCGGCGGAGCGCCTTCGAGCCTCGCCCAGCTCATCCGCCACCTCGACCACCGCTTCGACCCGCACGTGTTCTGCCCCGAGGGTCCGGCCGCGGACCTCTTCGCCGAGGCGGGCGCGACCGTCCACACCGGCGACGTCTCGATCTTCGCCCACGTCTGGGACAGCCCTTACGAAGGTCTCCGCTGGCTCGTCCTCAGCCGCGAGATCGCAGCGCTGCCGCCGCATCTGCACCAGCTGACGCGGCTGATGCGGGAGCACCGCTTCCCCATCGTCCACCTGAACGACTCCCCGCTCCTCGCGGCCGCGTGGGTCGCACACGGGCACGGAGCGAAAGTCGTCTGGCACCTGCGCTCGGCGCTCGCCGGCGAGGGGCGGGACCGGCGCAGCCGGGCGATCGCGACGTTGATGGAGCGCTGGGGCGACGCGGCGATCGCCATCGACCGGGACGTGGCCGAGCGGTTCCCGCTGCGGCTGCCGCTGACGATCGTCCACAACTCGGTGACTCCGCCCGCGCCGTCGAGGAACGGTGCCGGACGCGCGGCGCTCGGCCTCCCCGAGGATCGCGTCACCGTCGGCTTCGCGGGATTCGTGCGACGGCAGAAGGGCTGGCCGGAGCTCGTCTCGGCGGCGGAGATCCTCGTCGACGAGGGCGCGCCCGCGCACTTCGTGATCATGGGCGGCGGCGTCCGCCCGCCCGAGTACTTCCGCACCGTCCGCGGCCGCGCGCTCGCCGCCACGAACCTGCTGACCGACGAGGAGTCGGCGATCAAGGAGCTCGTGGCGCGGAAGGGCCTCGGCCCGTACTTCTCCTTCCTGCCGTTCACCGCGGAGACCGGCGAGATCTACAGCGCGCTCGACGTCGTCACCTTCCCGAACCAGGGCGTGGGTCTCGGGCGGCCGGTGCTCGAGGCCGCCACCTACGGGAAGCCGGTCGTCGCGTCGGGCTCGGCGAGCGGCGCTGGCGTGCTGCTGCCGGAGCGGACGGGACTCCTACTCGACGACGCGAGGCCGAAGGAGATCGCGGCCGCGCTGCGCGAGCTGATCGGGGACGCCGGCCTGCGCCGGCGCCTCGGCTCCGCTGCCGCAGAGCATGCCCGCCAGCGGTTCGACCCCGTTCGGAACGCCCGCGCCGTCGAGCGCGTGTACGACTCGATGATCGTGACAGGACGACCATCGCGGGAGCAGGAGCCGGGCGGGCTGGCCAGCGCGTCGCCGTCTAAACGCGAATCCCGTCCCGGAACTACGTGTCGGTCTCGAGCCGGCTCGTAAGCGCGCGGAGCCGGCGTTCCGCGAGCGCCGTCAGCAGGCGCCAGCGCAAGCGCCGGCCCGCCCACTTCGAGCGCCTCAGCTCGGCGGCGAGCGACGGAGCGAGGTAGCCGCGCGCGATCCCGCGGAGGACAGCATCCGGAAGCGAGCCGTCTTCGAGCGCCTCGCGGAAGCCACCGAGCCAGAGTTCGCGGAGCGGATTCTCGTCGCTCTTCCACGGCTGCGTCGGAACGACCGTGTAGTGCACCAGCTTCGTCACGCCTGGCTCGTAGCGCTCGAGACTGTTCCACGTCGTCGGGATGCGCTCCGCGATCTGCTCCGGCGGGAGGACGCACAGGTCGGTCATCAGCTGCTGGTAGCCGTAGCGCCCCTCGTCGAGCCCGCGGACGATCTCGTCCACGTTCCAGCGCAGGCGGGAGCAGTCGAGCATCATCGCGGCCAAGTGACGGCCCGGCTTGAAGCTCGGGTCGTCCTTCCATTGAGCGGGAGCCTCCGGCTGGTTCGTGCAGAGAACCGTCGCGCCGTCGAACGGGAGTCCCCACAGCTCCGCGATGTCGCCGAAGACCTGCATGTCGCAGTCGAGGTAGAGCGCCCTTCCCTCGAAGCCACAGAGCTCGGGAATCAGGAAGCGGTAGAACGAGAAGCCCGTTCGCGGCCGGTTCTCCGGATCCCGCGGTACCGGAACCGGCATGTCCTTCATCACCGTGAACTCGACCGGCCGGCTCGAGTGCTGCCGGATCGACCTCTCGAGGACGGCCGCCGCTACGAGCTGCGAATCGTCGGCACCGACGAAGATCCGAGCGGGCTCGGTGCTCACGAGCGGAGCGTAGTCGAGCCCGTGCCGCGAGACGATCGCCGCGATCTCACCAAACTGGTCGTCGAAGCTGAGCCGGGTGTTCGCGAGCATGGTCGTCTGCTCGAGATCTTCGAACGTGCTCGAGTAGCCCCGCCCGCCGTCGATTCCGAGCGAGCGCACGGTCTTCACCCCTACGTGGCCGAGGATGTCCAGCGCGGCCTCGGCGCTGAAGAACCGCGTGTGGACGACGGGCGCGGCTCCGACGGGGGGACCGTTCGCGAGGTTGTACCAGACGAGCCTCCCCTGCTCGTCGAGCTCGCGAAGCACGGGCACGTCGTCGAAGAAGTCCTCGAGGAGGGCGTCGGTCGGACCGAAGTCGACGTGCGGCCGCCGCGGCATGAGCAGCCAGCGAGCGTTCTCGCGCAGGGCGTCGGCGCAGGTGGCGGCGACGTCGAGGTCGATCGCATGCGCGACGTCGACCGCCAGCTCGCGCACGACGTGGTTGAGCGCGAAGAGGTTGTACCGATGCAGGTCGAAGTCGCCGATGCGCGAGAAGGTGGGGCCCTTGCCGAGGAGCAGCCATGGCTTCGCGTGCAGCTCGGGGTTCCCGCTCCATTCCCGCAGATCGATCATCGCGCGCGCCTCACCGTCTGAACGTAGCCGCTTCAGAGGTGGCAGACGAAGGCGATGCGGTTCCCGCAGCAGCGGCCGAGTTCGGACAGCCGAAGCTCCGGCCACGACTCGGCGCATTCGTGCAACGCACGCTGGACGCCGTGCCGCGGGTTCCCGCGGTAGCGGAACCAGTCATCGATCAACAGGACGCTTCCGTCGCCCAGCAGCGAGCGCAGAAACGAGAAGACCGGTACCGCCGATTCATAGAGGTCGCAGTCGACGAAGGCCGCGCACACGCTCTGCAGGTCGTGAACCCTCCGGGTCTCGTCTGTGAGCGTCTCGTCGAACCAGCCGGGGACGGGGACGACAGGATTCGCAAGGTCCGCAAGCTCAACGCGGCGAAGCAGGTCCTCGAGTGGTGCGCTGTACGTGCCCGGCGCCGAGAAATGGGCGGGCGTGTGAGGCCCGGCACTCGGGAGACCGGAGAACGAATCGAAGGCGAAGAGCCGCTTGCGGGCGAGAAAGTCAGCGTCGACGGCGTGTCCGAACTGATTGCCGTGCCCGACGTAGAGATCCCAGTAGCGGCGGAGCGACCGGCCCATCTCGACAAGGCTGTCGCCGCGGTAGACGCCGAACTCGGCGTAGTCGCCTGGGATCTGGTTGAAGACGACGAAGCGCGCCACGTCGGCCGCGAGACGCTGCGCGGGGTAGCGGTCGAGCACGCGCTCGAGCTCCGCCCGCACCGGGCGCAGGACGAAGCGCTCGCGAAGCGCTTTGCGGAGATCGCCGAGCAATGAGCAATCGTTGCACGCGTGGCGCAGGGATAGGCTCGGAGGGTGAAGGTCGCGCTCGTCTCGGTCGACTACGGGGTCGATCCGGGCGCCCGGATGCTCGTCCCGGCGATTCGTATCGACGCCTTCGCGCGCGAGCTCGCGCGGCTGGGGCATGAGGTCGTCGTGGTCGCCCCGACGCCCCCGGAGGCGCCGGACGACGTCGTGCGCGTGGGCCTCGAGGCGCTGGAGCATTCCGTCTTCGGCGCCGACCGCGTCGTCGCGTACCGCCTGCCGACCGGCCTGGCGAGCCGGCTCGGGGGGCTCGGTACGCCCGTCGTCTACGACCTCTTCGTCCCGTACCTCGCAGAGCATCTGAGCGCGCTCGCGCTCGGGCGGCTGACCGTCGCGGATCGACGTCTCCTGCGCCTGGCGGCTGTCGACCAGCTGCGCAGCATCGCCGCCGGAGGAGCCTTCGTCTGTCCGTCGGAGCGTGCGCGCGACTTCTGGCTCGGCCTCCTCGGCGGAGTTGGCCGCCTCGACCCGGAGACGTACGCGCGCGACCCGTCGCTGCGATCGCTGATCGACGTCGTCCCGCTCGGGATCCCGGAGCGACCGCCCCGGCCGGCGCGGCCGGTATTGAAAGGGGTCGTGCGCGGGATCGACGCGCGCGATGCCGTCCTACTCTGGGCAGGTGGCATCTGGGACTGGCTCGACCCCCTGACGGTGATCCGAGCGGTCGCGGGCGTCGCGTCCCGCCGAGACGACGTACGGCTGTTCTTCCTCGGCGGCGAGCGTTCCGCGATGACGGAGACCGCGACCGCGCTCGCGCGGCAGCTGGGGCTGCTGGGGCGGGTCGTGTTCTTCAACGAGGGGTGCGTCGCCTACGAGGAGCGCGCGGGCTACCTGCTCGAAGCCGACCTCGGCGTCTGCGCGCACCTCGACTCACTCGAAGCGCGCTTCGCGTTCCGCACGCGCCTGCTCGACCACTTCTGGGCCGGTCTCCCCACGATCACCACCCGCGGTGACGAGCTCGGCGAGCTCGTCGGGCGCCGCGGGCTCGGGCGCGCGCTCCCCGCAGGCGACGTCGAGGGGTGGGAGGGAGCGATCGAGCAGCTGCTCGACGACGAAGACGAACGCGAGCGGATCCGCGCCAACCTCGCCGCCGTTCGCGAGGAGCTGGCCTGGCCGCGC
>JBBRYP010000043.1:0-38755 GCA_038237515.1 Gaiellales bacterium
ACGCAAACCCGACCCAGGCGCGCGCGCTCACGCTCGTCGCGCTCGATCCAGGGCGGCTGTAGTCAGTAACGATCCAGCCCTCACGGTGCCGAATCGCACATCCCAAGCCAGATCTACCGCTCAACCCAGGGGTAACTTCCGCTTAGTTAGGGGCCTGTCCGAAAAGTGAACCAGGGCGCCTGGCGCTTGGAGCGGACGAAGGCGAAACCCTTGCTGCGGCTGGAGCCCTTCGCGCCGGCACGGCCGCGCGACGCGAGCTCGTGGACGAGGGCGAGCGGCTCTTACGCGGATCGAGGATGACGCGTCGACTTCGCCGTCAGGTGATCGGGCGCCGGCGGATCAGCGTGACGCCGTCGCGAATCGTGAGCAGAACCGAGACGACGCGCGGATCGCTTCGCACGCGCTCGTTGAATGCGACGATCGCCCGTGTCGTATCCGAGGCGTCGGGGTCGTCGACGACGCGGCCGCTCTGGAGCGTGTTGTCGACCACGATCAGTCCCCGCTCGGCCAGCCTGGGAAGCACCGCCTCGTAGTAACCGAGGTAGCCCGTCTTGTCTGCGTCGATGAAGACGAGGTCGAAGGGACCGTCCAGCCGGGCGAGCGTCTCGGCGGCGGGCCCGACGTGAACCGTGATCCGGTCGGCGTAAGGACTTCGTTCGATGTAGCGGCGCGCGACCTCTGCGTGCCGCTCGTCGAGCTCACACGTGTCGATGTGCCCGTCCGGCGGCAGCCCGGCGGCCATCGAGAGCGAGCCGTAGCCGCTGTAGGTGCCGATCTCGAGCACCCGGCACGCGCCGGTGGCGAAGACGAGCAGCTCGAGGAAGCGGCCCTCCACCGGCCCCGTGAGCATCTGCGGCGCGGAGAGCGTCCTGTGCGTCTCGTCGGCCAGCTCCTCGAGGAGGGGTTCGGGTGGGGTTGCGTGCGCCTCGGCGTACTCCTGCAGCTCCTCGCGTACGATCATCCGCGTTCGACCCGCGATCCGCCAATGATCGCGTCGCCGCCGTCGTCGAGGCGAACCCAGGCCTTGCCCTTGCCGTCGTAGTCGGGCGACCAGACGACGAGCGTCGCGGCGGCCCCGCCGACGCGGCAGCGTTCCGTGCCTTCCGGCTCAGCGCCGCTCCAAACCCGGACGAAGGGGTTCTCCTTGCGTTCGCGCCCGATCGTCGTCGAGTCGGTGTGTCCGGGGTAGACGGTCGTCTCGGGCGGCAGCGCCATCAGCACGTCCATCACCGAGCGGCGAACCGCCTCGAACTCGGTCTGGGTGCCGCCTACGGCGTCCTTGAAGAGCGTGTCGCCGGAGAAGCAGATGTCGCCGAGGACGAAGGAGACCCCGTCGTCCGAGTGACCGGGCGTCGGCAAGACGCGAACCTCGGACCCACCAAGTAACACTGTGTTACTTGGCCGGATTGCCGCGGCGACGAGCTCGAGGTCGAACCGATGGCGGAGCTCCTCCTCGTGCTCGACGTGGTCGTGATGTGCGTGGGTGCGGAGCAGCCAGCGCGGCTTCACACCGGCGGCTTCGACCTCCTCCAGCAGCGGCTCGAGCGACGCGCCGCTGTCGACGAAGAGCGCCTCGCCGCCGCGCTCGGCGTACACGAGGTAGGCGTCCGAGAGCCAGTCGGGATGCATGCTCCGGTGAACGATCACCCTGGGTAGGCTAACTGCGAAACCGAGGAGGAGGATCGATGGCCGGCCTGATGTCACGCGCGTCGCTGATCGTCAAGGCGAAGTTCTCCAAGGCGCTCGAGCGCGCCGAGAACCCGACCGAGACGCTCGACTATTCCTACGAGAAGCAGCTCGAGCTGCTGCAGAACGTCAAGCGCGGAGTCGCCGACGTCGTGACGGCGAAGAAGCGCCTGCAGCTCCAGTCAGACCAGCTCGAGCAGAGCGTCGTCAAGCTCGAGACGCAGGCGCGCCAGGCGCTCGGGCAGGGCCGTGAGGATCTCGCCCGCCAGGCCCTCGAGCGCAAGTCGACCGTCCAGCAGCAGCTCCAGGGCCTCGACCAGCAGGTGCAGGGCCTCGAGGCGCAGCAGGAGAAGCTCGTCTCGAGTGAGAAGCAGCTCCAGGCGAAGATCGAGTCCTTCCGCTCGCAGAAGGAGGTCATCAAGGCGCAGTACTCGGCCGCCGAGGCCCAGGTCAAGATCGGCGAGGCCGCAACGGGGATCGGCGAGCAGATGGCCGACACCGGGCTCGCCATCTCGCGCGCGAAGGACAAGACCGAGCAGATGCAGGCGCGCGCAGCGGCGGTCGACGAGCTCGTCGCCTCCGGCACGCTCGAGGACTTCACGGCGGGCGGGCAGACCGACCTCGACCGGCAGCTCGCAGAGCTCTCCTCCACGAGCCAGGTCGACGACGACCTCGCGAAGCTGAAAGCCGAGCTGGGGCCGGGCGAACCTCAGAAGGAGATCGCGGCGGGCGACGAGGCAGCCCCTGCACCGGCGCCGGCGCAGCAGCAGGAGGCGGGGCAGTGATCGTCCGCCTGCTCGGCGGGGACGGGCAGTTCCGGGTCGACGATGCCCTCGCCGGGCGGCTCGACGAGCTCGACAACGCCGCGGTGGCGGCCCTCGATCGCGCCGACGAGGCGCAGTTCCGACGCCTACTCGGGGAGCTCGCCCAGACCGTCAAGGATCAGGGTCAACCCCTGGACGACGCCGATCTCTCCGACTCGGACCTGATGATCCCGCCGAGCGATCTCTCGCTCGAGGAGGCGCGGGAGCTGTTCACGGGCGAGGGGCTGATCCCGGACCTGCCGACTCGGGAGAGCTAGCCCGAGCCGCCCGGAGCGACGAAGTCGCGGCGGCGGACGAGGGCGAACGCGAGCAGCGCCCCGGCGGCGGAGACGACCGCGCCGATCGCGAACAGCTCGTCCAGTCCGCCGACGAACCCGGCCCGAGCCGCCTGGGCGACCGCATGGCGCGCTCCCGCCGGCAGCGAGCGGAGCGCCTCCTCCACCCGGCCCGAGGCGGCCGCCCGCCCGATCCGGCCACTCTCGCTCGCTGAGACCCCGGCGCGGGCGGCCGCCTCGGCTACCCGCGTCTGCACGTGGTGCTCGAAGATCGCGCCGAGCGCGGCAATACCCGTCGCGATCCCGACCTGGCGGAAGGTCGTATTGATCCCCGACGCCATCCCCGCGCGCTCGGTACGAACCACCCCGATGGCCGTGGAGGCGAGTACAGGGTTCGTGATCCCGATGCCCGCGCCGGCGACGAGGAAGCCCGGCAGCAGGTGGAGCCAGCTCGAGCTCGTGTCGATGCCGTGCATCAGCACCAGGCCGACCGCGACGAGGCCGAGGCCGACGCCGAGCAGCGCCCGCGGGGGAGCGTGCGCGGAGAGCTTGCCGGCGACCGGCGCCGTGACGAACGCGACGATGCTGATCGGCAGGAACCGCAGGCCGGCCTGCAGCGGCGAGTAGCCGAGGATGTTCTGGAGGTAGAGCGTCAGGTAGAGGAACATCGCGAAGATCCCGGCCGAGATCGTGAACGCGACGATCTGAGCGCCGACGAAGGCCGGCTTGCGGAAGAGCGTCAGGTCGATCATCGATCGTTCGCGGCGGGCCTCGAGGACGACGAACGAAGCGAGGAGCGCGATCCCACCCGCGAGGCAGCCGACGATCGTCGGGCTCTGCCAGCCGAGGGCGTTCCCGCGAACCAGCGCGAAGATCAGCAGGAAGATCCCTCCGGAGAAGGTGACCAGTCCGAATGGGTCGAGGCGCGAGTGCTGCGGATCGCTCGATTCGCGCAGGCGTGCCGCCGAGAGCGCGAGGGCCGCTGCCCCGACCGGCAGGTTGACGAAGAAGATCCAGCGCCAGCCGAGCGTCGTGGTCAGGACGCCGCCGGCGAGCGGCCCGATCGCGACGGCGGCCCCGACTGTCGCTCCCCAGATCCCGAAGGCCGTGCCTCGCTCGCGCCCGTGGAACTCTTGCGAGAGGAGCGCGAGCGAGGTCGCGAACATGATCGCGCCGCCGATCCCCTGCCCGCCCCGTGCGAGGATCAGGAAGAGCGGGCCGGTGGCCGCACCGCAGAGCGCCGAGGCGACGACGAAGCAGGCGAGGCCGCCGAGGAAGACGCGCTTCCGCCCGAAGAGGTCGGCCAGCGAGCCCGCGGTCAGCACCAGCGTCGCGAGCGTCAGTGCGTAGGCGTCGATCACCCACTGGAGCTCGTCGAAGCTCGCGCCGAGCTCCCGTTCGATGTCCGGAAGCGCGACGTTGACGATCGTGATGTCCAGGAGGAGCATGAAGATCGCCGCACAGACGGCGACGAGCGTCCACCACTTTCGCTCGAGCATCGCGGAAGCCTAGGACAGGCGGCATTGGCGCTGCCGGTTGCACGTGGCTTTACGGGGTCTGACCCCGATCCGACTGCGGGGCGCGCGCGTCTTCATGGGGGTCGGCCTTCCCGCTTGGATCCTCCGCATCCGGCGAGCCGAGGTCGAGGCCTCACGGGAACCGGTTCATGAGTTCTAGGGAGTAGCTGATCACCTCGTTGCCCGCCGCGCGCCCGTGGTGGCGGAGCGACCAGTCCGCCTGACGTATGGACATGTGCGCGAGGTAGACGGACAGCCCTTCGGCCCCGATGCGATCGAGCATGTACCGCTCGACAGGCGGGGCTTCGCCTCGCGCGTAGTAGATCAGGGTGGCAAGGTCGAACAAGCGGTCGCCGCTGCAGGTTCCGGCCCAGTCGATCACCCCGCTCACCCGCCCGTGCTCGACGAGCACGTTCGCGAGCGTGAAATCCCAGTGGACTATGTCCCGCCTGCTGCGAACCGCCGTCTTGTGCGTCTCGACTGCCCGCTGGCAGAGACGCAGCAGCTGCCGACTCTGGTCGGAATGACACTCGAGCGTCGCGAGCACCATGTAGTCGGAGTAGCCGACCATCACCGACTCGACGACGCGCTCGGGCCAGCTCCTGTCGGTTTCGATCGCGGAGTCCGCTTGCAGCTCGTTGAGTTCTAGCAGCCGTGCCGTGATCGCCTCGGGCGCTCCTCCCCACTCGCCGGCGGGCTGGCCAGGCAACTCCTCCTGCACGTGGTAGCGCTCGCCCCAGGCGACGTATCGCGGAGCGGGGTAGCCGAGCGCGCGCAGCGCCGTGGTCGTAGCGGGTGCTAGTTCGGCCGGCTGAGCCTTGAGAACGAAGCGCCGGCCCTCGCGGTCGAGGAGTCGAACCGCGCCGAACTCACCGCCTTGATACGTCCCGGCCGAACGAAAGGTCGTTCCATGGCGTCGATTCAGCTCCTCGAGGTCTGTCCCTCGCACCCTCTGAGTGTCTCCTACCGGCTGCATCGGGCGCACTGGACGGCAAGCATCACGCTTTCTGGGGTTGGCGCTCATCAGCCGGCTCTCTCCGAGATCGTGGAGACGACCGGGTCTACCGCCGACGCAGGCGGCTTGCGAAACAGCGTCGGGTCGACCATTGAGGTTTCGCGCCCCCCGCACCTCGCGAGGAGGGCGCGCGAACAAGGCGCTCCCCGGCGAGATCCGGCGCCAGGGGGCGCGCGCCTTACAGGGTCTGACCCCGATCGGTCGTCCGCGGAGGCCTCGTGTCCGTCGGCAGGCGCGACCCGGTCCCGCCCTTGCGATGGCAGCCACCTTCGCCCACCCGCGCCGCACGGGGGATCTCGCAGGGTCTGACCCCCGTGGCCCGCGGACTTCGGTCTGCGAGCCGATCGTCCGGGTCAGCCTCGAGGTTCCGATCGACAAGATCGGCGCGGCCATGCCGGCGGTGGCGCGGCTTGGCGCTGCCGTCGAGACGCCGTCGCTGCAGGGAGATCTCGCAATCACCGAGTCCGTCTTGCCCGCAACGGGGGCGGCGCGCGCCCTCCAGCGGCAGCTGCCGGGCTGACGGGCAGCGAGGTGTCCTCGACACGACGTTCGCCGGTCATCAGCCGGTGAGCGGCGACCAACCGACTCGGCGGCGGACGACCGCGAGCCCGCTCAACTTGGACGAGTACATGATGGAACTCGCCGGACGTGCCGGCCGTCGAGTTGGAGTGAATGGCGAATGAGCGGCGGCCGCGAGCGCGGCGCCCTTGGCCTGACCCCCTCCGACCGACCATTCCCGGGGCTGACCCCTCCCGAGCCCCCGTGCGGTGCGGCCTTTAACGGGGTCTGACCCCGCCAGAGTGCTTGTCCAGAGCGTGGCGGCTCCGCCGCCGCTCGCCCTACCGAAGGTAGAAGCCAGACTTGCCGAAAGTGCAGAGCACGTTCGGCTAGAGAGGCGAGCCGAACATCCCGAACCACATCGCGATGTCCTGCTCGATCGGCAGCTCGTTCTCGAGCTTCGCTTTGAGCTCGAGCTCCCGGGCGTTGTCGCGCTCCTGGTCTTTCCCCGTCGGCACGAACGGCCAGAAGGCGCCGCGCTTGAACCCGTAGATCCAGTACACCGGCCTCTGCGCGTCGCCGCCTTCGAACCGGAAGCTCGCCGCCAGGAGCTGGCCGCCGAAGCCGCGGGCCTCGAGCTCGTCCGAGACGGCGTGCGCGGTCGTCACGAGATCCTCGAGGTCCGGGTCACGGAAGACGAGCCATTCGTACCCGTAGGTGTCGCTCGAGCGCTCGAGCTTCGTCCCCTGGTCTGCCGTCACCTTCTCGAGCAGCTGCTGGAGGTCGTTCTCGGCCCGGACGAACTCAGCCGCCGAGAGCGGCTTGAAGCACACCGACCCGCCGGTCGGCTTCAGCCCCAGGTCAGTTTCGAGCGTGACACCGGCGGTCGAGAGCGCGAACAGCCGCTCCCTCGCGGGAGCCTTTAACTTCTTGCGCCCGAAGAGGACGTCCGCGAGCCCCACGCGCTAAAGGCCTAGCGGACGGGCCGGCCCATCTCGCGGGAGATCTCCGCGAGGCGCGCGAGGCGCTTCTCGAGCGGCGGGTGAGTCATGAAGAGCTCGGAGGCCGCGGAGCGCCAGTTCGTCGGCACGATGAAGAACGCGTTCATGCCGGCGACCTCGCGCAGGTCGCGCTGCGGGATCTGGGTGATCGTCCCGGCGATCTTCTGGAGTGCGCTCATCAGGTACTCGGGGGCGCCGGTGATCAGCGCCGCGCCACGGTCGGCCGAGAACTCGCGGTACCGGGAGATCGTGCGAATGAGGATGAAGCTGAGCGCGTAGGTGACGATCGAGACGAGCATCACGATGAGCCACAGAGGCGGCCCGTTGCTGTCGCGCCGGTCGCCCCCTCCCCCCCACATTCCCGCGTAGAGGCCGAAGCGGGTCAGCATCGCAGCGAGCATCGCGAAGAAGCTCGCGACGGTCATCACGAGCACGTCCCTGTTGGCCACGTGGGAGAGCTCGTGGGCGAGCACGCCCTCCACCTCTCGCGGCTCGAGTCGCTGCCAGAGGCCGGTCGTCACCGCGACGGCAGCGTGCTTGGGACTACGGCCGGTCGCGAAGGCGTTGGGGACGTCGGTCTCGATGATCGCGATCCGCGGCTTGGGCAGGTCGGCCATCGCGCAGAGCCGCTCGACCATGTCGTGCAGCTGGGGCGCCTGCTCGCGGCTGACGACCTTCGCGCCCGAGGCGGCGAGCGCGAGCTTGTCCGAGGTGAAGTACTGGAAGAGCGCGAACCCGACGACGATCACGAGCATCGGGACGAGCCCGACGTTCAGGACCTGGAAAAGGACGACCGCGAAGACGACGTAGAGCAGGCCGAGCAGGAAGCTCGCCCCCACCATCCGGACGGAGAGTCCGGCGTCGCGTCCGTAGGCTTTGCGTTTCATCGACAATCGCCCCCTGGTTTCTCTCGGGCGAATGGTAGCTGCGGGGCTCGTCCTCGCCGCGGTGGGACCGTCGGTCACACGCGCGCGCGAGGTGGAGGTTCGCTTCGTGTCGGACTCCGTCGCGCGCCGGCTCGGCGAGCGCGGCGCAGCCGGGCTCCTGCTCGCGGGCCGCGGGGGCCGCACGAGTCGGGCCGAGGCGCTCGCCCTGCTCGACCTCGACCCGTTCCCCTCCTGCGCCCCCGCCGCGGCGGAGACCTGTATCCGGATCGCGCTCTCGCTCCCGCCCTCCGGTCGAAGGCCGAATAACCGCTACCGCCTCGCCTTCACCGGCCGCGGCTACCACGGCCGCCTCGTCTCCGATCGGACGCGCGTCCCCGGTCTCGTGTCCATCGCCGACATCGCGCCGACCGTTCGTGCGCTCCGGGAAGGGCGGCGGCCGCCGGTCACCGCCGCCCCCGACGCCGACGCGCCGACCGATCTCACCGCACTCGACCACCGGATCGACCGGGCGCACGCCGTGCGGATACCGGCCGTCCTCCTGCTCATGCTCGTGCCGCTCGCCGCCGTCGTCGCAACGCTCCTTCTCCGATCGCCGCTCCTCGCGCGCGCGGCGCTCCTCGGCGTACCGTTCGCGCTCGCCGCCTCGCTCGTTGCCTCCGAGCAGGGCGTCGACGCGCCGTGGCTCGTGGCGCTCGCTGTCGGGCTCGCCGCCGGCCCGGCGGCGCTGACGGCGGCGGCGTTCCTGCGGAGGCCGCGCGAGCTCGTCCTGCCGTTCCTGGCCCTCTTCGGCCTCTACCTCGTCGACCTGACGAGTTCGAGCCCCTCGAACTCGCTGTCGGCGTTCGGACCGCACCTGGAGAGCGGCGGGCGCTTCTACGGGATCTCGAACCGAGTGGAGACGCTCCTGCTCGTGCCGGCGCTGCTTCCGCCCGCGCTCCTCGGCCTACGGGCGCTACCGGTGGCGGCCGGGCTGGCCTTCGCCACCGTCGGGCTCAGCGCCACGGGCGCTGACGGAGGCGGGATCCTCGTGCTGGCGGCCGCCTATCTCGTCCTCCTTCTCCGCGTGGCGAGGAAGCGGCTCACACCCCGCAACGCCGGAGCGGTGGCGCTCGCCGCAGCCGGGATCGCGCTCGCGCTCGTCGGCCTCGACGCGGCGGCGGGCGGTTCGAGCCACGTCACGCGCGCGGTCGGAAAGGGGCCTGCCGGCCTTGGAGGCGACCTCGCCCACCGCCTCCACATCTCTCTCGAGAGCGTCACCTCCTCAGCGCACCAGGCGTTCTTCTTCCTGCTCGGCGCCGGCTTCCTCGCGTGGCTGGCGACGGTGCGGCCGCGATCGCCCGTGCGGGACGCCCTGCTCGTGGCGCTCGTCGTCTCGCTCCTCGTCAACGACTCGCCCGTCGACGTCGCCGGATTCGGTGCGCTCTCGTGCGTCGTGCTCTGGAACTGGGAGCGCCTAGCTTCGTCCCCGGCGAGCACGCCGCGGTAAACTCGCGCCCCGTGCGCCGGAGTGTCGTGACCGCCGTCCTCGCCGCAGGCGCGACCGCCTCCCTGCTCGCCGGCTGCGGCGCGGGCAAGGTCGCCGCTCCAACGGGTCCGGTCTACGGCAAGCCGCCGACGCAGGCAGCGGGCGATGCCACGGCCGGGAAGGCTGCATTCAACTCCAACGGATGCAACGCGTGCCACACCTACAAGCCCGCCGGCTCGACCGCGAAGGTAGGCCCCGATCTGGACAACCTCGCAGCGGATGCGAAGAAGGCGAACCAGGGCTCCGTCGCGGAGTACGCGAAGACCTCGATCGTCGATCCGAACGCCTACGTGGCGCCCGGCTACCCGAAAGGGGTGATGCCGAGCTTCCAGACCCTGCCGGCGAAGACGATCGCCAATCTCGTCGCTTTCCTCACCAAGCCGTCTTCCTGAGGACGCTTCCTCCGGGCTTCCCGAAGTCGGTCGAGGCGTTCGCCTGCGACCTCGACCGGACGCTGATCGGGGAGGATGCCGAGCTTCGGCCGCGCACGCGAGCCGCCTTGCACGCGGCGCGTGACGCGGGAGCGCACGTCGTCCTCGTCACCGGGAGGATGTTCCGGTCGGTGCGGCCCTACGCGCTCGAGGCCGGCATCGAAGATCCGGTCGTCTGCTACCAGGGTGCGGTGGTCGCGGAGCCCCGCAGCGGGCGCTGGCTGCGGCACGAGCCGATCGCCCTCGAGCCGGCGCGCGAGGCGATCGCGGCCGTGCAGGAGGAGGGCTACGAGCTCAACTGCTACGTCGACGACGACCTCTGCGTGTCGGCGATCACGCCCGACGCGCGCCGCTACGCCGACTTCCAGCACCTACCGCTCCACGAGGTCGGCCCCCTGCTCGCCTGGCTCGACCGCCCGCCGACGAAGCTCGTCGTCATCGGCGACCCGCTCGAGCTCGACGACCTCGAGCTGCGCCTGAAGGCGCGCTTCGACGGCCGCCTGTACATCTCGAAGTCGCTGCCCTACTTCCTCGAGCTCGCGAGCCCCGACGTGACGAAAGGCTCCGGCCTCGCCTTCCTCGCAAACCACGTCGGCTTCGGGCGCGCAGCGACCGTCGCGTTCGGCGACGGGGAGAACGACGTCGAGCTGCTCGAATGGGCGGCCTACGGCGTCGCCGTCGAGAACGCGCACGAGCGAGTGAAGGCGGTTGCCGACTTCGTCTGCCCGCCCGTCACCGAAGAAGGTGTCGCTCAGGTGATCGAGGCCTACCTAGACTCCCGCGGATGATCGACCTTCGGGCCGCCCGCGCCGATCCGGGGGCGCTGCGCACCGCGCTGGCCCGCAAGGGCGCCGCCGACCTCGGCGATGCCCTGCTCGTCGCCGACGCGCGCTGGCGGGAGCTGGAGACGCGTGCGGGCGAGCTGCGCGCGCGCCGAAAGCTCTCGGGCAGGCCGACGGCCGAGCAGCTGGAGGAGCTCAACCGGACGAAGGCCGAGCTGCAGCACGTCGAGGAGGAGCTAGGTCGGGTCGATTCCGAGCGCCAGGAGCTCTGGGACCGGGTGCCGAACCCGCCCGATCCGTCCGCGCCCGACGGTGCTATCGAGGAGGACGCAGTCGAGCTCCGGCGGGTGGGCCGGCCGCGCGAGCTGGGCTTCCGGCCTCTCGACCACGTCGAGCTCGCTGCCGGAGGGATCGACCTCGAGCGCGGCGCGCGGCTCTCCGGCTCCCGGTTCGCCTACCGTCTGGGCGACGTCGCGCTACTCGAGCTCGCGCTCTACCGGTGGGCGCTCGAGCGGGTGACGGCGAAGGGCTTCGTGCCGGTGCTCCCGCCCGTGCTCGTGCGGGAACGCGCGATGTACGGCACGGGCTTTCTTCCCACCGAGGACGTCAACCTCTACCACGTCGAGCGCGACGAGCTCTACCTCACGGGCACCTCCGAGGTGGCCCTCGCCGGGCTGCACATGGAGGAGATCCTCGAGGCCGAGGAGCTCCCACTCCGCTACGCCGGGTACTCGACGAACTTCCGCCGCGAGGCGGGCGCGGCGGGCAGGGACACGCGCGGGATGCTCCGCGTCCACCAGTTCGACAAGGTGGAGATGTTCGTCTTCTGCAAGCCCGAGGACTCGCCGGAGTGGCACGACCGCCTGCTCGCGATCGAGGAGGAGCTCGCCGGCGAGCTCGGCGTCCCTTACCGTGTCGTCAACGTGGCGGCCGGCGACCTCGGCGCCTCGGCGGCGAAGAAGTACGACGTCGAGGCGTGGTTTCCGAGCCAGGACCGCTACCGCGAGATCACCTCCACCTCGAACACGACCGACTACCAGGCGCGACGTCTCGAGATCCGGTTCCGTCGCGAAGGCAAGCCCGAGCTCGTCCACACGGTGAACGGCACGGCGGTGACTGCCCGCGTGCTGCTCGCGGTGCTCGAGAACTTCCAGGACGCCGCCGGCGGAGTCGCCGTCCCCCCGGCGCTCGTCGCGGCGGGCGCGCCGGCGCGGATCGGCCGTCGAGAGCCAGCCTGAGCGCTTCGAACTACCGGAGAGTGGTGAGCCTCGGCAGACTCCTCGATCGATGAGGCAAGGGGTGCCTGCGATGTGGGCGAGCAGGCCCGCGTCGCACGTGCTGACGACGGCGGGCATACTCGGCCGGTGGGTCGGGCGGATCTCACATCGGCTCCGCGAGATGGTGTTCGGCCCGAGCCGGATCCGATTCGCCGACTGATCGACGAACGCATCCCCTGGGCTATTCACGGCTCGGTTTTCAGCCAGCAGTCGTTTGGCACCGGTCCCATGCTTGCTCAGGGCTGGAAGTTGCACGTCTCCGCCACTCCGTCCTCAGCCGTTCCAGTGCTCGACGCCGCGCTCGAGGTGCTTCTCGACGAAGGCGCGCGCTTCAAATTGGTGAACTCGATCGATCTCCTCACCATGCTCAACGCTGGGCACTTCGGCCTGTCCCAGATCGGGAAATACATCACCGTCTACCCGAGCGATAGCGCTCAGGCGGTCAGACTGGCTACCGCATTGGACAAGGTCACGAGCGGCTGTCGGGGGCCGCGTGTGCCCACGGACCGCCCATTGAGGCCCGACAGTCTCATCCACTACCGCTACGGCGCCATGCATCGAGAACCGGAGGCGGATATCGAGAGCGAGGCGGCATTCGCCGGTTATGACCTGTTGGACTCGGCCGGCCGTCTGACCAACGATTTCCGTTTGCACTACTACCTGCCGCCTCCGGCCGGAATTACCGATCCCTTCGAGATCGCCGGCGCGTATGTTCCCCGGCCAGCTCGGAGTCTCCTGCTCGACGGGCGATACCTGGTTGTCAACGGGCTGTCGCAGGGGCTCCGCGGAGGCGTCTTCCGTGCAATCGACCTGGGTGCCACACCGGCCCGCTTCTGCCTGTTGAAGGAGGCATGGCACGACGTCAGTGTCGATCAGTATGGCCGAGACGCACGCGACTGGCTCGTGAACGAGGAGCAGATACTCGTACGATACGAGGGCTCTCCCTTACTCCCCCGGTTCTACGGCAGCTTCGATCTCGACAACAACCATTACATCGCGATCGAGTACATCGAAGGCACGACACTCGCCGAAGTTCTCTCGGACAGCCACTCGACCGATGACGGGCTCAGCATTGCGGAGATTCTCGCCGTCGGCCGAGAGACTGCCGAGGCCCTGGCACAGTTGCATGAGCTGGGGTTGGTGTTCCGTGATTTCAGTCCGGCCAACGTCATCGCAACGCCGGACGGCGGCTATCGGCTAATCGACTTCGGCAACACCTTCGATTTGCGGAAGGATGGCGCCGCTTCGATCGGCGGGGGCACGCCGCCCTTCTACCCGCGTGAGCAATTCGATCGCGAACCTCCGGCGCACGCAGATGATATTTTCGCCTGGGGCGCCGTCCTGCATTACCTGTGCTGCGGCGTTGCGTCGCTCGCGGATGCCCCGGCGGAGGACTACGGCCTCCGGCCTTTCGCCCGTAGGCCGGTCATCGAATTGTGTCCTGCGTTTCCGCCGCTGCTTGCCGCCGTCATCGATCGGGCCGTTGCCTGGGAACGGGCAGACCGCTTTGCGACCATGCGAGAGGCGCATCTCGCATTTGCCCAGGCCATCGAAGAGCTCGCGGCGAGGCCGTCGCGCGTGCCGGCTGCGCCACACGAGAACCCACCGACGACGGACGAAGAGCCGACGGGGAGTGCGTCGAGCCGTGCCGAGTTGACCCGTCTGGCTCGCGAGGTCGGAGATGCGCTTTGCGCCGAAGCGAAGGAGCGCGGCGGCGGCCTCTGCTGGGCCACGCGGAACGAGTTGAGTAACAGAACCGAATATGAGCCCGATCTGTACTCGGGTGCTGCAGGCATCGGCCTGTTCCTAGCGGAGCTGTCACGCGCGACCGGCGAGCCGTCCTACGCGGAGGCTGCCCGAGGGGCGGCGCGCTGGCTCGCCGGCCCAACCTGGGGCCGCGGACGCGCTCAGCACGGCCTGCATTGTGGGGAGCCCGGCGTCAGCTACTTCTTCCTTTGCCTGGCGGAGCTGCTCGATGAGCCGGGCTTCGTCACGGCGGCCGAGCTGCGAATGCGCCGGCTGCAAGGCGTGCCCTTCGCGACGGCCGACCTGACCCATGGTGCGGCCGGAACCATTCTGGGATTGATTGATCTTCACCGCGTCACGGGCGAGTCCGTCTATCTGGCGGCGGCCCGGACCGCCGGCGACGAGCTGGTTCGGAGCGCCTTGTCCGGCCCCGGAGGCTGCCCCGGTTGCTACTGGGACGTCGCACCCCCCACCCCCGGCGGGTTCGGCGTCCCCTATCTCGGACTTCTACACGGCGCCGCCGGCATCGGCCTGGCGCTGGCGCAGCTCGCCAGGGCCACGGGTGTGGAGCTGTACCTCGAAGTCGCCGAGGATGCCGCAGAACTGCTCCTGGCGCAAGCCCGTTCCGAGCGACCCGCCACCTTCGAAGCCATTGACTCGGACGATGAGTGCCTAACGTGGCCGCGCCGGCTCGGCGACGACGCCCCTGGGTTGCAAGCCCACTGTCACGGCGCCGGCGGCATCGCCCAGTTCTTCCTCCACCTGGAAGGTCTTGCGTCTGATCCCCGCTATCGAAATGCAGGTCGGCAGGCCGCGCGTACTGTCCTGGCTCAACGGAGGCACGAGTCGCGCTCCTGCCTCTGCCACGGCCTGACGGGCACGGGGCACCTCCTCCTGGACTGCTATCAGGCGTTTGGCGATTCGCAGTGGCTCGAGTTGGCGCTCGAGTGCGGCGTTCAGCTGCAGCGCTTCCGTGATCCCGAACGAATGGGCGTCTACAGAACGAGCCGCGAGGGCGTTGCCTCTCCAGATCTCATGTTAGGCTACGCTGGCGTTGGCAGCTTGTTGATCCGGTTGGCTAATCCCAAGACGTCGGTCGAGATCGTTCTCGGCCGGGCCGCCGTGCTTCCAGGAACGAGGCGTGACGAGCTTTTCGCAAGGAGGAGTGCCTGATGTCGGACGGAGAGTTTCACAGGCTTCTCGATAGATTGAACGGAGACGCAGGTTTTCGAGAGCGCTTTCAGCACGATATTCCTGGCGCCATTTCGAAGCTTGCTTTTAGTCCGGCCCAACGCGTTGCGTTCGCAGCAAATGACGAGGATGCGCTGCGCCGCTTGGCGGGCACCGGTGTCGGCATACAATTCGACGCAGCCAAGGGCTGGTTCAGCCGGCTCCTTTGCACGAGGTGGTTCTGCGGTCCCGGTGGCACCAGGGACTGGCAGTGTCCTAAGAAGCCGTAACCAGATCTAGCACCAGTTTTTCACCCCAAGAGGCGCTCGGGGAGCGCGCAGGGGCCTCGCCGCATTTCGCGACACGCGGTGACCTGGAGCTCGTCGAGCCGTTCTTGACCTCACAGAGCTGTCCGCTTGAATCGTCGACGTGGCCGAAAACCCCCTCGACGCCCTGAAGCGGCGCGACCTGGAGCGGCATCTGCTCGAGCACGGCGTGCGGTTGCTTCGCGAGGGCGGCAATCACAGCTTCTGGGGCTTCGATCCCGACGGCGTTGCCAGGTCATCGTGAGATCGACTTTGGACACGCCCGGAAGATCTGTCGTGATCTCGACATCCCACCGCTTACCGGTCCGCGCTGAGCTCTTGCGGCTCGCTGATACACGGCCACGAGAGTCCCCCATGCGCCTGCGCTGCACGCCGAAGATGCTCACTCTCCTCGGAGTGCGGACGGCTGCGCCTGTCGAGGCGGTCCCCACGGACACCGACTGATACCTCAACCTCCTCTGGGTCGAGCGTCGAAAGTGCCTGCTCACCCATGTCGGCACGCTATTCCCGATCTTCATCGCGGACGTTCGGTAGGCGGATCTTCTCCCGATCGGTCTCTATGTCGTGCCCGTGATCGAGGAACAATTGCGCTCCGAGGAACTTGCTCCCGACGTGCTCGGTCGGCTGGATGCGGAGGCGGTCGAACTCGCGAAGACAGCAGGCTGTGAGTGCCGGAAGGGGGGAGCAGCGCGTGCGAGCGTCTCGTACGCTTTCTCACCGGCAAGCGGGCCTCTGATGAGCCAAACCATTCCCGACGATCTCATGACCTTGCTCCGCATCCCGAGCATCAGCTCAGACCCCGCGCACAGGGGCGATGTCGAGGCGGCTGTGCGGTGGGTCGCCGACTTCCTGATTTCGGCCGGCGGCGAAGCGCAGATCGTCGACGGAACCGACGGTCCCCTCGTGGTGGGCGAGCTCCGAGCGTCGCGCGATTCCGAGCGCGCGCCGACAGTGCTCCTTTACGGCCACGTCGACGTGCAACCGCCCGATCCACTCCACTTGTGGGAGAGCCCGCCCTTCGAGCCCAGCGTCCGCGACGGCTGGCTGTACTGCCGCGGCGTCGCCGACGACAAAGCGCAGCTGTGGCTGCTGCTCGCGGCCGCGCGAAGCCTTGCCGCGGAGGGTGAGCTTCCTGTCAACGCGCGCTTCCTCTGCGACGCGGACGAGGAGATCGGCGGGCGCAGTGCGGCGGATTGGGCTGCGGGGGACGAGCGCGGGGCCGACGCTGCGGTCGTCTTCGACACGTCGATGCTCGCGCCTGGCCTACCCGCCTTCAACCTGGGAACGCGCGGGACGGCCTACTTCCATCTCACGGTGCGCACCGGCCGCCGTGACGTGCACTCCGGCGTCTACGGAGGCGCTGCGCTGAACGCCACGCACGCGCTGATGCACATGCTCGACGCAATCGTCGCGGTCGACGGTCGACTGCCCGAGGCTCTGCGCGAGGGTTCGATCCCGCCCACTGAGGAGGAGCTGGCAGCCTGGGCGTCCCTACCTCCCGGGACGGAGGTACTGCAAGGGCAGGGCGTTGTGCCTCTCGACGCAGCCGCCGGCGCCGACTTCTACCTGCGGACGTGGGCCCAGACGGCACTCGACGTCAACGGCATCGAGGGTGGCTCGCCGCAGCTGATGAAGACGATCGTCGTCTCGCAAGCCGAAGCGAACCTCTCGGTGCGACTCGTGCCGCGCCAGACGGTCCCCCGCATCGCCCGGGCGCTCGAGCGGCTGCTGCACGAAGCGGCGCCCAAGGGTACGACCTTCGAGCTCCGGCTCATCTCCGCCTGCGAGCCGGCGGTCGTGCCGCCGGATGCACCTGCGGTGATGCTTGCGCTGGAGGCTTTCGAGCGGGCGCTGGGTGTGCGCCCCGTGCTCGTGCGCACAGGAGGCTCGCTCCCCCTCGCGCCGGCTCTGATCGGACGCGGCATTCCACTGCTCATCACCGGGTTCGACGTCCCGGACGGCAACATCCACGCTCCCAACGAGCGCTTCCTGCTCGAGCATCTCGAGCTGGGCGTGGCCGCGGCTCGCGAGGTTCTCTCGAGCTATGCCGGGCTGCGGTAGCTCTCGAAGACGTCGAGCGGTAGCAGCGCGGAGACCAGTGCATTCGGGATGTCGACCGCGGCCGAGATCCGCAGGTCTGCCGCGACGCTCGCCAGAACGTACGACGCCTCGCGCGTAAAGCGGTACGTCGCCGCGAGGTAGTCGATGAGCTCGAACAGCGCCCGCCGCGCAGCGAGGTTGATGTCGAGTAGCTCGTTCGTGCCGTCGTCGCGGAGGGAGATGCCAGTCGTCGCGAGGTAGCGGCGGCCCTGCTGCGCTGCCGTCTCGTAGACGGGGAAGCGTGGCACCCACTGCGGCGCCGAGACCACGTCCACCTTCACCGTCACGCGCGCTCCGATCTCGATCGCGCTCCCACACACCTCTCCTTCTCCCTGTGCGAAGTGCACGTCGCCGAGCGAGAGCAGCGCCCCGGGCATGTGGACGGGGAAGAAGAGGCGCGAGCCGACCCCTAGCTGGCGGACGTCCATGTTGCCGCCGATCTCGCGCGGCGGCAGCGTCCCGAGTCCGTCGGCGACCGAAGGCGGGATCGGCGGCGGCGAGAACTCCGACAGGTCCAGCCCGAGGCGGTTTGCGAGTTCGTCCTCGCGCCGTTTGACGTGTTCGACCAGGTCGTGGGAAGGCGCGACGCCGATCGTTCCCGGGAACGGCTCGGCTGGAACGGCGACGCCGGGGAGCTCGTCGCTGCGCGCGTGCCTCCCGTCGAGGTCCCACTTGACGATGTACGGCCCGGGGAAGACGTCGGCGAGGAAGCCGAAACCGGGGAAGATCCCGCTGAAACCGAACTCGTCCGGCTCCACGTCGAGGATCTGGACGGCGAGGACGTCGCCCGGCCGCGCTCCCTCGACGTGCACGGGGCCGACCAGGACGTCCTGGGAGAGGTCGAGCGTCAGCAGGTCGTCGTGGGTACTCTGGGGCCCGATCTGCCCACCCGTCCCGACCGGAGCGTCCAGCGTCACGACGTCGCCCGCACGCACGAACCAGAGCGGCTCTACGTCGGGATGCCAGCGGTTGTGGCCGCGCACCCCGCAGTTCTTACCTCATTCGACGGGGCGTTTGACCGTTCAGGTGCTGCGCGGTAGCGTCGAGTCGGCTCAGGCCACTCGCCAAGGAGGATCGATGCGTCGACGCCGTTCCGGAACAGCCCGCTGGGCCCTCGCATGCGCAGCGGCAGCTCTCGTCGTAGCCCTAGGTGTTGGAGGTGCGATGGCGCGCGTCGACGCACCGAGGGCCGACGTCAATCATCTGACGTGGGCATTGGGCGCCCCGATCCGCGGGCTCGAATACACCCACTCGGCGGACTCCGGATCGGCAACCGTCATCTCGCTCGGCTGCGAGACGCTCGTCCGGTACGACCGCCTCGGACGCCTGCGGCCGGCGCTCGCGAGCTCCTTTTCAACGCCGAACGTGCTTACGTACATCTACAACATCCGCAAGAACGTCAAGTTCTGGGACGGCAGCACGCTCACGCCCGCCGATGTCGTCTTCTCGCTGAAGCAGGCCGGCAGCGAAAAGGCCGGGTCGCAGATCGCCGCCTTCTATACGGCGGTCAAATCGATCACCGCTTCGGACAATCGGGTCGTCATCCACATGAAGAAGCCGGACCCTTACTTCCGGTACGCGCCGGCCGTCACGTACATCCTCCAGAAGAAGTACTGGCAGGCGAACCTCAAGGACATCGGCACGCCCCAGAAGCTGACGATGTGCACCGGGCCGTTCCGGTTCACGAGCTTCCGCGGCGACGAGAAGATCGAGCTCCAGGCGTTCGACGGCTACTGGGGCGGCCGGCCCAAGGTGCGCGCCATCACCCTGCAAGTGATCGTGAACGAGGCGACGCGCCTGCTCGCGATGCGCCAGGGTTCGATCGACGGCTCGTTCCGCCTCTCGCAGGACGTCATCGATCAATGGAAGCGGCTGCCCTCGACGAGGATCCAGCTCGCGCCCGAGCTCCGCACCGCGTACATCTCGTTCGACACGGCGATCGAGCCGTGGAACGACGTGCACGTACGCCGCGCGATGGCGTATGCGCTCGACAAGGCCGGGCTCGTGAAGGCCGTGCTACGGGGCTACGGGCAGGTGGCGCCGACCATGCCACCGCCGGAGCAGTGGGGCGACGTGATGACGCAGCCTCAGGTGAAAGCGTTCTACAAGACGCTGCCGAAGTACTCGTACAGCCTTGCGAAGGCGAAGGCCGAGTTGAAGCAGTCGGCGTTCCCGGATGGCTTCAAGGCGACGATTCCCTACCCGGATTCCGAGCAGACGCTCGGCAAGGCGCTCCTCGTGCTGAGCCAGAGCGTGAAGCCGATGGGCGTCGAGCTGACGGTGAAGGAGATGCCGACCGATGCATGGTTCGCAACGATTTACAACCACGCGTCCCCGCTCGGCCCGCAGATCATCAGCTGGGGCGTCGACTATCCGGACCCCGCCGACGCGCTGCACTTCATCTACGACAGCAAGGGCGCGACGAAGAACGCGTTCAACACGGCGAACTACAAGAGCAAGCAGATGGACAGCGCCCTCGCGCAGCAGCAGAACTCCTCGAAGCAAAGCGTGCGCGCGGCTGCGATCAGGAAGGCGCTGCGGCTCGCCGCGATCGACGTCCCGTACCTCCCCATCTGGTACCAGGACGTCGCGATGGCGGTAAATACGAAGTACAACTACCAGGGCTTCGGCACCTGGTACCTGTACACGCCCTGGGCCCTGAACATCACGTCCCGCTGAGAAGCCTCAATGGGTGCCCGTCCCGCTCGGTATCGGTCGGGGCGGGCACCGAGTCCACCGGATGACTCGCACCGGCCTCCTCGCCTACGTGGGCCGCCGCCTGGCCGCGCTCGTCGTGCTGCTCGCGATCATCTCGGTCGTCGTCTTCGCCCTCCTCTACCTCGCGCCCGGCAGCCCGGAGCAGGTCCTGCTCGGCGCGCGCCCCTCGACGCCGGAGACGATCGCCGCGATCCGCGCCGAGTACCACCTGGACGACCCCTTCTACGTCCAGTACGCCAAGTGGGCGCGCGGCGCGCTACAGCTGGACTTCGGCCGCTCGATACGCACGAACGAGCCGGTGCTCGATGGGATCAAGGAGCGCCTGACCCTAACGCTTCAACTGGGCCTGTTCGCGTTCGCCCTCACGATGCTCCTCGGCATCCCGCTCGGGATGATCGCTGCTGTCCGAAAGCGCACGTCCCTCGACCGCGGGATCGTCGCGCTGAGCGTCGTCGGAGTGAGTGCGCCGTCGTTCGCGACGGGCATATTGCTCCTCTACGTCTTCGCGGTGAAATTCGGGTGGTTCCCCGTGTTCGGACAGGGGACTGGGTTCGGCGGTCGCCTTCACCACCTTGCGCTCCCGGCGTTCGCCCTCGCGCTGACCGGCATCGGCCTCGTCCTGAAGCTGACGCGCACCGCCGTGATCGGCGCGCTGGACCAGGACTACGTCACCTTCGCGCGCTCCCGCGGGATCTCGCCGGGACGCGTGCTCCGGGCATACGCGCTGCGCAACGCGCTCGTTCCGATCGTCACCGCGGGCGGACTGCTGCTCGCGTACATGCTCGCCGGAACGGTGCTCGTCGAAGTGACGTTCGCCCTGCCCGGGCTCGGCTCGCTCCTCGTCGACTCGGTTCGCACGCTCGACCTTCCGATGGTTCAGGCGCTGGCGATCCTCGTTGCGGTCATCGTCGTCGTCGTCAATCTCCTTGCCGACCTGCTCTACGTCGCAATCGATCCGCGCATCACGTTCACGAAGGCAAAGGCATGAGTGAAGTCATCGCGTCGACGCCGGCGGCCGAGCTCGCGGCGCCGCGCGCGCGTCGTGGATTCTCGCCGGCGGTCGCTCTCGCGTTCGCGATCGCACTTGCGGTCGTCGTGTGCGCGATCTTCGGTGCCTGGATCGCCCCGCACGACCCGACCGCCCAGGACCTTCTCACCGGGCTGCAACCGCCGGGCGGCGACCATACGCTCGGCACCGACGACCTGGGGCGCGACATTCTCTCGCGGACGATCGTCGGTGCACGTACCGCACTGATCGGTCCGCTGATCATCGCGATCGGCGCGATGTTGATCGGCAACGTCCTTGGGCTGGTCGCCGGGTACCGCGGCGGCCTCACCGACTCGATCATCTCGCGCGCCGTGGACTTCGTGTATGCGATGCCGGCGCTGCTCGTCGCGATCGTGGTCGTCGGAGTCCTCGGCGGCGGCTACTACCTCGCGGTGGGACTGCTCGTGATCCTGTTCTCGCCGGTCGACACGCGCATCGTGCGCGGCGCTACGCTCGATCAGCGCTCGCGCCCCTACGTCGAGGCGGCCCGGGTGCTCGGGCTCTCGAGCGGCCGGATCATGTTCCGGCACATCTGGCCGAACGTGCTCCCGCTCGCGCTTGCGAATGCGTTCCTGACGTTCGCGTTCAGCCTCGTGTCGCTCTCCGCGCTGTCATTCTTGGGGCTCGGCGTCGGCCCAGGCGCCGCCGACTGGGGCAGGATGCTCTCCGACAGCCGGGAGTTCCTCTTCGACAATGCCGCTGCGGCGCTCGCTCCCGGCGTGGCCCTCGTCGCGATGGCCGCGAGTGTCAACGTGATCGGCGACTGGATCTTCGAGTGGCTCTCCGACCGCGGCCGAGCACGATGACGCCGCTGCTGCAGGTCGAGCGGCTTCGCATCGCGGCGCGCCGCGGCCGCTCGAGCCGATCCATCATCCGCTCGCTCGACCTGACCGTCGCGCCCGGCGAGACGGTTGGCATCGTCGGCGAGTCCGGCAGCGGAAAGAGCATGACGGCTCGGGCGCTGATCGGTCTTCTTCCCCCGGGCGTCCAGGCCGACGGCCGGGTGACGATCGGCGGCCGCAATCTGCTCGCGCTCCGCCAGCGCGAGCTGACCCGCGTACGGGGTCGCGAGCTCGCTCTGCTCCTCCAGGATCCGTTCACGATGCTCAATCCGCTGATGCCGGTGGGCCGGCAGATCGTCGAGGGCGCACGACCGGGCCACCGCTCGCGCCCGGAAGCCGTCCGCCGGCTCGCCGAGGTCGGGATCCACGATGCGGACGTCGCCGAGCGTTACCCCTTCCAGCTCTCAGGCGGTATGCAACAGCGCGTTGCGCTCGCGGCGGCCCTCGCCAGCGACCCGCGGCTCCTGATCGCCGACGAGCCGTCGACGGCGCTCGACGTGACGACGCAGAAGGAGATCCTCGCCCTGCTCCGGCGGGTGCAGGAAGCGCGGGACATGGGGCTCGTGCTGATCACCCACGACCTGCGCGTCGCGTTCTCGATCTGCAAGCGGATCTACGTCCTCTACGCGGGTTCCCTGCTCGAGGTCGCGCCTGCCGGGGAGCTCGAGCGGGAGCCCCTCCACCCGTACACGCTCGGCCTCCTGCTTTCAGAGCCGTCCGTCGAACGGCGGTTCACCGAGCTCCACGCGATTGCCGGCTCGGTGCCGACGGCGGACGAGGTCGGGGGGCGCTGCCCGTTTGCGGCGCGCTGCGCGTGGGCGGTCGAACCCTGCTCCGCCGGGGACCCTCCGCTTTCCGAGATCGAGCGAGGCCGCTTCTCCGCCTGCGTGCGCATCGAGGAGATCCGCGGCGCGATGGGTGAGGCCCGCCGTTCGGCAGAGACGCGCACGAGCGTCGTCGCCCCGGGCGCGACGGTCGAGAGCCCGCTCGTGTGGGTGGAGGATCTCCGCAAACAGTTTGGCACGCGTGGCGACGTGCAGGCGCTCGGCGGCGTGACGCTCGAGATCGGCGAGGGCGAGAGCGTCGGTCTCGTCGGTGAGTCGGGATCGGGCAAGACGACGCTCGCACGCTGCCTCGTCGGGCTCGAGATGCCGACGTCGGGGCAGATCGTCGTCGACGGCATCGACGCGACCGACTTCGCGCGCCTCAGCCACGTCGAACGCCGCCGGATACGGCGAAGCGTGCAGATGATCTTCCAGGACCCGTACTCCTCGCTCAACCCGACGCGCACGATCGGCGCGACGTTGCGCGAGGCGCTCGCCGCGGGAGAGGACGCGAAGTCGTCGGTGCTCGCTCTCCTCGCGCGCGTGCACCTGTCGCCCGGCTACGCGTCCCGCAAGCCCGCGGCCCTCTCGGGCGGTGAACGACAGCGCGTCGCGATCGCGCGCGCCCTCGCGCTTCGGCCGAGGCTAATCGTGTGCGACGAGCCGGTGTCCGCATTGGACGTGTCGGTGCAGGCCCAGATCCTGAACCTGTTCAAGGAGCTGCGCGAGGAGCTCGGCATCGGCTACCTCTTCATCACCCACGATCTGGCGGTCGTCCGGCAGGTCGCCGACCGCCTGTACGTGCTCCACCGCGGAAAGGTCGTCGAATCGGGTCCCGTCGAGGGGGTCCTCGACGCGCCGAGCCATGAGTACACGGCGCAGCTGATCGCGTCGGTTCCGCGGACTGAGCCTGGTTGGCTCCCAAGCTAGGCTGGCGAGCGCCCCTTGCCGGGATTCTGGAACGCGTACATGAGCTCGGCGGAGACTCGGCCGGTCGACCCGCCGACCGTGCACTCGTCCATGACCTCCTTGTGCTGGCGGTCGATCTCGAACGGCGAGGAGAAGAACGCCTCGTTCGCCTTCTCCATGTCCTCGACCTCGATGAAGACCGCGAGCAACTCCCCGTGTTCGGTGTTGAGGATGAAGGCGATCTCCTGGCGAATTCCTTCGTTGTCGAGTGTTTGGAACGCCTCGTCACGCCGCGCATGGAGCTCCGCATACCAATCGCGCAGACGCTGCGCCTTTCCGGGGGCTATCCACGCTGTCGACAGCACGTAGGTCACGCGTCACTCCTCTCGTAGGTGAACGAGCGTATCGTGCGCCAAGTCGGACTCTGATCTCGCGTGTGCTGCTGCCGTGGCCATCCCGGGGGTCCACGTCGTCGCCAATGCGCGGTACGGGAAAGGCGGCGAGGAGTCCGGGAGCGAGTCGGCGATCCGGCGAAGCCCCTCAGGGCCTCGTGGAACAACGTTCAAAAAGCGGTGAGTGCTGGAGACTCGCCCAAGCTGCTTCCGGAGGAATGACGACCGCCGAGTAGTGTCCGCGACAGGCCGCCGGAGCCGGGGTTCCCCCGGCGGGAGGCACACGGGCGCCCGCCGAGGCATGGCAAGAAGAAGGGGGGCCCACGGGGGAAACACGGTTTCCCCGTGCCCAGCGGCCCTTGTGGAACAACGTTCGAACTCCGACGGGTGGTGGAGCCCGGCCGGTCTTCTCAAGTCTTTGGAACCACCTCGAATCCTTCGCGGCGAAAGTCGTCGTCGAGAGCAAGCACCGAGCCGATCCGCCGACGGCGCATCAACTCGAAGCTGACGTGGTCCACCAGGGAGGAGCGCCTGCGCAAGGAACGAAGATGCGCCGTCACCGCGGCTTCGTGCAGGGCGGCGTCGACCCACACGATCTCAAGCACTGGCACGACGTCCTCGAGCAGCCGGCGGGCGACGCCCGCGCCGAGACGACGACGCGCGAGAGCCTCGGTCTCGATCAGCACGTAGTTGTGGGTTACTCCGCGTCGCTCACGGAAGATCTCGGCGCTGCTCGCTGCGACCTCTTCGTGCTGTGCAGCATCTCGGTCGAGGAACGCGAGAAGACCTGACGTATCGACGAAGGTCAAGCCTGCTCGGCGAGATACGCGTCGTGGCGCTCAGCCAGGTCGTGGACGCCTGACGCGCCTGCGCCCGCTGCCCGGAGCGCGCGCTCGACGGCAGCATCGCCGCTCTCTCTCGCCAGCAGGATCGCCACCGCCTCGCGGACGAGCGCCGCCTTCGACACGCCGCGGCGACTGGCAGCCTGTTCTAGCGCTGCCGCCTGCTCTTCATGAAGTTGGATGATCGTTCGCACCATCCGATGCCTCGATGATATCACCACGACTAAACTGATGACAACCTCGGGGACGCAGTCGAGCGGCCAGCGGGTCTGAAGGCCACTGCCGCGACGCGAAGCGGCGAGCCGTCGCGGCCTGTCGCTTCGGAACCTGATACGCCAACGGCCCTAGTGGAACAACGTTCGAACCCCGGCGAGTGGTGGAGGCTCGCGAGGCTGCTCGAGTCGTAGCGCCGCACCCCTCCCGGCAAAACCGAACAGCGAGGCGCAAACGCTGGTGTAGGAGCAGCGCCTCGTCGCCGGAGCCGGGGTTCCCCCGGCGGGAGGCACGCACCGGCCGGACCGAGGCACGGCGCGAAGAAGGGGATCCACGGGGGAAACATGGTTTCCCCGTGGTAAACGGCGGGGGTGGGATTCGAACCCACGGGCCGCCTTGCGACGGCCAACGGTTTTCAAGACCGTCCCGTTCGACCGCTCCGGCACCCCGCCCGCCCGCAGCCTAACGCGCACGCAAACGACGCTTCAGCCCCGGCGCCGGCATCCACGAGGATTCTGCCCCGCCCTCGAACCGACATCAAACGGGCCGCATCGAGAACGTCAGGACGAGCTTCGTCAGCTGCTCGTTCGCCGACGCCCGCCGCCGCAGCGCGGCGGAAGTCGGACGCGTGCCGGGCCAGAGCGCGCAATGACCGTCCGTGCGGAGCCCGACAGTATCGGCCTCGTGAAGGCAAGATGCCCCGGTGAGCGATGCCGTCAGAGAGTGGCAGATCCGCTATCTGGCGCACAACCGGATTCCACGGCCGGCGATGATTGTGCTACCGGCGCGGTACGGGCCGGGCAAGCCGACGCCGCCGCTTCCGCTGGTGATCGCGATCCACGGACGCAACACGGGCGAGAAGCTGACCGCGCGCCTCTGGGATCAGCTGCCGGGGAGAGGCGGCTTCGCGGTGATCGCTCCGGCCGGCATGGGCCGGCGCGTGCCCTACTGCTCCTGGGGCTATCGCGGTCAGATCGACGACCTGGCACGGATGCCCTCGATCGCAGACAACGCGCTTCCCTGGCTTCACGTCGACCGCGGCCGCGTCTACGCCGTCGGCGGCAGCATGGGCGGCCACGAGGCGCTGCTGCTGCTCGGCCAGCACCCGAAGCTGCTCGCCGGAGCGGTGTCCATCGACGGCGTCACGAACTTCTACAGCCGCTACTACGACTTCGCGTTGAGCGGGCGCACGCGCGGGCTGCAGGTCCTCGCCCGCTTCGAGGTGGGGGGAACGCCGAGGACGAACCCGGAGGGCTACGTCCTGCGCAGCCCGACCCACTGGATCCGGCAGATCGCCGACTCGGAGGTGCCGCTGCAGATCTGGTGGAGCCTCGCCGACCTGATCGTCGAGGATCAGATTCACCAGTCCGCCCACTTCTTCAACGAGTTGAAGAAGCTGCGGAAACGCGGCCGGCTCGAAGCGAGAACCGGGTTCTGGGCGCACACGAGCCAGATGCGCGAACGGAAGCTCCCGGAGGCAGCCGCCTGGCTCGGCCTGCTTCCCGTGTGAGCGGTGGGCAGTGAGCCCGCTGTGTTCCTAGCGATGTCGCCGAGGGCGGCGCTCGCACTCGGGCTCGCGGCGGCGGCGTGTGCGAGCGGGGCAGGCGTCCTCGCGGCTCCGAAGAGGCCGGCGCAGCTCGCCTTCGTCCGTTCGGTCGACTCGCGGCTCTACGTGATCGATCCGTCGGGTCAAGGGGTGCGGCGCATCACGCGTGAGCGCGCCATAGACCCTGCCTGGTCGCCTGACGGTTCCCGGATCGCCTACAGCACCGATGCGACGAGCGACGACGTCTCCGTCCTCGCGGTCTCCACGCTGGGCGGGCCGGTGCGGCGGATTGCGAGCGAGGATGGACCGCTCTACAAGCCGGCCTGGGCGCCGAACACCCGGCTGCTGGCATTCGTGCTCATCGAGAACGGGGACACGAGGAACCCGATGGCGTTCGTCGGCGTGGTCGGCGCCGGCGGACACGGCCTACGGCTTCTCGGCCGGAACTTCGGGGACAGCCGGCCGAGCTGGGCGCCGGATTCAACGAGGCTCGCGATCGCCGGCCCGGACGGCGTCCGTGTCGCCTCTGCGCGCGGCGGCCCCTCGAGGCTCGTCGCCCGCGGCTTCGTCTCGAATCCTGCCTGGTCTCCACGGGGGACGAAGATCGCCTTCGCCTCCTCCCGCGGGATCGAGGTCGTGAACCCCGACGGCGCCGCGCGGAAGGTGATCGCCGGCTTGACGAACGGGGCGCACCTCGCCTGGTCGCCCCGTGGGCGAACGATCGTGTTCGATCAACTGGAGAGCGGCGCGACGCGCTCGGCCGTCTACGAGATCAATCCCGACGGCAGCGGGCTGCGGCGGATGACCAAGCCGGGGGTGGTCGCCGCTCTGCCGGCCTGGTCTCCGGACGGAAGCCGCATCGCCTTCGTCGCGTTCGAGTCCGAAGAAGGGGGCTCGATCTACACCATGCGTGCCAGCGGGGCCGAAACGAGGAGGATCACTCCCCGCACCGATATGGACACGGAACCGGTCTGGCGGCCGCGCGGGTGACACCGGCGAGGCATCACTCAGCGCCGTCCACGCAGACGTGCCCGCAATCGCATCTCCGTGTTCGTCTCGCTGCGACGACCATCCGGGTTAATCGAATCCCTGGGCGGGCAGCACGAGATGGGAAAGCGAAGCCTCTGCCACCCACGAAGGCCAACGGGAAGCTCTGCTACGTCGAGATCCCGGCGATCGACGTTCCGCGGTCCGCCGGCTTCTACGAAGCCGTCTTCGGCTGGCGGATCAGACGTCGCGGCGACGGCCGGACCGCCTTCGACGACACCGTCGGCGAGGTCAGCGGGGCCTGGGTGACGGGGCGGCCGCCGTCATGGGAGCCGGGCCTGCTGCTCTACATCATGGTGGACAGCGCCGCCGCGGCCGTCGAGGCCGTGATCGCTCACGGAGGCGAGATCGTGCAGCCGATCGGTCTCGACGCGCCCGAGGTGACCGCGCGCTTCCGCGATCCCGCGGGAAATGTGGTCGGCCTCCATCAGGAACCGAGCGAGGACTCGCCGCCGCTCGCGTAGCGTGACGCCAGAGGACTCGCGGCGGCCGCTGTGAAGACCGCCCGCTGACTCTCGGCGAGGTTGTCGAGCAGAGTAGTGTCCTCGAGTCCCGGCGCACAGACCGTCTCGCCCAGTCGCAGCCCCGTCAGAGAGGCCGAGACGACCTCCTCCGGCTGCATCGGCGGAGAGCGCAACTGCATTCTCTCGACGCCCGCCACATTATGGAACTCCGTGTAGACGAGCCCGGGGCAGAGCACCTGGGCGCGGACGCCCGTACCGGCGAGCTCGTGCTGGAGAAGCTCGGTGAAGGCGACGATGTAAGCCTTCGCGGCGGCGTAGGTGACGCGGGCTGGGAGCGGTCGCGGCGGGAGCGAGGAGGTGAAGGCGAGCAGAGAGGCGACGTTGACGATCGCCCCGGCGCCGCGCTCGATCATTCCAGGAAGGGCCGCGCGCGTCAGCCGCGTGACCGCGAGGACGTGAAGGTCGACGAGAGCCTCGGCCGCCGCGGGGTCGAGGTCGACGAAGGGCCGATAGGCGCCGAAGCCCGCGTTGTTGACCAGCAGGGCGAGATCGGTCACGCGACGGATGCAGGCCTCGACGGCTGCCAGGCCGTCGGGGGCGGCGAGGTCGGCGGCGACCACCTCGACCTCGACGCCGTGCTGCTCGCGCAGCTCGCGCGCCAGCGCCTCCAGGCGCTCACGCCGTCGGGCCACGACGATCACGTCGAAGCCGTCGCGCGCGAGCTGCCGCGCGAACGCCGCACCGATGCCGGAGGAGGCGCCGGTGACGAGCGCCCAACCCTTCTCTCCCTTGCCTTCGCTCAGCTCCGACATCGCGTCCGCCTCCTGGAGCCGTTAGCGGAGGAGGGCCTGGATCTGCAGCCTGAGCGTCCTGTAGGTCTTCGCGTCGCGGATGACGTCGAACGTGTAGGTCCCGGACGCTGTCTTGCCCTTGTAGTCGAACGTGCCCTGGAGGAAGCGCAGGGTTCCGGTCGTCCGGGCGACGCCTCGCGCCGTCGTCACCTTGCCGATCGGCCGAAAGGCGCCTGAAAGCCGGAAGTAGGCGAAGCCGTGTCCGAGGTTGATCCCGAGGTTGCCGAGCTCGCTCGTCGCCTTGCCGCGCGTGCGCCATCGCCACGCATAGCTCGCACCGCCTCCCGCCGGGGCGCCGCGGAACCGGCCGACGTCGGAGCAGGAGATGTACGTCTCTTTCGTAGCCTTCACCACGGTCGACTTGCAGGCATTCCCCTTGAGCGCCCGCAACGTGACGGTTCCCCGGACGACGATTCCAGCCGACGTGGAGGCGAGTGAGCCCGAGCCGGTAACCGCGAGGAACGCGGTGCCGACGAGGAGGAGGAAGCCGATGCGGCGATTCACCCGCGCATTATCGCCGTCCGCGAAGACGGTCGAGGCGCATTGGGGGCCTAGCTCCAGCTGTAGGAGGTCCAGCTGCTGGTGTTCCAGCTGCTGGAGTTCCAGCTGGAGGACTTCCAGCTGCTGGAGTTCCACGAGGAGCTGTTCCAGCTGCTGGAGTTCCAGCTGCTGGAGTTCCAGGATGAGCTGTTCCAGCTGCTCGAGTTCCAGGAGGAGCTGTTCCAGCTGGAGGAGACGGTGCCGACAGCGCCGGCGGTGACGCAGGTGGTTCCGGCGGGCGGGCAGACGAGCGCGGGCACGCCCTGGTTTGCCAGGCCGATTGCGCCGCCGTAGGCGAGCGCGCCCGACAGGGAGAGGGCTCCCGCGGACGATCCCGCGACGGGCTGGGAGGCCTGGGTCAGCAGCCACTTCAGCTGGTCGGGGCTCCAGTCGGGGTGGGCCTCGAGGAGGTCGGCGGCGGCGCCGGCGGCCTGCGGCGCGGAGAAGGAAGTGCCGCTGATCGAGTAGTAGTTGTCGGCAATCTTGTTCTGCCCCGGCGCGCTCTTCGCGAGCAGCAGACCCTTGCTCATACCAGAGACGATGTGCCGGCCGGGGGCGAGCAGGTCGGGCTTCGCGAAGCCGTCGTGGGTGACACCGAAAGCGGAGAAGGAAGCGGCCTTGTCGTCTTGCGTCGAGAGCGTGTCCGCAGAGTCGCTCGCGCCGACCGTCAACACCAGCGGATCGTTGGCGGGGGCGAAGTCGACGGCGCCTGCGCCACCGTTCCCGGCCGCGACGACGACCAGGATGCCGGCTGCCCAGAGCCGCTCGACCGCGAGGTCGAGGAGGCTCTGCTGGTAGGACCCCGCCACTGTCTCCTGGAGCGAGAGGTTGACCACACGGATGTTGTTGGCGTGCGCGTTCTCGAAGACCCACTGGAGCGCCGTGATCACGTCGCTGGAGTGGACGCCGTCCGGGCGGTTGACGTTGATCGAGTAGACCTTGGCGTCGGGTGCGATCCCGACGTAGCGGGAGTCGCCGCTCTGCCCGGCGATCACGCCGGCGACCAGTGAACCGTGGCCGTAACCGTCGTCTGGGTTGACGTCGTTGCCCGGCACCTTCACCTTCACGAGCTGCTTGCCGAGGTTGCCGACGTCCTTCACCCCCGAGTCGATCACCGCCACCCCCACGCCGCTGCCGTCGAGCTTCAGCGCCCAGGAGACAGGGGCGCCGTCGAGCTTCGGGTACAGCGTCGCGAGCTTGAACGGATCGAGCGAGCCCCCCTCGGGCTGCATCGGCACGTCCGCTGCGACGAAGGCGACGCCGTCATCGCCCGCGAGCTGATCGAGGTCCTTGGCCTTCACCGACGCGGCCACCGCACCGACGAGATCCAGCGAAGCGCCCTTCTCCTTGCCCCCGTGCTGCGCGAGCGCAGCGGTTGCGTCGTCGCCGGCGACGATCACGGCCAGCTCGTCGTTCGGGTCGGCGTTCGCGGCCTCCGCGGCCAACCGCCCTTCCACTTTCTGATCCTTGTCCTTGCCACCCTTCGCCGCGGCGACGCTGGGAAGCGAGACAGCGACGACCAGGCAGAGGGAGAGCGCGAGCAGCGCGCAGAACACGAGTCGGAGATGCCGCATGTCCTCCTTATGAGTCCAGCAGGTCGGTTCGCATCTCCCCTCGAAGGGTGACGCAGCGGAGAATCACCCGTTCGAGGGCGGGCAGCGTCTCTGCAGAGGCCTCACCTGCACTCGAGCCGGCGAGGGCGCTCTCGGGCGGAACGCTCGACGTCGCGAGGGGGTCGTGGCCGCACGGCCGGAGACGGGCTGATCGGACTGACGCCGCTCCACGTAGGCTCGCCTCGAGGTGACGGTTCCGGAGCGACCACCGACGGCTGCCCCTCCCGGCCCGGAAGCGACGCTGCACGGGGAGCGGGTGAGCCTCCGGCCCGCCCGTGACGCGGACGCCGACCGGCTGGCGGAGATCCTCGGCGAGCCCGAGGTGTTCCGCTGGTGGGGCGCCCACGACGCGAGGCGCGTGCGGGAGGAGCTGATCGAGGCGCCGGGCGTCGCCCTCTTCGCGATCGAGGCCGATGGCCGGCTGATCGGCCTGGTCATGTACAGCGAGGAGACGGAGCCCGACTACCGCCACGCGAGCATCGACATCGCCCTGACCACTGCCTCGCACGGGCAGGGCCTCGGCAGCGAGACGCTGCGGCTCCTCGCGCGGCACCTCTTCGAAGAGCGCGGGCACCGGCGCCTGACGATCGACCCGGCCGTCGCCAACGAGCGAGCCGTGCGGGCCTACGAGCGAGTCGGGTTCCGTCCGGTCGGGGTGATGCGGGAGTACGAGCGCGGGCCCGACGGCACCTGGCGCGACGGGCTCCTGATGGATCTGCTCGCGAGCGAGTTCCGAAGTGCGGCGCCGTCCGCTTCGCGCGAGATGCTTGATCGGTAGTTCTCGCACTGTCGGGGATGGCCCAGACCAAGCAGGGCAGTGCGACCGCTCGCCGTTCGTAGCAGCGCTACGGACGGTGAGTGGGCGTGCTGATCCTGCGCCGCGTCTGGGCCACCAGCCGGCTCGCGTGAATTATCGATCAAGCATCTGCTTCAGAGGTCGAATCGGTAGACGTGCGCGTCGTGCGGCCCGAACCAGTCGCGAAAGGCGCCGCTCGCGACCGGGACCCGCCGCGGCACTTGACGGCCGGCCACCACGGGCGGGGGCGGAGGATCCTGGACGAACTCGGTGAGCACCTCGCCGGAGGAGATCTGCGAGCCGTCGCGCCTGCGCGGAAGACCCGCGAACTCGATTTGCGAGACGCCGCCCGCGATGCGCACGGCGATCACGTAGAGGCGGTCGTCGGTCGTTCGGGTCACAAGCTCGATCTCCGGGTTCTCGGGCCGGGTCGCGACAGTGGCCTCGGCGTCCGGCGCGACGAGCGCCGGCTGCACCTCCGGCGAGGCGAGCTCGCTGATAACTGGGCGCAGCACCCGCCGCCAGAACGTCCAGTTCCACCCCGACGCGGCATCCGGGGGCGACATCACCGTCGTGAGGTGGCCGCCGAAGAAGGTCAGCCCGCGCGCGCCGTTCACGATCGCCTCGTAGGCCATGAACCGCTCCTGCAGAAGGGAGGGGAAGCGCGGGACGGTCTCCGGTGAGTCCTGCGTCGGGATGATGCCGCTCCAGGCGATCTGCAGCGTCATCCAGAACGGCTTCGCACCGGACGCCTCGCGCGTCTTCCGAGCGAGGTCGCCCACCACGTTGACGTCCCGGTTCGGGAGGTCCGAGTGCAGACCCGGCGGGTACGACACCGGGTAGATGTCGACGCCGCCGATGTCGAAAGCCGGGCGGTAGGGGATCAACTGGGAGACCGGGCTTCGCGGCGCCTGCACGATCACCAGCGGGTGGTTCGAGTCGAGCGAGCGAACCTTCGTGTACGCCCGTACGAGACCCTCCGGCCGGATCCAGGCGTCGCCGCGGAACGGGTTGCGCGGTTCGTCGAACCCCTTGTAGGCGAGGAGGGCGGGGTCGCCCCGGAAGGCCGTCACGAGCTTCGTCAGAAGTTGCTCGTTCGCCGACGGAGGCTGCCCCGGTGCCGTCGCGGGCAGGTTCGGGGTGGTCCCGAGCCAAAGCCAGCAGAAGAGCCCGTGCGCCGCGGCCGCCGCGTGCAGCTGCTTCTGCGCGAGGATCTGCCCGTCCGCGAGCCCGATGCTCCAGTCCTGGATCCCCGTTCGGATGAAGTTGACGCCGTTGACGGCTACTTCCTCGAGGCCGTTCCGGCCGCCCGGCGTCCTCGAGTTGGGCGGCGGCGGGTTCGACAGGCCGATCGGGAAGAGCTTCTCGCCGCCGACGACGAGCGCGCCGGTGCCGTCGATCGCGACCACGGGACTCACCGGCCGCTGGGTCCTAGCCTCCCCACCCGTGCCAGCGGCTCGGCTCGATCCAGGCGCTGACCCGCCGGTGGTCGCGGGTGCGGAAAGGCCGGCCGGTGTAGCGGACGGCGAGGCGGTCGATGTCCGCCAGGTCCGGGTCGTCCTCGAGCCGGGTGACCTGCCCGAGCAGGCTCACGTGCCGGTACCAGCTCTCGCCGGCGAGCACCGTCAGAGCAACCCGCGGGTCGCGGCGCAGGTGGCGGAGCCGCAGGCGGCTCTCGTCCATGTTCACGAGCACGAGCCCGTCCTCCCAGTCGTACCAGGTGGCGACGGTGTGCGGAGTGCCGTCCGGGCGTAGCGTCGCGATCACGGCCGGGTTCGGCTCGCGCAGGAACTTCGCGATCTCGGCGGGCACCGGAGTCGGCGGCATCCGTAGGCGAGCCTACCCCCCGCCCCGGCGGCCGCGAAGAGGTCGCTCCGCGCTCAGTAGGCGCCCCGACCGCCGGCAACCGCGGCCACGGTCATCGCGAGAATCTGAATGTCACGTCCGAGCGAGAGGTTCTCGAGGTAGTCGCGCTCGACCGCCAGTCGCTCCTCGAAGGTGAGCTCGCCCCGCCCGAAGACCTGCATCGGGCCGGTCATCCCGGGCTTGACGGCGAGCCGGAAGCGGTGCTCGGGGCCGTAACGCTCCACGAGCTCCACCTGCTCCGGCCTGGGGCCCACGAGGCTCATCTCGCCTTTGAGGACGTTCACGAGCTGCGGCAGCTCGTCGACGCTCGTGCGCCGCAGGAGCGCGCCGATGCGCGTCACCCGCGGGTCGCGCGGGAGCTTGAACATCGGCTGCTCCAGATCGTCGAGGGAGACGACCTCCGGCAGACGCTCCTCCGCGTCGGAGACCATCGTCCGGAACTTCAGCATCGAAAAGGGCCGGCCGCCGCGGCCGGCGCGGCGCTGGACGAAGATCGGACTCCCTCTACTGTCGAGGACGATCGCGAGCGCGACGAGGGCGAGCAGCGGTGACAGGAGGACGAGCGAGAACGCGGCTGCGAGGACGTCGATCGTGCCCTTGAGGAAGAGCGTCGAGCGCGAGATGTCCCACGTGTTGTACTCGACGACGGGGAGGTCGGCGATGCGCGTGAGAGTGACGGCGGTGCCGAAGGCGCCGGTCGGCGGAATCATGCTGAGCTTCGCGTTCCGCTCGCGACACGCGCGCACGAGCCCGGCCACGACGTGCTCGTCGATCGCACCCTCGGCGAGGAGCACGCGGTCGACGCCGGTGAGCCATCCGGTGCCCTCGACGGGAGCCGCCGCGACCTCACCGACCACTTCCACGTGCATGTCGGCGAACAGGCGGAGCTTTCGACGGGTCAGCTCGGCGAGGGAGCCGGTGCCGACGATCAGTGCCCGCTCGGGCGGCGTCAGCGCCCGCCAGATCCGGCGCGCGAGGACGCGGAAGGCGAACCCGGCCGCCGCGGCCGTGGCGAGCGCGGCGGCGCCTGTGGCGTACGACGGCGTCTCCGGAGGCAGCAGATAGAGGAGCAGCAGCGTCGCGGCGGTGCCGCCGGCAGCCCAGACGCCGAGGCTCCGGGCCTCGTCGACCGTCAGGTGGCGCAAGCTCCTGTGGTCGCGGTCGTACAGGCCGGTCAACTTCGCGACGAGAAGCCAGGCCGGGAGCGAGGTGAGAGCCCAGACCCCGGCGGCGGCGCCTTGGAGCGAGCCGATCGTCGAGCAGGTGGCACCGACGGCGAGCGTGTCCGCAGAGGCGAGCAGTCGCCGGCGGAGCGGGTCGCGTCCGAGGTGGCGGGTACCGCTCTCGAGTCCGGCCGGCGCCGAGCGCGCGGCGTGCCGCTCCGGCGCCGCGAGCGCCGCATCCACGCCCACGTGCGGCTCGCTCACCTCTGGTGGCTCCGGCCTGGAGACGTGCTCGAAAGCGTAGCGGCGGCCTCGGCGGCTTCGAGGAGCCCTGTCAGCCAGTCGTCGACCACGCAGTCGACGACCAGGTGGACGCGGTCGGTTGAGCCGCGATTCGCGACGCGATGCGGCAGGTTCAGGTCGAGATACCAGGCCTCGCCCTCCCGCAGCACCACCGGACCGCCGTCGAGGACGAACTCGACCTCGGCGTTCGTCCGCACGGGAACGTGGATCCGCAGCTCGCCGTCCTCGAAGCCGAGTGCGTGGTCGCGGTGCTCCCGGATGCTGGAATCGGCCGCGAGCCGCAGGAACCGGGCGGAGAGGAGCGGACTGCGCAGGGAGGCGAGGAAGTTGCGCACGTGAGGGCAGCGCTCGAGGTTCTCGGTGTCGGCGAACGGATCCTGCGCAGCGGGATCGGGATAGAGCTGTTTCGCGATCCCACCTACCGAGCGGAGCGCGATGCCGCTCCAGTCGCCCTCGTAGTAGCGCGTGTTGAAGTGGGGCACCCAGTCGTCCTCGCCGAAGCCCTCGAGATCGGCCTGAAGCCCCGCCACTTCGACTCGCAGCGGGAGGCGGATCGCACTCAGCAAGCCGCCGCCTCGAGGCGCTCGTACAGCGGCGCTAGCTGCCTCGCGACCCGCGCCACCTCGGGCGGAACGGCAGTCGCGGAGCGCGGCTCGAAGCGCAGCGCAGGGTTCTTCGCGTCGAGGCGGGCGACCTCGCTCATGCGCTGCAGCTCCGCCTCGGCGAGCTCGAGCCCCAGGTGTCGCGGCAGGCGGTCGAGCACGAACCCCGGCAGCCTCCGATAGTCGACGAAGAGACCTCGCGGGTCGTCCGCATGCGCGAGCGCAGCCTCGCAGATCCGCTCGAGTACCCGAGCAACGTATTCCTCGCGCGACAGATCCGGGAGCTCTGCGGGCGCGAGGCCGAACAGCTCGGGTGGAAGCGCCCCGGGGACGCCGTGGACGCCGGAGTGCCGGAGCAGCGAGACGAGCACCTCGAGCGGGTCGCGGTAGAGGAAGATCCAGGGTGTCGCAGGGAAGGCCTCGGCGACCAGGTCGAGGTGCAGGACGCTCCAGCTGTCGAACTTCACAAAGAGCGCGCCCTCGCGCTCGGGCGGTCGTCCGAGAACGGAGAGGAGCCTTCGCAGCCACGCGACCCGCGTCGAGCGCACGACAGGTGCCCGCAGAACGGCGTCGACCGGAGAGGGCTCCGACAGAACGAGGAACCGCCGGCAACTCGCGAGCATCTGCGCGACGAGCGTCGAGCCGCACCGCGAGACGTGGAAGACGAAGCCGCGAGGCTCGAGTCCAGGGATCAGTGCCGCGTCCGAAAGCGTCTCGATCGGCGTCCGCTGCCGGAAGAGGAGGCTGAAGGGGTCGCGCAACACGCGCTCGATCGTCTGCTCGAAGAACGGATCCGTGAAGCGCTCGCCGCCGGTGTAGACCCACTCGACCTCCGGTGCGCCCGCTTCGACGCGGACTCGCGCCGGCGTCCAGCCCGCTAGATCCACTAGATCCATCGTTCGAGCCACTCGCTTCGCGCGCCGCGAAGCGCCGCCTCGACCTCCTCGACGCTCAGGTCGTGGCCGAGCTCCGCCGCCGCCGCGACCGCCTGCCGGAGGAACTCGTCCCGGCCGAGCCCGCGAAGGCGCCGCTGGAGGCCGGTATCCGCCAGGACCGCTGCCCTGAATCCCTCGAGTGCTTCCTCGGACATCCGCCCATGATGCCCCGGGGACGGACTTGACAGCGCCAGGCGACGAAGCGACGATCCATGGATGGCCGATAGGAAGTCTGGGTTCTCTCGTGCAGGCTTCCTGAAGGCCGGAGCGGCTGCGGCGGCGACCGTCGGAGCCGGCAAGGTAACGGGCACCGCCGCGGCGGCTCGCCCCGCGACCGGCGACCGCCTCGCCTATCTGCGGCTCGCAACCTACACGCCGCTCCTGGGTTCGCAGTTCACGATCCGTCATCCACACGGGCCGATCCCCGCCAGGCTCGCCGAGCTCAGTCCTTTCACCGCCCGTGCGGCGCGCGAGCGGAAGCACCGCGAGTGCTTCTCGCTTGTCTTCGACGCCGGTCGCGGAGAGCAGGTGTCGCAGGGGAACTACACCCTCGAGCACCCGGCGCTGGGAACGTTCACGCTCTTCCTCGTCCCGGTCGGCCGGGGCCAGAAAGGCATCCACCTCGAGGCGATCGTCAACCGGTTCGTCGAGTGATTCGACCGTCCCCATCCGAAGGGAGCTCTTGTGTCTGAACCGTTTCTGGGAACGATCGTCGGCTTTGCCGGAAACTTCGCGCCGCGCGGCTGGGCGCTCTGCCAGGGGCAGATCCTCTCGATCTCCCAGAACACCGCGCTCTTCTCTCTCCTGGGCACGACCTACGGCGGCAACGGCCAGACGACGTTCGCCCTTCCGGATCTCCGCGGACGCACCCCGGTCAGCAGCGGCCAGGGCCCCGGGCTCTCGAACTACGACCTCGGCCAGAGTGGAGGCGAGGAGAGCGTCGTGCTCAACGCCGCGCAGATGCCCGCGCACACCCATCAGGTGCTGGGATCCTCCGTTGCCACCGGCGGCAGGCCTAACGGAAGGACGCCCGCGACGGGTGGTCAGTACGGCAACGCGAACGACGTCACCATGGATCCGGGCATGATCCAGGCCGCGGGCGGCAGCCAGCCGCACGACAACATGCCGCCCCACCTGGCCATCAACTACATCATCGCGCTCCAGGGCATCTTCCCCTCGCGCAACTGAAGCTCGGCCCCTGCGCGATCGGTTCGAGCTCGAGAGCGGCGTCGTCACGCTGCGGCCCGTCGACGACGCGGACACGCCGTTCCTCGCCCGCCTGTACGCGACGACCCGTGAGCGCGAGCTGGCCGAGACGGGCTGGAGCGACGAGCAGCGCGCCTCCTTCCTCGACCTCCAGTTCCGCGCTCAGCAGGCCGACTACGCACGGAACTACCCCGCAGAAGGGCACCGGCTGGTGGAGCTCGGCGGTCGCCCCGTTGGCCGAGTCTGGATCTCGCAGAGCGAGGACGCCCTGCTCGTCGTCGACATGGCGTTCCTTCCCGGCCATCGGAGCGCCGGTATCGGGACGATGCTCCTCGAGGAGGTCTTCGCCGAAGCGGACCGTGGCCGCGTGCCGGTTCGGCTGACGAGCACGAAGGCGAACCCACGCGCCCTCGCCCTCTGCGAGCGGCTCGGATTCTCGGTCGTCTCCGACGACGGCCTGTTCGTGATGCTCGAGCGAGGGCCGCGCTAGCCTCTCAACGAGTGGACGGGGAACCGCGGACAGCGCCCGCGAAACTCGCTCTGCCATCGAGGCCAACGATCGCGAGCCGGTAGAACGCCCGCCCGTTCGGGCCTCGGCGGTCGAGGAAGCTGTAGCGATCGCCTCGGGCGGTCCCCGCGTGTGCGGCCGCGATCATCGTCCGCGTGACCCTCACGTACCGGCCGTTGCGGCTCGTGCTCCTCCAGAGATGGAAGCCAAGGATTTCGGCCTCGCCCGCCGTCCGCCAGGTCAGCTCGACTCCCGCGACAGCGGAGCGCGCGGCGAACGACGCGAGATCGACCGCGGTGACCCTCGAGGTGATGTTCACGCACCACCCGCCGGCGATCTGGCCAGTCCCGTCGCCTGCGATGTCGGTGACGACGTAGAGGCTCCAGGTGCCGTTCGGGGTTGTGCCGTTGAAGACGGAGCCGAGCGTGGCGGCGCCGTTCGGCGCAGGGTCCGAATACGGTCCGGCA
>JBBRYP010000044.1:0-38304 GCA_038237515.1 Gaiellales bacterium
CAACGTTTCGCTCGAAACTGACGGTTCGCCGACGCCGCACTATTCCGGCCGCTCTGCGGCCGGCGGCCGCGAAGCGGCCGAGTAGTGCGGCCTCCACCTGCCCTTCGTTTCCGGTCGAACGTTATGAGAGGCCGCACTAGCGCTCCTCGAGCGGCACGGAGAGCTGGACGGTGACGCCGCTCACGCCCGAGGCAACCTCTAGCCGGCCGCCGACGAGCAGCGCCCGCTCGCGCATGCCGCGGATGCCCCCGCCACGGCTCTCGTCCGCGTCCTGCATACCGACCCCGTCGTCCGAGACGCGAACGGAAACCGTCGAGCCACGATCCTCGGCGGCCACGCTCACGGAGGTCGCCCGGGAGTGCCGGGCGACGTTCGTGAGGCTCTCCTGGACGACGCGGTAGATCGCGAGCTCCGACTCCTGGCCGAGAGCCACGCCGCCGAGGCCGATCGTCTTGCGAACGGAGATGCCCGTCCGGTGCTCGAACTGCGACAGGTATTCGGAGAGTGCGCTCGCGAGGCCCAGGTCCTCGAGCACCCCCGGGCGCAGGCGGCGAGCGATCACGCGCAGCTCGTCGAGGCTGCTCCGGGCGATCTCCTGCAACTCGGAGAGCTCCCCGTGCACCTGGTGGCGACCGACCCGCGCGGCGACGTGATCGAGGCCGAGCAGGAGTGCAGTCAAGCTCTGCCCGATCTCGTCGTGAAGCTCGCGTGCGATCCGCTGCCGCTCGGCTTCCTGGGCCATGACGGCTCGGCCGCTGCTCTGCCGACGCTCGAGCTCGAGTCTCGCCAGCATGCTGTTGAAGGACTCGGCCACCTCGGCGAGCTCGGCCGTTCCCTCGACGGGGAGCCGCTGGCCCGGACGGAGGAGGTCGATCTGCTGCATCAGGTGCTCGAGTCGCCTTAGCGGCCTCAGGGCGGCTCTGAGCAGCGCCGCATTCGCCAGCAGGACCGCGCCTAGCCCCCCGACAAGCAGGAGCGCCTTGTCGACGCTGCCCGGAAAGGGGATGTAGGCCGGCGTCAGGGCCAGTGCGGCTGCCGCGCCGACGACGAGCACCGCGTTCACGGCGAAGACGTCCACGAAGAGCGAGCGCCGGCCGCGTCTTTGCGGCTCGGGCGCGGGCTCGACCTGGCGCTCGAGCCGGGAACCGCGGCGGCGGAGCGCTTCCACTCTTGCGGGGGTCACTCCTGCAGATTGCCAGGAGCCGACCGGCGCCGTGCTCGGGCCTACCTTTGTCGCGCTGCCCTCCAATTCGCCCCCGGATCGGTTGCTGGCCAGAGGATCGCGGCTCCGACACCTTCCGCCCATGGGGGAGAACCCCCAACTTGCAATGGTTGTGGGAGACAGCGACAGTGAAGTTGGGGGCCACCACCGATGGCGCCTCGGCGCCGGCTCGGAGACGCTCTAGCCGTGAAGGCCCGCGCACATCGGAGGTGAGGGAATGGGACTCCTCTTCGGCGCCCTCCTCGCGCTGGCCGGCGTGATCCTGCTTTGGGGCTTCTCCGACTACGACGAGACCGGTTGGATCCTCTTCCTCGTCGGCATCGGGACGGCGATCGTCTCCACCTCCATCGAGGCTCTGCTGCGAGCGCGCGCGCACGGTGGCAAGCCCGAGCGTCGCTAGCGCCAGCGCCTCGGCTCCGCCCGAAGCGGAGCGCTTCGTTCGGCGACGTCCGGCATCGTCTCCCGAGCGCGGGGGCCGGCACCAGGTCGTCCAGCCGCAGTAGCTGGATACCGCATGTCCAGCCTGGACGCCGGACCCCGCGCTCGAATCGTGATCGATGCCTTCGTCACACGGAAATCCCTCGTCCGAGGGATCGAGGCGGCCGGACGCATGGCGTGCTTCGTTTCCGGCGCTGCGGGTACCTCCCGCCCCGAGCAATCGCGACGAGGGGAGCAACGCGCCATGTCCGAGAAGACCGATCCGCAGTCGACCGAAGACGAGCTGGGCCCGATGAGGAGCGAGGAGGCGCCGAGCGCGGAGAAGGGCGCACCGGCCATCAGCGGCCACGACCAGACCAAGGGCCAGACGCAGCATCCCGCGGCGGCCGAGGACGTCGGCGTCCCGGACGACGTGGGCGACTAACGCTCGCGGGCCGCCTCAGGAGCGAACTCCCAACCGAAAGGAGCGGATCGTGCAGATCCCGAAGGCAGAGATCATGAAGCTGATCGAGAGCAAGCAGGGCAAAGAGCTGGCCGCGAAGGCCGAGCAGGAGCTCCCAGCGCTCATCCATCACGTCGACCACGCAGGCCTGCTGTCGAAGTTCGGCATCAAGCCCGAGGAGCTCGCGAGCCGCGGTGCGAAGGGCAGCGAAGGGGCACTCGCCAGCCATGGGCCGGGCAACGGAGGCCAGACCGGCGCGTAGCGGCGCGCGGCTCGAGCCAGCCGCGCCGACCCGGGCGCGCCGACTCCAAGTAACACTGTGTTACTTGGGGAGGTTTGGAGAAGCGCGGTAGACGTGGCAGGCTCTCGTCCATACATGCCCGAGACCATCTCTCCCTTCCCGATCGTCCGGCGCGGTGCCCGGGACCACCCGGTACGCACGCTCCAGCACCTGCTGCGGGCCCACGGCCGCAACGTCGCCGTCGACGGCAGCTTCGGCCCCGCCACCGAGGCCGCCGTTCGCGCTTTCCAGCAGGCGCACGGCCAGGCGGGCGACGGAATCGTCGGCCCGCAGACCTGGCCGCTCCTGATCGTGCAGGTCAGGCGCGGCCGCACCGGCGAGGCGGTGCGGGGTGTCCAGGAGGAGTTCCAGTTCAGGAACCTCTCCGGCGACCCGCGCAAGGGCGTCCAGATCGACGGCAGCTTCGGCCCGAAGACGGACGAGGCGGTTCGAGGCTTCCAGCAGTCGCTCGGAATCGGGGTGGACGGAATCGTCGGCCCGATCACCTGGCGTGCGCTCGTCAGCGGGATGCTGTCGGGATGACGCCCCGGCTTTGCACTCCGGCTCGCACGGCCCCGAGGTGAGGCGCCTCCAGCGCATCCTCGTGATGATCAAGCTGCTCGACTTCGAGCAGATAGGTGGAGCCTTCCGCGCCTAGACGCAGGCTGCTGTCCGCTCGTTCCAGCAGAGCGAGGGCCCGACCGTGGACGGGATCGTCGGCCCGCACACCTCCACGGCGCTGCCGCCGGCGCCCGACACGCCGACGCTCGCGCCGGGAGCGCAGGGAGCGGGCGTCGCTGCGCTTCAGCACGCGCTCCGCGCATTTCGCAGCGCCGGCACCTCGACCGACCCCGGCAGCGCGGACGGCAGCTTCGGGTCGCGCACGGAGGCGGCGGTTCCCGCCTATCAGGCCGACCGTGGCGTCGGAGTGGACGGGATCGTCGGCGATCGCACCTGGCGGGTGCCCGCGGGCGCAGCCGGGGCGACACTCGCCTCGCTCGCCGGGCTCACGACCGTCTGACTCCTCCCGCGCGTTCCGGCAGTCCGAACGCTTCCGCGATCAGCTCGTAGGAGCGCCGCCTGGCGGCATGGTCGTACGTGATCGTCACGATCATCACCTCGTCGGCCTCGTAGTCGTGGACGACCTGCTCGAGGCCGGCGCGCACGGTCGCCGGCGCGCCGGCGACGAGCCGGCGGCGGCCCGGAGCGGCGCCCGCGAAGTCCTCGGCTGCGAGGAAGGCAAGTGCCTCCTCGACCGGCGGCACCGGGATCAGACGCCCGCGGCGCAGGAGCGTGATCGCCATCCGGCTGCTCGCCGCCAGCCGCTCCGCCTCCTCGTCGGTCGCCGCGCAGACCGCGGCCACCGTGACGGCCGCCACCGGACGCTCGAGGCGCCGTGACGGCGCAAAGGTCTCGCGGTAGGAGCGGACGAGCCCGGCACCGGCGGGGTTGATGAAGTCGGCGAAGCTGTAGGGCAGGCCGAGCTGGGCCGCCCAGATCGCACTCTGAGGGGACGAGCCGAGCAACCAGACCTCCGGCGCCTCCGGCCGTCCCGGCAGAGCCGCCAGCCGCGCGAACGGGTGGCCCGGCGGCAGGCTGTCCTCGAGGTAGGCGAGCAGCTCGGCGAGTTGCTCCGGGAAGTCGTCGGGCGCGATCTGGCGCCGATCGCGCTGGAGCGCGAACATCGTCTGCTGGTCGCTGCCGGGTGCGCGGCCGAGGCCCAGGTCGACGCGGCCGCGATGGAGGCCGGCGAGGACGCTGAACGTCTCGGCGACCTTCAGGGGGCTGTAGTGCGGCAGCATGACGCCGCCGCTGCCGACGCGTAGCCGGGAGGTCTCCGCAGCGATCGCGGCGATCAGGACCTCGGGCGTCGTGCCGGCGAGCATCGGCGTCGCGTGGTGCTCTGCGACCCAGTACCGGTGGTAGCCGAGCTTCTCGACGAGGCGCGCCAGGTCGATCGTGTTCGCGAGCGCCGCGGGCCCACTCGAGCCTTGCGCGATCGGGGATTGGTCGAGGACACTCAGGCGAAGCGCTGGAGGAGGCGGCACTCGATACTCCTATGTCGAGCCGGGCGTCGGCGCCGGCCGGCTTGGTGGTCTCATCCGTCGGGCCTTCGGGCGTCGTCCGCTCTTCGGGAACGACCGGCTACATGTTCGCGGATGGAGCGGGCTCGACTACGCCATCCCGCGAAGAGGCCGAGATCGGCACCGCACGGGACTGGCGAACTCCCTCGTGCCGGGCCAGCATCCGGGCCTGAAGACCCCCTTGGCCCGGACGCCGAGGCGATGCGACGCGTTCGACGTGCTCCTCGTCGTGCTCGCGCTCGGCCTCCTTCACATCGGCGCCTCGGCCGCGGCGCGCCTGAGCCGCAGCACAGAAGCAGCTGGGCCGCCGCGTCGCGCAGGACGAGCGAGCCCTTTCGTTCGGCGAGCGCGATCGCCGCACGGAGGACGGGCCTGGCCTCCTCGGGACGCGCCGCCGCGATCAACGTCGTGGCGAGCGCGATCTGCGCCTTGATGCCGAATTCGACGTAGTCGGTCGCGATGATCGTCTCGGCGCCGGCTTGCGTCAGGGCGACCGCCTCATCGTGCAGTCCGCGGCGAGAGGCCACGAGGCCCCGGACAGTGGCAATGCCGCTGGCTGCGGAGGCATCGTCGGGTGCCGCCATCGCCTCGCACTCATCGAGGATTCCGGACGCCTCGTCCAGGCGTCCCTGGCCGAGGAGCGCCTCCGCGAGCATCACGCCGATGCTCGACCGGTATCCTGACTCGCCCGCGGTGCCCAGCCAGCTCCAGGCGGAGCGGAGGATGCGCTCGGCCTCGTCGAAGTCCTGCGCCAGGAGCTCGACCTCGGCTGTCGAGAAGGCGAGGGTATGCACGAAGAATTGCATGCCCCGCTCCTCGAGGCTGTGCTGGTGCGTCGCGAACTGGGCGCGAGCTTCGTCGAAGTCGCCGACGGCAGCGTCCGCCAGGGCCCGGTGGTCGAGCAGGCTCGAGCCGAGTCGCCCGCCCGAGACCAAGCCGCCGGAGGCGAGCCGGTCGTCGACGAAGCGGGCCAGCTCCGCCCAGGATGTAGGCCCCCACCTCATCAACGAGGCGAGGAGTCCGGCTGCCTCGGCCTCGAGCCCGGGCGAGTGCGTCGCGGTGGCGAGGTCGATTGCGCGGCGAGCGTCGGCCAGACCCGACTGCATGTCTCCAAGCCAGTAGGTGCACCACCCGCGCGTGACCAAGGCGCGTGCGAGGTTCTCCTCGTCACCTGCTTCCTCCAGCTCGCGCGCGACTTCGCTCATCTCTGCGATCTGCTCGGCGAGGGGCGCACCGCTGTGCACGCGGAAGAAGGCGCGGAAGATCTTCCGCCCGCGCAGTGGAGCGCGCATCTCCGAGCGCGCGCGGTCTCGATCGTGGACTCGAGCAGCCGCCCGGCCCGATCCAGGTCACCGCCGCCGTAGACCGTCTCGGCGAGGGTGACGAGCAGCGGCATCCGCGCCTGATCGTCTCCGGGCAGGAGGTCGAGGGCTCGCTCGAGCAGGTTCGCGGCTGCATGGAAGTCGATCCGCTCGAAGGCGCGGACGCCGGCACTCCCGAGATAGGCGGCGGCTCGTGCGGCAAGCGCCTGGTACGGCGTCCCGAGGTCGGCGCGGCAGCGGGCGGCTCGTTCCAGGTGATAGCCGAGAATCTCGTCGAGCTCGACGAGATCGGCCCTATGCTCGCCCGGCCAGGTCGCGAACCGCTCGTGCAAGTACGCGCGGGTCGCCTTCGGCAGGGCGTCGTAGGCGGCGTCGCGGATCAGGAGGTGGCGGAAGCGAAAGGCGTCGTCGCCGACGAGCAGCGACGGGTTCGGCCGCACGAGCTCCTTGCGAACGAGGCCCAGCAGCGCAGTCGCGACCTCGGTTTTTTCGGGCGCCAGCGCTTGCACCGCGCTGCGGTGGAAGACCTGTCCCTCGACGGCTCCGCACTCGAGCGCGCCTCGCTCGACGGGGGCAGCTGGTCGAGCCGCGCCGCGAGGAGCGCCTGGATCGTCGGCGGCACCTCCACGCCGGCTCCACCCTCCTCGATCACTGCCAGCATCTCCTCGACGAAGAGCGGATTGCCCTCCGCCGCGTCGAGGATGCGCGTTCGCAGCGCCGGTGCGGCGGCGGCCTCACCGAGGAGGCCGTCGAGCAGCTGCTCGCTCTCGGCGGCATCCAGCGGCTCGAGCAGGACGGTCGTGGCGTTCAGCTTCCCGCCTGCCCATCCGGGCCGGCGGTCGAGCAGCTCCGGCCGCGCGAGGCAGAGGAGCAGAATCGGCGCGCCGCGGCTCCAGTCGGCGACATGTTCGACCAGGTCGAGAAAGGCTGGCTCGCCCCGCTGCGCGTCGTCGAACAGCACGACGAGCGGCGCGTCCTCCGCGGCGGACTCGAGCAGCTTCCGCACGGAGTACGCGATGTCGTCGACGGAGGCCTGCCCCTCCCCGAGGAGCGATCCGATCGCCGGATCGGTGGGCTTCGCACCGGCCAGCAGCTGCTTGACGATCTCGACGACCGGCCAGTACGTGATCCCCTCCCCGTAGGAGAGGCAGCGGCCGCTGACGACGCGCCCGGAGCCGAGCCGTGCGAGGAACTCGGCAGCCAGCCGCGATTTGCCGACGCCGGGCGCGCCGAGGATCGTGAACAGCAGGCAGGCGCGCTCCTTCGAGGCGCGTTCCCACGCATCCTCGAGGAGCCGGCACTCACGGGTGCGGCCGACGAGCGGCGCATCGAGCCGCCGCACGAAGGCCTCGGCTCCCGTCAGGCCGACCAGCCTGTAACCGGTCAGTGGCTGCGACTTGCCCTTCGCCTCGAGCGGCGGGAGGAGCGCGACCTCGGCGGCGTCGCGCACCAGCCGGTGCGTCTCCTCCCCGATCAGGATCTCGCCGGGGGCGGCGGACTGCTCCAGCCTCGCCGCGACGTTCACGGCATCGCCTGTGACCAGCGTATCGCCCGAGCCGGTGACCACTTCGCCGGTGTTGACGCCGATGCGGACGTCGACCTCGACGCCGTTGCGGATCTCGAGCGCAGCCCGCACGGCGCGGAGCGCGTCATCCTCGTGCACCACCGGAACGCCGAAAACCGCCATCACCGCATCGCCGATGAACTTCTCCACGATGCCCCCGTGTCGCTCGATCGCCTCGCGGGCGGTGGCGAAGTAGCGCGCCATCATGGCGCGCATGGCCTCGGGGTCGACGCGCTCGCCGAGGGCCGTCGAGCCCGTCACGTCGCAGAAGAGGACGGTGACGACCTTGCGCTGTTCACGCGCAGGCGCGTCGAGCAACGACGCACCGCAGGAGTCGCAGAAGCGCGCCTCCTCGCGGTTCGGGGCTCCGCACGCCCGGCAGTTCACGCGATGCTCCGGTGCCACCAGGACGGGTGCTGGCGCCGGCCGGCTCGTTCGTTCGATCGTCTGTTCTTCGGCGTGGTCAGTGTCCGGTAGACGGTAAACGGTGCAGCGCGCAGTCGAGGTGACGGGCGAGAGGGCCCAGCAGGGTGAGGATCGGTACTCGTCTTCCACGCGTAGGATCTGGACGCATGGAGCAGCCCAGGCTCCGCGAGACCACCGCCCTGCAGCAGACCGGCACGATTGCCGCGCGGCTCCTCGCGAACATCGAGGAGGTCGTGCACGGCAAGCGCGAGGAGGTGCTGCTCGTCCTCACCGCGCTCGCGTGCCGGGGGCACGTGCTGTTCGAGGACGTGCCGGGAACCGCGAAGACCGTTCTGGCCCGCGCGATCGCCCAGTCGGTGTCGGGCGCCGTCTCCTCGCGCATCCAGTGCACCCCGGACCTCCAACCGAGCGACGCGACGGGCCTCTCGGTCTTCGATCAGCGGACGCGGGACTTCGAGTTCCGGCCAGGCCCGATCTTCGCCAACGTGCTGCTGGTGGACGAGATCAACCGTGCGATGCCGAAGACGCAGTCGGCGCTGCTCGAGGCGATGGCGGAGCAGCAGGTGACGGTCGACGGCCAGACGAGGCCGCTGCCCGACCCGTTCCTGCTGATCGCGACCGAGAACCCGATCGAGCAGGAAGGCACCTTCCCGCTGCCCGAGGCCCAGCTCGACCGCTTCTTCCTGAAGACCGCGCTCGGGTATCCGCCGAAGGAGGAGGAGCGGCGCATCCTGCGCGAGCAGAGGCACGGTCACCCGCTCGCGCACCTCGGGCCCGTGGTCGACCTCGACGAGATCCGCACGCTGCAGGAGGCAGTCGAGGACGTGGTCATCGACCCGATCCTCGAGGAGTGGATCGTCGATCTCGTCCGCGCGACGCGCGAGCTCGACGGTGTCGCGATCGGGGCGTCAGTACGCGGGTCGCTCGCGCTCGAGCGGGCTGCGCGTGCGTGGGCGCTTCTCCACGGGCGCTCCTACGTCGTCCCCGAGGACGTCGAGGAGCTTCTCCTGCCCGTCGTCGGTCACCGGATCATCTTCACCCCGAGCTTCCTGGTCGAGTTGCGCCGGCTCCGGCCGGCAGAGGCGATGGAGCGGTTTCGCGCGCTCTGCCTCGACGCTGCGCCGCGCCCGGAACCCGCCTGGGACCCGGAGAGCGCGCCGGCGCCGGCGACCCGCCTGGCGTGACCGTCGTCGCCGGCACGCGTCGGGCCCCCACGTTCCAGCTCGCGACCAGGCGGAAGGTGACCGGCCTTCCCTTCGGCTCCCTCGCGAGCGCACGGCGCGGCAGCGGCTCCGACGTCGCCGGCTCTCGCCCCTACGTGCCGGGCGACGACATCGATCACATCGACTGGCACGCTTCGGCCCGGCTCTCGTCGGCGCGCGGCACGGACGAGTTCATCGTCTGGGAGCGATTCGCCGAGGAGGCGCCGCGCGTGCTCGTCGTCTGCGACCGGCGCCCGGCCATGGCTCTCTACCCACCGCCTCTCCCGTGGCTCTCAAAGCCGGCGGCGCTCCAGACCGCGGCGGCGCTGATCGCCGAGAGCGCCTTTGCCGCCCGCGGACTCGCCGGCTACCTCGACTACGCCGAGCGAGACCCGGATGGGCGCCCGGCGCCGTTCTGGAGCCCGCCCCGCGGGCGGGCCGACCTGTGGCGGACGGACGACGGGCCACTCGGCCGCGGGGACTTCGACGCACCGGAGGACAACGTCTCGCTCGCGCTCGAGTACATCTCGCGCATCCGTCGCGACCTGCCCGGGGGGACCTTCGTCTTCGTCGTCTCGGACTTCTTCGCCGGCCCGCCCGAGCCGGTCTGGGCGAGGGCGCTCGAGCGGGGCTGGGAGGTGGTGCCGGTGATCGTGCGCGACCCGGTGTGGGAGCAGAGCTTCCCGGACGTCGCGGGGGTGCTCGTCCCGCTGGTCGACCCCTCGACCGGCGAGGTCGCGCGGATCAGGATGTCCCGCTCTCGCGCGCGCGCCCGCGCGACCGACAACGAGCGCTCGCTGGCTGACCTGCTCGCGATGTTCGAGCGGCTGCCGCTCGACCCCGTGCTCGTCTCGTCGAGCACCCAGGGCGAGGTCCTGGAGGCGTTCCTCGGCTGGGCGGCCGCCCGCCAGGCGGTCCAGGGGCGCGCCTGGTGAGGCGCGCGGCGGTGGTGCTGGCAGCACTCGCGTTCACGGCCTCCGCGAGTGCTGAGCCGCCGCTCAGCGCGCGGGCGCAGCTCTCGCCCGCGACCGCCGGATTTGGCGAGGTCGTCCACGCGATCGTCGACGTCCGGCTCGATCCCGCCCGGGTGGAGGCACGCACTGTTACCCTGCGCGGCCGCTTCCGGCCGTACCTGGCGGAGGGTCCCGCTCGTCGCATCAGGACCGGCCCCGGACGGCTGCGCCTCGAGGTCGCGCTCCGCTGCCTTCGCGGCCCGTGCCTCCCGCGCACCGAGGGCGCCACCCGCACGTTCCGATTCCGTCCGGGCGCCGTCTTCTACGGCGCGGCCGGGCTGGAGCGAAGCGTCCCGGTCGTGTGGCCCGAGCTCCGGGAGCGCTCTCTCCTGACGCCGGCCGACCGTTTGAAACCCCGCTTCAGGATCCGCCTGCGCCCGCTGCCGGTCTTCGGCTACAGCGTGCCTCCCAGCCGGGCGAAGTGGCTCGTGCTCGGCGGGGCGGCGGCATGCGCCCTCGGAGGGCTCCTGGCGCTCGCGCTCGCCCTTCGCCGCGCGCGGGCTCGCGAGCCCCGGCGGCGGCGGTCGCGGCTCGCGCCGCTCGAGCGCGCGCTCGCGATCGTCCGCCACGCCGCTGCGGCCGGCCCCCCGCGCGAACGGCGTCTCGCGCTCGACCGCCTGGCCCGCGTCCTCCGGACCGAGGCGGCGGGGCGGCTTCCGGACGAGGCCGCTCACCTCGCCTGGGCGCCGGACCGGCCGACGCCGACCGCGCTCGACACGCTCGCCGACCGCGTCGAGAGCAGCGTGGGAGGCTCCTCCTGAGGGCGGTGCCGCTCGCCCGGTTCGGCTGGGCGCGGGCCGAAGGGCGGCGGACCGCGCTCGTACGCGCGGCGATCGCCGCCGCCGTGCTCGGGCTCGCCGCGGCGGCCGTTCTGCTGGCGCTCGGCCGGCGGGAGGTTCAGCGGAGCTTCATCCCGCCGCGCGCCAGCGGGATCGTCCTGCTCGACGTCTCCTCCAGCATCGATCCGACCACGTTCCGCCAGATCGAGCAGACGCTCGCGAAGCTCGCGTCGACGAGAGATCGCTTCGGTCTGATCTTCTATTCCGACGTCGCCTACCAGGCGCTTCCGCCGGGCACGCGGGCGCTCGAGCTGAAGCCGCTGCTTCGCTACTTCACGCCGCTGAAGGATGCGAAGCCGGTTCCCGGCTATCCGAGCTACACGGTCGCCGATCGTCCCTTTCCGGCGAACCCGTGGACGGACGCCTTCACGGGCGGCACCCAGATCTCGAGCGGGCTCCTGCTCGCCCGCGAGGTGATCCGCGCCCAGCACGTCGTCCGCCCCTACGTCGTGCTGATCAGCGACCTGGCGGACGACTACCGGGACATCCCGGTACTCGAGAGCCTGCTGGGGGGCTACGTGCGCGACCGGATCCCGCTCCGCGTCGTCGCGCTCTCCCCGTCACCCGGAGACCTCGCCGTGTTCCAGCACGCGCTCGGGCACGGTCTCGGCCGGATCGACCAGGCGCCCGAGCCGCCCGTCACGCAGGTACCGCGCGTGGAGGCGCTCGCGAGCGGCGTACCGCTGGCGCTGATGGTCGTCGCCGGGCTGCTCCTCGTCGCGCTCGCGCTGCACGAGACGTGGTCGGCGCGGTTGCCGCTGCCGGCCTTGGAGCCAGGCCCGCGATGAGATTCCGGAGGATCCTGCTCCTCCTACTGGCGGCGCTTCTCCTGGCGGCCGCCGCGCTGCTCGCGCTGCTCGAGACCGAGCTCTGGGGTTGGTCGGCGACGGCGCGGCGCGAGGATGCGCGGCTGACTGCGCGGAGCTTCGAAGCGCCCGCCTGGGAGGTGTCCCGCACCGTGCAGGCCCGCACGGCCCGCTCGCTGCTCGGCGTCGAGGACGACATCCGGTTCCGAAAGGCGGTCGAGCTCTTCAGGCTCAGCAGGCCGCTCGACGAGGGAGCGAGCAAGGGGAGCGACCAGCTGCTCGAGAGCGCGGAAGCCGAGAGCGACCTCGCTGCGGTCGAGCTGCGCGACACCGACGCGCAACGGCGAGCCCGCGCGGCGACGATGCTCGGCGTGCTCGACTTCGAAGACTCCCTCTACGACAAGGAGAACGAGCTCCTGCACATCGGCAAGAGCCTGGCCGAGTTCCGAAGTGCGATCCGGATCGACCCTCGGGCGGCAGAGGGCCGCTTCGACCTCGAGCTGCTGCTGCGCCTGCTCGGACCGAAGAGCGGTTCCGGCGGCGCGGCGGCAGCCGGCGGCGGGGTGGGTACCGGGGCGAACGGCGCCGGCTTCTCGAGACCGGGCGGAGGGTACTGACGCCCCTCGCGGCCCAGCTCGTCTTCGCGAGCCCGCTCGGCGCGCTCGTCGGCCTCGCCGGCCTCGCCGCGCTCGCCGCGCATGTCCACGGCCGCCGCCGGGCCACGGCCGCCGCGAGGGCACTCCTTCTCCCCGCCCCCCGCAGGCTGCGACCGTGGACGCCGCTCGCGCTCGCGCTCATCGCGGCCCTGATCGCCTTCGCCGCCGCACAACCCGTGCTGCGCACCCGCCACGGCCGCTTCGTCCGCGCCGACACCCAGGCCTTCTTCGTCATCGACACGTCGCGTTCGATGCTCGCCTCCGCCGGGCCGGGGCGGCGGACGCGGATCATGCGCGCGATCGACGCCGCCCGGCGCATCCGCGACTCCCTGGGCGACGTTCCGAGCGGGCTTGCGTCGCTCACCGACCGGCTGCTCCCGCACCTCTTCCCGACGAGCGACCCGGAGGCCTTCGGCGCCACGCTCGCCGGCTCGATCGAGGTCGACCAGCCCCCGCCCTTCGACCAGAACGTCGTCGCGACGACCTTTCAACCGCTGACTGCCCTCGTAGCCGGGAACTACTTCGAGCACGAGACGACGAACCGGCTCGCAGTCGTCATCACCGACGGCGAGAGCCGCGCGTTCCCGCTCGCCGGCATCCGGCGCGCCTTTCGCGTGGGGCCGGGCATCAAGGCGATCTTCGTCCGCATGGGCAACGTGCACGAGGGCGTGTACGACGGCACGAAGCTCGAGCAGGGCTACCGGCCCGATCCGCGTGCGCCCGAAACGCTGCGACGGCTTGCCGAGGCGGTCGGCGGCCGCGTCTTCGGCGAGCGCACGCTGGGTCCCGCGGTCGCAGCGGCCCGCCGGCTGCTGGGCCCCGGACGCTCCTCCAGGCACGGCTTCCAGCCCGGCGGCCTCGCTCTCGCACCCTTCGCGGCCGCAACGGCCGCAGTGCTCGCAGCGCTGCTTGCGCTCCGGGGGATTTTGTCCGGCGGACTCGGGCTCGACGGAGTAATCTCCCGGGGGAAGCGGCTGCGACGCGGTTCGCGCCGTCCTTGGAGCCAAGAAATCGATTCAAGGGAGGTCAGATGAAATCCACTTCACCCCGTCTACACCGGCGGATGTACGCGCTGGTCGTCGCGGGGCTCGTGGTCGCAGCCGCGGCCGGCACGGTCTCCGCGAGCCGGAGCAGCCATGCTGCCGCCGGGTCCGGGAACTGGACGACGTTCGGATACAGCTTCGACGAGACCCGCAACGTCCCGTTCACGCAGATCGCGAAGTCCAACCTCAACTCGCTCGGCCGCATCTTTACGGTCGACATGCACAAGATCGACCCGACGATCCCGTTCGGCGAGGAGACCACGCCCCTCGCGATCAACGGGACGCTGTATGTGACCACGCCCTTCGACCACGTGTTCGCGATCAACGGCGTCACGGGCAAGGTCAAGTGGCACTTCAAGCCCTCCGCGATCGGGCCTTTCAAGAACTTCGGCCTGAACACGAACAGGGGCGTCGCCTACGGAGCCGGAAAGCTCTACCTGCTGACGCTCGACATGAGGATCATCTCGATCAACGCGAAGACGGGCAAGCTCGCCAAGCAGGTCTACATCTACAAGTCGATCAAGCAGGCGAGGCCTGAGTTCGGCTACTACGAGACGATGGCGCCGGTCTTCTACAAGAACCGGCTGCTGATCGGGAGCTCCGGCGCCGACAACGGCGTCCGCGGCTTCTTCATGGCCTACACGCCGGACCTGAAGCCCGCGTGGTCGAGCCCGCACTGGAACGTGCCGCCGGAGGGCCAGGACTGGCGCCGGTTCGGCCGCTTCCACGGCGGCGGTGCCAGCTGGATGAGCCCGGGCATCGACACCCAGACTGACACCGTCTACTTCACCTCGTCGAACCCCTCGCCGGACTTCTTCGCCTCGCTCCGGCCGGGCACGAACCCGAAGGTCGACTCGCTGATCGCGGTCGATCTGAAGACGGGCAAGGAGAGGTGGTGGCGGCAGCAGCTGACGAAGGACGAGTGGGACTACGACACCGTCCAGCCGCCGCTGATCTACGACGCGAACGTTAAGGGCAAGACCCGGCGCGTCGTCTCCGTGGCGACGAAGGAAGGCGTCTGGTTTGCCTACGACGCGAAGACCGGAGCGCCGATCTACGAGCGCGTCAAGGTCGTCGACCGCGTCGAGCATCCCGCGCTGAAGAAGGGCAAGCCGGTGACGATCTACCCATCGGCCCTTGGAGGCGTCAACTACTCGCCGGGCTCCTACGACCCGAACCTGAACTATGCGTTCGAGGCGACGGTCGAGTCCGCATCGGTGCTGATCCAGGCGAAGTCCGCCTCGCAGGTCGACAAGGCGCGCGTCCGAGGTGACGTCGATACCGGCGCGATCAACGGCTTCGGGACGACGCCGAAGGGCCGTCACGACTACGGCGGCGTCACGGCGATCGACCTGAACACGGGCAAGCTCGCGTGGAAGACGAAGACGCCCGAGCCCGAGCGCGGCGGCGTCACGACGACGGCGACGGGCATCGCGTTCGTCGGGGGCGGCGACGGCGTCCTCAGGGCGTTCGACTCCAAGACCGGCAAGCTGCTCTGGCACTTCCAGACGGGCGCCCAGATCGCCTCGGCTCCCACGATCTACACGGTGGGCAGCAAGGAGTACCTGGCGATACCGATCGGCGGCACGTTCACGTCCTCGTTCGGCGGGGTCGCCACGAAGCTGATGGTGTTCGGGCTCGGCGGCAGCAAGAAGCAGTTCAAGCAGCCGCGCCTCCACCCGGCCGGCGGCTCGGCGCCGACGCGCCAGACCGGCATCCAGTACCTGACGTTCGGTAACGCACCGCACACGTACAACCTGGTACTCCAGGCGGCGGCCGGTCCTGCCGGCGGCGGCTTGAACTTCAACGGCTTCAACCGCGGCGGCATGACGGTCAGCGTTCCGGTGGGAGCGAAGATCGAGGTGACCTTCAAGAACCTCGCGGTCGAGAGCCCGCACAGCGCGATGGTGACGGCGACCGCCGCGATCAAGAAGGTGCAGGGTCAGAATCCGGTGTTCCAGGGCTCCGCGACTGCCCGGCCGCACGCGGGGATCACGTCCGGCACCCAGTACTTCTCGTTCGTGGCCTCGAAGGCCGGCAAGTACGCGATTATCTGCGGCATCGCCGGCCACGCCATCGGCGGGCAGTGGGATTACTTCAACGTCACGAAGAAGGGCTCGAAGCCGACGATCAAGCTCGGCGGCAAGACCTACGTCGTGACCAAGGCCGGAGCCAAGCTCGTTCAGTAGCGTCTCTTGGTCCTGCTACCGCACATCGAGGGCGCCCGGCTCCGGCCGGGCGCCCTCTTCCTCGTCTCTGCGCTCGGGGCAGCCGTGCTCGCCGGGTGCGGGGGAGGCAAGTCGGCCTCCCCGACGACGACGGCCGCCCGACCGCCGCACCCCGTGCAGGCCTGTCCACGCTCGCCGCGGAACGGCGCGGCGCTCGCGGTTCGGACGCTCTACCCGATCCAGGAGTGGCGGCTCGCGAGCGACAACCAGACCCTCGTCCACGGCTGCCTGCGCCTGAACGGGAAGCCCGTGTCGGGGGCGAGGCTGAGCGTCGAGGACTTCGAGCTCCCCGACCCAACCGGCTCCGACGGCGGCTTCGACTACACCCTCGACAACACGGTGCCGAACCGGTACCGGGTGTTCGTCCGGGAGGTTCGCGACGCGAAGGTCGCCGGCCGTTCCGCGACGCAGGGGGAGCAGAAGGAGCTTCGCCACGCGCAGAGCAGCCTGAACGTCTACTTCGAGCTCTCCGACCTGAGGGCGAAGGCGCGCTCCGGCGGTATCGTCGTCAGCGGGCGCGCCGAGTTCACCAACACGAAGGCGCCGCCGGCGGTCGTGCTCTACTCGTATCGCCTGTCCGGGAAGATCCTCGACGCCTCCGGTCGTCCCATCCGGCGGGCCGTCGTCAGCACGAGAAGCGTCGACGGCAATCTGTGGACCGTCTCGCCGCCCTCGGCGGCCGACGGGAGCTACGACTCGATCTTCTACCCGAGCGGCGACGCCGACCCGGTCGGCTTCAACGTCCGCGTCGCGGTCGGCGACGCCCTCTACAGCATCCGCAACCGGGAGCTCGTCTTCTTCCCGAAGCTGAAGAGCGCGAGTCTCGACTTCAAGCTGCCGCGCAGGGGCCTTCTGCTCGCACCCGTCGACCCGAAGACGCACCCGGGGGCGGTGTACGAGGGCGTGCTGATCGGGGTGGCGAGGGACGGCCGCCCGATCCGTCCCGTCTCCGCCCGCTGGGCCGACAAGAAGGGCCGGTTCGAGTTCGTCCTGCCGCCGTCGGCGCGGGGCGAGCGCGTCACCTTCTGGGAGTCGCAGCTCTACGCCTTCTCCCGCACGCCGGCCGTGCCGGGCGAGCCGGTCGACCTGGCGGGATACCCGTCACGGCTCGCCGCCGACGTCCCGAGCGACCTCGCGACCGTTAGACTGCCGGGATGAAACGCGCCGCCGTCGCGTCCGTGATCGTGGCCGGTGTCGCTGCGCTCGGAACCGGAGCCGCGGTGGTGGAGGCGGGAACCTCGACGGCCCCGGCAGCGCCGACGAAGAAGGAGATCGCCCGCTGGCGGCCGTTCTTCCAGGCTCGTTGTGCTGCCTGCCACACGCTCGCCGACGCGAAGACGCACGGCCGCATCGGGCCCGACCTGAACAAGCTGAAGCCGCCGTACGCGAAGACCGTGACTCAGATCACGCGCGGCGGCGGGACCGGGCTCGGCGTGATGCCGAAGTTCGGGGACGTGCTGAAGCCGGCGGAGATCCGCTCGCTCTCACGCTACGTCTACTGGGCTTCCCGCCGGCGGTAGACAGCGACGGCAGGCGGCAGGCGGAAGTTCTATCTCGCTTCAGGCCGCGGCCCGTAAAGAAGATCGCCTAGCTTCACTGACCGTAGCTGCGATCGCCGTGCATGCGCTGGCGCCTCTTCGTCGGCCTCTTCTTCCTCGCTGCCGCCACGACCAGCGTTGTGGGAGCAGGCGCTGCTCCCGCCCCTACGCCGAGCACGATCTTGGCTCATCCGGGACCGGATGTGAACCTCGTGATGGGCACGAGGACTACGCGACCGGGGACGTCCGGATCTCGTTTCTCATCCTCAACGCACAGAACCGGTCGATCGAGCGGCCGCACGCGCACGTCTGGCTTTCCCATCGACTGAGCACGAGGGTGATCGCGCAAACGACGGCGAGCCTCGTCGACGTCAATCCGACCGGCGTCGGGGGCGATCGGGAAGACGTCTCGTACCTGTGCGTCGCCCACCTGCACATCAGCTCGCCGGGCAACTATGTGATCGTCGCCGAACCCGAGGGCGGACGCCCGATCCAGGGGCTCGGCAACCTGCTCGTCGGAACGCGAGCGGCGGCGCCAGGGGTCGGTGACCGCGCGGTCGCCTCGAGCACGCCGACGATCGGGAGTGTCCACGGCGACCTGCGCAAGCTCACGACCGCCTCGCCGCCCGACCGCGACCTACTCCGCTACTCGGTGGACGCTTCGCTTCGCGCGTACGCGCCGTTCGTCGTCGTTTTCGCAACGCCGAAGTTCTGTCAGAGCCGGACGTGCGGCCCCGTCGTCGGCATCGTCCAGAAGATCGCCCGCGAGTTCCGCGGCACCGCCGTGAGGTTCATCCACGTCGAGATCTACAAGGGCAACGACCCCTCGAAAGGCGCGAACCGCTGGGTGAAGGAGTGGCACCTGCCCAGCGAGCCCTGGACGTTCCTCGTCGGGCGCGACGGCAGGATCAAGGCTCGCTTCGAGGGCGCCTACGCCGCCGCCGAGCTGAGGGCGGCCGTCCAGCGCTACCTTGTCCGACCGCGGCGATAGGGGCCGGCTACCCGGGTTGAGCGCCGACTCCGGGCAGCGCCTCGGCCGCCTCCTCGCTCTTGTCGCCTTGCTCCTGCTGCCGGGCGTCGCTCGCTCCCGGCCGGCTTCGCAGCGCTATCCTCGGAGCCGTGCCGAGCTTGGCGAGGATCCGCGAGCGGTTACCCTTCGTCGTCTTTCTCCTCCTTTTGATCCTGCTCGTGATGGTCGTCGGCTTCGCCTGTGCGTGCCTGACCGACCACCCGATGCAGACCATCGATCGTGCTCTCTCCGCCGTCGCCTCGATGCCGGCGGTGCTCGTTGTCTGGACCTGGATGGCGGTCGTGCTACTCGCCGTGAGCGTCGTCGTTCAGGGCGGCCGTGCGGCCTCGGGTCGCGCCTCGCCGGCATTCTTGCAGCGTTTCCTTTTCTGATTCGCGCTCGCTGACGAGCCGCCGACCGGCGGTTGCCTGTCATCGATCGCGAAGGAGGAACGTGGCTACGAAAGCATCCCCAAAGAAGCCCTCGGAGAAAAGGCGCGTCAAGCATCCGAGGAGCGCCCCGCGCGGGCGGCGCCGAAACTGGCTGCTTCCCGCGGCCGTTGCGGCGGTGCTACTCGTACTCGGCGCCGTGGTCGCGGCCGGCCGGCTCGGTGGGTCGAAGAAGGCGAGGGCGGGTCTGCCCGAGACCTCCGACTACCATTCCTTGCTCGTCGGCCCATCGAGCTCGCGAGCGCTCCTGCTCGGAACGCACCAGGGGCTGTATGCCTCGAGTGACGGCGGGGAGACGTGGCGTTTCGCTGGGCTTGCCGGCAACGATGCGATGAACCTCGCGCGGCCGCGCGGCACCACGATCTGGCTCGCCGGCCACGACGTCTTCGAGAAGAGCGTCGACGGCGGCACGTCCTGGCAAGACGTCCGTCCGCGGGGACTCCCGGGCCTCGACATCCACGGCTTCGCGATCGATCCACGTGATCCGCGGAAGTTGTATGCGGCTGTCGCCGGCCAGGGGCTGTACCGCTCCGCCGACGGAAGTCGTTCCTTCACCGTCGTCTCGAGGGAGGTCGGCGGCAACGTGATGGCGGTCGCGGCGATGCCGGACGGCCGGTTGCTGGCGGGCGATATGCAGCGGGGCCTGCTTGAAAGCCGAGACGGCGGCAAGCACTGGCGGGTCTCTCTGGCCGCGCCGGTAATGGGCCTCGCTGTCGATCCCAACCAGCCTCGGCGCATCCTGGCAACGGGCCGTGGGATCGCCCGCTCGCTCGACGGCGGGCGCAGCTGGAAGGTCTCTACGAGGTGCCGGAGGGATCGGGCCCGGTTGCCTGGGCGCCTACCGACCCCGAGTTGGCCTATGTCGTCGGCTTCAACCGCATCCTCTACCGCTCGAGCGACGGCGGGGCAAAGTGGAAGGAGGTAAGACGATGACCACGGCCATCCTCGCCGCCTGTGCGCTCGCCTGTCCGCTGACGATGGTCGTGATGATGACCTTCATGCGCGGGCGCGGCCATGATCGGGCTCGCCGTCACACCGACGAATCACGCAGAGGCGAACGATGAGGAGGGGTCGTCTGATCGCGGCGGTTGCGCTCGCAGCCTCCCTGGTTGCGGCCGCAGCCATCCTCGCCCTTGTGTTCGCTCCGCACGAGACGCGGGCGGTCGCGGTCGGGCCGCCGGGTCTTTACCGGGGAAGCGAGCCGCCGCCGGGAATCCGCGCCCCCGACTTCACGCTGCGCGACTCCTTGGGCGGCGTCCTCACGATGAGAAGCCTGCGCGGCACGGTCGTCCTCGTTACCTTCCTCGACACGGCCTGTAAGGACAAGTGCCCGCTCATCGCCGGCGAGGTCGCCGCGGCGCTACCACGACTTCGCGACTCGGAGCGGCGCCAGGTCGCCGCTCTGGCGATCACCGTCAACCCGCGAATCGACACACCCCCGAACGTCGCGCGGTTCGTCCGCGTCCACCACTTGACCGGCGAGCTTCACTACCTCACCGGCAGCGTCCGGCAGCTTCGGCCGATCTGGAGCGCCTTCCACATCCTGTCGGCGTTCGAGACGGGAAACGCCGACCTCCACTCGGCCGACGTCCGCGTCTTTGACCGGCGAGGCGTCTGGGTCTCGACTTTGCACACGCCCGTCGATCTCACCCCGACGAACCTCGCTCGTGACCTCTCGACCGCGCTTCGTCGCTCATGACGGCCCTGAAGCGGGCGGCCCAGACGATGGCCGTCGCCGTCGTCTTCGCCATGCTCGCTCTGCTCGTCTGGAAGGTCGTGCACGAAAACGGTGGCGCTGCCAGCGCCCTAGCCCGCGGGCAGCATCCAGCAGCGCCGAACTGGACGCTGCCGCGGCTCGACGGGCCGGGCAAGCTCAGCCTCGACTCTTTGCGGGGCAAGGCCGTCGTCATCAACTTCTGGGCGTCGTGGTGCATTCCGTGCAAGGAGGAGGCGCCGCGACTCGAGGCAGCCTGGCGGAAGTGGCGAACCCACGGCGTCGTCTACGGCGTCGTCTTCGTCGGCCTGGACGCCCAGGACTTCAAGGGCGACGCCCGCCACTTCATCCGCCGCTTCCACCTGACCTACCCGATCGTGCGCGACGGGCCAGGCAGCACGCTCGCTCGCTACGGCGTCACCGGCTTCCCGGAAACCTTCTTCGTCGACCGCGCCGGCCGTCTCGTCGGCGAACGCGTGCAAGGACCCGTCACCGTCGCCCAGCTCGAACGCAACGTCCAGCTGGCGCTGAGGGGCCGTGGTTGAGCGGGCTAGTCGACTCGAACAGCCCTTGGCGACCGCTCAACGCTTCGGGACGACGACCGTCCCGAGGCCGGCCGCGACCGCCGGGGGAAGCGAGCCGGGCCAGGAGCGGAGGTCGACGAGCCCGCCCGGGCGTGCCGCGAAGCCCGAGACGAACTGACGCTGGTTCTCCCAGAAGTGGAGCCTCTTGCCGCGCACGCTCGCGGGCAGCACCATCGAGAAGCTGCCGCGCGCGTCCGGCCAACGCTCCGTCAGCGGCTTGACCACGCCGCCGGGGCCCGTGACGCCGACGACGAGGCCCTCGTAGACCGCAGCCGCCTCCGTACTCGGCTTCGGTACGACGAGCGCCGTGCTTCCGGCCGGAAGCTGGATGTCCATCACGGCGCTCTGCAGCGAGCGGAACGGCACGGTGACTGTCGCGGGCGTGACGTAGAGCGTCGCCCCGGAGGCGACCTGAACCGTGATCGGGACCGGGTCCGCGCCCGCCTGGTCGGAGGCGGCGAAGAACGAGGTGTAGTGCCCGTTTGCGTTCGAGGCTGAGGAGAACGTCCAGAACTGCCGGTCCTGCGTCCTCGTGACGACGACGGCGCCCTGGACGGGCTTGCCGGAGGAGTCGGTGATCTTGCCGCTCAGCTGATAGGTGAAGAGCGACACGTGAGGCGGCGGCGTGCCGGCGGTGTCATGGACCCGGCCGGAGACGAGCACCGTGCCGTTCTTCTGCACCCGCACTGTCACCCGGTCGATCCCGTAGCCAACGCTGAACCCGGCGGTCAGGTTCCGGAGCGCACCCTGCTCCGCATCGGTGAGCCGACGCCCCTTGACCGTCGCCCTGGTCAGACTCGCGATCGAGACCCGGTGCCGCCGCGCCGCCGTGATGTCGGCGGCGTAGTGGAAGCTGCCGTCGGCAGCCGTCGCCGCCGGCAGGGTGTAGCCGTCGACCCGCAGCCGCACGCCCTTCACCGGTGTGCGGCCGAGCGTCACACGCCCGGCGGCGTCCTGCTGGTTCGAGGAGTTCGGGTCCCAGGGACGGATGGAGAGAGCGGAGCCGGTGGAGATGCGGGCGCGGCCGAGAGCGGTCATCTTTGAGGTGACGGCAGGGCGGAGTGCCGGCTTCGGCGCGGTCGGGCTGGCGAGGATAGTCGTCCGAGCCTCGGCCGGATCCAGGCGCAGAGGAAGCTTCGGCGGGGGCGACTGCGTCTGCGAGCCGCCGAGCGCGAAGACCTGGAGCTGGCTGGCGGTGCCGCCTCCCGAGGACGTCGGCGTTCCGCCGGAGGTGATCGCGAGGTACTCCTTCCCGTCGACCGCGTAGATCGACGGACCGGCCGCGATCTGGTTGCCGGTCTGGAACGTCCGGAGCACCTTGCCGGTCTTGAGGTCGAACGCGCGCAGGACCCCGTCGCCGCCGCCGGCGAAGCCGAGGCCGCTCTCGGTCGTGGTGACGCCGCCGCGCTCGGGCTCCGGTGTCCGCACCTTCCAGACCTGGCGGCCGGTCCCGACGTCGATCGCGCTGATCGACCCGTGGTCGTGCCAGCCGGGGAGCACCGATCCGAAATCGCCGTTCTCGAGCCCGAGGAAAACGTCCCCCTGAATCAGCTTCCGCTTCTTCTGCGTCGGCGTCAGCTTCGCCTGGATGAACGTCGCGGCCGTCTCCGAGGCGGCGTTGAAGACGTAGTTCGTGTGAGGGTCGTAGGAGGCCGGCGAGTAGTTCAGGCCGCCGAGGGACGAGGGGAAGACGGACACGAGCTTCCCCGGCTGGAGCGCGGGATGCTCCGTCCGGTCGATCACCTTCACCCGCTGGTAGATCGGTGCCCCCGTCCTGGCGTCGTAGGCGAACCAGACCCCCTCCATCGTCGCAACCGAGACGATGCGGCGCTTCTTGCCGCCGATCTTGGCGGTGTAGACGAGAGGCGGCTGCGCCGTGTCGTACGACCACTCGTTGTGCGCCATCTGCTGCTGCCACCACTTCATCTTCCCGGTCGCGAGGTCGACCGCCACGATCGAGTCGGCGCGCGGGTTGGAGCCCGGGCGGAAGGCCGGGTAGTAGAGCGGCGTCGCCGACCCGGTTCCGAAGTAGAGCGTGTGGGTCGAGAGGTCAACGGTTGTCGGGGTCCAGACGACGCCGCCGCCGACGACCCGGCTGAGCCGGCGCCAGCCGCGCAGGGAGGGCGGGATCGTCCAGAACGGGTTCGGCCAGGCAGGGGCGAGGTTGGTGTCGTAGGCCATCACGAAGCCCCTGACCCCGTATTCGGAGCCGGCGGCTCCGAGGATCACCCGGTGGGCGGCGCAGATCGGAGCGCTCGTCTCCGAATAGCCGAAGTTCGAGGAGGCGCCCGGGACGGCGCGGGCGATCGGGACGCGCGCGATGAGCTTCCCCGTTCGCTGGTCGAGCGCGACGATGGTCATGTCGAGCGTCAGGACGAACACCCGGCCGTCGCAGACGGCCACGCCCCGGTTCGCGACGATGCCGAAGTTGTTGAAGACGGCGACGTTGTCGGGCTGCCAGCGCCACTTCACGTCTCCATTCGTCGCATCCAGCGCCCACACGTTGTCGTTGTTCGTCGTCACATAGAGGGTCCCGCCGATCTCGACCGGATACGACTGCTGGCCACGCCTGACCGTCGGGTCGATCTTGCGGAAGTCGACGGTGAAGACGCGGCCGAGCTGGTCGACGTTGCGCGGGTCGATCTGGGTCAGCGGCGAGTGGCGGTTCTCGTCGGCCGTGTTCCCGAAGCCGCCCCAGCCGACGTTCGAAGGAGTCGCGCGCACCCCGGCGCCGGCTGCGCCGAGCGCGACTCCCGCCGTGACCAGCAGGAGGGCGAGCGCCGGCGCTCCGGGACGTGCCCTGCGCTGACGTTTGCACGACGTCATCGGTGGCCGATCATATCCGCCATCAACTCGTACCGGAGGCCCGGTTCCCCTTGCCGCGGACGAGGAGAAGCCCGAGGGGCAGGAGGGCGGACAGCGCCACGTAGGGGCCGAGTGCCGTCCGGCCGGGGCGCCGGCCGGGGACCGCGATCGTCCGTCCGCTCCCGACGGCGGCTCGCAGCGCGCGCGCGGCGGCGGCGAGGCCATCTTCGTCGAAGGCCGTGCCGCCGGCGGCGGCGGCGAGGTCGCGCAGCTCGGCGAGCCCGGCGGCGTCGGCCCGGTAGCTGGGCTCGGCTCGCCCGCCCGCGGCGAAGACCGTCTCGCCCTTGCGCCAGAATCTGACGGCGACGAAGCCCGTGCCTGCGAGAGTGCGGCCGACGGTGCCGGGGTCGAACGGGCGCGTCTCGGCGTCCGTCAGGAGGACGATCACGCGGGTGTGAGCGGACGGCGCGAAGTATCCCGCGCGGGGCACCGGCGCGAGGGCTGCGAGTGTCGTCGCGCGGGTGGCCACCTGGCGCGGCGGCGGCGCCTCGATCGCGACTGCCCGATCGATCGTGGCATCGAAGGCCGGCGCGTCGGGAACAGGCAGCAGAGCCGGCAGGACGCGGTCGGTGAGCGTGGCGACGCCGCCGGGGACCTCGGGCACCGCGGCCCGCAGCGCTCGCGCGGCGATCGCTGCTCGCTCCAGCCTCGTCCGGCCCGTCTTTCCCTTCGACGCGGCCATCGAGCGCGACACGTCGATCACGAACAGCACCTGTGCGTCGCTCCGGGTGCGCGCGTGGGAGCTCGTCAGGAGCGCCGGCTGGGCGGCGGCGAGGCCCAGCGCGGCCACGGCCCAGGAGGAAGCCAGGAGCCGAAGCGGCGCCGGCCGCCGGGGAGGCGGGTCGAGCGAGAGAGCGGCGCGTACCCTTCGCACCCGAGCGGCGCCGAGAGCGAACGCCGCGAGCGGGAGCACGACCGCCGCGGCGACCGCCGCTCCGAGCGGCGTGAGGAAGGCGAGCGACGAGAGCACGCGTCAGTACCCGCGGCCCGGCGTTCCCGCACCGCCTCGCTTGCCGGCCGGGCGGCGGCCCGGCCCCCCGGTCGCGCCCGGGCGGACGCCGTTCGCCGCCAGAAGGCGCAGCACCAGCTCGAGGTCGTACTTCGCAGCTTCGGCGGAAGGGTCGGCCCGAACGGCGCCCTCGAAGTCGGCGAAGGTGGCCTCGGCCTGCGTCTGGTCGGTCCCTCCGCCGCGGGAGAGGTCGCCGAACGCGAGGATACCGAGCAGGACGTCGGCCCTCGCGGCGAGCAGGGCGTCGTGGCCTCGGCCGACGGTGGCGAGAGCATCCTCGGTGCGGGCGCGCTCGGCCGTCGCCTCGAGCGCGTTGTCGAGCCGCACCTGGAGGGAAGCTGTCGCACGGAAGCGCTGGAACGCGCGTCGGGCCCGCAGGTCGTCGCCCAGGCCGAGCAGACGCTCCGCGGCCGCGAAGGGGACGCTGGGATCCGCGCGCCAGGTGGGCGCGGCCGGCGCGGCGGCGAAGACCGCGTCGTCGCTTCCGATCGTGCGCTCCCACCCGCGAACGTCGGCCGCGAGGAGCGCGGCGCCCGTGGCCAGCGCGAGCAGCACGAGCGCCCCCAGCAGGCGAAGCGCCGTCACGCGCGCCGCTCCTGCGCCCAGACGAGGCGCGGCGCCCACAGCTCCCACGCGGCCAGCAGCGCTGCTGCGAGGAGCGCGAGCGAGACGGCGGCCCAGGGGAAGGGGGTGCTGTTGTGCGGCGGCGGGCCGCCTCCCGGCAACCGTGCTTGCACGATCGGGTTGCCGCGGCCGATCAGCCGCTGAAAGAGGGCTGCCTGGGCGAGCCCCGGGTTGAGCGCGACGACCCGGAGCGGAATGTGGTCGCGCCGGAAGGCGAGGATGACCGAGATCACCCTCGGGAGGTCCTCGGGGTCGTCGTCGAGGTCGCTCACGAGGACGACCGCGGGCCTCCTGACCCGATCGTCGAAGGCGATCCGGCGCGCGAGGTCGAGCCCTGCCGAGATCCTCGTTCCGGAGGTGAACACGTCCTGCCACGGGTTGTGCGGGAAGGTTGGCGCGAATCCGGCTCGCTTCTGCGGCGGAACCCTGAAGAAGCGCACGAGCGGAGCGAGGTCGGCGGCAGGCGTACCCGGCGGTAGCGCCTCGTAGGCCTGGTCGGAGAACACCACGAGCCCGTAACGGCCGTCGCTGCGGGCGAGCGAGGCGAGGGTCGCGCCGATGCGCGAGTAGGTATCGGCGGAGATGCTGGCCGAGACGTCGAGCACGACGATCGCGCTCGAGTGGGTCGGGAGAGGCACGATCGTCCGCAGGTGTGGGTCCCGGAGCGCAAGGGCGGCGGACACGATCCCACCGGCGATGGCGAGAGCAACCAGAGCTCCGACGAGGCGCGTCCGCAACGCGATGCTGCGAAACGAGCGCGCGTCGGAGAGAGGGATCGCGTCGATCACGGCTCGACCCGGCGGTCTACCTCGGCGACGAGCTCCGAGAGCTCGTCCGGCACCGGTGTCGGCCTCGACCAGGCGAGCCGGCGCGTCGCGCCCGCCAGCCGCTCGTCCCGCGGGTCGAGGAGCGGCGCGAGCGATCCGAGTGCGCGGCGGCGGTCGGCCGGGGGACGCTTCTGCGCTTCGCGCACGAGCTCGAGTGCCACCTCGAGCTCGCTGGGGGCCCCGGTGCGGCGCCGCCGCGCGCGCGCGAGCAGGGCGACCTGCCAGCCGAGCAGCCCGGCGCCGGCTGCGGCGAGCACCGCCGCCGCGGCTTCCAGCAGGCGACCGAGCGTCGTCGGGTCGATCGGATAATGCGGGGCCGGCGGTTGGAGCTCGAACCGGAACGGCGGGCTGAGCCGGACGACATCGGCGGTCGTCACGCGCCCGGCCACGAGGAGCACGGGCCAGGCGGCGACGGCCGACGCGACGCCTCTCGCTCGCCGCGGAACCTCTACGCGCACCTCGGGCACCCGGAGGCGTCTGGCGCCTGTCGCCTGGAGGCAGCGATCGGAGAGGCAGGCCGCCCGGATCACATACTCGACGACGGCCAGGTTCCCGCGGGCAAAGGTGCGGCTGCGGGACGCGCCCAATCGCTCGAGCGGCGACAGGTCAGCTCTGATGCTGAGCCGAGCGGCATCGACCGCGCGGCGGTCGAGCCGGACGACGACGCGGGCGGTGACGGCGTCGCCGAACGAGACCGGAGAGCGATCGAAGCCGGCGTGAACCGACACCGCCGCGGTCGGCGCGAGCGCGGGCGCCGGGCCCCGGTGCGCGAGGACGAGCGCAGCCCCGGCGGCGACCACAGCGACGCCGGCCCCGACGAGCGCCGCCCGTCTCACCGCGACCACCGGCTGCGCCTGCGCCCTTCGGCCCACTCCACGAAGACACGGTCGACCTCGCGCGGCTCGCTCGTCCCCACGACTACCGCGTCGAGTCCGAGGGTCAGAAAGTCGGAGAGAAGCCGGCGCAGCCGGTCCTCGTTTCGCCGCCGGCGCTCCCGCGCCTCGCGGCCGGTGAGCCGGATCAGCGCCGAGCGGCCGCCGGCGGGATCGATGATGGGCACCGCAACCCCGCCGAGCGGGGGGAAGCTCTGCTCCCACACCGGATCCTGGATCACGACCGGGACGACGTCCCAACCGTGCGCGACGGCCGTCAGCCAGGCATCGGCCGTCGGCGGCTCGAGAAAATCGGAGAGCACGAACACGAAGCTGCCCGACGGGAGGTCGCTCCGCAGGCGGCCGAGGCAGCCGAGCGCGCGCTCGACGTTGTCGCGCGGCGCGTCGAACGGCGCGCTCCGCTGGCGCTCGGCGACGAGCCACGGCCGGTCGCGGCGCCCCGGCGGCAGCCAGTACGGCTCGCCCTCCCGGGCGGCGGCTCCCGCGAAATCGAGCGCTGCTACCTCGCTCCGGGCCGCGCTCGCGCTGACGGTCACCGCCGCTGAGGCCTCGAGCATGGCCTGCGGCTTCGAGAGCCAGTGCGACGGTGCCGAATAGATGCCCATGGCGGGCCTGCGGTCGGAGACGATCGCCACCCGCGGCGCCTCGTCGTCGGAACGGTCGCGGACGATGAACTCGTCGCCGCCGCGGGCCGCGGAGAGCCGCGCCGAGGCGAACCAGTCGATCGACGTGACGGGATCGCCGATCTCGTACGGCCGCGTCCCGATGACGTCGCTGCCGTGCCCGCGGCGACGGGTCGCCAGCTCCCCGAACGGGAGCCCGACGAGCCGCCGCCGCGGGACGAGCGGGAACGTCTGCCGCTCGCCGACGGCCATTGACCTCAGGCGCTCGCGGCGCTCTGGTCGAGCCAGTCGGGGCGGGGAGGAGGCGCGAGGGCGAAGCACCGCTCCTTGATGCGCCTCTGCGCCTCGGTGCGCCCGAGCCCCCGCAGCTCCGCGAGGAACGACGTCGCCAGGAGCAGGCGGTGGCCGAGCACCGGCACGAAGAGGGTGTCGACGTCCTCGGGGATCACGTGGTCGCGGCCGTGCAGGAGTGCCCACGCGCGAACGGTGCGCTCGAAAGCGAGGCTGCCGCGAACGGAGGCACCGGTCGCGACGCCCTCGACATGGCGCGTCGCCCGGACGAGGTGGACGAGCCAGGAGAGGATCAGCTCGTCCACGTAGACGTCCTCGACCGCAGCGTGGGTGGCGCGGATGTCGTCGGCGGTGACGACGGGCTGCAGCTCGGCGAGCGGGTGGCCGTAGCGCTGAGCGAGCACGATCTCGATCTCCTGGCCCTCGTCGGGATAGCCGAGCCCCGACTGGACTGAGAACCGGTCGAGCTGCGCCTCGGGCAGCGGGAATGTCCCCTCCTGCTCGATCGGATTCTCGGTCGCGAGCACGATGAACGGGGACGGGAGCGGGCGGGTCCTGCCGTCGACTGTCACCTGCCGCTCGGCCATCGCCTCGAGGAGCGCCGACTGCGTCTTCGGCATCGCCCTGTTGATCTCGTCGACGAGCACGATGTTCGCGAAGATCGGTCCGGGCCGGAATTCGAACTCCCGGTTCTTCTGGTTGTAGATCGCGAGGCCGGTCACGTCCGTCGGCTGCAGGTCGGGCGTGCACTGGATGCGCGAGAAGCTCGTCCCCTCGATCGTCTGCGAGATGGCGCGCGCAAGGACGGTCTTCGCGGTGCCGGGGACGTCCTCGAGCAGGACGTGGCCGTCGCTCAACAGCGCCGCGAGAACGACCGCGATCTCCTCGTGCTTGCCGAGGACGACCTGCTCGATCGAGGCGAACAGCCTCCTCGCGACCTCGACGGCAGCGGTGAAACGGCCCTGGGCCTCGTCGGCCTGGAGCTGTACGGGTCTCGCGTCAGCCACCCCGGCCGCGAAGCGTACCTCGTCTCCCTCCCGTTTCCGGCTGCGCGGGCGGCTCTGGGGGCCTAGAGTCCCTCGGTCTCGTGAATCGGAGCGGCGGACATCCCTGCCTCTAGGACGCGGCGCCGCACCCTCGCCGTTTGCGGCGCCGGATTGATCCTCGCGGCGAGCGTCGCGCTCGCCGCCGGTGGCCGTTCGGCCGACCGTCCACCCCCGGCCGGCCGGAGCGACTGGCCGCAACCGAACCAGAACCTGCGGAGCACGCGGAGTGCCGCCGGTTCGCGCATCGACGCGGGCAACGTCACCCGGCTGCGGGTTCGCTGGCGCTTTGCGATCCCGGGCCGTCCGACCTTCTCCGGCCTGCTCGCCTCGACGCCGCTCGTCGTCGGCGGCCGCGTCTTCGTGCAGGACCTGAACAGCAACGTCTACGCGCTCGACCTCTCGACTGGCCGGCTGCGCTGGACGCGTCGCTACCGTCGCGTCGACGGCGGCCCGAACGGCCTCGCCGCAGCGGGCGGCAGGATCTTCGGCAACACGGACACGAGTACGTTCGCGCTGGACGCGGCCAGCGGGCGGCAGCTCTGGTCGCGCCGCCTCACGAACCCCGCGCAGCCGATCACGATCGCCCCCGTCGTGTCGCGAGACCGCGTTTACACGAGCACGACGGGGCAGCATCCGGGCGGACGCGGCGCCCTGTATGCCCTCGACGCCGCGTCGGGTGCCGTGCGCTGGCGCTTCGACACGATCCGGGAGCCGTGGCCGTTCCCGCACGAGGCGAGCGGCGGCGGGGCCTGGAACCCCGTGTCGGTCGACGAGGCAGGCCGCGTCTACGCCGGAACCTCGAACCCGTATCCGTGGGGCGGCTCGCGCAGGCACCCCAACGGCGGTGCCTACCGGGGCGCTGCGCTCTACACCGATTCGCTGCTGGCGCTCGAGGGTCGAAGCGGCCACCTCGTCTGGTACGACCAGGCGACCCCGCACGACATCCGTGACTACGACTTCCAGGTGTCGCCGATCCTGGCGACCGTCGGCGGGAGGAAGCTCGTGGTGGGCGCCGGAAAGGCCGGACGCGTGCACGCGTGGGATCGCGAGACCCGCCGCCGGGTCTGGGTCGCCCGGGTCGGTCGACACGCGAACGACCTCGGCCCGACGCTACCGACACGGCCCGTCCGCGTCTGCCCGGGCCTGCTCGGCGGCGTCGAGACGCCGATGGCGTACGCCGAAGGCAGGCTGTTCGTGCCGTTGGTCGACCTCTGCATGCGCGAGAACGCCTACGGATTTCCCGGCGTCGGCTTCTACGCGCTCGACTACTCGAAAGGTCGCGGCGAGCTCGTGGCGCTCGCGGCCGGCAGCGGCAAGCGGCTCTGGACCAGGGAGCTGCCGTCTCCGGACTTCGGCTGCGCCACCGTTTCGCGGGACGTCGTGTTCACGGCCACCTACGACGGCCGGATCTACGGTCTGAACGTGAAGCACGGATCGCTCCTGTGGCAGGCGCGCGCAAGAGCGGGGATCAACGCATGCCCCGCGGTCGTCGGCTCCACCCTGCTCGTGGGTGCGGGCGCCGATCATCCAGCGTTCGCGAAGCCACGCTACGAACTCGTCGCCTACTCGCTTCCGGACGCTGCGGCAGCCCGGACTACGTGATCTTGAACGAACCTTTGACCGTCGGACCCCGAAAGCTTTCGGAGTGCCACTTGAAGACGCCGCGGAGCCTGAAGAAGCGGTACACCCGCTGTCGCTCGCCCGGCCGGAGATACCTGCTCTGACGACCGGCGATGCCGAAGCGGCGCGCCTTGCTGCCCTTGTTGACGACGAAGAACTCGACGATCGTCCCGTGGAAGACGGACGAGCGCGCGACGTGGCAGCCGCTGTTCGTCAGCCCGACGTACACGAGCGCGAAAGGACCGGGACCGGTGGTCGCCGAGGTGCCGGCGGGAAGCGCGGCTGCGAGCCCCGCAGCCGCCAGGACGAGGCCGACCGCGAGGCGGAATCGGACGTTCCAGACGCGAAATATGCGCATTTGGGGCGATCATAGCCGCTACCGCACGAGTGTCCGGCGCACCGCCGTCTCGAGCTCGGCAACGGCGTACGCACCCTCGAAACGCGCCTTGATCCGGCCGTCACACCCCACCAGCAAGATCCACGGCTCGCTCGGCAAGCGCCACTCCTTCACCCGCCGGTTCGGCCCCTTCGCGGGGTTGTTGTCCTGCCGAGCCCCTGGATCGGTCGTCCACTCTCGGGCTCGGCGACGATGACGTAGCTCCCCGGTGCCTTATACGCAGGTGACCCACATAGACGTGCGACACATTCTCGGGCCCACCGCCCGGATCGATCGAGAGGAGGCGAGCGGTGGCCTGCTCGATCACCGCCGTGCCGAGTCGGTGGGCGAGCCAGACGTGGGCGAGCGGCCGTTCGATCGAGCGGGCCTGGGGGTCGAGGACCAGGAACGAGATCCGCACGTCGCCGGTCGCGTAATCGCTCGTGCCCATCACGAGGTTCACGTCGGGGCCGGGGGGAGCCAGCAGCGAGCCCGGCGTGGGCGTGCGCGAACCGCCCGCTGACGCGACACCGGCTACGGCGGTCGAGGCGAAGACAAGGCCGAGGAAAGGGCGCCAGCGCACGCGATCGATCGTAGCCAACCGGGCTGTTCGTGAACCTCGTCGAGGACACCTTCGCCGAGCTCCTCACCGACTGAGGAGGCCGATGCCGAGGGGCCCGCGTGTCAGCCGGGAGGCAGGTGGCGTCGCGGGGGCGGCCCGAGCAGGTGGTGCACCTCGAGCTCCTCGCTTCCCGGCCCGGCCCAAGGCCCGGCCGCGGCGGCCCCGGAGGGGAGTTGCGGCCGCTCGAGCTGGAAGGCCTCGTAGGCCGCGCGGGACTCCCAGACGTCGATGACGCGGATCCCGCCGTCCGTTGGGCCGGCCGCGTGCAGGATCAGGCCCGAAGGGGCCTCTTCGCCGCCCACGGCCGAGAGCCGGTCGTATGCGGCCTGACTCGCACCTGCGAAGTCCTGAACGAGCGCGTACGTCACGTCGGGGGCGCGCTCGACCACGGCTCGAGCGTCTGGATCGCGCATGCGCTGGGGGACGTCATTGCTACCTCCGTGGGTCGGATTGCGGCCGCAGGTTCGCGGGCGCGGCTTAGCTCCCGGTAGAGCGCGGGTATAGCGGGGACGTGGAGCTCGGGATCCTCGGGCCGCTCGAGGTGTCTGTCAGGCGACGGGCGCTCCGGATCGGAGCCCGCAAGGTGCGCGCCCTCTTCGCCGTGCTCGCCGTCAACGCGAACGATGTCGTCTCGACCGACGTGCTCGCCCACGCCCTCTGGGGAGAGCAGCCGCCGCCGACGGTGGACAAGCTCGTGCACGTCTACGTGTCCCAGCTCCGGAAGGCGCTCGGAGTCGACGGGCGGAAGCTTCTCACGCGCCCGCCGGGGTATCTCCTCGAGCTCTCGTCTGACGAGCTCGATCGTGATCGCTTCGAGCACCTGCTCGACGAGGCACGTGAGGCGAGGCGCGCCGGCGACCTCGCGGCGTGCGCCGAGCTGCTCGAGCAGGCGCTCTCGCTCTGGCGCGGGGACCCGCTCGCCGACTTCGTCTACGAGAGCTGGGCGCAGCCGGAGGCCGCGCGTCTCGGCGAGCTGCGCCTGGCGGCGGTCGAGGATCGGGCCGAGGCCCGCCTCGGGCTCGGGCAGGCGGACGAGCTCGTCGGTGAGCTCGCCGCGCTCGTGGCAGAGCATCCGCTGCGGGAGCGCCTAAGGGCTCACCTGATGCTCGCGCTCTATCGCGCCGGGCGGCAGGCCGAGGCGCTCGAGGCCTACCGAGACGCGCGGCGCGTCCTCGTGGAGGATCTCGGGATCGAGCCGGGGGAGGAGCTCCAGCGGCTCGAGCACGCGATCCTGCGGCACGATCCCGCTCTCGACTCGCCGGAGCCTCTGCCGCCGAGCCTTCCCGACGTCGCGACCTCCCTCGTCGGGCGCGAGCGAGAGAGCGCGGAGCTGCAGGAGCTTCTGGCGAGGAGCGACGTCCGGCTCCTGACCCTCACGGGCCCGGGCGGAGTCGGGAAGACGCGGCTCTCCCTCGAGGTCGCTCGCGCCGCGGCGGGTCGTTTCCCGGACGGTGTGCACTTCGTTCCCCTCGCGGGACTCGCCCGGCATGAGCTCGTCCTGTCGGCCGTCGCCGAGGCGCTGTCCGTCAAGCAGGTCGCCGGCGAGCAGCTGGCCGAGAAGGTGAAGGCATCGATCGGTGCCGGTCGGGTCCTGCTCCTGATCGACAACCTCGAGCACCTGCTGGATGCGGCGCCGCAGGTCGCGGAGCTGCTCGCGAGCGCACCGAACCTCAAGCTTCTCGTCACGAGCCGCGCAGCGCTCCGGGTGTCGATGGAGGTCGAGTACGGGGTCGCTCCGCTCGCGCTTCCCACTCCCGGCGAACGGGTTCCGGTCGACCGGCTGCCCGACTACGACGCGCTCGCTCTCTTCGTCGAGCGTGCGCGACGAGTCCGGCCCGACTTCCGGATCACGGCCGAGAGCGTGTCGGAGGTGGCGGAGATCTGCGCGCGCCTGGACGGGCTGCCGCTCGCCATCGAGCTGGCCGCGGCACGGCTTCGTCTCCTGACGACGACGGGGCTGCTGGCCCGGCTCGACCGCCGGCTGCCGATGCTGACCGGTGGGCCCCAGGACGTCCCCTTGCGCCAGCAGACGCTGCGCGCGACGATCGACTGGAGCTACGGATTGCTTCGGGAGGAGGATCGATCCGTTCTCGCGGCGCTGGCCGTCTTCTCCGGCGGCGCCACCGCCGAGAGCGCCGAGGCCGTGTGCGCCTCCCCGCCCGGCGATGTGCTGGAGAGCCTGACGAGGCTGCTCGACAACAACCTCCTTCGGCTCGAGGGTGAGGCGGAGCCACGGTTCGGCATGCTCGACACGATCCACGAGTACGCCCTCGAACAGCTTGCGAGTTCGGGCGAGGAGGAGGTCCGCCGCCGCCACGCGGAGCACTTTGCCGTGCTCGCGGAAGCCTATGAGGAAAGCCTGCGCGGGGGCGACCAGCTGCCGGCGCTCGAGCTCTTCGCGCAGGAGGACGCGAATCTGCGAGCTGCGCTCGCGTGGGCGGCGGGGGTGGGGGAGCCCCACCTCGGGCTGCGCCTGGCCGGTGCGGCCTGGCGCTTCTGGTGGGTTCGCGGCCACCTGGTCGAGGCGAGGCGCATGCTCGAGCGCGTGCTCGCCCTTCCCGCGCCCGCGGGTGCCGCGGCGGCACGGGCGAGGACGCTGGAGGGAGCGGCGGCGATCGCGTGGGGCCAGGGAGATGCGGCGGCGGCTCGTCGCTTCGCCGAGGAGGGTCTCGAGCTCTTCAGGCAGGCCGAGGACGGGCGCGGGGTGGCCCGGCTGCTGAACCACCTCGGCCTCGCGGCGCAGGAGCAGCACGCCTACGACCGCGCGCAGGCGCACTTCGAGGAGAGCGGGGCGCTCGCGCGAGAGGTGGGCAACGAGCGCGGCATCGCCGTCGCGCTCGTCAACCTCGGCGGGCTCGCCCTGATCCAGGAGGACTTCGAGCAGGCGCGCGAGGCCTGTGAGGAGAGCCTGGAGCTCCATCGCCGCAACCAGAGCGAGGACGGCATCGCGATCTCGCTGCTCAACCTGGGCTTCGCGGCGCTCGGGCAGGGACGCAGAGAGGCTGCGCGGGCGTTGCTGGAGGAGAGCGCCGGCCTCTTTCGGAAACTCGGGTTCCGCGAGTACGTCTCCTATTCGCTCGAGGGCCTGGCCGCGATCGCGGTCGCGGCCGGCGACGCCGGGGGCGCCGCCGGTCTGCTCGGCGAGGCGGCGGAGCTGCGAGAGGCGACCGGCGCCTCGCTCGGGCCCTTCGAGAAGCGGCTGCACGACGGCACCGTGGGCGCCGTTTCGGCGGAGCTCGGCGAGGCCTCGCTCGACACCGCAGGCCGCAGAGCCACGGGCGCCGCCGACTAGCTCGCACCGCGGGCGGCGCTCGAACCAGGGGCTATCGCGGTGGCGGCGGCGGGGGCGGTCCCTCCCCCGGCGAGGAGCTCTTCAGGTCTGCCTTGTACTGCTCTACCTGCCGCTGAAGGCGCACGATCAGCAGGTTCGGCGTCAGGCCGAAGATCGCGGCGATGATGATCCCCGCGGGGTTCTTGCCGAGGTCGAAGATGGCGGAAAGCGGAACGACGCTGGGCGGCTTCGTCGACGGCGTCTTTGCGGGCGCAGCCGAGCTCGAGGCGCGGGTAAGCGCCGCGGTGGTGATCGTCGTGCCGCTCGCCGCTCGGGTGGTCGCGGGCGTGCCCGGCGTGGGCACGATCGTCGCGAGCATGGTTGTCGCGACGACGCCGCCGAGGGCCGCGAGGCCCGAGAAGAGCGGCGTGTGGATCAGCCGGGCGGCGGCCAGCCCGTAGTCCTCCTCCAGCACCGTGTCCGCCGCCGAGGCGTCGCGGAGCTGCTTGAAGAGCCCGACGATCGCGCCGACGAGGTAGAAGGTCGCGGCGGCGGCGATCTCGGTCGCGTCGGCGTCGCGGATGACCACGATCGCGAGGAGGACGTAGGAGGTGACGCCGGTGAAGATCACGGTCGCGAAGAGGTTGTTGCGGCCGCGGACGAGCGCGCTCCGGCGATCGTCGCGGTAGTCGGCGATCGCGCCGCGGACCTGCGCGAGGACGGCGCGGGCCGCGTCCTGCGCCTCCCTCCCCGGTGCAACCGGCGGCGGCGGGCCTGCCGGCTCGTGCCGGGGGCCGCGCGCGAGGAGCTGCCGGAGCTTCTTCGGAGCGGATCCGCTGCCTCCCGCCTGCACCGGTCTCGCCGGCGGCGGCGCGGGGTGACCGGGCCTGGCGCCGGCCTGATCCGCCGCGCCCATGTAGTCGGCGGCGGCGGGGCTGACGACCGCGACCGCGCGGCGCAGGTCGGCGATCAGGAGCTGAGCCTGGGGGATCGCCGAGCTCTCGAGCCGCAGGCGGTCGCGCAGGGCCTCCCCCACGACCTCGGCCGCGGGCTCGACCTTCAGGAGCGCGCGCTCGAGGTCGTGCAGTCGCCGCCAGAGGTCGACGTACCCCGTCCCGAGGAGCCAGCGGAGGCCGACGCGGGCGGGGGAGACGAAGTCCCTGTCGAGCAACTCGACGCTCCTCCTGACCTCGGCGAACGCCCCGTCACCCCCGGGCGGGCAGCAGGCCTCGACGCGAGCGCGCAGGTGCGCAAGCTCCCCCTCGAGCTCCCCGTAGCTCGAGGGCACCGCCCCGTCCGCGCGCCCGTAGCGCATCGTCACGGGTAGGAAGAGCGAGCACGCGAAGGCGCCGATCGCCGTGCCGAAGAGCAGGCTGTGGACGCCGTCCCGGTTGAGGAGCCCGCTCCAGGAGTCGTGGGCGATCACGAGCAGCCCGGTCGCGACCGTCGCCGTGCCCGGGAACATGATCGAGCTGACGAGCAGGCCGAGCCCGCACAGCTTCAGCTTTCGGCGGAGCATCTTCACAGCGTGCCTAGCGAGTCACGTTCCTGTGCCTCCTCGCGAGCCTCAGGTAAACCACATCCGGACCGCCGTTACAAGAGCCCTGAAGCCTCGCTCCTCTACGGCCCGCCGCGCACGTAGATCACCTGGCCGCTGACAAAGGACGCGTCCTCGCTGCAGAGGAAGGCGATCACCGAGGCGAGATCCTCGGGATAGCCGACGCGGCGCAGCGGGATCTGCTCCTTCGCGAGCTCCTGGAACTGCTCGAACTCGATGCCGACGCGCGCGGCCGTCGCCTCGGTCATGCGCGTGACGACGAAGCCCGGAGCCACGCAGTTGACGTTGATGTTGAACGGCCCGAGCTCGATCGCGAGCGAGCGGGCCATCCCCTGGATCCCGGCCTTCGCCGCGGCGTAGTTCGTCTGGCCGCGGTTGCCGAGGGCGGAGGTGGAGGAGATGAGGACCATCTTGCCGCTGCGCTGCTCGACCATCTGCCGCTGCGCCGCCTGCACTGATAGGAACGTCCCGCGAAGGTGCGTCTCGATCACGGTCGTCCAGTCGTCGTCCGACATCTTGTGGACGAGGTTGTCGCGAATCACTCCGGCGCAGGTGACCAGCACGTCGAGGCCCCCCAGCTCGCCGACGGTCCGCTCGACGGCACCCTCGACTTCCTCGCGCTTCGTGACGTCGCAGCGGATCTGCAGGGCCTGCGAGTCTCCGTCGTCGAAGTCGAGGTCGGTGACCGCGACCTTCGCGCCCTCGGCTGCGAGGCGCGTTGCCGTCGCCGCCCCGATCCCCCGAGCGCCGCCGGTCACGAGCGCCACCTTGCCGTCGAACCTCATAGCTCCACCTCCGCCTCGCCTGTCGTCACCTTGTCGCCCCGCTCGTTCTCGGCCCACACATCGACCGTGGCGCGACCGCCGGCGATCGACCGGACGGTGCCTCGGCAGGTGAGTGCGTCACCCGGCCTGACCATCGCCGAGAAACGGACCGCGAGCCGCCGCACGCTTCGCGGCCCCGCGAGCGCCGCGACGTACTCGCCGAGGAAGCCCATGCTCAGCATCCCGTGCGCGATCACCCCGTCGAGGCCGACGGCACGTGCCGTCTCGTCATCGGTGTGGATCAGGTTGTAGTCGCCCGAAGCTCCGGCGTAGCGCACGAGCTGCACCTTCGTCACCGCGTCCTTGCGCAGCGGCGCCAGCTCCTCGCCGGCTCTCATCTGACGATCAGGGTGGAGCGGGCGGTGAACACGGGTGCGCCATCCTCGTCGCGGCCGTCGATCTCGGCGATCACGAAGGTCATCGGGCCGAGCTTCCCCTCCTTCTCGTAGACGTCCGCGATCCGCGCCACGCAGGTGATCCGGTCGCCGGCGCGGAGAGGGCGCTCGTACACGTATTCCTGGCCCGCGTGGAGGAACCGCGCCGGGTCGATCTCCGCCAGTCCGGGCACCGCCATCCGGAAGCTCGTCGGGAAGGTGGGGGGTGCCGCCCCCTCCTCGCCGTAGGCCGGGTTCCGGTCGCCGATCGCCTGCGCGAGCTTCGCGATCGCCCCCTTCTCGACCTCGAAGCTCTCGGGCTCCGAGGCAGCGCCGATGAGCGAACGGTCGAGGGCCATGGAGCCGTACGCTATTCGGCCTGCACCAGCGGCGCATCGACATCCGCCGTCGCGACCTCGACGCGCTCGCGTAGCGCGATCGACCACCGCAGCGAGCTTCGCCGGTGGAGAGGTTCTCCCCGGTTTAGGGGCCTGTCCAAAAAGTGAACCAGGGCGCCTGACAGGCGTCACGCGCCTCGATCCGGCGTCCTCGGTCGCGCAGATATGCCTGCATATCGACGCTCCCTGCGTCCTTGCCTCGAGACGCGTGCCGCCTGTCATCC
>JBBRYP010000045.1:0-37652 GCA_038237515.1 Gaiellales bacterium
CAACGGGGAAGCCGGCAATGGTTCGGGGCCGTCACGCGGGCGGAGCCGGGCTTGCCCGGCGGGAGCCCAAAGCAGCGTCAAATCGCCAACGCGCAGAAGGAGGGGGCACATGGGGGAACCATGGGTTCACCCGTGACTAGCTCACCCATGCTTCCCGCAGCGCCGGAAGGCCGTCGTCGGCTTTCCGCTCGACTCCCAGTCGGGAACGCCGCCGTGGAGCACCGGGCGCGCCTCGACTCCCGCGGCCGCCAGCAGGCTTGCCGCGATCGCGGCCCGGGCGCCGGACTCGCAGATCGTCACCACGGGTACGCCGGTCGCGAGCGTCTCGGCGCAGCAGCGCAGCAGGCGGTACGGCACGTTCCGGCTTCCCGGGATGAAGGCCTCGTCTCGCTCGCTCGGCTCGCGAACGTCGACGACGATGACCTCGCCGGCGCCGAGCAGCCGCTCGAGCTCGTCGAGCTCGACCGGGACGAGCCGGGCGCTTCCAGCCCCTTTCGCGACCCAGCCGGCGAGCTCGAGGAAGCCGACGGCCCGCAGCCGGCGCGCGGCGGTTTCCGCCTCGGCACCGGATCGTGCGCGGATCGCGATCGGCTCCCCTCGGGTGAGGACGAACCCCGCCCTCGTCCCGAATCCCGATCCCTCGAGCGGCACGTTGATCTCGCCGGGAGTGTGTGCGGCGGCGAACTCCTCGGCGGGGCGAACGTCGAGGATCGTGAGGCCCTCCGCCTCCTCGACCGCCCCTAGAGGCTCGGCAGCTCCGAGGAGCGGGCCTCGGTTCAGCTCGACGATCGCCTCCATGTTCGGCGGCCTCGGTGTCGCCACCGAGGTCGACTCGCGAACGAAGTCCTCGAGTGTCGTATGCGCGAGGGCCGGGTTGAAGCTGCGCTCGGCGCCGATCGTCGACGACGTGTCCGTGCTCATCCCCGCGCCGCACAGCGAGCCTGCCACGTGACCCGGGAAGACGCGGGTGCGGTCGGGAAGCTCGAGCAGGCGCCGGAGGCTGTGGAAGAGATCCTCGGCGCCCTCGCGCGCGTCGACTGCCAGATCCGGGCGGGAAGCGCCGCCGACGAAGAGCGAGTCGCCGGTGAGCACGGCGTCCTGGACGGCGAGGCAGCAGTGCTCGGGCCGGTGCCCGGGCGTGTGCAGCACGCGCAGCTCGAGCGAGCCGACGAGTACCGTGCTCCCGTCATCGATGGGGTCGAACGGGTACTCGGCCGCCGCCGCCGGGTGGATCGAGATGGGTATGCCGAGCTCGAGGGCCAGCCGGCCGTGGCCGGCGATGTGGTCGGCGTGGGTGTGCGTCTCGAGGACGCGCACGATCCGGATCCCGCTCCGACGCGCCTCCTCGAGGTACGGCTCGACCGCGTATGCGGGGTCGACCAGCAGGGCCTCGCGAGCCTTCTCGTCGGCGATCAGGTAGGAAGCGCAGCCGAGATCGTCGTCGACGAACTGGCGGAGGATCACGAACGGTGACCCTAACAGGCCGTCAGGGCGCGGATCCGTCCCGAACCGGCGAGCGGAACCAGAGGTAGAGCGCGAAGAAGCCCGCGCCAAGAGCGGCCGCGCCCGCTGCGAGAGCTACCCCGAGGGCCGCCTTCCCGAGGGTCCTCGCGCCCGAGTCTCGAGCCCGTGCCTCGCTCGGCGGGCGAGGCCGGGCGTCGAGCAGCAGCGGGTAGGTGTCGGTACGGCCGTCCGCATAGCGTTCGGTCGCGACGAGGCGAAACGGCCTCGAGCCCGCGGGGATGGTCGCGGAGACCTCGAAGGTCTCGAAGGTGCGGAAGCGAATTCGCGCCCCCCGCCAGCCTGCCAGTGCGAGCCCGGCGGTCGCCGTCCAACCCGGCTTCGCCTCCACCTGCCGGACGACGATCGCCGGCGGAAAGCGAATCGTGACGCCGACGGCATCCACGCGCCGCTCGTCGGGAACCGTGAACCGCAAGAGCCGCGGCGACCCCGGCAGCACCCGCCGGGGAGCGAGGGTGACGTGCGCGGCAGCCGCGGAGGCGAAAGTGAGGAAGGCAACCGCGGGGAGACACAGGCGCACGCGTCCATCTTTCAGTACGCACGCTGCCCGCGCTCGAGAGCCGCCCCGGCTCCGCCGGGTCGCGCTCGACCGAGGTAGAAGCCACGCTCGCACGAAGTGCGCAGCGCTTCGCGCGACTCAAAGGCCCAGGTGCCGGGCGATCACCATCCGCTGCACCTCGTTCGTTCCCTCGCCGATCTCGAGAATCTTCTGGTCGCGGTAGAGGCGCGAGATCGCGTACTCGTCCATGAACCCGTACCCGCCGTGGATCTGGAGCGACCAGTTGACGGCGCGGTTCGACAGTTCGCCGGTGAAGAGCTTCGCCATCGCCGCCTCCCTCGCGAACGGACGGCCCTCGTCCTTGAGCCAGGCGGCCTTGTAGACGAGGGCCCGGCCGGCCTCGATCTCGGTCGCGATGTCGGTGAGCTTGAACTGGACGGCCTGGAACTTCGAGATCGGCTTGCCGAACTGGTGGCGTTCCTGCGCGTAGGCGTGGGCGAGGTCGTAGGCGCCCTGCGCGAGGCCGACGCCCATCGCCGCGACCGAGATGCGGCCGCCGTCGAGGATCTCGAGGAACTGGGTGAAGCCGCGGCCACGAGGGCCGAGGAGGTTGCCCTCGGGCACGGCGCAGCCGCGGAAGGAGAGCTCTCGCGTGTCGGAGGCGCGCCAGCCCAGCTTTCGCAGCGGAGGCGAGATCTCGTACCCGGGCGTGCCGTTCGGAACGACGATGTTCGACACCTCATCGTCGCCCGTCTGGGCCGTGATCGTGACGAGCGCCGAGATGTCGGTGCCGGCGTTCGTGATGAACATCTTGGAGCCGTCGACGACCCACGAGCCGTCCCGCAGCTCGGCTCGCGTGCGGGTGGCACCCGCATCGGAGCCGGCGTCGGGCTCGGTGAGCCCGAAGGCCGCGAGCCGGCGGCCCGAGGCGAGGTCCGGCAGCCATTCGCACTTCTGCTCCTCGCTTCCGTAGAGGAAGATGGGCATCGTCCCGAGCGAGGTGTGGGCGGCGACGGTGATCGCGACGGACGAGTCGATCCGGGTCAGCTCCTCGATCGCGATCGCATACGAGAGCGTGTCGCCGCCGGCGCCGCCGTACTCCTCGGGGATCGGGATCCCCATCAGCCCGAGCTCCGCGAGCTCCGAGACGAGCTCGTAGGGGAAGCGGTGCTCTCGATCGAGCTCCTCCGCCACGGGCGCGACCCGCTGCCGCGCAAAGTCGCGAACCGTCTGCCGGATCAGCTCGTGCTCGGGGGAGAGGTCGAGGTTCACGGCTCGAGGAGGACTCGCGCGACCCGGCAAGCGGCTTCACCGGCCCCGGACGAGGTGGCGATGTCGCTGGCGGTCGTGCGAGCGGACCGATGCTAGCCGAGCAGGTTCGTGCGGCGCGTCCCCCTTTAGGCCCTTGCCTGACGGCAGCGGCTAACGCGGAACGATGCGGCGGACGTCTGAGCCGTCCGCGTTCATGACGTAGATCTGGGAGCTGAAGTCGGGCTCGAGGAGCGAGCCGCTCGCGAAGACGATGCGCCGGCCGTCCGCCGACCAGCGCGGATGGCGGCCGGCGTGCAGCGGCGATGTCGTCTGGCTCCGAAGGTCGAGGACTCGCACTTCTGCTGTGGGTAGGCCCGCTTGGCCGGCGCGCAGGAAGGTGAAGGCGATCCTGCGTCCATCGGGCGACCAGTCGGGCTCGTAAACCTGCGCATGGGAGAGCAGCCTGACCTTTCCGTCGAACCGCTGGATGTAGACGAGGTGGCGCGGAAACGCAGCCGGACTGTCCGGCTCGCGGTCGGCGACGAACGCCAGCCGCTGACCGTCCGGAGACCAGATCGGCATCTTGTAGGTCGTTTGGCTGCGGTACCGCGCCACGTCTCTCCGCCGAGTGCCGTTGGTGTTCATGACGAAGATGTCTCCGCTCGCGTCCTCGAGCGTGGAGTTGTTCGAGGCGATCTGCCGTCCGCCGGGCGACCAGTCGGGATAGAAGCCCGTTCCGATTGCGTGCAGGTTGCTGCCGTCCGTGTCCACGACGTAGATGCTCGGGTCTGCTCCCTCGTGCCCGTCGTAGGAGGAGAAGGCGAGCTTCTTGCTGTCGGGCGACCATGTGGGCCAGTCAAGCCCCGGCATGTACGGGCTCACTCTCGTCATCTCGCTCCCGTCGGGATCCACCAGGTACAAGGCACGCTGTCCTGCACGGTCTGAGCGCTCGACGACCACGGCGATCCTCTTACCGCTCGGGGCCCAGGCCGGAGAGGAGTACCCCGGCGACAGGACCGCGCTTCTTCCGGAAGCCGCGAAGCTCGCCACGACCGCGAGAGCGGAGAGGGCGGCAATCCCCTGAAAGCTCGTGATCCGACCCCGGAGCACGACCAGGAGCGTAGCCGGGTTACGAGGTGACCGGCCTAGCTCACGCGCCGCCGCCGCCGATATTCCCGGGTCTTTCGCCGGTTGCCGCAGATCGCCATCGAGCACCAGCTCGCGGAGCGGTTTTTCGAGGCGTCGTAGAACACCCACCGGCACTGGCGGCACGCCTTCAGCCGTTGCCAGCTGCCCGTGAGGGCCGCCTCCTGGACGATCGCGAGCAGCCGCCCGTGAACCCCGGCGATCCCGGTTCCGGCGGGCAGGAGGCGAGGTTCCAGGTCGGCGAACCCCACGCGCAAGGGAGCGTGCGCCGCGAGCCGCTCGGCTTCGACGACGGCGCTTGCGGACTCCGTCCCCGTCTGACGGGTCAGGAGGAGGCCGTGGATCGCCTCGCGCAGCTCGTGCGTCCGTTCGAGATCGTCCGCCGAGATGCGCGTCGGCGGCTCGAGGCCGTGCTCCGACAGCCAGGCGCGTAGTGTCTCCGGGCTCTCCAGCAGCTCGCGGCCGTGCTCGACGGCGCTCGTATTGACGAACTCCTGCACGAGCCGAAGAGGCTCCGGAGCGGCGCGCGGTAGATCGTATCGCGGCGCCATCGGTGGCAGAATGGTGACGGGAGCGGCTGTCACCTGTCAACACGTTTGACAGGTGTCTCGACACTGCCATACTGCTTTCGCTGGTGACACGGCTCCGACGACTGGTCTTCGTCCTCCGCCTCGTCCGCAGCCGCCTCGCCCGGCGGACGGGCGGGTCCCTCCTCGTCGCGCTCGGCATCGCAGCCGGCGCCGCGGCGCTCGCCGCCGTCCTCGGCGGCGGCCTCGTCGCCCGCGATCGTGCCGCTGCACGCGCGGTTCGCTCGCTGCCCGCTCCGAGCCGGGTCGTGCGCGTGACGTGGCTCGGCATTCCGGGGCAGTCGTCGGAGCGCTGGCGTGCGCTCGACCTTCGCGCCCGCCGGGCGACGGCGCCCGTCCGGGGCTCGTCGCCCTTCGCCACCGTTCTCTACCGAGAGACACGGTTCGGGCGGCACCTGCTCGACCTGGGTGGCATGGAGGGACTCGGCCGCTGGATCCGGCTCCGAACCGGGCGAGCGCCCCGAGCCTGCTCGGCAGCCCGCTGCGAGGTGGTCCAGCTCGGAGCCGCCGGGCCGATCCCGCGCGTGCCGGGTGTCCGCCTGGTGGTGGTGGGGCGGGGAGTTCTGCGCTCCGAGGTCCCGTTCGGAAGCTTCATCCTGCCGGGGGCGTATACGAGGCAGCGAGCCCAGGCGATCGGCTACCACGCGCCGCCGGCACCGCTGTTGCTCCTCGCGGAGGGGGTTTCGACGCTGGCACGGCTGCCTGCGCTCGAGTCGATCTACCGCAGCTATGCGTGGGTGGCGCCGCTGCGCGGCGTCGCGCTTCCGCCGTGGCGGCTCGACGCCTTTGCGAACTCCGTTGCGCGCGAGCGCGCCCGCCTGCGGGCTGCGTCTCCGCTCTTCGACCTGACGGCGCCCGTCGACGAGCTCCAGGCGGCTGCGCGGGCGAGCCGGGCGGGCGCCCGCCGTCTCCTCCTGATCGGCGGGCAGGCAGCTGCGCTGCTGCTCGCGTTCGCACTCCTCACGGGTTCGAGCCTGAGGGAGGAGCTGGAGGCCGCGCGCCGCCGGCTGACCTGGCTCGGGGCGCGCCGCGGACAGCTCGCGCTCCTGCTGGCCGCCGAGGCAGCCGCGATCGCCCTCGCCGGCACCGTCGCCGGCTGGCTCCTCGGCGTCGGAGCAGCAGCGGCGGTCGCCCGGGCCGCGGGCAGCCCGGCGGGCGCAATCCTCCATCACTCGGTGCTGTCCGGCGGCGGGTTCGCGCTCGCCGGCGCCGTGTTCGCAGCGACGGCGCTTCTGACCCTCCTCGCGCTCGCCGTGGGCGCGGCTCGCGTGGGAGCGGTGGGCATCGGGCCGCTCGAGATCGGAGCAGCCGGAGCGCTCGCCGCGGTGGTCGTCGGCTTCGCCCGCGGGCGCACCGGTCCCGAGGAGCTGTCGGCGGGCCAGGGCACCGGCATCCTGCTCGCGCTCGTTCCCGGCCTCGCCGCCTTCGTGGCGGCGGTCGTCTGCGCCCGCGGCCTCCCGCCGCTCCTGCGGCTCGGCGGGCGCCTTGTTCGCGGCCGCCGCGTCCCTGTGCGGCTCGCGGTGCTTTCGCTCGCACGCCATCCGGGACGGAGCGCCTTGGCCGTCGCCTTCCTCACCGTCAGCGTCGGGCTGGCGCTCTTCGCCGCGACCTACCACTCGACGCTCTCGCGCAACCAGGGGGACGAGGCGGCCTACGCGGTGCCCGCGGACTACGTCGTTTCCGAGGACTTCTCGAAGCTCGTCTACCCCCTCGAGGCAGCCTCAATCGAAGGCTACGACCGTCTGGCACCTCGGGCGCATGCCTTCCCGGTGATCCGGATCCCCGCCGACGTGCAGGCCGCGACGGCGTCGTCGGTGACCCTCCTCGGCGTGCCGGCCGAGGCGCTGCCGACGCTCCGGGGGTGGCGCCACGACTTCTCCGCGCGCTCGCCGGGCCAACTCGCCGGGCTGCTCGGTTCGGAGCAGTCGCCGCGGCTGCGCGGGCTGCGGCTTCCGAAAGGCAGCGGCTCGATCGGCGTTCGGGCCGACGCCACGGGCAGCGCAGTCAGGCTGTTCGCCGAGGTGGCGACGGAGGATGGAGGCTTCGCCGAGCTGCGTCTCGGCGACACGTACCCCGGTCGACCTCACGTGCTGCGAGCGCGGCTGCCGGTCGACGCCCGTGGCGGTCTGCTGGTCGGCCTGCGCCTCGCGGTCGCCGGACGGGGCAACGCAGACGCGGTGGGGCAGGTATCGACGGGAGAGCTCACGCTGGGTCCCCTGCGCGCTCTCGGAGGCCTCGGCGAGGATCGGGCGACCGCCTACCCCGGCTGGATCGGCCTGAACGGTCTGCGCCCCCGAAGCACCTCCATCGGGGCGGTGATCCGCTTCGTCGTCTCGAACGAGGTCTTCTCGCGGTTCAGGCCGCGCCAGGTGACCGACGGCCACCCCGTTCCGGTCGCGGTGACGCCGGCTCTCGCCGCCGCTGCGACGCCGGAGGGGCTCCTGCCCGTGGACCTCGCAGGCCAGCAGCTGCTGACGCGGGTGGTCGCCACGGTCTCCGCCGCACCGAGCGTCGAGGGCGACGTCCTGCTCGCCGACGAGGCGTGGCTGGGGACGGCACTGAATGCCGACACGCCGGGCTCCGGCCCCGTTCAAGAGGTCTGGATCCAGGCGCCTCGCCGGGAACGAGCCACGATCGCCGCGGCACTCGCGCGGCCGCCGTTCGACGCGCTCGCGCACCGTGCCCAGAGCGCCGTCGAACGCTCGCTCCGGCGCGAACCGCTCTCGCGCGGGTCGCTGGTCACGCTCGCGGCCGCCGCCTTCGTCGCTCTCGCGCTGGCGGTCGCCGGCCTGCTGCTCGCGGTTCTCAGCGACCTCCGCGACGAGCGGGGCGAGCTGCTCGACCTCGAGACGCAGGGCATGTCTCCCCGGGCGCTCCGGCGGCACCTGAGGCTCCGGGCGCTGCTCGTGACCGCGACGGGCGTAGCGGGGGGAATCGCGCTCGGCATCGTCCTCAGCGTCCTCGTCGTCGATCTCGTCGCGCTGACCGCAAACGCGAGGCTGCCGCAGCCCCCGCTCGCGCTGTACGCAGACTGGCCCACGGTCTTGCTCGGAGCCGCGGCCTTCGCTCTCGCGACGGCCGCGGTCGTCGGTGTCGCCACCTGGCTCCCCTTCCGTGAGCACCGGGCTGCATGACCACCGCTCTCGAGATCCGCGACCTGTTCCGGGTCCATTCCAGCCCGGAGGGGGACACGGCGGCTCTCCAGGGGTTGAGCCTCCGCGTGGAGGAGGGCGAGGTGGTCGTCGTCCTAGGCCCGAGCGGCTCGGGGAAGACCACGCTCCTCCGCATCGTCGCCGGCCTCGAGCGACCGTCGGCGGGCACCGTCCGAGTGTTCGGCACCGACCTCGGACGCCTGCCCGCGCGGCGTCTCTCCACCTACCGGTCCGCCACGCTCGGCTACGCCGACCAGCACTACACGCGGGCACTCGCCCCCGACCTCCGGGCCCGCGACCTCGTCTCCGTCGCACTCGGCCTGCGGGGGGCGCCGAGGGCCGTGCGGGAGGCCCGGGCGGACGAGCTCCTCGAGCGCGTCGGGCTCCTCGAGCGCAGGCTGGCGCGTCCGCGTGAGCTCTCGGGCGGCGAGCAGCAGCGCCTGGCAGTCTGCGCCGCCGTCGCGGCACGACCCCGCCTGCTGCTCGCGGACGAGCCGACCGGCGAGCTCGACGCCGCGAGCGCGGCGGCGGTCTACGAGCTGCTGCGCGAGCTCGCGACCGAGTCCGGCTCCACGACGCTCGCCGTCAGCCACGACGCTGCGTCGGCCCGTGTCGCCGACCGGGTCGTCCACGTTCGTGACGGCCGGGTCAGCGCCGAGGAGGGAATGGGCGGCGGCGTCGCCTCGATCGTCGTCCAGAAGGGCGGCTGGGTGCACCTGCCCGAGGAGCTCCTGCACAGGGCCGGCATCGACGATCGTGCGAACGCAACCGTCGAGGACGGGCACATCCGGGTGACAGCCTCGGCGCCGCCGAGAGCAGCCGCGGCCGCCTTCAGCCGGGAGGCAGCCGCCGCGCCTGCGGAGGGCCTCGCCGCCGCGCTGCGGGACGCCAGCCAGTCCTTCGGCGCCGGGCGCGGCGTCCGCCACGTCCTGAGCGGGCTCAGCCGCGAGTTCCCGCGCGGCCGGGTCGTCGCGGTCACCGGCCCCTCCGGTTCGGGCAAGACCACCCTTCTCCGGCTCCTGGCGGGCCTCGACCTGCCGAGCGCAGGCGAGGTCGAGGTGGCCGGCCTGAGTCTCGCCGGCCTCGACCGCGCCGCGCGCGCCGCAGTCCGACGCCGCCACGTCGGGTTCGTGGCGCAGAGCCCGGAGCTCGTCCCGTTCCTGACCGCGCGCGAGAACGTCGAGCTGGCGCTCGAGCTCCGAGGCGCCGCGGGCGACGGCGCCGCCGAAGCGGCGCTCGCCGCTGTAGGTGTCGAGGAGCTCGCCGGACAGCGGGTGGGGCGTCTCTCTGCGGGGGAGCGGCAGCGCGTGGCGGTCGCCCGCGCGGTCGCCACTCGGCCCGCCCTGCTGCTCGCCGACGAGCCGACGGCGCGCCTCGACGGGGCGAATGCGCTCGCCCTCGCGGGGCTGCTCGCGCGGCTCGCGAAGGAGTGGGGCACGGGGGTCGTCTGCGCGACTCACGACCCTTACCTGATCGACCAGGCCGACGAGAAGTTCGACCTCGTCGATCGCCCGCCGGCCTAGCCTGAACTGACCCCCGGTTCGCCAGAGACGCGCGAAGCATCGCGGCCGATCATTCGTGGCCCGAGGAATTGCCGGCTGGTTACCCTGGGCAGGTGAGGGTGGAGATCGACAAGCGCGCCATGGCGGCCCTCTCGAGCGGCCACCTCGCGGTCGACTTCGCCGGCGGTGCGCTGCCCGCGCTGCTCCCGTTCCTCGTCGACCGGTTCTCGCTCTCGTACACGCTCGCCGGTCTGATCGTGCTCGCCTCGGCCGTCTCCTCGTCGATCGTCCAGCCCCTCTTCGGGCTGTGGTCGGATCGCCGTGGCGCGATCTGGCTGCTGCCGGCCGGTGTCGCAGTCGCCGGGATCGGCATCGCGGCGGCGGGTGCGGCCCCGAGCTACGCCCTCGTCCTCGTCTGCGTCGTCGTCTCCGGGCTCGGCGTCGCCGCCTATCACCCGGAAGGCTCGAAGTTCGCCGCCTACGCGAGCGGCCGGCGGCGCGCGAGCGGCATGTCGCTCTTCTCGATCGGCGGCAACATCGGCTACGCCCTCGGCGCCGTCGCCGCCACCCCGCTCATCCTCGCGTTCGGCTTCGACGGATCCCTCCTGCTGATGGCGCCCTGCCTGGTGATCGCAACCGGCATCCTCGCGGTGCTGCCGTTCCTGGGAACGTTCGCGCCGTCGCAGGGGCCGGTCGGCCAGTCCACCCGGCCGCGGGGGGAGAACCGGCCCGGAGCGCTTGCGCTCCTCCTCGGCGTGATCGCCTTCCGCAGCGTCGCCTGGTTCGGCCTCATCACCTTCGTCCCGCTCTGGGAGGTCTCGCTCGGCCACTCGAAGGCGCATGGGACCCACCTGCTCTCGGCCATGCTCCTCGCCGGCGGGCTCGGGACGCTTGCGGCGGGCCCTGCGGCCGATCGGTTCGGGCGCCGCCTCGTCCTCATGCTCAGCCTCCTCGCGACGCCGCCGCTCATCCTCGTCTTCATGCTCGTCGGCGGCCTGCCGGGCGCGCTCGCGCTGGCGCTCGTCGGCATCTGCGTGATCGGCACCTTCGGCGTAACGATGGTGATGAGCCAGGAATACCTGCCTCGTCACATCGGGATGGCCTCCGGCCTCTCGATCGGTCTCTCCATCGGGCTCGGCGGCATCGCGGCGGTCGGCCTCGGTGCGCTCGCCGACTCACTGAACCTGCGGGCCGCCCTCTACGTCTGCGCCGCCGCGCCGGTCGCTGCGATCGCGCTCGGCCTGCTCCTGCCGGCGAGCCGCGAGCGCCGGCGTCTTGCGCCCGAGCTCGTCTCGCCTTAGGCGCCGCTTGCGGCGCCGACCCTCAGGACGTGCGGGCTCCGCCCGTACGTCCGTCTGCGTCGCCGGCCGTGAGCGTATGTGTTTACCGGCCCACGCTCCTAGCGCGCCCTGAGGTAGCCTCGCCCGCAAACGACGAGGAGGAGTGGCGTGGCAGAGAGTGCGAGGGAGTTCTTCGAGGGGTTGACGGCGCGTGTCGATCCTACGAAGACGGCCGGGATGAACAACTCCTACGTCTTCGAGGTCGACGGCGCCGGCACGTGGACGGTCCGCGTCGCCGACGGGGCCGTGAACGTCGCCGAGGGAGGGGAGGGCGGCGACTGCACGATCCAGACGACCGAGGAGAACTTCATGAAGATCGTCCGCGGCGAGCAGAATCCGACGACCGCCTACATGACCGGGAAGCTCAAGGTCAAGGGCGACATGGGCGCGGCCATGAAGCTCCAGAAGCTGTTCTAGCTCCGTGCCCGGGACAGGCGCAGCCCGAGGGTCGACGTGGCTTCTGGGACAAGCAGCTTGAGCATGCGCTTCGCCCTGGGATTCCTCGAGGCGTAGCCGAGAACAAGCTACTTCGCTCTTCGCGCGCCACGTGGCTTTCGAACGAACGCCTCGACCTCGACCTCGACCGCGCACGAGGGTGGGCGTTCGCACAGACCGTCGCCTGGGCGCTCTACCACCCGGCGATGCCACGGACGGCGGAGGCGCTGCTCTCGGCCAAGTAACACTGTGTTACTTGGAGGTGAGCTCGACGAGCAGCGTCCCGGCCGCGACCTGCTGGCCCTCGATTACGTGGACCTCGCTCACGACCGACGCGTACGGTGCGACGATCGGAGTCTCCATCTTCATCGCCTCGAGCACGAGCAGCGGCTGGCGCGCCTGCACCTCCTCTCCTTCCTCGACGAGAACCCGGATCACCGTTCCCGGCATCGGAGCGACGAGCGCGCCCGGCTCGCCGGAGACGCCGACGGTGCCCGCTGCCTCGAGGTCGGGCGGGGAGCGGGGAGGTGGGGAGGGCCTGTTGAGGCGCCACAAGCCTCGCCACGGAGCCGGTGCCGTGCGCGTCGGGAGCGCCGAGAGCGGGGGATGCTCGACGAGAAAGGCCGTCGTCGTCGCGCCCGCGCGCACCTCCGGGTGTGCCACGAGCCAGCGCAGAAACGGGAGGTTCGTCACCACCCCGCGCGCCTCCGTCTCCGCAAGCGCCGCCGCGAGGATGTCGAGCGCCTCGCCGCGGCTCGAGCCGTGCGCGATCAGCTTCGCGATCATCGAGTCGTAGGCGACACCGACCTCGTCCCCCTCCTCGACCCCGGCGTCGACGCGGACAACGCCGGGGAGCCTCAGGTGCTCCAGGCGCCCCGCCTGCGGCAGGAACGTCCTCGGGTCCTCCGCATACAGGCGCACCTCGACTGCATGGCCCGCTCTCGAAGGCTGCAGCTCGGCTACGGAGGCGCCGTCCGCCACCCGTAGCTGCCACTCGACGAGATCGACGCCGGTGACCGCCTCCGTCACGGGGTGCTCGACCTGGATGCGCCCGTTCAGCTCCAGGAAGTAGAAGTCGCGGCCGTCGAGCATGAACTCCGCCGTCCCGGCGCTCCGATAGCCGACGGCGCCGGCGAACGCGACCGCGGCGCCGGTGATCGCCGTTCGCAGCTCCTCGTCGAGCGCCGGGGAAGGGGACTCCTCGAGCACCTTCTGGTGTCGTCGCTGGATCGAGCACTCCCGCTCGAAGAGGTGGGCGATCGAGCCGTCGGCGCCTCCGAGCAGCTGCACTTCGACATGGCGCGGCCGCTCCACGTACGGCTCGCAGAAGACCCTGGAATCGCCGAAGGCCGCTCCGGCCTCGCGCCCCGCCGCCGCCAGCGCCTCGTCGAGGTCGCGCGGCTCCCGAACGACGCGCATGCCACGACCGCCCCCTCCGGCGGCGGCCTTCACGATCAGCGGAAAGCCGATCTCTCCGGGATCGCCCGCCGCTGCGACAGGTACTCCGGCCCGTTGCGCGACAGCCTTCGCCTCGAGCTTGTCCCCGCCGAGCCTCAGAGCCTCAGGGGGCGGGCCGACCCAGAGGAACCCCGCAGCCTCGACCCCCTCCGCGAAGCGGGCGCGCTCGGCCAGGAAGCCGTAGCCGGGATGGATCGCATCCGCACCCGTCTGCGCAGCCGCCCGGATGTGCTCCTCGGAGTGCAGATACGAGGCGATCTCGACCACCTCGTCGGCGGAGCGCGCGTGGAGGGAGCCCAGGTCGTCGGGCGCGGCGACGGCGACGGTCGAGACGCCGAGGCGCCGGCAGGTGCGGAAGATGCGTGCGGCGATCTCGCCGCGGTTCGCTACGAGGAGCTTCTGAATCGCCACAGGGCTCCAAGGGTAAGCAGGCACGTCGCCGAGAGCAGCAGGTAGGGGAGCCGGTCGCCGGCGAGGTTCGCGAGCGCGCTCCCGCCGGCGGAGCCCGCCGTCTGTCCCGGCGCCCAGGCGAGGTTGACGAGTGCGAACGCGAACGCCTGGTCGAGGCCGCGGCGCTCGGCGGCGGAGGCGACCATCGACATGGCCGGCGTCCAGAAGCCGCCGAAGGAGAGGCCGGCGAGGACGACGAGAGCCGCGAGCAGGAGCCGGTGCTGGGGCCAGGGGAGGAGAAGTGTCACGATCCCCGACGCGGCGAGCGCGATCCGGAGCGGCAGCACCGGCCCCCGGCGATCCGAGAGGCGGCCCAGCAGCGGGCTGACAACCGCCTCGAAGGCTGCGGAGAGCAGGAAGGCGGCGCTGATGCCGAGCGAGCCGAGCCCGAGCTGGCCGAGCCGGAGCGGCGCGAGCACGGACACGGTGCCGAAGAGCAGCGCCGGCAGGGCGACGAAGACGATGCCCGCCCCGACGCGCGGGTCGCGGAGCGCGTGGAGGAGGAGCGTAGGCGACTGCCGCTCGCTGCGCTCCGGCCCGGCGAGGGTCAGCGCGAGAGCCACGAGGGCGAGCTCGAGGGCGGCGACGATGCCGAAACCGACCCGTGTCCCGACGAGCGAGGCGAAGCCGCCTAGCACCGGGCCGAAGAGCGCCCCGACGATCGCGAAGGCAGTCGCCGTGCCGATCAGTCGCCCGCGGCGATCGGACGGCGCGGCGCTGACGAGCCAGCTGAGGCCCGCCGTCCAGGCGAGCGCGCTGGCGACGCCCTGGACGAAGCGGGCGCCGTCGAGCAGGTAGAGCGAGTTCGCGAACCCGAAGAGGACGGTCGTGGCGGCCAGCAGGACGAGCCCCGCCATCGCCGTGCTGCGGGCGCCGAAGCGGACGGCCGCGATCCCGCTCGGGACGCCGCCGACGAAGGCGCCGGCCGGATAGGCGCCGGCGAGGACGCCGGCGCCCACCTTCGAGAGCTCGAACCGGTCGGCGTAGTGGGGCAGGAGCGGCGTCAGAGCCGCGAAGAACATCGTGTCGACGAAGACGACGGCACCGACGAACAGCAGCAGCCGCCGAAGCGAGCCTCCGGCCCCGCCGCCCTTTCCGGCCATGCCTAGGGACAGACCCTGGACAGCGGCGATGAGGACTCGGCCAAGGAGGCGCTGCCGGAGCGGACGGGGGACGAAGGCAGGCGCTCCACGCGGCGCGTCAGGCCGACCAGCTCGGTGGGCGCCGTTCGAGGAACGCCAGCAGCCCCTCCTGGCCCTCCGCGCTCGCCCGCCGTTCTGCGATCCGCCGCGCCGTCTCCCCGCCGTCCGGACGCTCGAGGACGAGAAGCTTCGCGGCGCGGACGGCCTCCGGGCCGGCTGCGAGGAGGCTCTCGACGACCCTGTCGATGGCCCCGTCCGGGTCGGCCGCGACCTCGTGAACGAGGCCGATCCGCAGCGCTGTCGCCGCGTCGAAGCGCTCGCCCGTGAGGAAGTACCTCCTGGCCGCGCTCGGCCCGATCTTGGCGAGGGCGAACGGCGAGATGACGGCGGGGATGATCCCGAGCCGCACCTCGCTGAACGCAAAGACGGCATCGGGAGCGGCGATCGCGATGTCAGAGCAGGCGACGAGGCCGCAGCCGCCGCCGAGCGCGTGGCCCTGGACGCGGGCGACGACGGGCGCGGGACAACCGTCCACCGCCTCGAGCAGCCGCCGGAGTCGCAACGCGTCTGCGACGTTCCCCTCGCGTGTGAGCTCGACGGACGCACGCATCCACTCCACGTCGGCCCCGGCCGAGAAGCTCGCGCCCTCGCCCGACAGAAGCACTACGCGCGCGTCCCCGACAGCGGTGAAGGCGCCGGTGAGCTCGTCGATCAGCGCCGCGTCGAAGGCGTTTCGCCGCTCGGGTCGCGCTAGCGTGATCCGCTGGACCGCTCCGTCCCGCACCGACCGCAGAGAGCTCATGCGCGAGACCATACGGCCTGACTCCCGATCGCCGGTCTCGCGGAAACCGCAGCTGCCCCGGACGGCTCAGGAGGCGGCGCGGGAGCGGTCGCAACCGAGAGCGGCGCCGGCCGCGCCGGCGGCTCCGGGCGGATCCTGCGCTCCCGCGGCGCCTGCAGGCCTGGCTGCACAGGTTGCGCCCCGCTCGTCCCCTCGCACCTGTCGCTCTCTTCGTGCCCTTCGGCCCTGTCGGGATCTGGCCGGTCTGGAAGTCTGTGTCGAGCGCTGTCCTAAGGGCCTGTCCGGAAAGTGAACCAGGGCGCCTGACAGGCGTCACGCGCCTCGACGCGGCGTCCTCGGTCGCGCAGATATGCCTGCATATCTACGCTCTGCGTCCTTGCCTCGAGACGCGTGCCGCCTGTCATCCACCGTGGCCACTTTCCGGACAGGCCCCTAGCCCCAGGAGGGCGGCTCGTAGCGCCCGCCGACAGGAGCGCCGAAGGTGACGAAGGTCAAGCCGTCGTCGCCCGCGGTCGGGCAGCGCGTCGAATCGGGATCGATCCGCACGAAGCGGCCGGGACGGAGGTCCAGCTTCTCCCCGTCGATGCGGAGCGTGCCGGAGCCGGCGACGACGAAGATGACCTCCTCGTGGTTCGACTCCCGCTCGTCGTGCTCGTGCCCCTCTCGTCCGGCGGGAAGCTCGAAGTAGTTGAAGCCGAACGCGCGCACGCCGAGGGCACGGCGGAGCTTCTTGACCGCCCCGCCCGGGCCCTCGCCCGGCAACTCGGCTACGTCCACGAAGTCGTACGAACCCATCCTCTCTCCTTTCACATCCGGAAAACGCCGAAGGTCGTCTCGGGTATCGGTGCGTTGAGCGCGGCCGAGATCCCCAGGGCGAGAACCCGCCGCGTGTCAAGCGGGTCGATGATCCCATCGTCCCACAGGCGCGCGGTCGAGTAGTAGGGGTTTCCCTCTGCCTCGTATCTTGCGCGAATCGCGTCGGCATCGGCGTCGCCGACCATCGTCAGCACGGTCGCGGCCTGCTCCCCTCCCATGACCGAGATCCGCGAGTTCGGCCACATCCAGAGCTGACGGGGCGCGTAGGCGCGGCCGCACATGGCGTAGTTGCCCGCACCGAAGGAGCCTCCGACGACGACCGTGAACTTCGGCACCTCCGCGCAGGCGACCGCCATCACGAGCTTCGCGCCGTCGCGCGCGATCCCGCCCGCCTCGTAGTCCTTCCCCACCATGAAGCCGGTGATGTTCTGGAGGAACACGAGCGGGATGCGGCGCTTGCACGCGAGCTCGACGAAGTGCGCGCCCTTCTGCGAGGACTCCGCGAAGAGAACGCCGTTGTTGGCGAGAATCCCGACGGGGTAGCCCTCGATGCGCGCGAACCCTGTGACGAGGGTCTCGCCGTAGAGTGCCTTGAACTCGTGGAACCGGCTGCCGTCGACGATCCGGGCGACCAGCTCCCGCGCGTCGAGCTGCTGGCGGAAGTCCTCGGGGACGAGGCCGTAGAGGTCAGAGGGATCGACCGCCGGTTCCTCGCGAGGTGCGATCTCCCATGGCAGCTCCGGCCGCCTGGTGTTGAGGTTGCGCACGATCGACCGGGCGATCGCGAGGGCATGCTCGTCGGAGTTGGCGTAGTGGTCGGCGACACCCGACCGCCGCGCGTGGACGTCGGCGCCGCCGAGCTCCTCTGCGGTCACGTCCTGCCCGGTCGCCGCCTTCACGAGCGGGGGGCCGCCGATGAAGATCGTGCCCGTGCCCTTGACGATGATCGTCTCGTCGCTCATCGCCGGGACGTAGGCACCGCCGGCGGTGCACGAGCCCATCACGACGGCGATCTGGGGGATCCCCTTCGCGGAGAGCCGCGCCTGGTTGAAGAAGATGCGCCCGAAGTGGTCGCGGTCTGGGAAGACCTCGTCCTGGAGCGGCAGGAAGGCGCCACCGGAGTCGACGAGGTAGAGGCAGGGCAGCCGGTTCTGCTCGGCGATCTCCTGCGCGCGCAGGTGCTTCTTGACGGTCATGGGAAAGTACGTTCCGCCCTTGACCGTGGCGTCGTTGGCGACGATCACACACTCACGTCCCTCGACGACGCCGATCCCGGTCACGATGCCCGCGGCTGGGGCCTGGTCGTCGTAGACGCCCCAGGCGGCGAGGGCGCTCAGCTCCAGGAAGGCGCTCCCGGGATCGACGAGCAGGTCGATGCGCTCGCGCGCGAGCAGCTTCCCGCGCGAGCGGTGCCGCTCGGTCGCGCGATCGCCTCCTCCGAGCGCGACGACCGCAGCGCGGTCGCGGAGCTCCGCGACAAGCTTCTCCATGTGCTCGCGGCGGGCCGCGAAGAGCGGCGACCGCTCGATCTCGGAAGACATGACGCCCACGCCGCGCGTGAGCCTATCGAGCTACTTCCCCGGACAAAACGCGGTCGGCAGACCGTGGGCGACCGGGGAAGTAGCTTGGACGAGAGGCTTCGCCTTTTTGGCTTCTCTGACTCGGGAAGTGCACTGCACGATGCGAGCGTCCGCTGATCCGATGGCGCAGCCCGAAGATGGCTCTTTCGCCCGCCGGGGCTTTCCGTGCTGGCGGCGGAGCCTTCCGGGTGACCCATTCCTTCCGGGTGACCCATTAGTTGGGCCGGCATTCCTTGGCGGAGTAGTACCGCACCTGCTCGTCGTTCGCCGCCTTGTCGGCCTTCGGGTGGTAGGCGTGTGCGGTATCGCCAACCCCCGGATGCGGAACTTCGGGGTGATGATCGCCGGCCGAATTCGCCGGAGACGGGCTACCATGCAACGGCTTCTACATTCGACGAGAGGGTTCATGAAGAGATCTCGTGTACTGCTTCGCGGCGTCGCAGCGCTGGTGCTGGTCGCCGCCGCCGTCGTCCTCGCCGTCGTCGCCAGGCAAGTGCCGGCGCGAGGAGAGGCTGTCCCGTCGGTCGCGGCGAGGCACCTGCGGGCCGCGCCCGAGCTCGCGAACCGAGCATCTCAGACGCGGCGACCCGCGCAGGGGCCGGTACGCGACACCGCCTCGTGGGCCCCCGTTCCGGCCGCGCGGCTCATTCAGGCGGTCGGCGATCCGACGTTCGGGCAGCCGACGATCAGCGGCATCCAGGGCGTCGGGTTCGAGCAGGACCTGCGGCTTGACCCGAACGATGCGAACCGTGCCTACACCAGCGTGCCGGGGTCGCTCTCCTCGCTCACGAGCTGGATCTGGCGCTCCGTGGATGCCGGCAAGACCTTCAAGTGGACGCCGTCCGCCGCGGACAAAACCGGGAAGCCGACCGCCTGCGCCGGCGGCGGCGACACCGAGCTGGCCGTCGACATCGCCCACCACGTCTACTTCAACGACCTGACGCTCGTGAACTTCAGCACCGCGCGTTCGGACGACAACGGAACCACTTTTCTTGGCTGCAGCAACACGGGAGTACCCGACGCGGTGGTCGACCGTCAGTGGTACGCGGTGGACGGCGATCCCGTGGGTGGCACCGATCCCGCCCCCAGCGTCAACAGCATCTACCTGGCGAACGACGAGATTGGACCGGGCGCGCCCACATGCGGCAGCTCGACCGGCAACAACGAGCTCGTGATGTACCGGTCGCCGCCCGCCGGGGTCGGCGCGACCGCCGGGCTCCAGTTTGGCCCGGCGAAGCAGATCTCGGGCCTCCTCACCTGCAACGAAGGAATCATGGGTAACAACGAGGTGAGTCCCAAGGAGACGACGACGGGGCTGAACGGCGCCACGCTCGCGACGGCGGTGCGGCACGTCTATGTGATCCACGACGACGCGACCTTCGACCACATCTTCGTGGGCCGCTGCTTCCCGGTTGCCTTCGGGGCTCCCGTACCGAACGTGAGCGACCCGAGCGGCCTCAACTGCCAAGACCTGCCGGTGGCGAGCTTTCCCGGCTCGAAGACCGGTGGGAACTTCCCGACGATGACGATCGACAAGTTCGGCAACCTGTACGCGGTCTGGGAACAGGCTCCGATCGCGACGACGGGCACACCTCCTGCCCCGCATGTCGGCAACAGCGTCCTCGAGTACTCCTTCTCGACCAACGAGGGCACCACCTGGTCGACGCCGATGACGATCCCGATGGGGACTCTCGCGAACGCCGTTTTCGCGTGGCCGGCCGCCGGCGACGACGGCCGCGTCGACATCATGTTCCTCGGCACGACAGCACAGGTGAACCCGAACGACCCGAACTGCCCCGACGGCCCCGATTCCGTCAACGGGATCTGGAGCCTCTACATGGTGCAGACGCTGGACGGCCACGCCGCCATCCCCGCGTTCACCTCGCCGATCCTCGCCGGTGAGCATTACATGCACAAGGGCAACATCCAGACCGTGATGGGAAACCAGTGCGGCGACCGGACCCTCGGCGACTTCTTCCAACTCCGCATCGGGACGCAGGGTGAAGCGCAGATGTCCTACGCCGACTCGAACAACATCGACGAGACCTTCGCCCCGCACGGGATGTTCGTGAAGCAGAACGGCGGCACGGGGGTCTTCACGAGCCCGGCGACCGTCACGGGCGACCCGATCCTCCTCAACTCGGTAAGCGACCCCCCAGGTGACGGAACCTACGACGCGGCGAGCATCGTCAGCCCGAACGACGCCAACCTCGACATTCTGGCCTCGATTTTCTCGAAACCGGCGGCGGCCTCCTGCAATCCGAGCGGAACCGCCTGCTACCGCGTTCAGATGGCCGTGAACGCGCTCGCCACGGCGCCGACGGCACCGACCGGCGATGCCGACACCCAGCTCGTCTGGTCGACCCAGTGGCTGGTGCCCGCGGATCCCGCGTGTACCTCGACGAACGCGTCGTGCGCGAACGGCGGGAAGAACTTCCACGTCTTCGCAGAGGTGGCGGCGGGCATGACCGGCGCAACGACCGTCAAATGCTTCTCGGGCGAGAACGCAGTCGAGCCGCTCGGCGGCGGGGTCTCGATGACCTACCCGGCCGGCAACCCTGGGACGATCGGCTCGTCGACCCAGATCACCGGTGCGGGGGCGTGCACCTACACGCCCGGTACCCCAGGCACGATCACGGTCGACGTTCCGATTGCGAACGTCAGGCTCCAGTCGCCGACCCTGCCACTGAGCTCGAATCGCCTATACAGCGTGACGGCGAGCACCCACACGCTCTCCTCGCCTGCGGAGACGCCTCCCAACATCAACGGCATCGGCGGCAACTTCTTCAACCTGATCGACGTTGCGCGTGGCTACGACGCCGACTTCGGTTCGACCTCGGTCACGATCGCGAGCTTCGGGGCGAAGCGGGCGAAGGTCGGCGTGACCGTGACCTGGAAGACCGCGAACGGGACCACGGTCTTCGGCTTCAACGTCTTCCGCACGGACGCCAAGGGTCTGACCCGGAAGGTCAACCGGGCGCTCGTCGCGGCGAGGCGGGCCGGAACGGCGGCCGGGACGACCTACCGGCTCGCGGACGCCTCGGCGAAGCCGGGCAAGCGCTTCACCTACCGGCTCCAGCTCGTCGATCCGGCGGGTGCGAAGAGCTGGTACGCGCGGAGCGTGACCGTGCGCTAGCCGGCACGGCGCGCGAATGAGACGCACGAGAGGGGCCCCGTTCGCGGGGCCCCTCGCCGTTTACGCGGCCGTCGGCAGCGTGAACGCGACCCGCGCGCCGCCCTCGGAACGGTTCTCCGCCCAGATGCGGCCACCGTGTGCCTCGACGAGCCCTTGGGCGATGGCGAGGCCGAGGCCCGAACCGCCTCCGGTGCGGGCCTGGTCGCCGCGCCAGAAGCGCTCGAACATCCGATCGGTCGCTTCGGGCGACAGGCCCTCTCCCTCGTCCTCGACCGCGACGAGCACCTCGTCCGCCGCGTGGCGGACGAGGACGGCGACCGACCCGTCGGAGGGCGTGTGCCGCAGCGCGTTCGTCAGCAGGTTCAGGAGCACCCGCTCGACCTTCTCGGGCGCGCAGCGAACCCGCGGCAGCGGACCGTCGACCCGCGTCTCGAGGTGCACCGATCGCGCCCGCGCCTCGGCCTCCAGGCCCCGCACGCATGATTCCACCACCGTGTCGAGCGCGGCCTCGTGCAGCTCCAGCGTCAGAACGCCCGAGTCGATGCGCGCGAGCTCGAAGAGGTCGTCGACGAGCCCGGTCAGGCGCCGCACCTGGTCGTGGAGCGCGGGCAGGTACTCCTCGGGCTCCGCGAGCCCGTCGTCGAGCGCCTCGAGCATCGCCTGGATGGCCGTCAGGGGCGTGCGCAGGTCGTGGCTCGCCCAGGCGACGAGCTGCCTCCGCGCGTCGAAGAGGCGCTCGAGCGAGGAGGCCATCTCGTTGAAGCTCCCACCAAGCTCGGCGAGCTCGCCCATGCCGCGCTCCGGCGCGCGCGCCGTCAGATCGCCGCCGGCGAGCCGGGCGGCGCTCGCACGCAGGCGCTCGATCGGGCCGCGGATCCAGCCGGCGAGCAGGAGGGCCGCCACGACCGCCGACAGCGCCGATGCGGCTGAGACGGCGAGGATCTTGACGTCGTCGTGCATGTGGAACATCACCCACCCCGACGCGAGCACGGCTCCCAGCGGCAGGACGACGGCGAGGAGGGCGAGGCCCGCGAGCTGCAGTCGCAGGCTCGGCAGCAGGCGAAGCCCGAGCGCGGCCACGACGCCGATCGCGAGCGTTGCGCCGGCGAGGACGAGGGCGACGTCGATCACGGAACGAACCTGTACCCGGCACCCCAGACCGTCTCGAGGTGCCGCGGCCGCGAGGGGTCGTCCTCGATCTTCTCGCGCAGCCGCCGGACGTGGACGGTGACGGTGCCCGTGTCGAGGCTCGCGGTGTAGCCCCAGACGCGCGCCATCAGCTGGCTGCGAGAGAAGACGCGGCGGGGGTTCGAGGCGAGGAAGCCGAGAAGGTCGAACTCCCTCAAGGTCAGCTTCAGCAGCTCGCCGGACTTGTAGGCCTCGCGCGTGCTCGGGTCGAGCACGAGGTCGCCCGACTCGACGCGCCGCAGCTCCGCCTCCGCGGGCGCGGAGCGCCGCAGCACCGTCTTCACCCGCGCCGCGAGCTCGCGTGGCGAGAACGGCTTCGTCACGTAGTCGTCGGCGCCGATCTCGAGCCCGACGATCCGATCCGATTCCTCGCCGAGGGCGGTGAGCATGATCACGGGCAGGTCCGAACGAGACCTGATCCAGCGGCAGAGCGACAGTCCGTCGATGCCCGGCAGCATCAGGTCGAGGACGACCAGGGCAGGCGACTCCCGCTCGAGCAGCTCCCGCGCGGTCTCCCCGTCACCCGCCTCGAGCGTCTCGTAGCCCTCCCGCTCGAGATAGCGCGCCACAACGCTGCGGACGATCGGCTCGTCGTCCACCACGAGCACCGTCGCGGCCGCCATCCGCGTCTACCCGAAGGTGAAGGAGTAGGCCTCGACGCCCGGCGAGAAGCGCAGCTCGAGCACTCCGTCGTGCGTCGTCACCGAGGAGAAGACGGTGTAGAGCCGGTCGGAGTCGACCCGCAGCACCGGTCCGGGCGCGCCGTCGACGAAGCTCTGCACGCGCCCCTTGCCGCCGAGCACGACGTACACGTTGCGCGCGTGGAAGTGCATCCGCAGGCGCGCGCCCGGGCCGGCGAGCGCCCGCTCGCGCTCGACGCGCCACCTGCCCGCGTAGGAGAGGTCGTTCTGCGGCAGCGAGCGGGCGAAGGTGTAGCTCGCGAACGTGTTCTCGCGGATCGGCGAGCCGACGTAGCGGTCGAGGCGGAAGCTGCCGAGGTAGGTCTCCGGGGTCGCCTGCTCCGTCGGGGTCGTGTCGGCGACCGCCGCCGTCCCGCCGACGCGGCGGCCCGCCTCCCGCAGGAGATCGCGGATCGAGGACTCGGTCTTGTCGTACTCGCCCTCGCCGAAGTGGACGTGGCGGATGTGTCCCTTCGCGTCGATCAGATACTCCGCAGGCCAGTACTGGTTCGAGTAGGCGTTCCACGTTCCGTACGCATTGTCGACGGCGATCGGATAGCGCAGGCCGAACTGCTTGACGGCCCGGCGGATGTTCGAAACCACGTGCTCGAACGCGAACTCGGGCGTATGGACGCCGACGACGACGAAGCCTTCCGGGGCATAGCGCGCATACCACACCTTGATGTGGGGGAAGGTGCGGATGCAGTTGATGCACGAGTAGGTGAGGAAATCGACGAGCACGACCTTCCCTCGCAGTTGCTTCAGGGTCAGCGGCCGTTCCCCCGAAGTGTTCAGCCACTTGACGATCCCCGCGAACTCGGGCGCCTTGCCGTAGTCGGGAAGCGACGACTTGTGGTGTGCGCTGGCGAGGCGCCCGGCCCCGGGTTGGGCGCCGCCGTTCGCGATCGCCCGCTGCAGCGCGCTCTTGTCGGCACCCGTCACCTTCGCGAGATGCTTCCGGGCGTAGGAGTTCTTCTCGACCTTGTTCTGCAGGAAGCTCGTGTAGTTCCCGATCGCCGTCTGCGCCTTCTGATCCAGGCCGAATGTGATCGCGAACGCGGCAAGCGCCATCAGGACGCCCATCCCGGTCCGCACGCTGCCGGCATGGGCGCGGAACACCTTCATCCGGGCGCCCGCGCGCTGGCCGCCGGCGGCGATCGCCAGCATCGGAACGGCCGCGCCGAGCGCATAGGCGAAGGTGAGGAGGACGGTGTCGAGGCCGAAGTGAAGGCGTGCGGCCTGCGTCGTGATCACGCCGAGCACCGGGCCAGCGCAAGGGACGAAGACGAGCCCGAGGCTCGCGCCGAGCAGGAAGCCACCGCCCATGTCTCCGGACCGTCGACGGGTCAGGAAGAAGAACGGTCGCTCGAGGATCTGGCCGACGCGCGGCACGAGGAGCGTCGCCGCGAGCAGGAAGAGCAGGCCGATCGAGATGTCGCGCAGCAGGTCCTTGGGCAGGCCGAGCTTGTCGAGGATCCAGGCCGCGAAGAGCGTGAAGAGCGCAAAGCTCGCGATCAAGCCGCCGACGATCGCGTAGGGCCGCCGCTTCGTCCCGGTCGCCCCACCGGCGAGCACGATCGGCAGAACCGGGAGGACGCAGGGCGAGATCGACGTGATGATCCCCGCGAGGAAGCCGATGCCGAGGAGGACGATCATGGTCTCAGGCTACGCGCAAACCGCGCCCCCGGTTCCTTAAATCTTGCTTACGAGAGCCGCCGCCGCCGCTCCTGACGGGAACACTGGTCGTACCCAAAGCCAGGAGGCTCGATGAAGATCAGAATGCTCCTCGCGGCTGCGCTCGCGGCCGCCGCCGTCCCGCTCGTCGCGCTCGCGGCCGGCGACTCCATGCATCCGCTCCTGAGCGCGAAGCTCACCGGCCGCGTCGAGGTGCCCAAGGGCTCCTCGACCGGGCACGGCATCGTGAACGTCAACCTGAAGAGCGGCAAGGTCTGCTGGGCCTTCGACGGCGTTGCCGGCATCGGCAAGGCCCTCGTCGCCCACATCCACAAGGGCGCGCCCGGCAAGGCAGGGCCCGTGGTCGTGCCGCTCGGCCGCGCGTACAAGGCGAAGGGCTGCCAGGTAGCGCCGAAGGCGATCGTCGCGGCGATCGAGTCGAACCCGAACGCCTACTACGTGAACGTCCACACGGCCGGGTATCCGAACGGAGCGATCCGCGGCCAGCTCGTCGCGGGGATGATGCACATGTAGAAAGCCGAGGCGGCGGGCCTGGGCCGCGAGGCCTGCGCCCGCCGCCGAGCCTCACTGCTTCCGGACGGGAGCGGAGAGAGCCGCAACCGCGCCGAGGCCGACGAACACCGCGCCGGAGAGGTAGCGCTGGACGCTCAGGTAGCGACGGCTCTCGCGCAGCCACTCGCCGAACGTCCCCGCAACCAGTGCGTAGACGCCGTCGCTCAAGAACCCGAGGCCGGCGAAGAGCAAGCCGAGGATGAGGATCTGCACGGTGGCGGAGCCGCGTGTCGGCTCCACGAACTGCGGCAGGAAGGCGAGGAAGAAGAGCGCGGTCTTCGGGTTCAGCACGTTGACGACGACCCCCTGCCGGTACAGGCGGCCGCGCGACCGTGGCGAGCCGGCCTGCGGAACCGCCTCCGGCTCGCGCCCGGCCAGCCGGTGGATTCCCACGAGGACGAGGTAGGCTGCTCCGCCGTATTTGACGACGTCGAACGCGGTGGCGGAGGAAGCGAGGAGGGCGGAGAGGCCGACGGTCGCTGCCGCCACGTGGACGAGCGTGCCGGTGAAGATCCCGGCGCAGGAGACGATGCCCGCCCGGCGGCCTTGACCGATGCTCTACGTGACGATGTAGAGCACGCTCGGGCCTGGAACCGCGAGCAGCGCGAGAGCCGCTACGACGAAGATCGCAAGGCGCGACGCGTCCGGCACCGTCTCGACGATACCGCCGCGAGCGCCGCTTCAGCCGGCGTGCGTCGCTGCTGCCGGGCGGCGCCGGCGGTCAGCAGCCGTGCGAAGGCTGTGATCTTCGTCGTCAGCTTGGCATGGAGCTGCTTGTGAAGGGCGGTGAGGTTCTTCGCGAACGTCGCATAGGGACCGCAGTGGGTCCGGTACGACGCGGTGTAGGCAGACCACAGCGCCTTCCAGTTGGAGGCGTTGAACGCCGCGTTCTCGGCAGAGAGCGTTCCGATCGCCGTCCTGGCCGCGATGGTCGGCGAGCCGCCGAAGGCGCTCGTCGCGAAGAGGGCGGACACGCAGAGCGCGAAAGCCAGGACGGCGAGGCGGCGCATTGCTGCGCGTAGCCCAGCCATCCGCGGCCAGGGTTACTAGATCTCCCACCGGGAACGCGCCCACCGTGGATTCCTCCGCGGCGCTGATCGAAGAGGCGAACTGCCGCCTACGCGCCCTCGGCTACGCGGCCGAGGAAGCCCACATCTCCCCGGCGGAGGGCGGCGGCTTCCAGTGCACCCTCGAAGGGTCGCTCGTCGACGCGGCGACGATGACGGTAGGGGCCATGCTTCATCTGATCCGCAGCTTGCCGGCGCCCGAGAGCCTCCGTGCGTGGCGCTCGGATCCCGAGCTCTCGCAGAGGACTGACGGACCCAACTGAGTTAGGGGCCTGTCCTGGCCTGAAGAAGGCCGACCTTTGCCCGCGGCTGACCCGCGTCGCGGGAGGAGCGACGCCGGCCGCCTCGAACTGCGAAGCGGTGACCGCGTTCGGTGAGGATGCCTTCGGTCACCGGGCCGAGGCTGCCGCACGCTTCTTCGGCACGCCCAGGTACATCCTGGGGCAGACGATCCTCGTCATCGCCTGGATCGCGGTCAACGCCATCGCGGTCGGCCTCCGCTGGGACCCCTACCCCTTCATCCTGCTCAACCTCGCGTTCTCGACGCAGGCGGCATACGCCGCGCCGCTCATCCTGCTGGCGCAGACGCGGCAGGCCGACCGGGACAAGGTTGCGCTCGACCAGCTCGAGGAGCACCGAAACGAGGTGATGCAGCACATGCAGGAGAGGGAGAAGGCCCTGAAGGACGAGACCGGCGAGCTCAAGGCGCTCCTGACTGCGAATACGGAGCTGACCCGGCAGGACAAGGACCTGACGGAGAAGATCGAGATGCTGACACGCGAGATCCACGCGCGGGTGCGTGCAGCCTGAGGTGCCGCCGAGGTGCGGTTCAGTTGCGGCAGGAAAGCAGCGGGTGCGGCCTACCCGCGATTTTCGATTGCCGGGCGGTCTCGAGGCTCCATGGATGATTCTGCCTGGGGGATGAGACGGCCTAACCGCAGGCGTAAGCATCCGCGGGAGGAGCCGGACGGGATCAGCAGGCGCGGCCCGTTCCGCGACTTCCCCCACACGATTTGAGGAGACGATGAGTCGAAATCTCACCGAAGCCACAAGACGAATCCAATTTTGGCTGGCGGTGGCCGCCGTTGCGCTCGTCCTCCTCGGGGCGTTCGGGCCGTGGGTGAAAGGGCCACTCGGGATCTCCGTATCTGGCACGGACGGCTCAAACGACGGCTGGCTCGTCGCCGGGGCGGCCGCCATCGCCGGGATCTGCCTTCTCATCTATGCGCAGGGGCGTAGGAAGGTCGCTCTCCTGATCGGCCTCGCTGCCTCGGTCGCCAGCTTCGGTATCGCGCTCTACGACCGCCACCACGTGCGCCACGCGCTCGCGAACGTGCCGGCCGCGCAGGTGGGTTGGGGCTTGAACCTCGCGATGATCGCTAGCGTCGGGCTCGCTCTGGCGTTCCTCGCCTTGATCGGCGTTCGCGGCGGACTCTCCAAGGAAGCGATCCGGGGCGAACCCCACCATTGAGGCTGGAAGCCGCGTGTTGATCCCGCACGCACGCAGTGGGATACTGGGCACGATGCGTAACTTGTCCTTAGTGCTGGGTGGTGTCGCCATCGCGTCCACCGTCGCGGCGCTCGCACTGACCGGTGCCGCCGGGGGGCACAGCGCCCGCACGAGCGGCGCGAAGGTCGACCCGCGTGTGGCGATGGGCGCGCACATCTTCGTCCAGTTCGCGTGCTCGGCCTGCCACGGTGAGCAGGGAAGCGGCACGGTTTCGCGCTACGTGCCCGCCCTGAAGGCGATCGGCAGGTCGCTGACGGTCGCGGAGCTCACCTCGATCATCAAGCACGGGCTGGGGGAGTCGCGCAACCCGAAGCGTCCCTTCATGCCTGTCTGGGGCCCGCTGATCTCGAAGAGCCAGCTCGGCGATCTCGTCGCGTACATCCGCGCCGGGCTCCCGAAGGTGCCCTACGCGACCCCGGTTCCTGTGCCTCGCGGCCAGGGCGCGGCTGTCGCCGGTTCCGCTCTGTACATCCGGTATGGGTGCATCAACTGCCACGGGCCGAACGGTCTCGGCGGCGTCCCCAATCCTCAGTCGCCAGACAAGGCGATCCCGCCGCTCGCGGGCCAGGATTTCCGCAAGGAGTTCAACACCGACGCGAAGATCATCGACTTCATCCGCAGCGGCAGCGTCATCGGCAAGGCGCCGATCGTGGCGATGCCGCACTGGGGCGGGATCATCCCCGACCGCAACCTGAGAGACCTCGTCGCCTACCTGAAGACGCTCAAGTAGGCCAGCGCCCTCGCTGTCGCCGCCCGACTAACAGTTCGCGTTCCGAAAGACGAGCACGGGGGTGCGGCTCGATCCGGTTCGGCGCGACACCGGTCTGCCCGTGCAGGAGGCCGAAGAAGCCGACCCGACGAGGGTTGCGCTCCCATGGAGGCGGCCGGCCGCAGGCAGAGACGAGAGCCGCCCTCGCGCGTTGTATCTGACGGTCCGGGAGGCGGTGGCTCCCCGCGTCCAGCTGCGGCAGCGTCCGGGGTTGCGGCAGCGGCGGAGCGCGTCGACGCTCGAGTCCCCCAACGTGTAGCGAAAGCGAGGGCCGCGCGCGTCGGAGAGCGTCTTCAGCTCCCCAACTCATAGCCGCACTCGAAGGCGCCGGGATGGGCGGCAGGCGTCTGAGAGACGACGAGAGCTCCCACAGCGGCGAGAACGACGGTAACGGCTGCGACCGGACTCGAACGGCTAGGAGGAGGTCCGCGTTCGGCCTGCGCTGACCTCGGGGCATATGGATCTACGGCGGAAGTCCGACATGAAGGCTGCGCGTTTGTTTTGCAACACCCCGGGAACCGGACGTGCCCGCAGTCCGCTAGGGACTGCTCAGCGCAAGGAACATCTGTGGCGGAAAAATCCGGTGGTTCGCGTAGCTCGTCAGGCGGCGGTGGCCTCCTGATGCGTCTCTCGACCGAGACCAAGCACGCGTTCAAAACGACCGAGTTTTGGGCGATGGTCGCGCTCATCGTCGGCATCCTGATCGCCTCTGCGGTGATCGGTGAGGGTGACGGCAACAACAACCGCAACGTCGACGCGTTCCCGGCGATCCGCGCCTGGTTGTACGTCGCGATCGTCGGGGTCGGCTACATGGTCGCCCGCGGCCTGGCAAAGTCCGGGAGCCGCGACCCGTACTGGGCCGACCGGGACGACCTTCCCGGCTCCGGCTGCTAGCCCGCCGCGGCTCGGAGCGCGCCCCCCCAGACCCCGCGGGCCGCTCCAGTGTTCCTCCTCGCCGTAGTGTCGCTTCCGCTCTAGGCTGCCCTCGTGGACACGCTCACCTGCGGCGAATGAGGGATCGTCGCCTCAGGCGCGGAGACCCTGCGCTGGCGCGCCTGCCTCACGGACGACGATCCGCCGAAAGTCGTGAGCTTCTGCCCGGCGTGCGCGGTGCGGGAGTTCGGGGAGGAAGGCTAGCCGGGCTTCGCGGATCGAGATGCTCGGCGACCACGGCCGCCTCCTCGAGCTTCTCAACGGCATCGCAGTTGTCGTCCGGGCGAGCACACCTCGCAGCTGGGAGCGACGTGGCCGGGGATGACCGCGTAGTGCGTCGGGTCGCTTCGAAGTGGCTCGTATTCCTCGCGTGACAGGAGGATCCGTTCGATGCAGTCCGTGCTGCCGCACTCACAGAAGTCGCCGGTGACGTGACCGAAGGCTTCGTTCACTTCTTCGATCCGCCCGGTGGAGTTCGCCTACCCGAAAATCGTTGGGATGGAGGTGTTCACGGACGGCATCCGACTGAGCGTCTCGAACCGTCAGAAGACGACGTTGCTCAGCCTGATACGAGGGCATGGGTGATTTGGTGGCGGCGACGATCAACACCGCCGCGCAGCACTAGCACCCTGGTTTGTTTTTTGCGTGTGCGGCTCGTACCCGTCGCGCTGGCCTGCGCGCGTGAAGAAGTCGGCTTCCCCAGGCAAAAGGGCCGTGAGCCACTTTCCGAAGACGTGCTCGCGCGTCAGCTCACGCCTTTCGCAGAAGATGCATGTCTTGGCCACCAGCGCGCTTCCGACGACACTTCGCCGACCGATGAGGTGCCACGGGTCCGCAGCGGCGAGCGCGCCAGCCCGCATCGACTCCGAAGTCCAAAAGCGCCCGCCGAACCAGCAGCCTCCTCCTTCGACGACGCTAAGGGTGCGCCCTCTGCGCCACAGACACGGCAGACACTGCAGACGTGATCGGCTTGGGAAACGGGTCGCTTGAGCGGGAGCCGTGAGCAGCGCGTTCCTGCCAGCCCAGGCTGCGCCGGGAGCCGTTCAGGCCACGGACGGAGCCCCCGCACAGCGGATCGGGGCTTTCAATGCGCTGGCCGGCGCGCCTGTGCCGTCGCGGCGGCAACGGCGGCGAGTAGGGCTCCGCCGCCGCGAGAGGGGCCACGTCATTCATGACATCACGCGACGGTGCCGATCCTTTGCGCAAGCTACTAAGGAGTGATCGGATGAAGCGCCGTCTCGCGTTCGTAACCCTTATCGCTGCCGGTGCCTGCGCCGGTTCCACGGCGGTGCCCGCGGCCTCGCTCGCGGGCCTGTCGCCGCTCACAGCCGCGAAGATCTGTTCCTCCCGGTACGTCCACGCCTCCTTGAGCTGGGGCCACAAGTGTCTCGCGACGGGAGAGTTCTGCAAGGTCGGAAACCGCGAGTACTACAAGTACGGGTTCTACTGCCCGCCGAGCGGCCACCTTAGGAGGCGGTAGGTCAAGGGCGTGCAAAGGTGCACGGTGACATCGAACGAAGCATCGGCCGCGACCTCTCGACGAGCGTGTGCCGCGTCGGGTACGTGATCGTCTTCGAGGAGCGGGACTGGGGCTTTTCGCCGACCTTCGTTCTGACACCGAAGCAAGGAATGGCTGCCGCGTTCGCTCCGGCTCGGTCTGCCGCGTTCTCCAACGTCGTCAGCGACGGTGCTCGCTGCACGGGCGCGAGGCCTACTGCTCAGGCACGCGACACTCGCTTCGACCCGGCACGGTCGCCTGAGGTGGTTGTAATGGCCATTTCCTATGGCGAATCAGAGTCAGCAGCTATAAACGGAGCAGGGGCGACAGGACTTGAACCTGCAACCCCCGGTTTTGGAGACCGGTGCTCTGCCAATTGAGCTACGCCCCTCCGCGGGTGGAGCCGAGGATTGTAGCCCTCGCTTCGCGGGCACATCTTGGTCATGACCGCCGACGAGCAGGAAGGACCGCCCCCGGCGCAGGACGACCGCCCGGAGGCGGATCGCGGCGAAGGCGATGCGCTCGAGGAGGCGCAGCGGGGCAAGGGGTACGGCGAAGACGAAGGCGAGCGGGACGACTCGCTTCGCGACGGGTAGCCGGGCCGCGTGCGCGCCCCCTCCCAGCGCCTGGCGCTCGGCGCGCTCTTCGCCGTGCTCGCGATCGGCCTCGGGGCGATCGCCGCGGCGGCGGCGAGGGCAGGCCGCTGGGTGATCGGGGCGCCCGCGGCGGCGCTGGCGCTCTGGATGGGCAGCCTCGCGCTGCGCGTACTGCAGCGGCGGTAGAGCCTCGCCTCACGACACGCGCCGCCTGGCACACCTCGTGAGCAGGCGCCAGGGGAACGCGCCGCCTCACGCCGTATTCTCTACGCGTGGCCGACGCGACCCAGGAGCTGTGGCTGACCTACCGGCGCACCGGCGAGAAGGCGCTTCGCGACCGGCTGATCGTCTCGTACGCACCTCTCGTCAAGTACGTCGCCGGCCGGCTCGGCAGCGGGCTTCCGGCGCACGTCGACGAGGGCGACCTCGTCTCCTACGGTCTGCTCGGTCTGATCGGCGCGATCGAGCGCTACGACCCCGGCCGCGACATCAAGTTCGAGACGTACGCCATTGCCCGGATCCGGGGCGCCATCATCGACGAGCTGAGGGCGATGGACTGGGTGCCGCGTTCTGTCCGCGCGCGTGCGCGAGAGATCGAGCGCGCGATCGGCAAGCTCGAGTCGAAGCTGACGCGCGCCCCCACCGACGAGGAGATCGCCCGCGAGCTCGGGCTTTCGGAGGACGAGCTCGCCGAGAGCCTGAGCGAGATCTCGCGCTCGTCCATCGCCGCCCTCGACGAGCTCTGGACGGTCTCGGCGGGCGGCGACCAGGTCGCCCTGATCGACACGATCGAGGACACGGCCGGCCCCGAGCCGCAGGCCGCGCTCGCCCAGACGGAGCTTCGCGAGGCGCTCGCGGAGGCGATCGCCCGCCTGCCGGAGCGCGAGAAGCTCGTCGTCACCCTCTACTACTACGAGGAGCTGACGCTGCGGGAGATCGGGGAGGTTCTCGGTGTCACCGAGTCGCGCGTCTCACAGCTCCACACGAAGGCGATCCTGCGCCTGAAATCGCGGCTCGCAGGCGGCGCGCGCGCCGGGGCGTAGCGCCGCTGCCGAGTTAGAATCCTCCTCCAGCGGCCGCCCGGCCGGCGTGATCTCGACGAAGAGGAGGACCCTCCCGCATGCCCGCAGCCGAGCCCGGAAAGATTCGCAACGTCGCCGTCGTCGGTCACCGCGGGACCGGGAAGACCTCGCTCGTCGAGGCCATGCTCTACCAGGCGGGCCAGACGAACCGGCTGGGAACGGTGGAGGCCGGCTCGACCGTCGCGGACTGGGAGGAGGAGGAGCAGCGCCGCCGGATGTCGCTCGCGGCGTCCCTGTGCCGCGCGGAGTGGCAGGGGCGCAAGATCAACCTTGTGGACACGCCGGGCGATGCCGGCTTCCAGGGCGACACCGTGGCTTCTCTCCGCGTCGTCGAGGGCGCGCTCGTGGTTGCGAGCGCCGTGATGGGCGCCGAGGTCGGAACCGGCCGTGTCTGGGAGCGCGCGGAGGAGCTTGGACTCTCCCGCGTGATCGTCGTCAACATGCTCGACCGCGAGCGCGCGGACTTCTTCCGGACGCTCGAGCAGCTCCGGGCCCGGCTCTCGGAGCGCTGCGTGGCGGTGCACCTGCCGATCGGCAGCGAGCACGAGCTGCGCGGCATCGTCGACCTCCTGCACATGAAGGCCTACCTCAGTCCCGACGGCGCGCGGGAGTCGCAGTCGGTCGAGATCCCGGCCGAGCTCGCCGCCCTCGTGGCGGAGTACCGCGAGAAGCTCCTCGACACGGTCGTCGAGACGGACGAGGGCCTGATGGAGCGCTACCTGGACGGCCAGGAGCTCGAGGTCGAGGAGGTCGCCCACGCCCTGAAAGACGCCGTGACTCGCAACGAGATCTACCCGGTCGCCGCGGCGGTCGCCACGAAGAACCTCGGCACGACGGCACTGCTCGACCTCCTCGTCGAGGGCGTTCCCTCGCCGGCGAGGAAGGGCGTGCCGGCGGGGCTGGAGGTAGAGGGCGGCGGCGCTGCCGCGTTCGTCTTCAAGACGGTCGCCGATCCCTTCGCCGGGCGGATCAACCTGTTCCGCGTCCTCTCCGGGACACTCGCCTCCGACTCCACGCTTGCAAACGCGCGCACGCACGGCAAGGAGCGCGTGGGGCAGCTGCTCGCCCTCCAGGGAAAGGAGCATTCGCAGGCGGCGCAGTTCGGGGCCGGCGACCTCGGCGCGGTCGCGAAGTTGAAAGAGACGATGACCGGCGACCTGCTGCTCGACGCGGAGCGCCAGATCGAGCTGCCGCACATCGACTTTCCGGAAGCGGTGATGAGCTTCGCGGTGAGCCCGAAGGCGAAGGGGGACGAGGACAAGGTCGGGTCCGCCCTCCGCCGCCTTTCGGAGGAGGATCCGACGCTCTCGATGCGGCGTGACCCGCAGACGGGCGAGCAGCTCCTGTCGGGCATGAGCCAGATCCACGTCGAGGTGGCGGTCGAGCGCCTGCGCCGCCGCTTCGGCGTGGAGGTCGAGCTGCGCCAGCCGCGTGTCCCCTACCTGGAGACGATTCGCCGGGAGTCGCGCGCGCAGGGGCGCTACAAGAAGCAGACGGGCGGGCGGGGCCAGTTCGGCGACTGCCACATCGTGCTCGAGCCGCTCGACGGGCATACGGGCTACGAGTTCGTCGACAAGATCGTCGGCGGCGTGATCCCGCAGAGCTTCCGCCCCGCCGTCGACAAGGGAATCCAGGAGGCGATGCTCCACGGCGACCTCGCCGGCGCGCCGGTGCAGGGGGTGCGCGTGCGGCTCGTCGACGGCTCCTACCACACCGTCGACTCCTCCGAGATGGCGTTCAAGATCGCCGGCTCGATGGCCTTCAAGAGCGCCTACGAGAAGGCCGACCCGGTCCTCCTCGAGCCGATCATGCTCGTGGACGTGACCGTCCCGGACGAGTCGGTCGGGGCGGTGAACGGCGACCTGAACTCGCGGCGCGGCCGGCTCCAGGGGATGGAGCCGCGCGGCGCGATGACGAGCATCCGGGCCGAGGTGCCGATGGCTGAGATCCTCACCTACTCGCAGTCGCTCACCTCGCTGACCGGAGGCCGCGGCGACTACCACATGGCGTTCCTGCGCTACGACGAGGTGCCGACGCACATCGCCCAGAAGGTGATCGCCGAGACGAAAAAGGATCGCGAGGAGGCGAAGGTCTAGAGCGGGGCGGCCCCTCGCCCGCCCCACATCCCCACCCGGGGTGGGGACTGAGGCCACCCGCCACCCGCGACGAGCGTAACCCGCCGGCGCGCACGCCCGTGAGACGCCTCTGCACCGGAAGTGCAGCGGTTTCTCCCCACCCGGCTCTTGCGGCCGACGAGAGCCCCGATATAGACACGATCAAGCTTCCGGCGTGGCCCTTCGTGACCTCGGGCTGGAGCAACCGCTCCGCGTCGCGCGGCGGCGCCACGAGCGATCCCGCACCCCGGTCGAATTGATATCGACCTGGCCGCTTGCGAGACTCGGGCACGCGATGCCGCCGGAGGTTCTGACAGGCACGGTCGTTGCCGGCTTCCGGGTGGAGTCGCTCATCGGCCAGGGGTCGATGGGAGCCGTCTATCTCGCGGAGGACACGGCGGCGGGGCGGCGCGTCGCGCTGAAGCTCCTCGCGGCGGGCCTGACCGACGACGAGCGCTTCCGTCAGCGGTTCCTGCGGGAAGCGAGCATCGCGGCGACCCTCGACCATCCCCACATCGTTCGGACGCTCACGTTCGGCGAGCTGGACGGTCTTCTCTACCTAGCGATGGCCTATGTGGAGGGCTCGGACTTGCGCGAGCTGCTCCAGCAGGACGGCGCGCTCGAGCCGGGGCGGGCGCTGCGCGTGATCGCGCAGGTGGCCGGCGCCCTCGACGCGGCGCATGCCGCGGGACTCGTGCACCGAGACGTCAAGCCCGGCAACATCCTTCTGGCTGCAGCGCCCGGCGCGGAGCACGCGTACGTCTGCGACTTCGGGTTGGCCCGGCACGTTTCCTCGGTCAGCAGCCTGACCGGCGACCGCGGCTTCGTCGGGACGATCGACTACGTTCCGCCCGAGCAGATCGCAGGCGGCCCGATCGACCACCGCGCCGATGTCTACTCGCTCGGCTGTGTCCTCTTCGAGTGCCTCGCCGGCGTTCGTCCCTTCGCGGGCGACAGCGAGCTCTCGGTCGTTTTCGCCCATCTGAACGAGCCGGCCCCGCTTCTCTCCGTCCTCCGGCCCGACCTGCCGGAGGCGTTCGACAGCGTCTTCGCGACCGCGCTCGCGAAGTCGGCCGACGACAGGTTCTCGACCTGCACCGAGCTTGTCGAGGCCGCACAGGCGGCGCTGCAGGGCAAGACGCTCGTCCGTCGCAGCCCGCGCCGGCGGCGCTACGCCGCGGCCGCTCTCGCCGTCCTCGCCGCGGCTGGAGCATCGATAGCCGGTGTGCTCGCGACCCGCGGCGAGTCGCCTGCCGGCCGCCCGCCGTCGATCTCGCAGGACGCGATCGCCGGCGCGAAGCTCGGCCTGGCCGCGGATGCCTACAAAAGGCGCTTCGGCGGTTGGCGTCCACAGACGCTTACTGTGACGAACTACCCTTCGCTTGCGTTCCAGGATCCGAGGGTGGCGGTCTACTTTCCACCCCACGGCAAGCGGGCGATCATCATCACGACCTGGAACAGGAACTATAGGACCGCGAAGGGAGTCGGGCCCTGCTCGACGCTCGCGGACCTCCAGCGGGCGTACGGTGCCGGGGTCAAGCCGTCGGAGTGGAGCACGGCAAAGACTGGGGTCTACGCCTACACCGTCGGCAAGAACCTGCTCTTCGCTGTTCGCCCCGACACGAAAGTCGTGGCGACGGTGGCCCTCTACGACGGCGGAGCGCCGCGGGCGAACGCCCACGGTGGAACTCAGTCGTACGCGAACTACGTGGCCCAGGTGGAGGCGTCCTGCACCGTCTGACCGGCTCTACTGGCCGGACTGCGCTTCCACCGCCCAGGTGAAGCGAGTGCGGTTCTCGCGGGGAGCGAGCCCGCCGGGCCGCAGCCCGCGGTGGACGACCAAAACGGGGGCGAGCGCCCGGCGGACGAGCGCTCGTCGCGGCGCGCCCAGTCCCTCCTGGCGCCAGCGGGGAGAGATGCCGACGACGACGAGCGTCGCCTGCTCGACGGCGGCGAGGAGGGCCTCCTCCGTCGGGTCGGCGAGGAGCGGCTCGCTCGGGACGCCGGCGACGCGCTGAACGGCGAGCGACGCGTCCGCGAGCAGGCGGCTGGCGTCGCGCCGGCCGCGGCTCGGATCTGCTCGCGTTCCGACGAGCCGGAGCGGCGCGCCCGTCGAGGCGGCTAGCGCCGTGGCCAGCTCCAGCGCGGCCCAGTCGTGCTCGCTGCCGCCGAAGGGCACGAAGATGCCTGCTCCGCGATCCCATTCGACCCACTCGCCCGCGAGGAGTGCGAGGTCGGCAGGCGAGAGTTCCAGGATCGCCGCCTGTTCTTCCGGTAGCTCGGGCGTGTCGAAGGCGGTTGCAGCGTCGAGGAGCACGAGCTCGACGTCGTAGGTCGCCGCGAGGCGAGCCACGTCGCGGGCCGGCTCGAGCGTCGTGAACACTGCCGTCCGGACGCTGACCTTAAGCGCGTCCTGCTGTGCGTTCACGGCGGCGCTCGCTCCGGCCAGCTCACGCTCTTCGCGGAGCAGGCGGGCGATGATCAGCTCGCGCTCGGCGAGCCGCGCCAGGGGCTCGGCGACTGTGAGCAGGCCGTCGATCTGCTCGTTGGCCGAAGGGAGGACGAGCACCGCTCGATCCGCCGCCGAGGCGGCGGGCACCGGCGCGGCGCGCGCGAGGCGGAGCGAGGGATCCTGTCTCAGGATCGCCCGCTGGAGCTCCTGGAGCGCCGGCGTCGGCTCGATGCCGAACTCATCGACGAGCGCCTGTCTCGTGTTGCGGTAGACATCGAGAGCCTCTGTCTGTCTCCCCGAGCGGTAGAGGGCGAGCATCCGCTGCGCGGCGAAACGCTCGCGCAGCGGCTGGTCGGCGACGATCGCGTCCAGTTCCCCAACCAGCTCCGAGTGGCGGCCAAGCGTGAGGTCCGCGTCGATCCGCTGCTCGAGGGCCGTCAGCCGGATCTCCTCGAGTCGGCCGATCGGGATCTGGGCGAAGGGCTCTCGAGCCAGGTCGGCAAGCGCCTCGCCGCGCCAGAGCCCTAGGGCTTCGCGAAGGAGGTCGGCGGCGAGCTGCGCCTTCGCCTGGCCGAGCGCGCGAGCCGCCTGCTCGGTCAGGCGCTCGAACCGGCCGAGGTCGAGCTGGTCGGGCGATAGGCGCAGCAGGTAGCCGGGGGAGCGCGTCTCGATCCAGGGCTCAGGCCCGAGCGCCTTGCG